>NZ_LGEK01000061.1 GCF_001636615.1 Mucilaginibacter sp. L294 | reverse complement strand
GTTTAATGCAGGCGGAGGCCCTACAAAAAATAATTGTAATTTTTTTATACATTTGAATATTAGGTTAATTGGTAATTGGCATTACAAGCAATCGTTCGGTTAACCTGATGCAGCTCCCATTGCTGCTATTACCAGGGACGGTCCAACGTTCCTGGTTTTATCAGATTTTTTGATAAGTAAATCTATTTACATATAACGGTTATCCTCCTTCCCTCAATTTTAAATTTGGCTATTCCGGTTAGTTCTAAATAATTCAATATTTCAACAATATTTTCAGATCGGGACACTGTTCCGCCCATTATTTTGTTACTGGCAACCCCTTGAAATTCCACATCTACGTTATACCACCGGGCTATCTTATTCATAACCGTTTGTAAGTTCTCTTTCTTAAAAGAAAAGTACCCGTTTTTCCAGGCTACTGCGTCGTCTATATTTACATTACGCACGGTAATATTATCTGCATTCCGGCTAAGCGCAGCTTGCTGGCCCGGCGCGAGGATGGCATCACTGTTTTTAGCGCTTAACAATACAGAGCCTTCAAGTAAAGTGGTATTTATGGCCGGCTCATTTTTGTAGGCCATTACATTGAAGTGTGTACCTAATACTTTGATATTTACATTTTCGGCAGTTACGGTGAACGGAACATTTTTATTTTTAAAAATTTCAAAATAAGCTTCGCCATGTAATTCAACATGCCTTTCAGCACCCTCGAACCTGCTTGGATATTTAATGGAGGATGCGGCGTTGAGCCAAACATTGCTTCCGTCGGGTAGGGTAATTTTAAATTGTCCTCCAGGGGGTGTAGTTAGTGTGTTGTAAGTAACCGGCTCCTTATTAGCATCAATATCCGTATTATTAACTACCTGATAGGATATTTGCCCGTCGGCGTTTTTAGTGATAGTTGTATTTCCCTGTACGGCCAGTTTGCCATTACTTAAGGCATTTAAGGCTATGGTTTTGCCATTACCGAGTGTTAATACGGCCGCATCCGTACCGGGAAGAATTATTTGTTTTTTTATTATTGGCTTAACAAATACCTGTTCATCATTTTTTTGGCTTTTTAACACGTAAACACCTGCCGACAACAGGACAAAAGTCACAACAGCCGCAGTTATTTTCCAAAAATCAGTATACCAGTTACGCTTTTCATGACTAATTTCCCTATTAAGCCGGCTCAGTATGCGTTCGCTGACAGTTGTCCGGTCATCCGGATATTCAGCATCCTGCAAGGAGATCTCATTGTAAAGCTGCAAGAGTTCCTGCTTTTCCAATTTATCTAAGGCACCTTCAATATATTTTTGCAATAAGTAATTGATTCTTTGCTTATTCACACTATAATTGGTTTATATAGACATGTGTCTGCGAAAAGCACTATACCCTACACCTCAAAATAATTATTTGCATATTTTAGATAATCAATAAAAATCAGGAGCTTACCGCAAACAGTTGGGGACAGTTCCTTAAAATTTACCAATAAATTTGTTCTAACCAATTAAAACGACGGCTATACTATTAGTTTCGTACTATTTATAGAAATTACCAATTATTAAGCTTGATGAAGTCCATGGTGTTATCTGATCAGGAATTGATGAACCTTTTACAGGAGGGAAATCGGCACGCATTTACAGAACTTTATAAAAGATACTGGGAAAAACTGGTATTGATAGCGTGGAACAATACCAACGACAAAGCCATGGCTGAGGATATCGTCCATGAAGTTTTTATTTCACTTTGGAAAGAACGGAACAATTTTAACATCATAAACGTAGGCGGCTTTTTGGCCACAAAAATAAAATTTGTTGTATTCAAAAATTACCGAAAGGAGCATCGCCGAAGCAAACTGGCTGAAGTAAATTATCAATTCTCCGATATTTGCCTGGATGAAGAAAAACTTGATGCCCTGTTTTTAAAAGAATACATTGATGGTATAGTTGAAAACATGCCTGAAAAATGTAGGCTGGTATTTAATTATAGCCGCGAAGCAGGATTGAAAAACAGTGAGATAGCAGCCGCGATGAACATTTCAGAAAAAGGGGTTGAAGCCAACCTTACCCGTGCCCTGAAAATTATACGAAGTAACCTTGAAGTTACGGGGCTAATGGTGTTGATTTCGCATGACGTAATGATGCGCTTTATCAAAGGGTAGCTGTTTCCCGTACTGATCCTGGCAATTTTGCTCAATGCGCTGTAGCAACTTAAAGGGCCATTTAATAATGCCGTCCCCTTGCTGCCAATGAGTAACGGAAATAAAGGTTTGGCCTAGCCCCAGCGACCATTCATTTGACTTTATTTTAACCCAGGATTCTGTTTTATTGCGTACGTCAGTCATTTACGGTAATCACTGCTTTTCCGACGATATGCGCTTTAGGAGCCTCGGCGTAAGCAGCTTTAAATGAATCAAAGGAATAAGCTTTGCTAACGACGACAGTAAGTCCTTCTTCAATATATCTTTTAAGTTCGCTCAAGTATACCGCTGAAGGTTTAAGCATGAGCACCTTATATTTTTTTGCGGAAAACAGGCTGATAAAAAATGAGCTGACGATCTCTTTTGGTCCGGGAGCTGTATGCACATAAATTGAAGATGTCTTCATGATTTGTTTTGCCGAACGGTAAGGCATTTGATTGGACAGATCAATAACCGCATCGTAAAGCTTACCGGCTTTCAACACATCTTCCTTCCGGTAATTGACGGCGATATCGCTGCCCCAGGCCTTTACTGCCTCCAAGCCGTTATCGCTGACCACGGCGGTAACCATGGCCCCTTTCATTTTGGCGATCTGTATAGCGAACATGCCAATTCCGCCGGAAGCGCCGTTGATCAGCACCTCCGAGCCCGTTTGAATATTGACTAACGTGTCAAATAACTGAAGGGCTGCCGAACCTACCACAGGTACGGCAGCGGCTTGTTCAAAGGATATCTCCTTTGGTTTAAGTGCGATATCTTTTTCCTCCGCCATGATGAATTCTGCCAAAGCACCCCCTTTAAAAACGTCCAGCAGGCCGAATACTTCATCGCCTTTCTTGTACTGCGTAATCGAACTCCCTGTGGCCTCAACGATACCTGAAAAATCAATGCCGGTGCCTCTCGGGAATTTGCTGCCGGACATTAATTTCATTTCGCCGTTTCGGATCTTCCAGTCCAGGGGATTAATGGATACCGCTTTGACCTTGATCAGGATCGTTGTTTCACCGACTGCTGGTATGGCCACATCAGCCATTTGTAATACATCGGCATCGCCGAATTTCTGATAAATTATCTTTTTCATTTTGAGTTCTTATTGCGTTAATTAAATAAAACCGGATAATCTGTATAACCTTCAGCACCCGGTGTGTAAAGGGTGGTAAAGTCAGGTGCATTTAGCGCCGAGCCATTGATGATACGTTGCTCCAGGTCAGGATTGGCCAGGAATGCGCGTCCGAAAGCGATCAGGTCTGCATCTCCCTTATCTAATTCGGTTTCAGCCGTCTCAGCGGTGAAGTTATTACAGTAGATCAGCGTCCCTTCAAATTCTGCACGGATAGCATTTAACGTTTGTGCAGGCAACTGTGGGCTGAGACTGATGTGGATATAGGCAAGGCCGATCCGGTTAAACTCCCTGCTTAAATGAATGTATGTTTCCTCGGTGGTATCGGCGTCATAGGGTTGCAGATCGCCGAGGGTAGAGTCAGGTGATATTCTTATACCCACCCTTTCTTTACCAATCGCATCTGAAACTTGTTGAGCAACTTCGATGGCAAACCTGGCGCGGTTTTCCATACTTCCTCCGTAAATATCTGTACGATCATTAACGTTCGGGTTAAGGAATTGCTCGATCAGGTAGCCATTGGCCGCATGAAGTTCGACACCGTCAAAACCCGCAGCTATCGCATTTTTTGCAGCGGCTACATATCCGCCTATCACCTCTTTGACGCCTTCGGTTGATAAAGCTACCGGAACCGGGTAATCCTGCATACCGGCCGTATCGGTATGCATTTGCCCCGCCGCCGGAGTTGCAGATACGCCGACCACGTGAACACCTTCCGGCAGATTAGCCTGGTGACCAATACGGCCGGTATGCATCAGCTGCAGAAATATTTTAGTGTTGTTTTGGTGTACCGCTGCGGTCGTTAATTTCCATCCCTCAATTTGTTCATTGGAAAATATGCCGGGGATCCGGGCATAACCAAGGCCTTCCGGCGCAGGCGCTGTTCCTTCGGTAATGATCAGCCCGGCGCCGCGGCGCTGGCTGTAATATTCGGCCATCAGGGCATTAGGTAAATTGTCAATAGCACGACTACGGGTCATTGGAGCCATCACGAAGTGATTCTTCAAATTCAGGTTCTGGCTGGTATAAGACATTAGTAACTTTTTCATATCGTTTGTTTTTTGATATGTCAAAGGTCGGCAGGATAGCATATTTAAAATAGCGCCTCAGGCCCGAAAAATAGTCCTATCCGGCAAGCGTGTATTTCTTTGGAGTAGTTCCAAAATGCTTTTCGAAAAGTCGGGAGAAATGGCTGAGGTTTGAAAATCCCAGCCGGTAGCCTGCTTCGGAAACGGAATAACCCGCATGCTTTAACAGAAACCCTGCTTCCTGCATTCTTTCATTCTGATAAAAGTTGTAAATGGTATCGCCAAAGGTCTGTTTAAATAAATGTTTCATTTTTGTTTCACTCATGCCGGCCTTAACCGCAATTTCGCTCAAATTAGGCGGCTGACCCAAATCGGCCAATACAGCCGTCCTGATCAGGTACAATTTATCGATATCAGATTTGTTCACAGGACTTTGTTTGTCACTGTCCCTGCCCAGCAATTTTTCGAATAACAAATAGATCATTTCATGTGCCTTGATGCTATAAAACAGATCGCTCAGTTTGTTTTGTTCGTTGATCTCAGAAACGAGCTTTAGGACCCGTGCTATTTCTGGATGCATCTTTTCGTGATAGAAGAATAAGCTATAGCTGTTCAAAATAGTTTCCAAAGGGCCATTTTCCTGATTGATCCGGAGAAGATCAGCAAGCAGCTTCCTGTTGATGCCGATCACACCAAAATAAATCTCGGCATTAGCTGGGAAAATAGTTTCGGTAGATATTGCAGTGGAGGCGATCTGGATCGACGACCCATTCTTCTTTAAGAACTCCATTGCGGTTTGCCGGTCAACGGGCGACCGAGCCGGCAGCTCATTACTGTTGAATACAATCGAGATCAAATCACTCGCCTCATCGGGAGAGTTACGCTTCAAATGAAACTCCTCTTTCAATGTATAATGGTGTAAGACAAATTTAAAGCCTGGCTCTACATCAACCATTTTAATATGACCTTCGCCCATATGCGGCGGGATCTTCAATTCATTTTTAAAAACAGGAATGTTAAAGGAGTCACCAAAGCTTTTTACGAAATTAAAACCCGGCTGAACTGTAAATTCAAAAGTCATGCTTAAAAATATCGATTTTAATTGTTATTCTTTCCTCTGATAAAATTTAAGAAATCACCTTGGAAAAGTTTCCGTTGCCGGCAACAATCGCCATAAGGTCATACAACAGGGAAACCAGGAGATAGATCCATCCTCATGGTCGCGCCGATCAGCGTTTCACCGGTAAGTGCGTCCTTAAATGTTCCGCTGATGGTTAGTCGTTTTTGTGCGTGTCGGCCAAAAAATTCAGTTCGGTGCACAGAACAGAGTAAAGTGTACCATATCTGAAGGTTTGCTATAACGATAGTTTCATTTTGGTTAGGAATGTCCTTGATTTGGTTATCATGACCGGATAGAGAATAGCGACTTTTGCTTTGTTTATTTATAAATCATTTTATTCCTATGGAAAATAAGATCGAATCATTAAAAAGTCAGCCTATTGCGCTGGTAACCGGTGCCAACCAGGGTGTTGGCTTCCAGATAGCCAAAGAACTTGCAGCCAATGGCTACACGGTATACGTTGGCTCACGTAACCTCAGCAACGGGGAAAAAGCCGCCGCAGAGATCGGCGTTAACGCACATGCCATCCAACTGGATGTAACGAAACAAGCAACCATCGAAGCTGCCATTGAACGCATCGGAAAAGAAGCCGGCCGCCTTGATCTGCTGGTCAATAATGCTGGTATCGCGCATGCCGGAAAGCCGGGCCGCACGGTAGAAGAGGTCATGGAATCCGGCAGGGCCGTCAATGTATCTTTAGACGAAGTGCGCACGGTTTGGGAAACCAACGTATTTGGCGTTATCGCCGTTACGCAGGCCGCTTTACCCTTGTTGCGCAAATCATCAGCTGCACGCATCGTGAATGTATCGAGCGGACTGGGCTCGCTTACCTGGATCTCTGACCCTGAATGCTGGGCAAGGCAACACTTCGGTATCGTTTACGCGGCCTCTAAAACAGCCCTTAATGCCGTTACGCTGGCGTTTGCCTTAGAACTGGAAAAAGAAAACATTAAAGTTAATACCACCAGTCCCGGTTATACAGCCACAGCGCTCAATAACTTTCAGGGTACCGATAGCCTGGGAGTAGGATCACGCGAACCGGTTCGTGTTGCGCTGGAAACAGATGGCCCAACCGGAACTTTTACCGGCCCGGAAGGCCCGATGCCCTGGTAACTCTTTCTTCATTCAATTATGACCGGCCGCTGAGAAAGTGGCCGGTTATAGTTATTATCTTTCAAAATGAAAAGCGAAGCATCTAAAGTTAGTAAGTTAGAATCTATCACAGAGATACACCGCATGCTGGGTATTCCCGGCCCGGGCCATCCCTTGATCAGTTTGCTTGACTCTTCACAACTTATGCATTTGTGCCAGTTCCCTGTAAATTACGTTATTGGTTTTTACAAGATCACTTTCGTTACTAAACTGGCCGGAAAATTTCGTTATGGTCAGGGCTATTATGATTTTGATGAAGGCAGCCTGATGTTTGCGGCGCCCAACCAAGTGGTAGGTCATATTGAGGGTTATACGGATAATGAGGGTCTGTCGCTGTTCATTCATCCGGATTTCCTGCAAGGTTATCCCTTAGCTGCAAAGATCAAACAGTTCGGATTTTTCTCCTATGCATCCAATGAGGCGCTGCATCTCTCTGAACAGGAAAAAACGACCATGCTGGCCATTTATAATATCGTTCGTGAGGAACTCAACAGCCGGATAGACGACTTTAGCCACGAAGTGATCATTGCGCAGATCGAGTTGTTGCTGAGTTATGCCAAACGCTTTTACAAGCGCCAGTTCCTGACCCGCCAAGTGGCAACCGGTGAATTGGTTCAGCAACTGGAAGAACTATTGAACACTTATTTTGCCGAAGATAAACCTGGCGGTCAGGGCATACCAACCGTTCAATACCTGGCAGAGCGGTTGAATTATACACCTAATTATTTAAGCGATATGCTCCGGTCACTCACGGGACTTAATGCGCAGCAGCACATTCATCAAAAAGTGATCGAACGGTCAAAAGAACTACTTTCTACTACAAATTTAACGATCAGCGAAGTGGCCTATCAGTTGGGGTTTGAGCATCCGCAGTCGTTCAGCAGACTATTCAAAATGAAAACAAAAACGTCTCCTGTACAATTCAGAGCAACTTTTAATTAAGAGAATATTACCGGGGCTGTTCCAAGGCGATCTGACGGTATTCATCAGGCGCCATGATCGGTACGCCATAGATAATGGGATAGTTGCGCAGACAGGTCTTACAGCTCAATATGCCTTCGATAACATTTTGATCAAGGTCCTGAGCCAGTGTTTTTAATTGCAGGTCCTGCTTATCGAACGGACAGCAAAGTTTTGCTATGGTATTTAGTTTCATAAGTTATGTATTGGTGAGTTTAAAGCTTCTTGATAAGATCTTACTTTTAAGGATGTGTCATCAGCACTCATGATACCAGAGATGACGGCCACACCATTAAAAGGAGTGAGTTTACGAAGTGATAGTATGTTTTCAGGCGTTATGCCCCCCGAAACGAATAAAGGCAGATCGGTAATACTGCGGGCTTCCTTAACCGTCGATGGCATAACGATAGTACAACTTCCAACTGATATTGAAGGAAACATCGCACAAAAGGAGACGTAGGCGAATTCATGTTTGTCTGCCCATCGCACGATCTCCAGGTCACCTGAACAAGTGATCCCTGCTATAAACGGCCTGGCCACTTTTCTTTTGATCTCTAAGTAGTTTTCAGGTACGGTATCGAAATGCACACCATCCAGCTCAGGAGCATCCAACAGTAATTCCCAGTCGTTATCGATGAGTAAAGGCACATTATAGGCGCGGCAAAGGCCGGACGCTGCGGCGATATAAGCTCGTTTGTCAGTACCTGGCGACCAGTTGTTCCATAGTTGTACCGCCGTAATACACGCTTTTAAAGCCGGTGCCAGTTTCGATAGCAGCAGCGACCTGTCCATGGCGGGATCGATCACCAGGTACACCCCGCCGGTTATTTTTATTTGTTCTTTCATCTCCATCCTTTTTTTAGCGCCCAGAAAAATGCTGCCCAGTATGGGTCCTTTTCGTAATAGGGCATCTGCTCATTACGGCCATCGCTAACCAGGCGTAAACCTTCCGCTTTATCTGTGAATTCACCGATCACTGTACCTTTGATCTGTCTGGCAGCAAGCGCTTCTAAAACGTGCCTTTCAGTACCCGGATTGGCAGCGATGATCATAGCACCGGCACCGATACAAAAGCGCTCATCGATACCAAAGAGCTGGGTCACCTGCTGCTGAGCTATGCCGGAAGGTAGATCTTCATTTCGGATTCGAACACCCAGGCCGGACGCAACTGCCATTTCATAAACAGCGCCCAGGACGCCTCCTTCTGTAACATCATGCATGGCAGTGACCTGTCCGGCCCCTACTGCTGCCAGCGCATCGGGCAGTGATGAGGTTTGGTAAAAGAGCGCGCAACACTGGTCATAAACTTCTTTACCCAGTTTGTTCTTTACCGTTTGCGGAAAGCTCATGGCCAGGATAGCTGCCGACGATAGTGCGCACTCTTTGGTAACGATGATGACGTCTCCTGGCCTTGCCCGACTGCTGACCAGGATCTCGTTCAGCGGGGCGGTCAGCAGCATGGTGCCGCCTCCGGCGATCGTGGAGTTTTGCCCTTCAATACTGCCGGTATGTCCGCCGGTAATGGCGACTCCAATAGCTTTGCAATACTTGTGTACATGTTCCCAATACGTGGTAAAGTCGTCCACGCTCAGCCCCAGCGGCAGATTAAGCACCATCTGTGCATACATGGGGGAATGACCTGTTGTAGCCATGTCATTGGCCATCAGGTGTACGGACAGCCAGGCCGACTCGGCAAGCCCTAATGAAGGAATGAGTGAAAGCGGATCGCTGGTCATGGCGAGACCGGTACCGTTACCGATATCTACCACGGATACGTCAACGCCGAATGCAGGGCCATGCGTGATATTGGAACGGGCAAAGCCGAGGCGTGGTAAGATGAGTTCATCAAAACCGCCGCCGGATATTTTTCCTGAAAACTGTGACATGATCGCGAAGGTTAATCGTTGAATTTAACATACAATCCAAAAAAGTCGCCCACGGGCACGTTCCACTGCTGTACGGGGAACCATTCGGGCAAGCCGGTACAGGTCCATTCCAAACTGTAATTACGTCCTTGCAATGCCTCATCTATCTTTTCTATCAATAGCTTGGGCGTATAAAATGTTGCCGTTACATAAAAAGGATTTTTACCGAATAGCTGCTGCACCCTGCGGCGAAGTACTTTGGGAGAATTGCGGTTCATCATGCCAAAGGCAATGCCATGACGGCCTACGCGTGCAGCCTCACGGATCACTTTTACCGGGTCATGGTAATATTCAAAGGTGGTGATGAAAGCGACCGCATCAAAGGTGTTATCTTTAAAGGGCATGTAATGGGAGTCTGCGTTGACCAGATCGCCCTGAAACAAGTGGACAGCCTGACCCAGCATAAAAGGTGACAGATCGCCGCCCGTAGCGTCGATCCCGATCTCGTGCCACCAGCGGGTAAAGCGTGTGGTGCCGCAGCCGAATTCCAGTAATTCTTTTACTCTCGGATCTTTCTCCAGCAGTTGGGCCATCACTTTTTTCTGCCAAACCTCTGCACGCTTATAGCGTCCTTCGTACCATTGTTCGTAAGTGTCCGTGTGCTCGCGGTTGAAAAACCACTCTTTACGTCCTTGCCAGTTGGTCAGGCTCTTGGTCATCAGACCGAAATCGCCGTTTTGTTTCAATTCCATTTTCAAAAGGTGTTAATGTAAAAGCCTTGCTTCCGCGCTACGGATAACGTAGCAGAAACAAGGCTTTTCCTATTGAATGGACAGCATAAAGCTGCTTAAAGACAATACTGGCCATGCATCCCTACGCCGGTATTATCCGTATCAGGTTTATCGGGTATCATCTCAGCCTTGCTTTTCAGCGAAGCACCCCGTGCAAGTGTGCCGGCAAGGTAGCGGTTATTTTAATCGTTTCAAAACGTTCGAGTCCAACCTGGAGATAAATCATACCTTTAAATTTTTGTTATGATGTTGTGTAAGATATAAATAGACAGCGTTCGATAAATATGGCAAGTCCAAAGCGGTATCTTCGAACATTGAATTAGTAACGATGCAGAAAAACTCCATTCCCGGACAGCGACCTATCCGGCATTGAATGCCTCATGGCTTGACGGGCGTGATATTCATATGGACAAAATACAAAATTAGACAGCCGCCAGGCTCATTGCTTTATTCTCTATACGCAATGCTGACCAAGTTGTCAGTATTAAAGGATCGCGCGCATGCCCATGACCACAAGCCCGATCCTGTTATGCCATGTCATTCCGGTCACCAAACGAACGTCCCTACAGCGCCGGCATCAAGCGAGCATACGGCGGCCGCGTTTTTGTAGCGGATATTGAACGACGCTTTATTTTTACCGTTATTGATGGCGATCAGTACCTTTTTGCCTTGTGGGGTCAGGAAGGCCACATTCGCCAGGTCTCCGCTGATAGTAGAAGCGATACGTACCGAACCGGCCGGCACAAATTTGGATGCATGCCCAATGATATAATAGGCAACGTTACGGGTGATCGCATGTTCAACGGTGATCGCCCCAAGGCATTCGGTGCAGCCGCCGGGGGTATGGGGCAGGTTACTGGCATCAGCAGCCAGGTTCCATTCCAGCACGTTACGGGCCCAGTTACGTGTAGCGCCTATGATCAGGGTATTGACGTGCCAGTTCAAGTTCTCTTCAAAGTTACCGGGGGCGCCAACCCATTGTTCTGTAAAATAGAGGTTCTTGTCGGGGAACGCGTTGTGTACTTCGGTCAGGGCCTCAATGTTGCCGCCATACAGATGAAAGGCCGAGCCATCTACATACTGACGGGCTTCCGGGTCTTTTAAGATAGCAATCGGATAATCCGGCCTGTCGGCATTATGGTCATAAGTAATGATCTTGGTTTTTAAACCTGCCGCGTGAAAAGCAGGCCCGAGGCTGCTTTTGATGAAGGCCGCCTGCTCTGCCGCTTCCATGACCATGCTGGGGTTATTCTTGGGGTTCAGCGGCTCGTTTTGCGGGGTAATCGCGTCTATGATGATGCCGCGTGCTTTCATCGCCAGTATATATTTGGTTAAATATTGGCCGTATACCGCGTAACAATCGGTCTTTAGTTTGCCTCCTTTTGATGAGCCGTTCGTTTTCATCCAGGAAGGAGCGGTCCAGGGGCTGCCCAGGAGCTTGATGCGCGGGTTGATCGCTAAAATTTCTTTGAGCAGGGAGATGACGCCGGCATCTTTGGCTAAGCTAAAATGAGTCAATTTCGGATCGGTTTCCCCTGCAGGCAGGTCATCATAAGTGAATACTTCGGCATTCAGGTCTGAGGCGCCTATACTGATACGCAAGTAGCTTACGCCGATACCCGCGCCTTTTGTGGAGAATAGTTCGTTCAGCAGCTTCTTTTTTTCGGTAGCCTGAAGCTTATTGATCAGCGTCGCGCTCCCTCCTGTTAAGGTAAAACCAAAACCATCTATCTGCTGGTATTTTTCGTTGTCGTTAACCGTTATGCTTGGATAGGCGTCATTAACCTGGCCGAATACCGGCATCGTGGCTTGTTTCTCCAGCAGGGCCGATCTGTCCGGGTGCGTCACCCAGGAGGATACCTTACTTTCCGGCACATTTTGGGCATGGGTATAGATGATGCCGGTTACCGCACTTAACAAAGCGGATAGGATTATTTTTTTTAACATGTTTGATCTGGTTGGTGAATAAATGTAACATAAAAATGGCGGGATATGATCCCGCCATTTTTATCAATAGCCCGGGTTTTGTGTTAAGGCCGGGTTGCGGTTACGTTCCGTTTGTGGTATGGGCAGTAACTCTTTTTCTTTGGTCATGTTATAATTAACTTTTTGACCGGTTACTAAATTCGTCTCATTCAAAGCGTTCATGACTGTTTCTGCCCGGCCGTAGCGCACCAGGTCATCCCAGCGCTGGCCTTCCTGGGCAAATTCCAAACGGCGTTCTTTTTCTATGGCCAGGGCCATATCCGCTTGCGTGGTTGCGGTTGATTTACCGAGGCCGGCACGTGTGCGAATAATAAACAGTTGGTCGCCTGCATCGCCTGTACGGCCAAGGGCGTTAAGCGCCTCTGCTTTCAACAAAATGATATCAGCCAAACGCAGCATATATTGCCTGCTGGTACTGTTACCATTGGTTAAATTACGTTGTTTGTAAGGGAACGGCACGCTGCCGTTCACACTGGCCGACCAGTATTCGTCAACCCAGGGTGCACTTTCAAACAACATGGTTTGATTTTTCCGCACCACATCTCCCTCATCATCAAACGCTTTCGCCAGGTCTTTTGAAGGGGTAATAAACTTACGCCAGGTGGTATTGGTAATGGACGGCGGTAACAACAATGATGGCGACCAGTTCCCAATTGTTGTACCATTAAATTGTGCTTCGAGTATCGATTCGTTATTGTTATAATGGTTACCATCAAAAAGATCGCTATACTTGACCAGGGCATAACCCGCCGGGCTGTTAATAACAGCGTCGGCGTAAGTTAGCACCTTGTTATAATCGCGGTCTGGTTTCTGTGCGTAAACTTTCGCCAACAGCGCGTTGGCCGCGCCTTTTGTTGCACGTGCTTTATTGACGCTGGCATCACCGCCATAAGTATCAGGCAACGTGGCAACCGCATCGCTAAGGTCGGTAACGATCTGGTTGTAAACATCAGCCACCGAAGCGCGGGGGGTGTTGATATCAGCAGGCTCGGTCGTGCTGACCGGTACGGTCACTAAGGGTACGTCCCCCCAGTTTTTTACTAACTGAAAGTAATGGTAGGCCCGTAGAAATTTAGCTTCGCCTACAATTTGTGCTTTGCGTGTTGCTGTTAAACCCGGGTCTGTGATCAACGGTACACGCTGAATAACGGTATTCGCTTTTAATATGCCATTATACAAGTTGCTCCAGTCGCCGTACACTTTGCTGTTGGTAGCTGTTATGTTCAGGTTATCATACTGGTAAAAATCGGCGTTGTCACCCCCGGCGTAGTGGTTATCAGACCTGACATCACTGGTATAAATATTATCCCAGATGTAATAATCGGATGATGTAAAGGTATTGTATGCGCCTGCAAGGGCGGCTTCTGCCTGTGTTGCCGTATTGTAAGAGTTATCGACCGTAGCATCCGATATGGGCTGCAGATCGAGCGATTTTTTACAGGACACCGCGCTGACAGCCAACGAGGCGATCAAAGCATAGCTTAATATATATTTCGTAGTCATTTTTATTGCTTTTAGAATGATGCATTTAAACCAAAAATCAGATTCCTTGTCTGCGGATAGGTACCATAGTCAATACCAAAACCACCATTGGTAACGGCAGCATTGCCCGTCGTGAACGCATTTACTTCAGGATCATAACCGGAATATTTGGTGATGGTAAACAAGTTTTCGCCTGTTGCGTAAACCCTGATACTGCCCAGTTTTAACTTATTGGCAATTGCCTGGGGGAAATTGTAGCTCAAGGTTGCGGTTTTTACCCTCAGGTAAGATCCATTCTCCACAAAACGGGTAGATATCCGCGAGTTATCGGTATTATTGACAGAAGCCTTGGGGATATCCGTTATTTGGCCGGGGGTTGTCCAACGGTTTAATACCGCGGTTGATTGATTTTGCGGACCGGTCATGCCTTCTGTTTCGATGCGCGACGCGTTAAACAGGTCATTGCCCTGTGAGCCTTGTAAAAATACGTTCAGGCTAAAGTTTTTGTAGCTGAAGGTATTGGTTAAACCATAAATAAAATCGGGGTTGGGGTTACCAATGATCCGGCGGTCGTCTGCAGTTGGGGCGTTTGTTTTCTCTCCCTTATTGTTCAGATATAAAGCATTACCGTTTTGCGGGTCTACACCTGCATAAACATATCCGTAGAATACACCAAGCGGCTCGTTTTCTTTCACTAACGATACTTCACTCCTGCCCGCTATGGTGTTATAAAAAAACTGCTGCCCAACCAGGTCAAGTACGTTATTCCGGTTAAATGATATATTAAAATCGGTGCTCCAGGTAAAGTCCTTACCCACTATGTTTCTTGAGCTGACCATAAATTCCAGGCCCTTGTTACGCAGTTTGCCAACATTTTTGCTGACAATATCATATCCGGTTGACCTTGGGACAGGGTATGCCAATAAAAGATCTTTCGTGTCTTTGATATACGCATCGGCACTAAAGGTTAAACGGTTGTTCAACACGGTCAGATCAATACCAATATTGGTTTGCTGTGTTTGTTCCCACTTCAGGTTTTTATTTTGTATGGTTGACGGGTAAGTACCGGGTATGACATTGCCGCCGATGATATAATTAGCGCCGCTGCTCACCTGGCCCAGGTAGGAGTAAACGCTACCGCTTAATTGGTCGTTACCTACAATACCAAAACCTGCGCGTAGTTTCAGGTCGTTAATGGCGGTAACATCTTTCAGAAAACTTTCTTCAGACAATCTCCAGCCTGCTGAAAACGATGGAAAATAGCCCCAGCGGGTGTTGGTGCCAAAAACGGAAGAAGCATCGGCACGGAAATTTGCGGTGAACAGGTATTTACCGGCGTAATCATAATTAACACGGCCTATTACGGAGTTGTTAAACCTTTCTGATTTATTATTATAAGCCGAGCCAATAACAGAACCTGCGTTGGTCGTTGGAATGGTGTTGCCTGAAAAACCTGTTGTTTGAATATAAGTATTCTCATAACGGAACTTCTGCGCAACAAAACCGCCTAAAACACTAAAGTTATGTTTGCCAATTTTTTGTGTATAAGTCAGCGTGTTATCAGATGTCCAATAATTCGTTAAATTGGTTTCGTTACGCGCTATGCCGTTATTTTGGCGGCCGTAAGATGTCAGGTATGGATCAAGGAAATAATCGGTTACCGCGTTTGTATAATCGATACCCAAACTGCTTCTGAATTTCAGGTTAGGTGTAAATTTTATTTCAGCGTAAACATTACCCAATAACCGCTGGTTGGTATACGGCCTTGTAGAGCCATAAAGACTGGCCAAAGGGTTTTCCCACTGCTGAAATGGATTACTGGTATACTGGCCGTTTGCGTTAAAAATGCCAATATTGGGTGGCGTAGTTAATGCGCCTAAGACAACACCACCTCCGTTTACATTGGCATTATCCGTAACACTTACATCATTATACCGGGTGTAGGCCAGGTTGGTACCCACGGTAAACCAGTCGTTTACCTTCTGGTCCAGGTTTACCTTAAAATTGGCACGCTGCATCAGGGAGCTTTCTATTACACCCTTTTGTTGCGTCCAGCCGCCCGAAACATAATATGTAGTGCCCTCGTTTTTACCTGATATGGCCAACTGGTAGTTTTGAGAGGCGCCGGTCCGGTATATTTCGTCCTGCCAATCGGTATTGGCGGTGTATTGTGACCAATCGGTGCTGTAACCCAGCTCGGTAGCCAGCGCGCGGTACTGGTCTGCATTAAGGACATCGAGTTTTTTCCTGACAGACGATACACCTGCATAGGCGGAGAAATCAACCTTAGGTTTGGCGGTTGTGCCACGCTTGGTCGTGATCAAAACCACGCCATTTGAGCCTTGCGCGCCATAAATAGCGGCCGAAGACGCGTCTTTAAGAATTGATATACTTTCGATATCAGCCGGGTTCAAAGAACGTGTATCCTGCGTTGGCACCCCGTCAATCACATACAGCGGATTGCTGCCGCCTGTAATGGTATTGGTACCGCGTATTTTAATACTCAGGCTTGCTGAGGGGCTGCCTGAGGGGGACACAACCTGCACCCCTGCCGTTTTGCCTTCGATCAGATTGCCCAATTGTGTATTCGGGCGTTGATCAAGGTCTTTTTTCCCGATAACAGATACAGCGCCAGTAATATCGCCTTTTCGTTGTGTACCATAACCGACAACGATAACTTCGCTAAGCGTCTTGTTATTCTCAGCGAGTACAACATTGATCTCCGTTCTGCCGGCCACGGCCAGCTCCTGTGTGGCAAAACCAATAAACGAGAAGGTTAATGTACTATTAGCGGTGGCAGTGATCGTGAAAGCGCCGTTAACGTCGGTTGCTACGCCGGTGTTATTATCTTTCACCATCACACTGACGCCCGGGAGTGTCTCTCCCTTAGCGTCTTTTACTGTACCTTTTATGGTTAGGCCCTGGCCATAGGCCAAAACACTCGCCAATAGGAATGCACAGAATAAAGTAATTCGTTTTTGCATAATTTTAAGATTGTGGTTAATTAATTGGTTACGTTAACTATTGGATGGGTTAACGAGTGCACAAAATTGGAGGCATTGTTCGGCATTTGCAAACAAAAATTGTCTTAATTGACTGATATTTAGTTTGTTATAAATAAAATGATACGGTTGGGCACCACACCTTTACGCTAAAGAAGCATGTTGATAATCAGCGGATCATCTGCTTCGGGGCCGAAAAATGATGGGCTGGTTTGATACACAAAAGTGCCGCCGCCTTGCAATGAATTTGTTACATTCAGATGGCAAATTACGGGCAAACTAATCAAGCACCAACTTGCTCCAGCCCCCTTCAGACTTTTTAAGTTCCTTTTTCCTGTCGTCCATCAGCTTTTTGATCTTGTTACTGTATGACCAGCAGGTGCCCTGCCTGATGGCTAATATCCCGGATAGTTTATGAGATGATATCTTTCCCTTACTGGCATACATCAGGAAAAGGAGGTAGAATGCTTTTGTAATAGGGATCCTGGAATTTTGAAAAACGGTATAGGCAATCACCGATTCTTCATAATCACATTTTGAGCAACGGCGGCCGTGTGGGGTGTGCCCTGCGAAGCTATGATCCCCGCCGCATTTTCTGCAATGGTAGCCCGATGCCCATTTGAGTTGGGCCAGGTACGCGAAACAGCTTTCGCTATCCGGGTAAATTTTACTGAACTCCTCAAAATCAACGTCTTCAGACATGATGCGTGACCTGGCGAGCTGTTCAACACTGGTGTGCAGCTCTTCATTATCTTTTTCCAGGAGTACATTCATCCTGGATATTTCTTCTGCCTGCTGAAGCAACAGTCCATTTTTTTGTTCCAAAGCAATATTTTGTGCCGCTACCAAAGCAGTTTGTTCGGAAAGGGCTTTCGTGCGCTCCCCCACCAGTTGCTCCAGCTCTTTGTTTAGCTTTTGTTCCAGGTCGCGGCTTTTTTTCATTTCCCCGATCATCTGTTTTTGAACTTTATCCCGGGTACGTTTAAATTCGCTGACCTGGGCGGCGATGGCGATAGATAAAAAGACCATCTCGGCAATAAAACTGATCGTCAGGCTATAATACGTGGCCGCACCTATATTCAACCAATCCAGATGCAGCATGATCAAAATTTTATAGGTAAAGCCAAGGCAAATGCAACCATAACCAATAACAAAATAAAGCGCCGGCCGGTACCCTTTACGATAAACCGCTACCCCTGTGCTAAAGGCAAGTGCCAATGGGAGAAACTCGATAAACTTATAATTGAACAGATCCCGGTTAAATGCGAAGCTATAGACAAAGAACAGCACACGGGAAATAAGTAGCCCGATAATCATCTTATCCAGGATCGGCGCTTTTTCCGGTGTGTGTAACAACGACCGTGTAAACAGCAGGCAAAAAATACTAATGAGGCATAAGGCGATAGCAAACGCGTATTGATTGAACGCAGGCGCTGATGGCCACAAATATTGGAAGGCCAACCCATCAGTTGACATTTCATAAAGCCCAACGCTGAAAAGATAAAGTGTATAGTACAAATACTGCCTCGATCTGACGGCTACAAACATCAACAGGTTATAGAAACCGAAGATCAGGATCATGCCATAGAAGATGCCGAAAGTAAAATATTCGCTATTGGCATACTGGATGAACCAATTCACAGAGCGCAATACAACAATGATATCTGCAGGCTGATGCGATTTGACCTTGAAATAATACACCGCCGTTCCGCCACGCAGTTGCAGCGGCACCTCAAAGTTTTTATGATGGACCATGCGGGCTGCAAATGCAAATGTATCGCCAAGTTGCTTTTGATCATAGCCTCCCTTGCCATCAGGCGAATAAGCCGTTAGGTGATCAATGGTTTGATCAAAAAACTCTAAAAGCCACTGTTTATCGGTCGGGGCATTGAGCTTGATGGCGATGCGGTACCAATAAACGCCGTTGAGTAATGTATTTTGTGGTGTACTGCTTTTGCTGGGTAGAAACGACTGTTGTGGTATTTCGTTAAAAGACAGGCTTCCTGTAGGGTCGTAGAAACTTTCAATCTCATCAAAAGAAAAAATATGCTGGGGCGTTTCATCTTGAATAACAAACGGATGCTGTGCCTTTGTCAGCATCGGCGTTAAAAGAAAGCCAAAAAAAAACAATATCAGAATACGGCGACCCACAACATCCATCAACACAGGCGATATAATAGTATTAAACCCGCAAATATCGGCTTTATTATCCTTTAATGTCAAACTACTTCATTTTTTATAAGGAAGTAGTTTGACACATGCGAACGAATTTTATATCGATGTGGAATTAAACCGGGGCTGACCCGGATATAGGTGGACGATGTACTGATTAAGCCAAGTTAAAAAATAAGTGATCAAAGGAAATGCAATACCAATTGCTCCCATTCCTCCTCTAAAGATACGTTCGGGCGGATTTGACCTGCTTTGCTGTACCAATAATCGGCGTTCCAAATATCATCTTCTTTACGGTGCAGGTAAGCATGTACCCATGCAGATGCCTGGTCGTTCAGTTGATCAACCTGGGCATGCGCCAGGTTCCAATTGCCTTTTGCGTCATACCAAAGGCTTTTTAACTGCACAGAAAGCCCATTAACAGGCTGTTCCAGATGTAATGATGTTTTAAATTCGGACAGGGATTCCATTGCGTCAAATTTTATCAAAATTATAAATAAACAGGAAAAGCCGGAACACTGTTATCAATGCATGGCAGTAATATTTATAACCGGCATAATAAACTATGGATAGCAAAATCACCCGTTTATTTCAATAAGCTCTCCGATTTGTTTGGCTACCCTTGTTAAATTTTCTTTAGTCCGTTCAATTGCGACGGGGATATCAGTAGGTTTGTTGCCAATTGCCAATAAATTTTTAAAATATTCGCTCAACTTTTCATTGGGTTTCAGCGATATTTTACCCGCGATACCAACTACCGGGAAACCAAAAAAGCAACAAAATTACTTTCTAATAGTAACAAAAACTATAAATATACCGATTGGTCTTAGTTATAAAGACCTGATAACATGCTATTTAAGAAAATAAAATAGTGATTTTTATGTTTTGTTTTAAATTTACAACTAATTTATAATCAATTAGTTATGTCGATTACTTGCCGATACAAAACTTGCTAAATATATTCTCCAGCAGATCATCTGTAGTAACCACACCGGTTATTTCACCCAGGTAGTGCAGGGCCTGTTTTATATCCATCGACAGGAAATCGGAAGTAACAGTATCTATCCCGCTTAGTACCCTTATCAATGCTTCTTCGGTTTTTTGCAGGGCTTCCAGGTGGCGAATATTGGTTACCAGCGTTTCGTGCCCGCTTAACTGCTCTTTTATGGCAGCATGGTATATTTTGCTTTTCAGCTCATCGATATGCTGCTTTTCTTTGGCGGATACGATGATGGCCCTTTCGGTATGTGGCAGGGCCAATAATTGCTCCTGGTTTAGCAGATCGGCTTTATTTGCTACCAGCAACATGGTTATACCGGGTTTTTGCAGGCTTTCTATATCGCTGTTTAAATCGGCAAGGGTAATCTGCTCTGCATCGTAAACATAAATTAATAAGGCGCTCTGGCTTATTTTCTCCATGGTACGCTGCACTCCTATTTGTTCAATAGCGTCCGTAGCTTCGCGGATACCGGCAGTATCAATCAGGCGGAAGTTAATGCCTTGTATATTCAGCACTTCCTCAATAGTATCGCGTGTGGTGCCGGGGATATGGCTTACAATAGCACGTTCCTCGTTCAATAAGGCGTTCAATAAAGTAGATTTCCCTGCGTTCGGCCTGCCGGCAATAACCGTATTTACGCCGTTCTTTATAGCATTACCCAGTTCAAATGATTGTATCAGGCTGCCTATAATTCGGGTAATATCGTGTGTTAGTTTTTTTAATTGGTCGCGGTTGGCAAATTCTACGTCTTCCTCAGCAAAATCAAGTTCAAGCTCAATTAATGATGCAAACTGAACCAATTGCTCGCGTAATTGAGCAAGCTGGTTACTAAACCCGCCGCGTAACTGCTGCAAGGCTATCTGCTGCGAAGCTTTTGAGTTGGAGGCTATCAGGTCGGCAACAGCTTCCGCTTGCGAAAGGTCGAGCTGGCCATTCAGAAATGCCCTTAAAGTAAACTCTCCTGCTTTAGCGGCGCGTGCGCCATTTTTGATCAGCAGTTTAATGATCGACTCGATAATGTAATTTGAACCGTGACAAGAGATCTCTACCACATTCTCGCGGGTGTATGACCGGGGTGCAACAAATAAAGAAGCAACCACTTCATCCAGTTCTAAATCACCATCTGCAATGCGCCCAAAATGAAGCGTGTGCGATGCCTGCTTAGTTAGGTCTTTCCCTTTCCAAACCCTTTGGGCAATGGTTATAGCATCCGGGCCTGATAGCCTGATCACCCCTATTGCCCCTATGCCGTTTGGTGTAGCAAGCGCTACTATAGTTTCTTCTTTTTGTATCATTGAGTCATTGGGTCATTGGGTCATTGCCCAAAACACCGATACAAAAATCGTTATTTATAGGCAATCTTCCTAAGTCATATTCTCGTCAGTCAACGTTGAAAAATAATGACCCAATGATTTTAATGACTCAATGACATTTACCTACCTTCGCGGTATTATGGTAACTTTTTTTGAAGCTTCGCTCGATACTATTTCTGTACACCATGTTGGCAATCAATCTGTGGGTGAAATGTACGCCCTGTCTGGAAAACCGCTTGAGTTGAAAGATGAGATCATCCCCAACCTGTTGATGCAATATTTTCTGAAACCATTTGAAAAAGCAAACGAGGTTTACCACCTGATGCATAGCAGCGGCGACCTGGCCCTTAACGAACTGCATAACTTTACCACTAAGGTTTTTGAGGATAAGGAGCGATTCCACGAAATGTCTGAACAGATCGCTAAACACCTGTTCAAGGTTAGTACCCACCCCAATATAAAGGGTGGTGAGTTATACATCGTATATTTTAATAATGTACAGATAGAAGGCAACCCATTGGATGCCATAGGTATATTTAAATCTGAAAATAAAGAAACATACCTAAAAGTTTACCCGGATCAGGGCGGTTTCGCGGTAGATTATGAGCAGGATGCTATCAATATTAACAAACTTGATAAGGGCGTGCTTATTTTCAACATCGAAAAAGAGAACGGTTACAAAGTAGTTGTGGTTGATAAAGTTACCGGCGGGCAGGATGCCGCGGTTTATTGGAAGGACGAGTTTTTACAGCTCAAGATCCGTAACGATAGCTTTAACCAAACCAGTAACGCGCTGGGCGTGTACAAAAACTTTGTAACCCAAAAGCTCGACGATGAATTTGAAATGAGCAAAGCCGATAAGATTGACCTGCTGAACCGCTCGATGAAGTACTTTAAGGAAAAAGAAACCTTCGACCTGGATGAGTTTAGCGAAGAGGTGATCAGCAATCCCGAAGCCATCGCATCTTTTAAAACATTTAAAAGCCAGTACGAGGAGGAGTTTGATACCCCTATCGGTGATAGCTTTGAAATATCCGGCAACGCCGTTAAAAAACAGGCCCGCATCTACAAAAGTGTTTTAAAGCTGGACAAGAACTTCCACATCTATATCCATGGGGATAATAAGCTGATTGAAAAAGGCTTTGATGATGATAAAGCCATGAATTATTATAAGGTTTATTTTAAGGAAGAAGCGTAGATAAAGCCACAGGTTGTTAATACCAAATATCCACCCGAAACAAAATCCGTTAATATCGCCTTTAGTATGTAAGCTTGGGGTAAAATAAGCCGATTGTTTTATAGTATTGTTGTCTTTTAATTATTTGCCCCATACCTTAGTTATTATTAAAATTAAGTTTTATGAGTACTGAAAAAGCTATTTTGGCAGGCGGTTGTTTTTGGGGAGTAGAAGAATTATTCAGGCATTACCCGGGTGTTGTTTCTACAGTTGTGGGCTACACGGGTGGTAATGTACCTAATGCAACCTACCGGAATCATGGCACGCATGCAGAAGGAATAGCTGTGGAGTTTGATCCGGCGGTTTTATCTTATCGTGCATTGTTGGAATACTTCTTCCAGATCCATGACCCTACAACACGGAACAGGCAGGGTAACGACATTGGCACTTCGTATCGTTCCGCCATTTTTTATACCAATGAAAGTCAGCACGAAACGGCAAATGCTTTAATAGCAGAAATGGAATCGTCTGGTATATGGCCGGGGAAAATAGTTACCGAAGTGGTACCTGAAACTGATTTTTGGGACGCGGAAGAGGAGCATCAGGATTATTTAAAAAAACATCCTTATGGGTACACATGCCATTTTGAACGGCCAGACTGGAAATTAGCTTAGTATAACATTATTCTTCAAGCTCTCCACGGTATGCCAATTGCATAAAGCCAAGCACTTCATCATTTACATCATCCATATTCAGCATCCTGAAATGGTGATTAAACTGTTGTTGCCCGGGCACCTGCGCTATTTTCTGGGAACAAAGGTTATCCGGATACTCCTGCTTAAAAGGGAATACTACGTGAATAAAATTCTTACCTAACTGGGTAATGTAGGCAATGCGCTTATGGCCGTTATCCAGCCCTATCATACTCTTTAACGGAACTACCTCAACGGGGCCAATAGTATTGAAGCTGTTTATAAAATGCTTAAACAGGGCGAGGGTGTGTTCGCTTTTACCGGTTAGGAAATCGGATAGGTGGTGTTCTTCTGAGGATGCCAAGAGGGTGCTTTTTTTACTAAAGTAAAAAACTATTGTTATTTCGAACGAGGTACGAGGAGAAATCTTGTTCGAAGTAGTTCATCGGCTACAAGAATGTAATAACAAGATTTCTCACTATCGTTCGAAATGACAGGTTGGAGAATTTGCTAATCAAAACTCCGGCAGTATTCCTTCAATTCCCCAACGTTCTTCAATGCCTAAGCCAAATAGCGCGAAATCATATTTAACAGGGTCTTTCGGGTCAAATTCTTTGAGACGTTCGGTTAATTCAAGGGCAGTTTGCCAATCGGTTTGTTTGCGGTTGATGAGTTTGAGTTTGCGGGCTACACGGTCTACGTGTAAATCGCAGGGGCAGATCAGGTCGGCAGGTTTTAGCTTATTCCAGATACCGAAATCAACACCATTGTTATCCTTACGTACCATCCAGCGCAGAAACATATTCAGCCTTTTGCAGGTCGATTTTTGCGAGGGAGATGACACATGTTTTTTTGTACGATGCGGAAAATCGGGCAGGGAAAAGAAATAGGAGCGGAAATGGTTCAGGGCTGCTGAAGCAGCCCCCTCCGCCCCCTGAAGGGGGAACTTTTGATTAGCAAGCAGGTTATTCTGCTCCCCCTTTAGGGGGCTGGGGGGCATAAACGCATCCTCTAAACTTTCAAAGTTCTCGTAATGCCACCTAAAGAACGATATAAAATACAGCGTATCAATATCATTAAAAGTGCGGTGCTTAAAGTGCAGCAGTTTCTTCAGATCAGGCTCCTCGTGGTTGATGATGAAATCATAAGGTGCGCCGTCCATCAGGGTGATAAGCTCTTTGCACTTATTGATGATGGTAACCCGTTGCCCCCATGCCAGCGTTGCCGCCCAAAACCCCATAATCTCGATATCCTGCTTTTTGCTGAACAGATGCGGGATGCTGACAGGGTCGTTCGCAATAAACTCCGGGCGATTGTATTGGGCTACTTTTTGGTCGAGGAAGGCTTTGAGGTTTAGCCCCCCAGCCCCCTGAAGGGGGAGCTTTTGATTTGCGCCCTTCATATCAGTAGACATTTGGTGCACTCAAATTAATTAATTCAATAGCTTCTCTAAATGAATTAACCAAAAAATCTTTATCCGCCTGACCATTATAAACCTTGAAAATCCCTTCTATATTTTTACAATAGCCTATAAAATGACTGGCTAACAGAAAATCACAAAAACCTACAAACGTATCATCTCCATTTGTCTCAAAGTCTCTTACAATCATTTCCAGCGGCCATAAAGTAAACATATGTTCTTGCCAATCTAAACCGTCAAAGCCGTTAACATTCAAATAAAAATCTTTAAAATCTTGAGGAAATTTGAAGTTTAGAATTGATTCCGCATTTTCTATCTCAATAGCGGTAGCCGGAGGGTTTAATTTAACACCCTCCAGCTTCCATTTAGATATTACTTCCTGAACCCAGTTTTCCATAAAGTTCCGTTCCCCCTTCAGGGGTTAGGGGGTTAAGCCAGTGCCTGTTTCAAATCTTCTAACAGATCCTCAATATCTTCTACCCCTACACTTAAACGCAACAGGTTATCTACCACACCGGCTTTATCGCGCTCGGCTTTAGGGATGCTGCCGTGGGTCATGCTTACAGGGTGGTTGATCAGTGATTCTACGCCGCCTAACGACTCTGCCAAAGCAAATACTTTAAAAGAGCCTGCAATACGGTAGGTGTCCTCCAATGTAGCATCCTTTAATACAATAGAGATCATGCCACCAAAATCGCGCATTTGTTTTTTGGCGATATCGTGATTTTTTGAATCGGGGAAACCCGGCCAGTAGATCTTCTCCACACGTGGGTGATCTTTCAAAAACTCGGCAACCTGGCGGCCGTTCTCGCAATGCGCTTTCATACGCAGGTGCAGGGTTTTAATACCGCGCAGTACTAAAAAACTATCCATAGGGCCCGGTGTAGCTCCGCAAGCATTGTAAATAAACCAAAGCCTTTTGTAAAGCTCCTCGTCGTTCAGCATCAGCGCCCCCATTACCACATCGCTGTGGCCGCCAATATATTTGGTAACCGAGTGCATTACCACATCGGCACCAAGGTCGATAGGGTTTTGCAGGTATGGCGAAGCAAAGGTATTATCCACCACAAAAAGCAGGTTTTTAGCTTTGGTTATTTTGCCTACCGCTTCAATGTCTACTACCTGCATGGTTGGGTTTGTTGGTGTTTCAATCCAAACCAGCTTGGTTTTATCGTTTACATATTCGTTGATAATGTCGGGGTTCGACAGATCAAGGAAATGGAACTTGATACCATAGTTAGCATAGATCTTGGTAAAAATACGATACGAACCTCCGTAAAGATCGTTGCCGGTAATTACTTCATCGCCCGGGGAAAGCAGTTTCATAACGGCATCAGTAGCGCCCATACCGCTCGAAAAAGCGAGGCCAAACTTAGCATTCTCTAATGCAGCCAAACAATCCTCAAGTGCCTTACGGGTTGGGTTTGTACCGCGCGAGTACTCATACCCCTTATTATCCCCCGGCGATTTTTGCCAGTAAGTTGATGTTTGGTATATCGGCGTCATGATAGCGCCGGTAGTTGGGTCGGGCTCCTGCCCTGCGTGGATTGCTTTTGTTCCGAATTTCATGGGATGGTGAGTGGTTGATTGAGTTAAGTGGTGAATGGTTGAATATCGGCGAGCAGTGACGTAAACCAACCACTCTCACAATCAACTATTCACTACTCACCCATTTTCTTACTTTTTAAATATTGAATATATCCATTTATTAATTTCAAACAGCTTTCGTACTCCGGTTGAAACGATTGTAAAGTTTCTTCTGAAATAATCTTCTCGTCCAGAGCGACAATCAAATGGTCGAGCGTTTCGGTTAATGAACCTCTTGCCATTATACAAAACCGGATATTATCCTGATAATGAAAGCGGCCATGTCCTTCTGCCAAATTATTACCAATAGAACGTGACGAACGGATAATTTGGTCTGCTAACCTAAACTTTTCATCAACCGGAAATTTCTTTACAAGATCAGAATATAGTTTCTGATCTTTCTTGATTGCTTCCAGGTTTCCAGATCTGTAAAGGAGGCCATATTTTATCTGATGATAGTTTATTGTGTTTATATATTAAATATGCATGTGCAGCTAAAACCACTCACCACTTAACCCAATCAACCACTCACCAAAAGTTAATATGCCCGTGCAAACAACACCCTCTGTGTAGACGGATTACCCGTCAGGATGCATTTACCTTCTTCCTGTTTATTGTTCAAAGGTATACAACGGATTGTAGCCTTAGTTTCATCTTTTATTTTTTGCTCGGTTTCGGCAGTACCATCCCAATGGGCCGATATAAAGCCCGGTTGCTCATCCAGCATGCGTTTAAATTCGTCGTAAGTATCTACCTCTGTGGTATTCTCCGTACGGAAATCTGAAGCCTTTTTATAAATGTTCGCCTGGATCTCTTCTAACAATGCTTCGATATGCGCTGCAAGGCCTTCCTGGTTTACCGTTTCTTTAGTTTTGGTATCTCTACGTGCCAGTTCTACTGTTCCGTTCTGCATGTCGCGGCTGCCAATAGCAACACGCAATGGCACACCTTTCAGTTCGTACTCGGCAAACTTGGCGCCAGGGCGATGGGTATCGCGTTTATCAAATTTTATGCTGATATCTTTTGAACGCAGCTCTTTTGTTAAAGCATTTACAAACGTGGTGATGTTTTCCAGTTCTTCATCGTGCTTGTAAATAGGAACAACCACAACCTGTATTGGCGCCAGTTTTGGTGGCAATACCAAACCAGCATCATCAGAGTGTGCCATGATCAACGCACCTATTAAACGGGTTGATACCCCCCATGAGGTTGCCCAAACAAAATCCTGTACGTTTTCTTTATTGGTGAATTTAACATCAAACGCCTTGGCAAAGTTTTGCCCTAAAAAGTGCGATGTACCCGCTTGCAGGGCTTTACCATCCTGCATTAAAGCTTCAATGCAATAGGTATCTAACGCGCCGGCAAAACGCTCATTTGGTGTTTTGCGGCCTTTTACAACCGGTAATGCCATCCAGTTTTCGGCAAAGTCAGCATAAACGTCAAGCATTTGCTCGGTTTCGGCTATTGCTTCGTCGGATGTTGCGTGGGCGGTATGCCCTTCCTGCCATAAAAACTCGCTGGTACGCAGGAATAAACGGGTACGCATTTCCCAGCGCATTACGTTAGCCCACTGGTTAACCAATATAGGCAGATCGCGGTAGCTTTGGATCCAGCCGCGGTACGTATTCCAGATGATAGTTTCGGATGTTGGGCGAATAATTAATTCTTCTTCCAATTTTGCTTCCTCATCTACAATAATATTGCCTTGTCCATCGTTTTTGAGGCGATAGTGTGTCACAACGGCACATTCTTTAGCGAAGCCCTCTACGTGGCTGGCCTCTTTTGAGAAAAAAGACTTTGGAATGAGCAGCGGGAAATAAGCATTTTGATGCCCTGTTTCTTTAAACATTTTGTCGAGCACTGCCTGTATTTTTTCCCATATAGAATAGCCATACGGCTTAATGATCATACATCCTCTCACGGGCGAATACTCGGCCATGTCAGATTTAATTATTAAGTCGTTAAACCATTGCGAGTAATCTTCGTCTTTACTTATGACACCTTTGCTCATTTTGTGATATTTGGATTATAATTTGATCTGATATTTAACATTTAGCAGGAGTCAAATTTATAAATTTATACGTTTATTTGGCCTTAGAACTTTACATCCTTACAAAAATGAATAGGAACCTTATTAAAGGAATGATTTTTATCGGTGCTATAGCGCTGAGTTCCTGCTCCGTTAACAAAACCGCATCCACCTCAAAAAACGACGACGACGTGTATTTCTCGCGCGCGACCGCGGCCGAAGAACCTGTTTACATTACCAGAAATGAGCAATACAACCAGGATGCCGACGACGAAAACAGCGACGATGAAGATTATTTCTATTACGATGATTACGCATCACGTATAAACCGTTTCAGTTATTTTTCGCCATTTGGTTATTATGATAACTTTTACTCGCCTTATGGTTACGGCTACGGTGGCTATGGCTTAAACATTGGTTTTGGCTTTGGCTACGGTGGTGGTTTTGGTTATGGCGGCTTTGGCTACGGCTCTCCATGGTATTATGGCGGTGGCTTTGGCTATGGTGGTGGCTTTGGCTTTGGCTACCCATGGGGTGGTTACGGCTACGGCGGGTACTATTCACCATACTGGGGCCTTGGCGGCGGTTATTACGGTTCAGGCTTCTGGGGCTCTTCTGCATATAATAATGCACGCCCATTCAGGGGTAATGGCAGCCCGGGCAGCCAGGCATTTGGCAACCGTTCTCGTACTGGTTATAACGGCAACAATAATGGCATAGGCTATATCCCATATAGAGGCACACGTGGGGTTAGCAGCGGTGCTAATGGCAGGCCGGGCTATAGCGATACCCGCGCCACAAGGGGCGTACGCCCGGCTAGCAGGCCAACTTACCAACCGAGTGTTGAGCGTTCTGCACCTTCATCATTTGGTGGTGGTGGTTCAAGAGGCGGTGGTGGTTCAAGCGGCGGTGGCGGCGGCAGGCCGGTAAGGAACTAATGATAACATCAACCTAAAACATTTTATGAAAATTAAATATATACTAAGTGTAATTGCTATAGTAGCACTTACTCAAAATAGTTTTGCCCAGTACTCGCAGGATGCCATCAGGTTCTCGCAAACCGTAAACGGGTCAACATCGCGCATAAAGGCTGTTGGTAACGCTGGCACCGCAGTTGGCGGCGATCTAAGTAACATCAGTGGTAACCCGGCCGGTTTAGGCTTTTTTACCCGGTCGGAAGTTAGCATTACGCCCGAGTACGATAACTCAAAATCAAAATCTACTTACTTTGGGCAGGCTAATTCTGCAACCAAGAACAAGGTTAACTTAAACAATGCGTCGTTGGTGCTTTACAACCAGCTAACCAAACCACGCGGTGCCGATAAAAACAAAGGCTGGCTTAGCGTAAACTACGGGGTAGCTTTTAACCGCACCAATAATTTTGATCAAAACATCCATTACGGCGGTACAAACAATGCCAATTCCATTAATAACTACTATGCGAACCAGGCTAACCAGTATGGTGTAGGTGATGGTGATTTAACGGATATGGCTTATAAACAAAACCTGATAGACCAATATGACCTCGGTACTACCCCTCCTACTTCAGAGTTCAGGAGTAATAATTCTTTAAGGAGTGATAATTCTTTGGTCCCGGTTGCCCAGGAAGGATTTATTAACCGTACGGGTAGCCAGTCGGCTGTCGATTTTTCTGTCGGCGCTAACTATAGCAATAAATTATACCTGGGTTTAAGCTTAAGCTTTACCGATATCAACTATAACTCATTCAGTACTTTTTACGAAGATGGCTCTTTATCAAGGTTTGAAGGCACCCCTCCGGCTGGTGTAGACCGCAGCTATTCTTCGGCCTACTCGCAGAACCAGGCAACCAGGGGTACCGGTTTTAGCGCCAAGGTTGGTGTTATTTACAAACCCGTAGAAGCGGTACGTTTAGGTGCAACATTCACCTCTCCTACTTTTTATAATATTGATGATACCTACAACGAAGGTATTGCATCGAGCATAAACAATGAAGCAACAGTATCACAAAACTCGGGCAACTACACCCTTAACTACAACCTGCGTACCCCTTTAAAATTAGCGGGTGGTGCAGCTGTATTTATCAAAAACTTTGGTTTTATTACCGGCGATGTAGAATATGTTGATTACAGCACTGCCCACCTAAGCAGCAACCCCGATTATAATGCCGACAGGATTGACAACCCGGATATTAAAGGTTTATACAAATCGGCTATTAACGCGCATGTTGGTGCAGAAGCCCGCATAACCAGTTTCTTTTTACTACGTGGCGGTTACGGCATACAGGGTGATGCCCGTAAAGATTACGGCAGCGATATTAAAACTACCAGTGGCGGCATTGGCCTGCGTTTTGGTGCTTACTATGTTGATGCTACTTACGCGCACTCAACCGGTACACAAACTATATTCGCTTATGATTTAGGTGACACAACAAGTCCTGCGGCCATGCTAAGAAACAGCAACAACAATGCTTACTTAACTTTGGGATACAGGTTCTAACACCCAGCCCCCTGAAGGGGGAGTTTTTGAAACGCAAAAAGCCGTTTAAGATAAGTCTTAAACGGCTTTTTTATTCTGCTCCCCCTTCAGGGGGCTGGGGGTTAGTCTTCGTTCACAAATGAGCGTAGCATCCAGGTGTTCTTTTCTTTGAACTGCATAAAGCGGTTCACCATATCGTTGGTACCATCGTCGCCGGCATCGGCTGTGATATCTAATATCTCGCGCTCCATTTCAATCAATGCGGCCATATCCTCAATAATAGCCTTTACCATGGCTTTATCTTTTAAGCCAATGGTGTTTATCTCCTTGATGGTAGATGTGGTTATATAGTCTTTAAAGGTGCTGTATGGCGGCTTACCTAAAGTAAGGATCCGTTCGGCAAGCTCATCAATTGTAGTTAAAGCAGCGGTATATAGTTCTTCGAATTTAACGTGTAAGGTAAAAAAGTTTGAACCTTTAACATTCCAGTGGCAGCCACGTAATTTTTGGTAATGGATATGATAATTTGCCAGCAGATCGTTCAGGTGATCAACTACGGGTTTTACTTTTTTTTCTTCGAGGCTTATTTTTTCAGCGTCCATGATGTGTGTGATTTTAGTTTGTTGTGATAACAGCCCCTTGCGGGCTTTGTTTATCAAATTTAAACAGTTTTAATATTAATACCCATATTTGCACCCTTAAATGACAATGCTACAACCATCCATCTCCCAAACCTTTATCGGCACCGTATGGCGCCTGCAAATTGACGGGCAAAGAGGCATAATGGCTGTTGAATTACGCAACGAGCAGGAGAAACAAACGAGTTTTGCATCGCTGAATTTACTTACCGGCGAGGTACATTTTGATAACCTGGTTATGCCCGAGCGCTGGCTTACCGGCATCGAAGCTGTTTATAATGGCGTAATATTATTGCATTATTACAAGCACGAGAGTGGCCCCGAGCATAAAACCATTATTGCTGTTGATGCCAAGACAGCTGCAGAAGTTTGGAGCAATTATAACCTGGCGTTTGATCATCTCTCCGTTAACGGCCCTGTGGTATACAATACCAATATACAGCCAAAAAAATTATTGCTGATTGATGTGCATACCGGCCAAACCATAAGGCCCTATGATGCCACACCGGATAAACCTTTGGAGCAGGAGATGGTCATACCTGATATGATGCCTGCCAACCAATTGCTGCCCGGCAGCCTGCCCGATGAACCGTATGGAAATATGGTGCATTATCTAAACCATAATAGTTACAGAATTGTATCTTTGCACACTTTAAAAAATGGGGCGCTGCAACAGCACCTTTATATTTTAAAAGATGCCGGGGTGGTTTATTACGATTTATTGAACCGGCATATACAAAAATTACAACCCGAGGCGTTTGTATTACATAAAAACACCCTCATTTATATCTGTCTCTTATACACATCT
>NZ_LGEK01000011.1 GCF_001636615.1 Mucilaginibacter sp. L294 | reverse complement strand
ACCCTAATAGTACAACTAACTATAAATAAACTTGTTATACTTAATGATCTGACGATGGGATAGTAACCGCTTTTGTTTTATCGCGCCTGGCAACAAATATCAGCAGGGGCAACACCACGGCAAAAAACAATCCTATCAAAAAGTAAGCATCCAGGTAACTGGAAAAAGAAGATTGCTTCACCACAACTTTTTCTACCAGCTGCAATGCCTTTTGTTTGGCGTCAAGCAAACTGATGCCCTTTTGCTGAAACGTGTGGGTATAAGCCTGCAGGCGTTCTATAAATACAGGGTTATCCGGCGTAATGTGTGTGATCAGGTCCATACGGTGCGACGCCACGCGGCGAGCTACATAAGTATTGACAATAGAGATCCCGAAAGAGCCGCCCAACTGGCGCATCATGTTATTTAAAGCGGTGCCCTGCGGCATATCTTTTGCCTCCAGCGATGACACGGCTAATGTTCCTAACGGCACGGTGAGCAAAGCCATGCCAATAGCCCTGAAAATAAGGTTCAGGGCTATCGTTGCTGATGATGTTTCGAGGTTTATGCGCGACATAGACCAGTTGAAATAGATAAAGCACAGAAAGCCAAATAGCACGATAAGCGCCGGCGACACGCCCTTTTGTAATAACTTCCCCGTCACAATAAGCGCCAAAATAGCTATGATAGACCCAGGCAACAGCAGCAATCCCGATTGTGTTGGCGTGAACCCCAATAAGCGCTGGGCCACAACAGGTGTAAGGTAAATAGAAGTATACATACCCATGCCGGTTATAAAGGTTAACACAGCCGCAATACTTAACGACCGGAATTTTAGTATCCGCAGGTTTACAACCGGGTTAGGGATACTCAACTCCCATATAATAAATGCCACAAGTGTAAGTGCGGCCAAAACCGACAGAAATACAATGTATCCGGCTGCAAACCAATCGTCGGTTTCGCCACGTTCCAGTACCGTTTGCAGTGAGCCAATGCCGATGATGAGCAGGATAATGCCTACCCAATCTATCTTTTGTAGTTTTTGTTTGATGATCGGCTCGTATAACAAAAAAAGACAGGATACCGCTGTGGCAATACCTATCGGGATATTGATATAAAAGATCCACGGCCATGAATAATTTTCGGTAATGTAGCCGCCAAGGGTTGGGCCAATAGTAGGGCCGATAAATACACCAATACCAAACAACGCGCTTGCGGTAGCCTGTTTTTCTTTAGGGAAAAGCTCGAACACCACCGTTGCCGATACTGATAATAGTGCCCCGCCACCTAATCCCTGTAAAAACCTGAATGCCACCAGCTCCCAGATGTCGGTTGCATTGCCACATAGAAAGGAACACACCGTAAATAAGATTATGGAACCGATATAGTAATTGCGCCGACCAAGGTTAGCAGCCAAAAAACTTGTCATGGGGATGATGATCACATTGGCAATGGCATAGGATGTGATCACCCATGAGGTATCCTCTAATGTTGCACCAAGGTTTCCACTCATGTAATTGAGCGCTACGTTTACAATTGATGTATCAATCAGTTCCATAATAGCAGCGGCTATTACAGTTATCAGGAGTATTTGTCGTTTTAAAGGAGTCATATTTTTATACCGAATGGTATATTTTAGGGTGTGAGTATAATTAAATAATGTTTTACATTGCTTCTATTATATACCGATTGGTATATAAATGTTCAAAAAAATGTTACTGCTTTTTAATCTGGTTTATCAGCACTTCAACTGTATTAACAATGTGTTCCATGCTGCTGTAGTCGTTGGTAGTGCGGGCTATCATAACCCCGCCTTCAATAAGCGCGATGATAGATAAGGCGGTTTGCCTGATATTTACATCGCTTTTAAACTCACCGGCGTTAATACCTTGTTCTATTAACCGGGTTATACCGTTTTCCCAGCGGATCAATGCCTTTGCAGCCCTGTCTTTTAGGCTTGGGTTGGTATCATCTGCGTCAATAGCGGTATTTAATATCGGGCAGCCGCCTTTGTTAAGTGGCACTTTGGCAATGTTTTTATAGATCCTGGCGTAAACCATTAACTTATCATGAAAGGTATCGGCCTTGTCGATCAGGTTGCGGGTATTTTTTGCCAACCGGGCATAATTATAATCGAACACCGCCAAAGCGACCTCTTCCTTATTCTCAAAATTGCCGTAGATGCTGCCTTTTGTAAGGCCGGTGGCTTGGGTAAGGTCGGACAAAGACGTACCTGCGAAACCTTTTTTATTAAAGATCTCGGCAGTGCTTTCTATAATAAAAGCTTTTGTACGCTCGGCTTTTGATTGTAACTTATCCATCATGCAAATATACCGGTTGGTATTTATATAGCATCATATCCATGTAATATAATTTTATCGCCTGATGTTGGATGACTTAACATCCGCCTAACATAAATTACCTATTTTGCGTTGTACTTAGTATCTACCTGTTTAAATACTGTATCATGCTAAAATTCTTTTTATCTATCGCGCTGTTCGCCGTTTTTATAGGTCATTCATCCGCACAGAAAAAACACACTGCGTCAAGCATCCATTCCCACAATGATTACTCAAGGCCCGAAGCTTTTTACCATGCATTTAATGCGGGCGCAGGCGCTATAGAAGCAGATGTATACTTACGCAATGGTAGGTTAGTTGTTGCCCATGATACTGATGCGGCAAAGCAACTTCTTTCGCTCGACAAAATGTACCTGCAACCCATCCTAAAAGAATTTAAGACCCGGCCACGGCCACTTAACCTGGTTATAGACCTTAAAGGTGCATACACCCCAATATTATCCGAATTGTTAGAAGAGTTAAAACCGCTGAAACACCTGATCCATTCAGGCAACAATAATAACCCGCTTAGTATTATTATTACAGGTAACCGCCCGCCACCTGCCGAATACCGTAAATACCCGCCTTATATTACTTTTGATGATGACCTGCAATTACCGCATACTCCAGGCCAATGGAAACGTGTTGCGCAGGTAAGCCTTAATTTTGAAAACTATTCTAAATGGAGGGGCGATGGCATCTTACCGCCTATAGATGAAAAGGTCCTTAAATCAATAATTAACGCTGTGCATGCATCTGGCAAAAAAATTCGCTTTTGGGCTGCGCCCGATAATGTTGCAGGCTGGCAAAAGCTGATGGAACTAAATGCCGATATACTATCTACAGATAAAATAGATGAATTGAAAGAGGCCTTAAAATAGCCCGCAGTTAGTTTTTCTTTGCGGGTAGTTTTGCCCTTTCGGCCTTCACCTCGGCTTCGGTTATTAAACTGCTGGTGTTGCCAAAGTTGTTGCGCACATAAGTAAGCACGCTGGCTATTTCCTTATCGCTTAAAAAATCATGCGGCGGCATTACGCTGTTGTAAGGCCTGCCGCTCACTTTTATAGGCCCGTTCACTCCTTTTAACATTACACCGATAGCCACATCCTTCTCCATAAATTTACCCCCCGTTACCCATTCCGACCCGCTTAAGGGGGGGAACATATTGCCATCGCCTTTGCCGTTTTGCTGGTGGCAGTTTGTGCAGTAGGTATTGTAAATTCTGGCACCACCTGTTAGCATCCCCTTCATCAAATTATTTTTAACCGGATCGGGGTCTTTTAAGCTTGGCAGTTTTTTACGTAATTCCATTTTGGCCAGTTGGGCAACGCCAAATTTGGCTTTATCCCCATTAAATTCAATTTTCCATACACGCCCTTTTTCGGTGTCGCTTACGTATAAAGAACCATCCGGCCCCATGGCCAACCCCATTGGCCGGTAAACCGCATCGCTTACACTGGTTATAGTATTTCGCCCGGCAAAACCATCTGCAAAAACCTCCCACTTGCCTGTAGGCACACCGTTTTTAAATGGCACAAAGCAAATAACAAAACCTGCCTGCGGGTACGGCGAACGGTTGGTAGAGCCATGAAAGGCAATAAAAGCTCCGTTTTTATACCTTGCAGGGAACTGGTTGCCGGTATAAAAAAGCAGGTCATTAGGCGCCCAGTGCGCAGGAAACGCCATTAGCGGCTGCGGATATTTAGCACCATTCTTTAATATTTTGCCATTGCCGCCATACTCCGGGCTTAGTACACGCTTTTTGATGAAAGGATCGTAATAGTAATAAGGCCAGCCCGCATCGGTACCTTGTTTTACTTTTAAAAATTCTTCGGCAGGCAATACCGCGCTTTGCCAGCGGCTAAACAATTTAGGGAATTGAAGGCGCAGGTCGTCACGGCCATGGGCCATTACATATAAACAATTATCGCTGGTGTTCCAATCCATAGCAACTACGCTTCTTAAACCTGTGGCGTACCTGATGCCGTCTTTTTGCTCCTGCCCGGCTTTGGCTTCATCAAACTGCCAGATGCCGCCGTATTCTTTTAATAAAGGGCAGCCCTCTATCCCCGGTGAGCCGGGCACGCGGTTTTGTACCTGGCAGGCGTTTGATGGCGCCCCAAAAGCAACATACATGTGGCCTGCATTATCAAAAGCTATGGGTTTTGCATCATGCTCATGCGGACTGTTGGCGTCATGCACAATTAATTCCAGCGGCCCATGGGGCACCAGTGTTGCAGGGTTTAGTTTGGTGCGGTACACATTTACCTCTGAGCTAAAATACAAGTAACCTTTATGTACCCGCATGCCCGTACCATAACTCCCCTTATCGTCATAGTTGGCGAATTTTTGTATGATATCGGCCTTGCCGTCATTATTGGTATCGCGCAGGGCGGCGTTTCCGCCTATGCTATCCGGGAATCGTAATTTCACGTAAATATCGCCATTGATATTCACGGCCATGTGGCGGGCTTTTTCGGGTAGCTCATTAACTACTACAGTCAATTTAAAACCTTGGGGCAAAACCAAGTCGTTATTTGTATTTGCGGTTTTCTGTTTATTCTTCCTGATCGCAGTAAAACCAAACAGGAGAAACAGTGATACAAAACCGGTTATAAAGCAGGCCTTAAATACTTTTAACATAGAATTTAAACGATATGATGCAGGGCTAACGTACTAATATTTTTATTTGATCTTAAAAAATGGTTGCATTTCCTATAATGGCAACCATTCTTCTAATAAAACAAAAAGCCGTTTATTGTTTGTAAACGGCTTTTTGTTTTCTATCATGGATATTAATATGCCAGCTTTTTACGGAGGAATAACAGCAAGCCTGTGATAAGCAGTCCCAGTATTAAATATCCTAATGCGAGAGAGGATTGATCTTTAATCACAATAAAGCCAAATAATACCGAGGTAACAAATGATGTTACCAGGTATGAGCCGCCGCTGGTTAAACCGCTGGCAACGCCCGCATTCAGCGGGAAGCGGGTTAGGCAATAAGTAAAGAACAGATTATAAATAAACCCGCAAATAATATTGATCAATACTACAAACATCATCAGGAATGGGAGGCTGGTATAAACGGGTGTAAGAACATACATCAGCCCAATTAACCCCAGTTGTGTAATATTAGCCAAGATAAGTTTTTTTGACAGCGACCCAAATTTTAAGGCTTTGCCTAAAATGCCCCCAATAAAAATTGATGTACCCGACAGCAACGCGCAATAGCCCGTTGCAACAGATGATAGATGGAACAAATGTTCAACAATAAACGGTGCCGACATAGAGAATATCATCAGGATACCGAAACATACGCCCAAAACCACTATCCCGAAAGTAAAATCGGCAGATGAGATAAGCGTATGGTATACTTTAAATATAGCCTTTGGGTGGAAAGGGTGTTTTACTTTGATAGATTCGCCGCTGTAGATGAGCTCTAACAAGAACATAACCACACCGTAGATTCCCAATACAACAAAATTAGATTGCCAGCCGAAGCTTTTCTGAAGATAGCCGCCAAAAAACGGGGCCAATATCGGCGCTGTTGCCCAAACAATGGAAAGCATGCTGGTGTAATGCCTCCGTTTTTCGCCGGTATAAACATCAACAAAAAAGGCCCGCTTGCCCACAATAATAAAGGCCGTAGTTATGCCCTGTACAACCCGCATCAGGTAAACAATATGGATATCTGTAGTCAGCACAATTACAAAGCTGCTTAACGCAAATACCAGCAGCGATGCCAGGTTGATGCGGTACCTGCCAAAGCTATCGATAATAGAGCCCACAAACAGTTGGGCAATACCGTAACTCAGCAAAAAACAAATAATGGTATACTGTATACTTGATGCCCCCACTTTAAAAGACAAAGCCATATTGGGGAACGATGGCAGATAAATATCGGTAGCTAAACCCGAAAGCGGGATAAGCGCAAATGCCAGGATAGTTGCCCTTTTACGGTTGCTTTCTGTAATGGTTTTGGATGTATATTTTGGGGCGGCATCAACAAGCCCCTCGGTCTGATCGTTCATTATATATAGTAACTTGTGATTATTTATTGATCAGCTGCGCCTGTATCAGGTTTTTTAGCTGTTTGATTATGGCTGCCATTTTTGCACTACTCCCGGCAATGCGGCAAACCATTATACCTCCCTGTATCATAGCGAACATTACAGTAGCAAATTCCCGGTAGTTCCAGTCGGATTTAAAAATTCCTTCCTGTATGCCTGCTTTGATGATGCCTTCCAGGAATTTCTGCCGCATTTCTATCGCCCTGTTTACTCGCTCTTTTACCAAAGGGAAGTTATCATCGGCCTCCATACCAAAGTTCATCATTGGGCAGCCGCCGGGCACTGTGGGGTTCATGGGGTCGTGGTAAACTTCCAGGTAGGCCAATAGCTTTCTGTAAGGGTCATCAATATGATCCATGGAGGTGCTAAGCTTTTTATTCTGCAAGCCCAAGCTATATTCAAGCACAGAAAATGCCAGCGAATCCTTATCCTCAAAGTGCACATAAAGGCTGCCTTTAGATAACTTCGCAGCTTCCATAATATCGCTCATTGATGTGCCGAAAATGCCCTTCTTATTAAAAATGGGAGTGGCCTTTTCAATGATCATTTGCTTAGTACTTTCTCCTTTTGACATATTATAAATAATGCACAAATATAAATGACCGAACGGTCATTTATTGAACAAAGATTTATCTTTACATAACAGCAACAATTCTTCAGAAGCATTTCTCTTTTATCGCAAGGAGCCCGCGTTTGATGCAATTATGTACACCCTCTATTCCACACATGAAGATTTCACTTGTTAGCAATTGACCTATAGCATCAATTTAGCCTGGTGATATTTATTCAGGCTGTCGCAGTACCACTGTTAACCGCCTTATTAAGGCGAAATGCGGCAAGCAGGTAATAAAAGGCACCAAATGCGGCATACCCGCCTAAACTGGCAATTCCCTTGGTTGGGTCATGTGCCAGAAGGATAAATGAAGTACCGCCGATAATGGACTGGCCACCGCTGATGATCATAGGCCATTGGCCACCTAAAAATTTCCTGCGGCGTAATCCTAATATCAGTTGGATCAACCCTGTTCCAATTGCCCATGCACCGAAAACCATCAATGCTTCAGGAACGCCCTTTTGTAAAGCGATGCCTACAGCAACAGTAGTGATGCTACTGATTACGACATTTACATATTGTGGTGTTTTAGACGGGCTATCTTGATTGGCGCGGATATCGAGGAAGGTGCCCACTACATCCCAGGCAGGGTAAATGATCAGCAAAATGGTAGCAATTTCTACGGATGTTTTTGCAAAAAGGGCGATCAGAATCACCCATAGTACCGAAAAGGTGGCACGGGTAAAATAAAGTGTGCGTAATGATCTGGCGGTATTAACGGCCTGTTTGGCTATTACTGTATTAGATGAAGAATTTGATGTCATGATTTTTAATTTTAAATGTTTTATTATCTCAAAGGTCTAAAAGATCTCACTGCACGTTTTTCACTTAAGTGAAAATGCTATTAGAAAATTACGGTACCATTACAATGCTATTGCTTCGGTAATTTTCACTTAAGTGAAAATGCTTTGGCTATATTCAGATTATATTTGAGGGATAGTGAGCGCCGCACAGAGGATTTTTAATTTCTTAGTTAGCTTAGGTTAAAATTCAGATTTTATATAATGATCAAATGACCGATAGAAACGATATCATATTTCAGCATCTGAGGGATTTTGCCCCATTGAATGATAAAGACATTAGCGATAGCCAGCCATTTTGGAAATCGCGAAAAATAAATAAAGGGGATTTCTTCAACATGCAAAGCATGGTTTGCAATGACCTCGGATTGGTAGTTAAAGGTATATTCAGGATTTACTTTCAAGACCCAACTGCAAAAGAAGACAAGAACATCTTCTTTTTCTCGGAAAATCAGTTTGTCGTTTCTTTCAGAAGCTTCATATCGCGCAACCCTTGCTGGTATTTTATCGAAGCGATGGAGGATTCAGAATTTTTTTTCATTTCCTATAATGACCTTAACAGCCTTTATGAAACCCACGCTAACTGGGGAAAGTTCGGCAGGCTGCTGGCCGAATTATTTTTTAATATTGCCCAAACTCGCACAGAAGAATTCATTTTTTTCTCTCATGAACAACGCTATATCAGGTTGCTGGAAGAACATCCGGATATTATTGAGCGTATCCCGGCTTATCACATCTCGTCTTATCTTGGTATCACCAACCCTTCATTAAGCCGGATTAGGAAACGTATTGAAAGTAAAAAGGTTAAATAACGTATCAACAGAGAGTAATGGGTTAGTCAAAAGATTGACGTTTACGATCTAAGCTACAAATAATAAGTGCTAATTTTAATCCCAGTTTCCCGAAAGGGAAATATCCATCTCTTCATTTTCGACATCCATCTCTAATGGAAAGACGATTTTATAATTATTCATATCCATTCTTTTAGAACTTAGTAAACCTGCGGCATCGCCCCATAACTGTACCAGGCAAGTATGCTTGTAAAGCGCCTGTTTCAGGCTCGAAGTTACCCCTAATGTAACCGGCAGGGGCAAATTTGATGGGTATGACGCAGATGTGCCAATAACCCGTTGCGTATCTATAGCATCAACTATTTTGACATAAATACGCTGTAAGGGAAGGTCTTTCCTGGTATAGGCATTTATAGTAACTGTTTTCAGTTTAAAGTTCTGGTCATCTTTCTGGCAAGCGGTAATACCGAGTATGATGATGGCGAATAAGGTTATATATTTCATTTGTTGTTATTGTTAAGTGAATGTGATTATGCCGGTGCGAGCCTGCGGGAACGCAGATAGGCAGCAGTACGGTTCAAATAAGGGAACAGGGCGATCAGCAATAATGTAATGACCAGCATAATTGACATCAACTCGTAATAATCCATGGCAAACCTGATCTGGATCTGTTGATTAATGGCGCTTATCAGCTGCTTGCTGGCTCCTTTAGCTGATTGTTTTAATGAAAGGCCCTTTGATAACAGATTATTACTACGTAGCGACAATACGTGCACCGCAAACTGATCGATCTTTGTAAGATGATCCTGAAACGCATTATAATGCCGGCTTTTCTCGTACAGTTCGCAAAAGTTGATAAGCGCTGCGCTAATACAAAAACCAACATATCCCATGGTAGAACACATAGAGGTTGCTGAGGGGCCGATTGCAACGGGAACCGCAGAGATGGCATATACAATGGTGGGAACCATAATCATCCCAACGCCCAGGCCCTGCATAAAAAGCGGAGCATAGAAATTATTTTCATTTGCTTCTGTAGCGAAAAGAAAATACATCATCATATGAAAGGCCAGTAATAGTATAAAGCCCGGAAACCAGATAAACCGTATGCTCTTTTTTTGCAAAATCATTACACAGGAAATGATGATGCCAAGGATAAGGCCCAAAAGGTTAATGGTGTTCACATAGCTGATGTGGATAGGATCAAGCTTAAGCACATTGGCAAAAAATGAGTTTGTAATATTAGCGGCAAAACGACATATGTAAAGAATGAGTATGAGAAAGGCGGCGAATTTAAAGTTTCGAAAACGGAATATTTCCAGGTTAAGATAAGGGCGTTTCAAAACGCTTTGGCGCACAATATAGATCAGGGTACTTACAACTATAGCCACCGCGCTATAAAGAATACGCGAATCCTCCAGCCAGTAATATTCCTGTCCGTAAATGGTGATATATCCGAGTAAGATTAGCATGGCGCTCCAAAACACGAAACTCTGCCAATCCAACTTATACAAATGGAAACGTACGTTTAAACGAATGTTATTCATACACAACATGATCAGGCAAAGGCAGGGCAGGTATGAAAATAATGCCCCTTTATACACCAGGTTGAAATTATAAGAGTCGATCAAATCGGCTGTAACCAGATTGGTAAAAGGAACAATACAGATCAGCATCCCAAAGAATACCGAAAAACTGATCTCGCGGGCTCTCTCACTATGCAGGCGGGTAAACATTAGGGATAGGGACAAGTTTACCGTGCTGGAGAATAACATCCCCTGGAGAAAGCGAATCGGGAATAGAAGGTAAAGATCGTTGGTTAAATAACAAATCAGTGTTGTCAGTAACTCCAACATGGTGAACATTACAAAGTATTCCTTTGCCGCCAGGAAGTTAAAAAAACGTCGTTCAAGGCTATAAAAAGCAATATAACCGGCGTAAAAAAGTGCTACTGTAAATTGTATATCCGCCGGCTCACTTCCATAATAGCCCGCTGCTGCATTAATATTTGCAAATGGCAGAAAAAACAGGACCAGTGTTGGCAGGATCAGCGAGAACAGGATGATCTTGATTGCCCAACCAGGAACCCAGCTTTTAAAAATTGGTATGCGCCTATCCATGGTGCCGCTGATTTTTAGGAACGTAGACGTTTACATTCATCCCTACTTTGAGCAGGCCCAACTGCTGCTTTTCCGCATCTACCCTTATTCGCACCGGCACGCGTTGAACTATCTTTACATAGTTACCGGTGGAGTTATCGGGCGGCAGTAAGGAAAAACTGGAACCTGTTGCAGGTGATAATGAAATGATAGTGCCTTTAAACTCGCGGCCGGGGAATGCATCAGCAACAAATTTTACGGTATCACCTATATGCATGTTAGCAATTTGGGTTTCTTTATAATTGGCCACTATCCATTTATCGGTTTCATTATTAACAATGTAGGCTAATACTTCCCCTACATTGATCATTTGGCCTACTTCCACTGTTCGGCGGCCCATCCGTCCATCGTAAGAAGCCCTGATTATGGTATAATCTACATCCAGCATATTACGGTCCAGCAATGCTTTCAACCGGACTATCTCTGCCCTTAAAACGGTCTTTTCTGCTATAACATCTTCTATTTTTGATTCTGCAGCACCGTAGTTTTCCTGTGCAGCCTGATAATCGCTCTTGTTAACATCCAGTGTGGCCTGCACATTTTCTACCTGTTGTTTGGTGGCTGATTCTTCCTTATAAAGCCGCGAATAACGGTCAAAATCAAGTTGTTGTTTCCATACTTTTGCCGCGCTGGCCCTAATTTGCGCTTTGGCAGAACCGGCGTTCTTTTGCATAGTATGGATATTGCTTTCCAATACCTTCAACTGGGCCTCGGCCTTTTGAATAGTTGCTTTGGTTTGCGCAACCTGTAAAGTGTATTCCCTGTTATCTACAACCAACAGCGTGTCCCCCCTTTTTACAGGTTGATTTTCATCAAACTTAACGGCAACTATAAAGCCGCCCGCCCGGGAAATAACCGGGTTAACATACTCTTGCACCTGTGCGTCGTTGGTTTGTTCATATTCATGATAACCCCAAAGCGTAAATGCCGCCCAAACCACTAAGGCAATGATAGTGATGCCGGCTATCCATCCGGTAATTTTAGTGATGATACGATCTGTTACTGTGTGTGTATTTTTCATGTTAGAGTACTCCGGTTATATTTTGAAGTAAATAATATTTGTTTTGAGCCATAATACGTGCCGCCGCCAGTTCAAAACGGGTTTGCAATAGCTGTACATCGGCATCAAGCAGGTCTGTAATTAATGAGGTTTGATTGAAATAGGTATTTTTGATAATGCGGGCGTTTTCTTCGGCATGGGCTACATTTGCTTCTGCTACATCAATTTGTATCAGTGATTCTTTATACCGCAGGTAAGCTTCCTTAACCTGTTGCCGTACCTTATCCTCCGTATCTTTATGGGTAGTTTCTTCTTTTTCAAGCTCCAGTTTAGCCGTGCTAACCTTATGTATATTATGGTAAAGCTGCGATAGTGGCATGGTAACCCTGATACCCGCAACACCAAGTGAATACCAGGCCGGGTTATAGGGGAAAAGAAATATTTGCGGATTGGCGTAAGAGAAATCGCCGTATAAACCCACTTTTGGCCTGTAATTGGCTTTCACCTGGTTAAGGTGAACTTTGCTTACCTCTGTTTGCATTTCAGAAGTATGGTAAGAAAAGGAGTGTTCCATCGCTTCAGAGAGGTATTTTTCATAGGTCAGCGCTGGCTGATCAACCGAATCAAAAGCCGTTGGGGTCACAATGCTTTCATCCGGCTCCCCTATAATAATATTCAGTTTCTGCATGGCAATAAGAATATCGTTCTTTATGGTCACCAGGGCCATTTTACGTCTGGATAGATCGAGCTCTACACGTAGCACATCGCTTTTTAAAACCACGCCATTCTTTTGTAATGCCTTTATTTCGCGTAATTGCTTATCCTGATCAGCAATATCCTCGACTATCAGTTTCCGGAAGATCAGTGATTTCTGAAGATCCAGGTAAAGCGCAGCTGTTTTGTACCTGATGGCAGAAACCGTCTCATTATTATGTATGACCGTTATCTGGTACAACAGCTTGTTTTCTTCAATTTTAAGATTCAGCTTGTTGCCATTATAAATGTTCAGATAAAAATCGGCCCCGGCCTTGTACAGGGTATGTATAATTTCGTGCTGTTGTGTGTGTGACGAAAAAAGGCCGTTTTCATAAATAGGCATATTGGTAGCTTTTTCAATGCTTCCTAACAGGCCTACCTCCGGCAATCTTTCCATTTTTGCGTCTTTGATCTCTTCATCCGCTATCGAACTCGTCTTTCGGGCAATTTCAATCTGCCTGCTGTTTTCTTCGGCTTTACGCCATGCCTGCGGTAATGTAAGTTGTGAGGTGTCTTTAGACTGGCTGTATATGTTATTGACGAATAACATACCAACAAAGGTTATGAGTATTTTACGGTAGTACATATTGGCCGCAAAATTATATCAATCATAAAAGTGTCGGTTCGCCTAACTTGCCAATCTTTTCATCATTCCAGCCAATTTTAATTATATTTGAATTGAGATGAGAATTCGATGACTAAAATTGGCCTTATAGCTTCCCTGCCGGAGATAGATAGCAAGCCGGATACTGTTTTTGTAATGCACGAAAGATCAGAGAAACTGATCCCCCTTCATACACATTCTAAAGGACAGCTAAGTTATGTTGAAGGCGGTTTAGCTTATATTACTACAGAGAACAAAACCTATGTAGTACCGGCAAGACATTACTTTTGGATTCCGCAGGGGATGATCCATGAACTGCGGGTAGGTGTATTTGCCACAGCTTTAAGATCACTCTACTTTTATTCGACCGATGATGACGCGAATGAATTTTACAGTAAGCTGGGCATTTATCCGGCCAGCGAACTGCTGATCCAGATGATCAATTATACAGAACGTTGGGACGAACGCCACATCGGTAAAGGCGATCATAATTTCGAGTTTCTAATAGCTATAAAGAATTTGCTGCCTACTTTAAGTAAAAGATCGCTGCCTATTATGTTGCCAAATACTGATCATGCGCTTATGCAAAAAGTGATGAAGTACTTACAGGATAATATTAGCCACAGGTTAGTTATAGCCCATGTAAGTGAACATTTTGCAATGAGCGACCGTTCACTGTCGCGCTTGTTTCAAGCACAACTGCGCATTTCGTTTCTGCAGTATGTTAAAACACTTCGTATGATCACTGCAATTGAGATGATCGTTAAAACGCAAAAAACGATTTCTGATATTGCTTTTGAGGTTGGCTATTCTACCACTGCATCATTTAGTGATACTTTTTACGATTTCACTTCATCGCGCCCTTCTGATTTAAGGAGGCGCTAATCTTTGTTAAAGAATTACTGGTGGCTACCGGTTTTTTTATTCAAAATTCCACCAAACTGCTTTCCTGGGCGGATCACCTAAAGTATAAGGCTCCCCGATACGCGGAACGTTTACCTGGATACCCAGCTTTTCAGCAGCTGGCAGGAGTTTTTTTATAGATTCGTTCCAGGGATGATCGGCTTCCGGAAATTTGGCCCAGTGAACAGGTTGTAGCAAACGGGCCTGCAGATCAACGGCAGCCTGAGCAGCTTGCCCAAGCCATAGATGTGTCCATGGCCAGTTCGGGCTGTACTGTCCGCATTCCAACAGCGCCAGATCAAACGGGCCATATTGCTGGCCAATTTGTTTAAAATGTGGCCCATAGCCACCATCTCCTCCATAAAACAGCCGGTACTGCCCGGCCTGTATCACATAAGATGCCCAAAGCGTTTTGTTTGCCTTGGTATACGTGCGGTTACTGCGGTGCTGTGCCGGCGTAGCAGTGACCTTAAGGCCACCAGGCAGCGTAACCGATTGGTTCCAGTTCAGTTCGATGATCTTTTTAGGGTCAAATCCCCAATACACCAAGTCCGAACCTACACCCATCGGCACTACCGCTATTTTAATATGGTCTTTCAATTTTTTAAGGGTGCGGTAATCCAGGTGATCATAGTGGTCATGAGAAATGATCAGCACATCTATTGGCGGCATATCCTTCGCGTGGTAATTCGTAGTGCCTTGAAATGCCCTAACCAATCCAGGTATCGGCCCGGCATGGTTGCTAAAAACAGGATCGATAAGTACATTACCCTGCCCGGTTTTAATCAGCAAAGATGAATGCCCGAACCAAACCACGGTAGGTGCGGGTGCTGTGAGTGTCGTCAGATTTGTTTTGACCCATGGCAGCCCTCGAGAAGGCCTGGTGATTTTAGAGCTGTTATGGAACAACAAAAGCAATCGGTTGCGCTTCACTGTCGAGTCAGAAAGTTCAGCCAAGTTTTCGAAAGTGCCATTTTTGTAATTAGGCAAAGTATCCAACCGGGCAAGCTCTTCGCCCTCCGGGTTTTTACCTACTGACTTTACCAGACCACAGCCGGCGATCGCCATTAGCAACAGCGCAGCCATTCCGCCTCTCCAACAACTCCTTTTCATACCCTAAATAACGCAATATTTGATACTATAAATATAGCCTGCTCTGCAAACACCAATAATAATGAAGGCCCACCAGTTTTGGCAGACCTTCTGTTATTAAGCACGATATAGGTAATAAGTATTACTATTGACAGTTTTTAGGGTCTGTAGCTACATAATTTTTTAGTACCTGCATTTGCGGGCGATCCACTCCATTAATAGGTTGCACCGCCAATTTATCGCTCCCCCAACGTGGCCCTGCAGACCAATAGGTGCCATTAATGCAATTTGATTTTAGATAATTTAAAGCATTATCTAATGTTACTAACCACCGTGGGTCATCATCAGGAATCCCGTATTCGCCAACAAAGCCACGTTTGTTGTTAACTTTCAACCAATTCACAAACGGTGCTAAACGCTCTACCCCAATAGTTGGTGTAGCTTTCTCCAGATCATAGCTTTGAGTATAAGCCCCGCTGGAGTTTGCATCGAAATAAGTGTGGGCTTCAAATATTAAGTTGGATGAAGGATCGGTAATTGTTTTTAAATTATCGCTTACCGTGTTCCACCGCGATGCAGAACTAAAACTATCTCCCGCAACCACAATGGTTGTTTTAGTGTCAACGGTACGGATCTGGTCAATGGTTTTTTGGGCAATAACCAACCAAGGCACGTCGGTAAGCATATCATGTGGTTCGTTCATCATACCATATCCCCATATATTGGTTTTTGACTTGAAAACCGCGGCCATCTTACCCCAAAAATCAGCAAATGACGATACGGGGACATCAGGAGCACCAATAATTACATCCTGGCCGTTCACTCGCCTGCGCCCAAAGTTATGTGCATCAAGTAAAATATTAATACCTTTCTCGTTGGCAGCATCCACAAAATCAGTGAGGCGCTTCAATTCTACCGGATCAAGGTCGCCGTTTAGGGTTGGCTGTAACCTATTCCAAAGAAACGGCAATCTTACAAGCGTCCACCCTTTTGATTTTACATAATCAAGATCAGTAAGCAAGGGGTAACTATAATCATAATCATATGTGCCTGGAACATTACTTCCAAATTCGGCACCTGATAGGTTAACACCAAACGATTCTACTTTGTTAACAGATGGTTGACTGTCCGGAACAGCATTGGCCTTTAACTCAGCGCCAACTTTTCTGCAGCACAAGGCTGTTGATATAATTAGTGCAAAAGCAACTATGACAGTATATAAAGTATTTCTTTTCATTTTTAAATTTCTTTCTATGGTATACATTAGATTATTCTTTAATTAATATGATATTGTCGAAGTAGAAGGTTGGCGTTTCTGTTGCGCTCAGGTATTGAAAAACTACGTGTTTCAATTCTGTTTCACCTATACTCTTCCATATCGATAACGGTAAAGTAAAACGCGTCCAAACTTTTGCGGGGGCAGTTATGGTTTGTGATTGTACAGAGTTTACGCTCACATTAAACCTTTTTTCTGTATCGCCGCCCTTTATCCAAAAAGCTAAGGTGGTATAGTTGGCAAGCAGCGTAGTGTGTTTATTTACAGGTTTAAATGCGCCATAGCCTCCGCTTATAGCCATTTTAACTGATTTAAGCCCGCTTACTTTTTCATCCGAAGATATGCTGTAAGTGCCCTCCCACCCTTGTCCGTTAACATCGGCGTTTGACTCATCCTCGGTAAAAAGTTTATAAGCCTGATCCATGTTTACCAAATCTATTTGGGGGATAATCTTTCCGCTTACGTTAGATACCTGTAACTTCACTTTTGCAGCTGTTGTAACCGGCATTTGTACCACTATCTCACTGTTTTCTTTAGAAACAATGGTAGCATTTACACCTAAAGCAACTCCTGCAGTATTTAACAGCGCAACCTCTGTTACAGATAATAAATTACTCCCCTTAATGGTTATTATATCGCCACTTTCAAAATCTGTTGTTGAAACAGAGGTTACCAATGGAAAAGCAACCACTACGGTAGGAAAGGTAAACTGCGCACCTTTAGCATTAGTAAAAGTAATATTAGTTGGCCCCGCCCAGGCAGTATCAGGTACCCTGAAAACAATTGCCCCCGAATTATTAAAAACAGGGTTAAAACCTGCGGGCACCTTGCCGTTTTCAAACAGGATAGATTTTATTTGGGCTAAGCCTTTACCTTCAATCACCACAACAGCACCTGCAGTTACAGAATCAGGCCCAGATAATACTGTTGGATTTGCAATATCAGTTATATTGTTATTGATGTTATTATCTTTTTTACAAGCATTAAAACTCAGAATAATGAGAAGGAAAGCTACTGCTGACCTGCATAAATTTATCTTTTTCATGATCTTTTGAATTAGATGTTAATAGTAAGGAACAGCTGGTTTTGTTAACTCCGGATTGGTGGTAATCTCATTGGCCGGGATAGGCAGATATAACTGCGACTCGCTGGAAAGATTAGCACTGATATGATCTACCACATGCACACCTGATCCGCTATAGGGGCCCCTTTCCTGCGCGGCAACCAATACTTTGGCTAAGCCGTAACCTTGCCTTTGTATGTCATACCAGTAATCCCCGCCTTCGAAGGCAAACTCTATACGCCTTTCATGGAGGATAGTGGTTATATCCAGCGATGTCTTATCTGCAGAGGTTGGGAAACCAGCACGGTGCCTAACCATATTAAATGCACGCAGCGCGTCTGGGTCAGATGTGCTGCCACCACCGCCCAATGTGGCTTCTGCGTAGATCAGCAAAATATCAGCATACCTCAATACGTAAGTATTTATACTGTTAAAGCCACTATTTACCATCTCGGTAGCAGAGCCGGGGCCAACAATATATTTAAGTGAATGAGAGCGGGTGGCCGTAGTCATTTGTGTTTCCTCGTTACGGCCATTAGCTACGGTTTTAAGCGTATCATAAGTAAAGCCGCCAGGGAAGTTTGTATTGATCCAATCGGTACGTTTAAATCCCTGTTCCATAATAGACCCTGCTTTTCTGAGGTCACCAGGTTCATAAGCCCTCAACAAATCTATAGATGGTACTACTGTAGAAAAACCGCCGCCTGCGGCTCTTAACAATGTAGCCGGGCCAATATAAATTTGCATGGAATTTCCAATTGAGTAGCCACCTGCGGCCAACCACTGCAGTGCGAATAACGATTCCTGATTATTATTGGCTGCCGCGGTGGTAAACATTTTTCCGTAATCGGGATAAAGGCTGTATTTACCTGAATTGATTACCTGAAGCGCTTTGGCTTTTGCATTGGGGTAATCCTTTAGATACAGATAAACCTTTGCCATCATCCCTGTAGCTGACAGGCTGGTTACTCTGCCTGCATCGGCTGTTGCGCCCAGATTTTCTTCTGCAAACTTCAGATCCTCTATAACAAAACGCAATACATCGGCCTGCTTGTAGCGCGGCACATTAAATTGCCCCGATGAAGCTATACCAACCGGATCAGTCACAATAGGCACATCCCCAAAAGCACGGGCCAGGTTAAAGTAGGCATATGCCCTTATAAACCTTGCTTCGGCTATACCCCTTGTTAAATAGGCCGGGTCGCTAACCAATGCTTTCTTTTCTTCAAACGTTTTGATAAGAACTGTTGCAGAGCCCGCTACCTTATAAAAAGCGCCCCATGAGTTTGCTACCTGTGCGTCTGTTGACGATACGGTAAATAACTGGTATGGGGTGTAAATTGGGGCATTAGGAAACATATTGCCAGCCCTAACCTCCATAGCGTGAAAAGCTTTGTCTATATAGTCGTACCAAATGGTATTATAAAGCAGACCTGTAGCTGCGTTTACCTGGCCCGCATTTGTATAATAGGTTTCAAGCGTTGGGTTATTTTGTGAGGGCTTGTCAAGAAATTCTTTTTTACATGCTGATAATACTACCAGCATGGCCAATATTGAATATAGTTTTATTTTCATAATATTAAAATTGGGGTTAGAAGGTGGTATTTATTCCAATGGTAACAGACCTCGGGTTTGGATAATTCCCAAGATCGACGTTCTGCATCAAGGCGTTACTATTGTAGGAGCCCAGTTCAGGGTCATAACCTGTATACTTAGTGAACGTATATAGGTTTTGGCCCGTTACAAAGATCTTGGCATTAGTCATTTTTGCCTTGTTTGCCCAGCGCGAGGGCAGGTTGTAACCAATGGTAACATTTTGTATCCGCAGATAAGACCCGTCTTCAATAAAGCGGTCGGATACACGCAGGTTGTTTTCATTCCATTGATTATACCTTGGTAGTGTCCCGTTTGGATTATCTAAAGAGTACCTGTTCGTGACCGTTTTTAGTTGATTAAAGTTGCCATTCCTTAACCCCTCGGTTGTTTTGCGGGTATAATTCAGGATATCGCCGCCATAACTGCCCTGCAGAAAAACGGAGATATCAAAATTCTTAAAATTAAAGGTATTGGTTATGCCATACGTAAACTTAGGGTTGGGGTTACCAATAAAGGTCATATCGTTGGCATCAATTTTACCATCGCCGTTAATATCCTTGTACTTTACGTCGCCTATCCACGTGCCTGTAGGGCTAACGGTAAGCCCCTGATCTGGGCTATTGTTAATTTCGGTAACCGACCCAAATAAACCATCAGTTTTGAAACCGTAAAACCGGCCCACCGGCCCACCGGGAACAGTGCGTGTTAATAAAACCGCGTTATTATATTCGGTATAGGTTTGCAGGGCGCTTTGCGGGCTGTTTAGGGCGTTTAACACATTTTTAAAGTGTGAGAACACCACATTAGTTTTCCAGCTGAAACCATGAGCGTTTATATTGTACGATGTTAAAGAAACATCAATACCTGTATTGGTCATCCGGCCAGCATTTACCCAAGGCGCCTTTATATCGTTCCAATTAGCCCCGATACCGGTAAACACAGGTAAATTGGTGAGCATCAGCATATCTGAAGTGATCTTTTTATACACATCCACGCTTATCTCAAGCTTATTGCCAAGTAAACCGGCATCGATACCTGCGTTATAGGTTTTTACCGATTCCCAGGCTAAGGCAGGGTTGCCTACATTATCCGGTATACCTCCCGGCCCGAAAGGCGCGGTTGAAAATAATCTGATATTGGTGCTGTAGTTGTTGGCACCTGCGTTTTGGTTACCCACGGCACCTGCCCCAAACCTTAGTTTCAGATAATCAAGATGTTTCCAGTTGGCTGCAAATTTTTCGTTGGTTATTGTCCAGCCTGCTGATGCGGCCGGGAAATAACCATAACGTTTATTAGGCCCAAAGCTTGATGATCCATCCCTTCTGATAGAGAGGTTTAACGAGTACCTGTTATCAAAACTGTAACCAGCCCGCGCAAAGTACGACTCAATGGCCCAGGTATTCTTACCACCATCTATTGATTGCCCGTCGGCGGCGCCAGCGCCAATAGATTCAAGGTTTAATGTAAGGTCTTGTCTCCGTACAGAAAGATTGCTGGAATTACCTTCCTGGCTTTCGTGCCCAAGCTGTGCTGTTATTAAATGCCTGCCAAACTGCTGGTTAAAATTCAGGTAGTTTTTTACGGCCACGTATAAGTTAGGGCTTTGTGACAATACCAATTGGCTCGGCGAAAAAATGATCCGGCCATCGGCTGCCGTAACGTAAGGCTGAAATGCTTCGCCTTCAGTGAAATTATAGTTAACGTTCAGCTCATTCCTCAGGGTAAGGTGTTTGCTAAATAAAAGCTCCGCAAAGGTATTTATAACACCCTGTGTGCTTTGGTTAGTTATTTTGCGTAATTGCGCAAGGGCCACAGGGTTGTTATTATTACCAAAACTATAACCACCTACAGTTACTGTTGCTGCATAATCACCATTGGGCGTAGTTACCGGGGCTGCCGGGCTGTTTTGTACCGCCAAATTCACTACCGCTTCAGATCCATTGGTTAGCGAGATACGCTGCTTATTCCTGGTTGCACTGCTGCTCAATCCTATTTTTAACCATGGCTTAATTTCATGATCAAGGTTAAAGCGCATAGCATACCTTCTGTAAGCCGAGCCAACGATCGTTCCGGTTTGATCAAAATAGTTTAAAGACAGATAGTAGGTTGTTTTAGCCTGCCCGCCCGAGAAACCCAACTGATGGTTTTGAATAACCCCCTGTTGAAAAATAGCATCCTGCCAGTTTGTACCTTTGCCTAATATAGAGGGTTTTACAAACTCGCCGATGGGTAATACATTTACGCCAAGGGTTTGTCCAATTTCTTTATTAACAGAATTATTATAGGCTGCAAATTCAGAAAGATCCATCAGCGGAAGGTACTTTTGTACATTTTGACGACCGTAATAGGCATCATATGTTATTTTACTTTCGCCTGCCTTACCCCTTTTCGTGGTAATGATTACTACCCCATTGGCCGCGCGCGAACCATAGATAGCCTGGGCAGATGCATCTTTCAGCACATCAATGCTCTGAATATCGTTAGGATTGATGCCGGCTATGGCACTTTGCCTGGTTTGCCCGGCCATACCGCCAAGCTTATCAAATGCAATGCTTGATGTAGCCGCCTCCAATATTACCCCATCCACTACATACAAAGGTTCATTTCCGTTAATTGTAGTGATACCCCTAATGGTTACAGATACACCGCCACCCGGCTGGCCGCCATTATTAGAAACGGTTACCCCCGCCAATTTGCCCTGTAACATCTGATCTGCCCCTGCTTGCGGCAGGTCCTTAATATCTTTTGCAGATATAGACGAAATAGAAGAGGTTATTTCGGCCCGGCGCGCGGTACCATAACCAATAACTACCACCTCGTTAAGCCCGGTGTTCTTTTCTTTTAACGTAATGTTGATAGCGGTATTGGCGCCTACTGTTGCCTCTTGGGTGATATAGCCGATAAAACTATATACCAGCACGGCATTATTATCAGGGACAGTAATCCTGTACGACCCGTCACTACCGCTCACCGTAGCTGTCTGCGTATCTTTAATTTTGATTGTCACCCCCGGCAAGGGCAAATCTTTTTCATCTTTAATAAAGCCCGTCACCGTAACAGGTGCTGCGGAAACATTTTTGATGCTTTTGGAAATAATAATATTATTATCAATAATATTATAGGTAAGGCCTTGTTCTCTTAATACATTCTCCATTGCTTCTTTAATAGAAGCATCTTTGAGCTCAACAGTAACCGGCCTGGTACCAGACAGCATTTCCGCATTGTATAATATATTAAATCCGCTTTGTTTTCTCACTGTTTTAAAGGCCTTATCAAGGCTTACACCCTTTAAGGAAAGGCTCACCTTTTGTGCAAATGAAGACGCGCTTACCTGCATAAGAGAGAAAAACAAAAGCACAAAGGTCAGTTTCATCGCCAGTAATAGTTTATATGAGCCAAAGGGGTTCCACCCGCAAAATTTTGCAGTAAAAGTTTTGTACATTTGATTAAGTTTATAATTGGTTGTTGCTACAATAAATTATTTACCTGTTTAGCGTCAAGCTAAATCAGATCAGGGGTGCTCCAACATCCCTGATTTTTTTATAACTCTTCAAGTAAATTTCAGGGCATAACTGTAATCCTCCTTCCTGTTTTTTTGAAATGTATAACTCCGGTCATTTCTATGCTTTTCAATAAGGTTTCAACGCGTTCAAACCGGGCAATAGTTCCGCCAAAGGTTTTTCCGGTCATATCGCCCTGGTAATCTATATCCACATCATACCAGCGGCCTATAGTTTTCATCACCTCTTTTATGTTCTCGTTATTAAACAGGAAATAACCATTTTTCCATGCTATCGCTTCTTCTGCGTCGATATTCTCTACCCGAACACTACTCTGGCCAAAACTTACTGTTGCTTCCTGATCAGGTTTTATTGTAGTTGAACCACCTCCATTTTTAGATACTTTAACAGAGCCATTTAACAATGTGGTAGTCATTTTTTCATCCGGATAGGCTTTTACATTAAAGTGAGTACCTAAAACAGTCACATTAGCCAACTCATTATTCACAATAAACGGTTTAGAGGCGTTGTGCACAACTTCAAAATATGCTTCGCCGGTAAGGGAAACCTCCCGACTTTTACCCTTAAAAGCAACAGGATAGGTTATAGACGAATTGGTATTGAGCCAAACTTTCGTGCCATCACTAAGTATAAGCTGATAATTTGATCCCTGTGGTACAGTAATAGTATTTAAAGCATCGTCCTGGCTATCTTTATTTGATGTACCATCGTACTTTAATAAGCCTTGCTGCTGGTTTACACTGTACCCAGCCTCTGTAATTATTAACCCGGACATAGATTTACCTAACAGCACCTGCTTACCGTTGGAAAGCGTTAAGACAGCCATTTTGCTCCCCATATCAATCTTTTCCTGCACTTTGGCCTTGGTAATAACTACAACAGGTTTATGATCAGAAACCTTTAACATGTTATAGCCGATACCGATACCCAATAATATGGCAGCGGCGGCTACCCCCCGCCACAAAACACGCAGTTTAGACGACTTATATTTTGAAGCAATGAAATCAGGGTGGTTTTTAATTTTTTGGTAAATACGGTCCTTATCGTCAGCAGAAACCGGCTTTAGCGCTAGGCCTTTGTTAACATCTGTTAAAGCCTGTAATAAAACAGGGTCGGCATCAGGCTGATTCATATATGCAGACAGTTCCTCAAAATCCTGAGGACTGATCTCATTTTTTGCATACTGGGCCAGCAAGCCTAATAATCTTTGACGATCTGCAATCATAATGGTTAAAAAAGGTGGTTTATAATCTGTTTAAGGGAAGATTATAATTGGCTTATACAAGGAATACGCAAGCCGGACAATTTAGGACTAGTCGGATACTGTTTTTTTTGAAGAGAGAGGATATAAAAATTGAAAAGCAACAATCAGTTGTGAAAAATAAGGAAGAAAAGGTACATAACGCCGTGTTCTTTAAAATGCAGCTTTAGCGTTTTTAAAGCGGCTACCAGATGGTTTTTTACGGTGTTTTTAGACAAATCCATCCTTTCCGCAATTTCCTCATAAGATAATCCTTCCAGGCGGCTTAATTTAAATACCACCTGCTGTTGTTTAGGCAACTTTTCAAGCGCATCGTTGGTAAAGGCAATGGTATCATTGTAGAATACGGCTTCTTCCGTGTTATTGACCATATTCTGCATATTATATAATAACTGCTGTTTCAATGCTTCTGTACTGGTTATTTTCCTGAAGTTGTCTAATACCTTACGGCGGCAAATTGTAAAAAGCAAAGGCTCAAGCGGCTGGTAAGGGTCAATCTTTTGCCGTTGCACCCAAACTGTTAAAAACGTTTCCTGAAGCAACTCTTCGGCAAGTTGCTTTTGTTTTAAAAAAGAAAAGATGAAATTATATATCTCGCTGTAATACCTTTCATAAATAGCACTAAAAGCAGCCTCATCGCCATTTTTCAGGCGTGTTAACACATCTGTATTTAAACTAAATACTTTTAGGCCCATTACTTAATTGGTTATATATACCGGGTGGTGTTCTCTAAATCAAATCTATTGAATAGATTATAAATAATCAAACTTATAGCTGTTAATACATTCCCTTAATCCAGTTGATACTTTTTAGCGGCATCGTCAAGGATCAAAACCCAATCGTTACCATAACCGCTTGATGGTGGATCAAACTTATTTTCTTTTAAGTTATCAACTGTACCCGCCTCTGTAACCTTACCGGTACGTGGGTCAAACCATTTTGCATTAAGCTGCTTACCTGCAATTTTACCCGGCAATACCGTGAACGATTTACCGGCGACAGTATAAATATAAGCATAGTCATCTCCGCGTGTAGCCTGGATGCGTTCGGCCGGCATCAGGTTGTTTTCTTTGATAACCGACTGGTCCGGGACCCTGGTTAGTTGCAGGTGCGACTCAATTAATTTGCGCACAAATCGCATTTGCATAGCCCCCGGCAATTCAAGGGCATTATACCAGTAGAAATTCGCACTGAACAGGGCTGTATGTTTCGGAGAATTCATTTGCCATATATCATTACAGCCATACGTGTGACCAAAGGCACCGGCAAACAGATCAAGGTAAGCATACATCCTTACATCGTATGCGCTTGATGTACCTAAATCTGCTGCGTTAAAACAAACTGCAATATCCTCATATATAGGCTCACCATCAATAACCGGCATTGCAGGCGTGCTGCTGTATGATTGAAATATTTTATCATATACCGGTTGATTACGGCAATGCCCGTTCTGAAACATATTAAAGCCAAACCAGCTCTCTTTACCGAACCACTCCGCAGAACCCAGCTGATTTGGCTGACAATGAAAGGTAATCAGTGCTTTATTGTTCGTCGCTTTCATAATAGCCTTACCCATAGCATTCCAGACCGCTATGTCGGCAACACCACGTGGCTGCCTGTCGCCACCGATGACCCATATGATATTCTTTTTATTTTTATACCGGCTGGCCAGCCAGAAGGCATAAGTTGCGGCGTTCTTCTCATTTAATATCTCCGGGCCTATACCCCAGCTACTTTTAAACAGTTTATCTCCCCATGTAGGTAATAAAGCGATATTAAGGCCATAACCTGCAGCCTTGTCAATAATATCATCTATATGTTTAAAATACCGCTCATTGGGTTTAGTTGGGTCATCATCTATCAATGGCATGTCACCATTGGCATTGGGTTCGTGCAATCCATCTAACTCGGCCAAAACCACAGCCTGTATCACATTAAACCCCTGTTCGCTCCGGCGCTTCAAATACCTGTCCGCATCCTGAAGATCGAGGCGATGAAACAGTTCCCACGCAGTATCCGCCAGCCAAAAAAACGGTTTACCGTCTTTTAACACAAAATGCTTATCTGTGCTCACTGTGAATTGTGCAAGGGCCGGGCTGCCGATACACAACATCAGGATCATATACAAGCTCCGTTTCATAATCGCTTTTCTAAATATTATTTATTTAATATCAGTTCTATTACAGGAATGATATAGGGCGGTTTATCTGTCGGCAAGTTGATGATCAAGTCATCCCCTTCATTGTCCCATGTTATTTTTAACTCAGAATTATCGTGCAGAAACTGGGCGTACCGCACCATTTTTTTAGCCCCAACCAATTTAATGGTGCCAGACGGATACTCCATTAAATGCACGTAAAGCCGCTTTGTTTCTTTATTATAAGTTAAACGGGTATTGGCCGGGGCCACAAATTCTTTTGGCGCGTAAGTACAGTGGTAAATTGAGCTATTATTTGCATGCATCCAGTAAGCGATGCTATCCAATGCATTATCAGCCCTGTAATCAAATTCACCCCGTGCAGTTGGGCCTACGTTGAGTATCAGGTTGCCCCCGTTTGCTACTGATGTAATTAAAAGGTCAAGCAACTGTTTAGGCGTTTTCCAGCTTTTTTCGTCACGGAAATACCCCCATGAACCAGAGAAGGTCTGGCAGGTTTCCCAGGTTTTGCCACGATATTTCATCAGTTCTTCCGGCCCAACCTGTTCAGGTGTTTCAAAATCTTCTGCATTTTTATAGCCTTTTAAATCTGTACGATTATCTACAATAATGCCGGGTTGCAAGCGCCTAACCTGTTTTAAAAGTTCAACAGAGCCCCAATCGTCTTTCCCTTTACCGTGCTTACCGGGATAAGAGAAATCGAGCCATAAAATATCTATTTTGCCATAATTGGTCAATAGCTCCGTTACCTGATTAAGCAAATATTTGCGGTACCTGGCCATGTTTCTATTTTTATTAAGGTTGTCCCAAACAGAATCAGGTTTATTATCATCGGGCCTGAGCGGGTGAAACCTATCGATCGTAAAATCTGGGTGGTGCCAGTCAATTAAGGAATAATAAAATCCGATTTTTATTCCCTGTGCACGAAAGGCGTTTACGTATTCTCTAACTAAGTCTCTTTTTGCTTGTGTATTGGGCGCTTTATAATCGGTGTATTTACTATCGAATAAAACAAACCCTTCATGATGTTTGGTTGTCAAAACAGCATACTTCATTCCCGCTGCTTTTGCTTCTTTAGCCCATTTTACCGGGTTAAAGTCAACAGGATTAAAGTTTTCAAAATAAACCTGGTAAGCTTTATCTGAGATTTTTTCATGACTGCGGACCCATTCATGGCGTGCAGGTAAGGAGTATAGGCCCCAATGAATGAACATCCCAAAGCGGGCATCTTCCCACCATGCCATTCTTTTTTCTTTTTGGGCAGGAGATTCTGAACGTTGTTTTTCTTGCGCGAATGTAGAAAAAGCTAAAAACAACAGAACTAATGTCAGTTTAATTTTAGTGGTCATAATAGGTTTAATGATTTGGTTATGACGAAAGTAAGTGAACGGAAATAACCTTAGAATGGATTATACAGTATTCATGATAGATAATTCGCTACTCCAAAAAACAACTTAAAATCCGCAGATGATAACACTTACTTTTTAGACAGTTGCCTGTATGGCTCAGGAGAGGTCCCCATATAACGCTTGAATAATCTGGAAAAATAATAGGGGTCATCATATCCCAATTCAAAAGCCACATCCTTTATTTTAACGTTATCGGCGTGTAACAACTGGCAAGCCTTTTGCATTTTAAGATGGATAAAATAGTCCATAGGCGCCATACCTGTCGATTTACGGAATAACTTGGTGAGATAGCTATCGGATATGCTTCTTTCTGCCGACATTTCCCGAACAGATAACCTTTTATCAATATGCATATGCATGAAATCAATCGTTTGATCGATGATATCAGAATTATCCTTTTTGAGAGGATTATAGTACCCTTCAGGGAATAAAAAGGTAGCGACAAAGCTGTACAAAAAGAAATTGGCATTTAGCAGATTTTCCCTGCTATAGCCCATTTCCAATGAAGTATAAATCTTATTCCAAAGATCAATTCCTAACTGGTTAAATGGAATAGCAAGTGGGATCGGATCAGTTGCAATAGGAAGCATCGTATTGAATTCCTTAATCTTTTTCCCGGTAAAATGAACCCAATAAATCGTCCAGGGGTCTTGGATGTCTGCCCAATAACGCATATACTGTTCTGTTGCCGGCAGTAAAATATATTGATTTGCAGTCACTACATATCGTTTATTACCAAATATATAGTGCCCCTTTCCCTGAAGACAATAAATAAGAATATTGTCTTCACAGCCTTTTCTCCTTTCTCTATAATGAAATGATGCTTTAGGAAAATAGCCTATCTGTGTCGCGAAAATCTGCAATATGGAATAATCGTGGCTACTCAGGTTTTTACATACCTTTTGCGGCAGGGTGAGTGATCTTTCCCCTTCAAAACCATTTCTGCGTTTTAATACTGCATTACCCATTTATTAATTTTAGCCTGCAATTCTTATTCTGAAAAACCTGTGTACCTAATGGCAAGCCAACGGCATCGGCCCAATATACTTTAAAGACACACTTTTTGCCTGTTTTTACTCCAAAAACTCAACAGTATTTCATAAACCCTGACCCTAAATGTTATATTCAAAGCTAAAAATTATTCTAAAAATGTGCTTCGCATGTTAGTAGGAGAAGCATCTTGAACCAAAATATCCAATAGAATAACTGCTCCATTCTCATCGGTATGGATGAGATATTTTAAAAGATATCATTCCAAGTATTATTGCGCATAGTTGTCATCCTGTATGAGTATTAGCACAACTTTATAAGCTGTTTTTTTCTCCCAGCGCGCTATCAACCAGGCAATAAAGCTCAAAGTGAAAATATCGTTATTTTCTGTCTTGCCAAGTAGATTTAAAACAGTCTTTCTATACAACGTTTCAAAAGCCACATCGGGTTTTAGCAGGTATTTTTCAACCAGCCTCAAAAACAATAGCACGCGTTCTTCCGAAGTTTTCAGCAGGTACTTCTTATATCGACGTCGGAAGCTATTTAACCGAGAAATGGCAAGCTCGATGTTAGAGAACTGTGCCTGGACCAAAATTTCCATCAGGTTTTTTCGAATGGTCCATAACATGCCCATCCTTTTTTCATACCAGGCATCAGTGCGCGTTAATAAAGTCAGCTGTTTCAAACTTCCACGGTCATTGCACAAAGCTAAAAACATGGTCAGGCAAATTCGTAAATCTTCGATATCTTCCGGCTTAGACCTATGCTTTGTATTAGAGAGCGATTCCTGTAATAGCGCAATCCCATCGTTAGCAAAACCTGTAAAGAATAAGTTGAGCGCAGAGAGTAACTGATAACGTAAATAAAACAGCGCGTAATAGCTATTATCCGTTACCATTAAATCCATCATTTCCCTAAGATAGGGTGCACTTCCTGCGAAATTTTTTCGCCTAAGATGAAAGTTCGCCAAAAAATACAAGATGGATATATGGTAAAAAAGATAGGACTGTTTTTTATGCGACTGGCCTTGCATAAATTCATTCGTTCGGTTGATGTAACGCTCTATCAATTCATAATTCTGTTGTATCGCTGCGTATTCATTCGCGATGAAAAGAATTTGGTAAATGGACTTATAGGTCATCAGATCCTGTACGGAAATTTTGTATTTCCGGATCGTCGTTATCATCAAGGTCGTCAAATTAACGATTTTCCCTTTCAGGTGTATCTCCTGCAATTCCTGCCTTAAAAAGGCATAGGCCATATTAAGCTTAGCCTCGCGTTGCATATGCGACTGGTTCCGGAGGAAGCGCACTGTCAAAGTTTCGAGGTGTTCAGCTCCCTGCAGATGGGCATACTGCAGTTTCAACAGCAAAAGCTCGTTCAGCAAATTAAACTGCTCCAAATGTTCAGCCAGCCGTTCAGCCTTATCCAAACATTTGAACGCTATCTTTACCACATCATTTTCTAATAAAAAACGCCCCACCACAAGTATGCGCAAGGCATCATAAGTTTCGGAATGATTACTTTCAAAGGTTTTCTGCGATAAGAATAGCAGCAAATTATCCTGCAGCCTTTTACGTAAGGCATGGTATGCATCATTATTTTTCTCCGAATTGTAAAGCTTCTTTAATCCATTTATATCATCGGTTTCTATCAAATTAAGCAGCTGTAAATTCTTTACATCTACTCTTTTATTTTTTCGCTGCAAAAACTGTCTGAAAAGCTTTTTATCAACATTATTGAGGAGATTGATCAACTCTGAAAGAGAATCCATATAGATGTATTGGCGTATATAAAGGTACAATAATTATAAAATTATATCGTCAGTTATTCTCGTATTCTTACTTTTTCAAGTCTGCTTTGCACCCGACATTTGCTTTCATATTAATCATTAAACAAAATAAATATGGAATCGCTACAACAAAGAACAGAAGAAAATTCACCTATTGTAAAATATGGCGAGAAGGTCAGAAGCCCGTTTAAACCAACTGGCGCATTTATAGGAGCCTCTTGGTTTGCCTTATTAACAGGAGTGGTGGGATATTGCATAGGCTTATGGAATGCAAGTATGGAATTGAATGAGAAAGGCTATTATTTCACCATTTTATTATTTGGCTTATTCGCAGTGATCTCCGTACAAAAAAGCGTAAGGGACAGATCTGAAGGACTTGCCGTTACGGACCTTTACTACGGCCTGAGTTGGTTTGCCACTATTGCAGCAATGGTATTGTTGACGATTGGACTATGGAATGCAGGTCTTGCCCGAAGTGAGAAGGGTTTTTACGCCATGGCATTTTGCCTAAGTATGTTTTCGGCCATTGCCGTACAAAAAAACACCCGCGACGCAAAGATGTTTGAGGATAAAGAGCTGTAACGTAGCGGTTGCCACCCCGTAGCGCCTTGCCTGGCAAGCCTGCGGGGTTTATTACGTACCTTGCTATTTCTTAAACTTCCATACCAATCGGTTAAGGTAAGCCTCAAATAAAGCACCTCTTCAGCTGTCGGAAGTTTGTAACGTCGGAACCTACGCTCGTAGCCTGCTGCTACATATTAAATAATAAAAAAGCCGCTCTACTTTCGTAAAGCGGCTTCGTAGCCCGTAGGGGAATCGAACCCCTGTTTCTAGAATGAAAATCTAACGTCCTAACCCCTAGACGAACGGGCCATTTTTGGGTCACAAAATCTGATATTTTAGATTCCGTTCCCCTTATTTTGGGATTGCAAAGATATACGTTTCTCAATAAATTAAAAATAAATTTTGAGATTTTTTTTCTGCAAGGTTTTTCACCTCTTATTTACTAACCACTATGCCACATCAATTAAGAATACGGCAAACAAAAAACACGTTTGGCTATTTATATTTCCAATACTTATAAAGTACCTTTATATAAAACACTTAACCTTATGAAAGCCATTTGGAACAACCGGGTAATTGCCGAAAGTGATGATACCATTGTGGTAGAGCGAAACCATTATTTCCCTAAGGATAGCGTTAACCCCGAATTTCTTCGGGAATGCTCAACGCAAACCACCTGCCCGTGGAAAGGCCTTGCTTCTTATTACACGCTTGAGGTTGATGGCAAGCAAAACCCGGATGCGGCATGGTACTACCCTGCTCCAAAGGCCGAAGCTGTCCATATTACCAATTACATAGCCTTTTGGAAAGGGGTGCAAATAACCGAATGATGAAGGAATATGATTGTATAGTAATAGGATCTGGCCAGGCTGGTACGCCACTGGCCAAAAAACTGGCCGAAGCTGGTAAAAAAACCTTACTTATAGAGAAACGCTTTATTGGCGGCACATGCGTTAACGATGGTTGCACACCTACCAAAACCATGGTAGCCAGCGCGCGCGTAGCTTACCTGGCAAGCCGCTGTAACGAAATGGGCGTAACCATTAAAGGCTACAAGGTTGATATGCGCCAGATAAAAAAACATAAAGATGATATCGTACTTAAATCGCGCAATGGTGGGCAGGCAGCGGTAGAGAAAACTCCAAACCTCGATCTGCTTTTTGGCGATGCCACCTTTATCGATAAAAAAACTGTAAGCGTGCAGCCTGAAAAGGGAAAGCCCAAAGAGTTTAAGGCCGAATTGATTTTCATTAATACTGGTGCCAAAACCATTATCCCCAACGATATTGAGGGGCTGGATGAGATAGATCATCTAACCTCAACCACCATCCTCGATCTGGAAAAAGTGCCCGAACATTTGCTGATCATCGGCGGCAATTATATTGGGTTGGAGTTTGGGCAGATGTTCCGCAGGTTTGGTAGCAAGGTAACCATACTGGAAAAATCGGCACGACTGCTGTCCCGCGAGGACGAAGACATCTCTGCCGAGATAACTAAGATCCTAGAGCAGGAAGATCTCACCATCCATGCCAACGCCAAGGCAACCAAATTCAAATCGAAAGGAAAAGGCAAAATAATCGCTACGGTTAGCGTTGGCGGTAAAGAGCAAAAAATAAAATGCAGCCATGTGCTGATAGCTATCGGGCGGGCGCCACAAACAGATACACTTGGGCTGGATAAAACCGGCGTAAAAATGGACGAGAAAGGCAACATCAAAGTGAACGGCAAACTGGAAACCAACGTGAAAGGTATTTATGCCCTTGGCGATGTAAAAGGCGGCCCGTCATTTACGCATATCTCTTATAACGATTACACCATTGTGTACCGTAACCTGATAGAAAAACAAAACCTGACTATAAACAACAGGCCTATCCCCTACTGCATGTTTACCGACCCTGAACTGGGCCGTGTAGGCATTACCGAAGCGCAGGCTAAAGAACAGGGGCTTCATTATAAAGTGGCTACCCTGCCTATGGCGCATGTTGCCCGTGCTATTGAAACCGGCGATACCCGCGGCATGATGAAAGCCGTGGTTGACCCTAAAACCAAAAAAATACTGGGCGTTGCCATTGTAGGTACCGAGGGCGGCGAGATCATGTCGGTTTTACAGATGGCCATGGAGGGCGGTATCACTTACGACAGGATCCGCTACTGCGTTTTTGCGCACCCCACCTATTCCGAATCGTTAAACAACCTTTTTATGGGCTTAGAGGATTAACGCGGATATGATAAAAGTTGAACGCCTTATAAAAACCTTCGGCACAACAAAAGCCGTTGATGGTATTTCCTTTGAGGTGAACGAGGGCGAGAACATGGTGCTTTTGGGCACAAGCGGCTGCGGCAAAACCACTACACTGAAAATGCTTAACCGCTTAATAGAACCCGATAGCGGCACTATCGCAATCAACGGAAAAAACATCCATGACCAACCTGCCGAACTATTACGCCGTGGTATTGGCTACGTTTTGCAAAATAACGGGCTGTTCCCCCATTATACCGTTGCCGAAAATATTGCCATTGTGCCCAACCTGCTTAAATGGGATAAGGCCAAAACCCAAAAACGAATTGATGAACTGCTGGAAAAGCTGCACCTCTCAAAAGACTATTTGAATACCTACCCTAACGAATTAAGCGGCGGGCAGCAACAGCGTATCGGCCTGGCAAGGGCTTTGGTGGCCGATCCTCCGGTATTATTGATGGACGAACCATTTGGGGCGTTGGATAACGTTACCCGCTCAAAAATACATGCCGAGTTTTTGGCATTAGATGAATTGAAACGCAAAACCATCATCATGGTTACGCACGATGTGCAGGAGGCCTTTGAACTGGCCGACCGCATAGCATTGATGGATAAAGGCAAAATAGTGCAAATTGGCACACCCGCCGACTTGTTGTTTAAACCGGCTAACGATTTTGTAAGTGATTTTCTAAAAGAGCAGCACCTGCAACTGGAATTTAAGATTATTAAGCTGATAGATATTTGGGAACACCTACCCGATACTGGTAAAAAAACAAACACTTCGCAATTATCAGCGAAAGCCGGTATATGGGAAGCGCTGGAAACTTTCAAGTTCTCTTCCCGCGAAAGCCTTGATATTTTTGACGAGAAAAGTAAAGAAGTAAAAGGCATCACGTTCGACCAGTTGATGGCCGCATTTTCAAAATATAAAACCCACAAGGCACATGAATGAGCATCAGCAAACCCTGTGGGAATTTATGCAGCAACAAGCCGATAAGCTTGGCGTGCAAACTATGCAGCATATCGGCCTTACTTTTATTTCGTTGTTTATTGCCGTACTGGTTGGGTTGCCTTTAGGTATTTATATTACCCGCAAAAAACAGCTTTCGGGTATCGTATTGGGCATTGCGGGCATCTTACAAACCATCCCCAGTATTGCGCTACTTGGTTTTATGATCCCTGTTTTGGGCATCGGCGCCAAACCTGCTATCGTAGCTTTACTGCTTTACGCTTTGCTTCCCATCATCCGTAATACGTATACGGGCATTACCGGGGTTGATGCATCTGTTAAAGAAGCCGCTGTAGCCATGGGCATGAACAAATGGCAGGTATTATTCAAAGTAGAATTGCCGCTGGCTATGCCGGTTATATTAGCAGGTATCCGTACCGCTACGGTGATTAATGTAGGGGTGGCTACACTGGCATCCTATATTGCGGCGGGCGGCCTGGGCGAATTTATTTTCGGGGGCATTTCGCTAAACAACACTAATATGATATTGGCAGGTGCCATTCCGGCGGCGGCATTGGCTATTTTGTTCGATTTTCTGCTATCGCGATTGCAAAGGCTCAACTTTAAAAAGATAAAAGGCGCGGTTAAGATGGCCCCGGTTTTGTTGATATTATTATCGGGCTTATACTTCATCCCATCGGCCTATGGCAGCAAGCTTACGGCAGGCTTTACGCCCGAGTTTATGGGCCGGCAGGATGGCAACCTGGGCCTCATCAGCAAATATGGATTAAAGATCCACACCATTGTGATAAACGACGCGGTAATGTATAAGGCCGCGCAGGAGAAGGAACTTGACGTAATAAGCGGTTACAGTACCGATGGGCGTTTGAAAGCTTATAACCTGGTGGTGCTGGATGATGATAAAAAGATCTTCCCTCCCTATTATGCGGCGCCAATTGTTCGGGAAGACGCCTTGCGTAAATTCCCCGAACTGGAAAAAACACTGAACCTGCTGGCCGGCACAATTACTGACTCGGTAATGACCGAACTAAACTACAAAACCGACTACCTTCACCAAACACCCGAGCGGGTAGCCAAAGATTTTCTGGTATCGAAAAAACTGTACAAACCTGAGCGCGGAGGCCATGAAGCCGTGGTGCGTATCGGCTCAAAAATATTTGGCGAGCAGTACATTTTAGCCAGCATGTATACTATGCTGATAAAAGGCTACACCAATTATGATGTTGCCACAAAAACCGGCTTAGGCGGCACCAAAATAGTTTTTGACGCCATGACCAACGACCAGATAGACGTTTACCCAGAATACACCGGCACCGGCTTGCTGGCAATATTACAGACACCGACGCAAACGGTTACAAAGCTTCAGGTAAGTAAGGATAGCACCTACAATTACGTGCAGGCCGAGTTTAAAAAACGGTATCAAATTAAATGGTTAAAACCAATTGGGTTTAATAATGCGTATGCATTAATGATGCGCGAGCAGCAAGCAAAAGAGTTAAACATAAAAACAATTTCGAACCTTAAACGCTATTTAGATAGCAAGTAAACTATGGACATAGCCGACTGTTACATAAAAGTACGCCACCGTACCGAAGCAATTTGCGAACCCCTGCAAATTGAAGATTATGTGGTACAACCTGTGGTTGATGTTAGTCCGCCTAAGTGGCATATAGGGCACACCACCTGGTTCTTCGAAACCTTTATTCTGAAACCTTACTTCGCCGAATACCAGGAATTTGACCCCAACTACAATTATGTTTTTAACAGCTATTACGAAACCGTTGGCAACCGCGTTATCCGTACCGACAGGGGTAACCTGAGCCGCCCAACTGTTATCGATATTAAACGTTACCGCAAGTATGTAGATGATGCTATGCTGAATTTTATTGCCTGCGGCGACATCACTGACAATGTAAAGGAATTATTGGTGCTCGGCTTTAACCACGAAGAACAACATCAAGAGCTTTTATTGACCGATATTAAATACATCCTGGGTAATAACCCGCTGTTCCCGGCCTATTCAAAAGACTACGTTTCGCCAAAATCGGACAAAACAGGCGCGCCATTCATAAAATTGAACGAAGGCATTTACGAGATAGGTTTTGAGGGCGAAGGTTTTTCATTCGATAATGAGCTGAACCGGCACAAAGTTTACCTGAATGCTTTTGAGATAAGTCCGGATTTAGTTACCAACGCCGAGTACCTTGAATTTATAAACGATGGCGGTTATCACGATTTTCGCCACTGGCATGCAGCCGGTTGGGATTGGGTAAATACCAATAACGTACAAGCACCCATGTACTGGCACAATATAGAGAGCGAATGGCATAACTATACCTACCATGGCCTACAGCCTGTTCATATGCATGATGCGGTTACACACATCAGCTATTACGAGGCTTATGCCTATGCCTCATGGAAAGGCCTGCGCCTGCCAACAGAATTTGAATGGGAGGCTGCAGCCAAACAATTTAACTGGGGCCTGCGCTGGGAATGGACAGAAAGCGCTTACCTGCCCTACCCCGGTTTTGCGAAAGCACCGGGTGCTATTGGCGAATACAACGGCAAATTTATGGTAGGCCAAAAAGTATTACGTGGGGCATCTGAAGTTACCTCGCCTAATCATAGCCGCATCACATACCGCAATTTTTTTCAGCCGGAGCTGCGATGGCAGTTTACTGGCATACGTCTTGCTAAATAATACCACAACATATTACCTATGGCTTCCACCACCACAGCAGCACAACAAACAACCAATGTACTTACCGACGAGCAGTTCTATAAGGACGTTGTAAAAGGTTTAACATCCACGCCAAAACGCCTGGATTCGAAATATTTTTATGACGCCCAGGGCGATAAAATTTTCCAGGAGCTGATGGGTTGCGAAGATTACTACCCCACCAATTGCGAGATGGAGATCTTCACCAGCCAAACCGCCGAAATTTGTAAAGCCATCATTGCCGGTGGCGACGCCTTCGACCTGATAGAGCTTGGCGCCGGCGATGCCACAAAATCAACCCAGTTACTAAAATACCTGATAGACAATAAAGCCGATTTTACCTACCTGCCCATAGATATCTCAGAAAATGTAATATCATACCTGAATATTACACTGCCTGTTACCCTGCCCGGCATCAATATAACCGGCCTTAACGGCGAGTATTTTGATATGCTGAAAAAAGCGGCGTCTATTTCCAACAAACGCAAGGTGGTGATGTTCCTGGGGTCTAACGTGGGCAACATGCCGGTTAATGTAGCCCAGGGCTTTTGCAGGGAACTGCGCAGCAACCTATCCGAAGGGGATATGGTGCTGATCGGCATCGACCTGAAGAAAAACCCGAAAACCGTTTTGGCCGCTTATAACGATAGCGAGGGTATCACCAAACGTTTTAACCTTAACCTGCTGGAACGCATAAACCGCGAGCTTGGCGGCGACTTTAACACCCGCCAGTTTGACCATTATGCCTCCTATAACCCCGAAACAGGCGCCTGTAAAAGTTACCTCATCAGCCTTAGCGACCAGAAAGTAAAGATTGGCGACGAAACCATCAGCTTTTTGAAAGATGAATATATCGATATGGAGATCTCTCAAAAATACGCGGTTGAGCAAACTCATGAACTGGCAGCGAAGGCCGGCTTTAAACCATTGAACCAGTTTTTCGACGGCAAAAAATGGTTTGTAGATGCTATCTGGACGGCCGAATAAAACTTGTTCTGTTCCACTGAGAAATGGAACAAGCGGAACAAATGGAACATCTTGAAAATAAGGTAATTAACATTTAAATTTTGTTCTTCTATCTAAAGTTTTACTTCACAATTTTCATATTAAAAATCTATATATTAAACACTTATAAAAACCCGCCCTTTGTTCCACTTTTTGCAAAATGGAACAAGAAATTAACCGGCAAATAACAGAAAAAAGTGACTTTTTTTCGCCTTTTTTCGCCCTTGGTTCGCCCTTTTTAGAATCAATAATACCAATTATAAGCCAGGGTAGCTATTTAGTTAAATATATGATTTATAGCTAATTATGAATTTAAGCCTTATTCCGTTACGTTCCATTTTGTCCCGAATGGAACAGGCTTTTGGGGTAGTGTAAGCTGAAAGCTTACATAGTTTTAGGTGTAAGTTACGCTGCGCTAAACTTAGACCAGGCTGGGATATAGCAGGTTAATAACATGGCTCTTTAACTGCCTTTAAACCAATTAATCACTTTTTTGATGCCGGAGGTTGGTTTGTTAATGCTGTTTGGTTGGTCGATTGATTCTTCCTCATCAGGGTATTCTTCCAGTTCCCATTCTGAGTCCCGATCAGTCCGGGAAGCAGCCCAACCATATTGCAGGTGATAAATTGAATTTAATGATGGATCGACTTCTACAAGGTGTTTAAGGCAAACAAGTTTTCCATCGCTAATATCCGGTTCTAAACTTGTATGAAATTGCCAGTCGCCATCTTCATTATGGTAAACATATAAAACAGGGGTACCATCTAACGCCTGTTGGGTTGTGTATACACCGAGATCTTTACTCTCATAAAATTTAAAATCCACGTTTCTATCTAATAACGGCTGTTTAAATTTCCAGTCTGGGTTAAAACTATCCTCCCATGGAAAATTACTTTCCTTATCCGGCCATACAAGCTGCAGTGCCGGAAAATCAAAAGTGCTATTATAAAACCACCCGGCGTATCCTAAATAATTAGCGTAAAACTCTTTATCCACCTCAACAAACTGAATATCGTAACCTTCTAAAAATCCCCGGTAAGCTTTATCAGGGAGAAAAGTTTCGCCTGCTTTTATCATATCACGGGCGTGATTAATAATACCCGCCATTACTTCTGTTTTCAATCCAAAGCAAATAATTTCAGGATGGCCAAAATTTTTGTAAAGCCCAATAGAGTACACAAAAGCCGGTAAATAATTGCCCGCTTCTATCAATACCAAATGGCAACCATATTTATCAACGTTCTCAGTTGTTATTTTATCGTAGTCAGGGTTGTCGTTTAAGCTTTCGTCCATTTTATTAAAATTTGGCCCACTAAAAATATATAATATAAAGCACTTATTAATCACAGGCCTACTTTGCACTTGCACCTATTGTAATTAAGCCTATATTTATTAAAAATTATAAGCCTAATGACACCATCATCAATTGTAGCCTACCTGCTGGTATTCTTCATCATTATTGTACTGCTATCATCTTTTGTAACCGTTAAACAGGGTACCATTGCCGTGGTAACCATATTTGGTAAATACCGCCGTATACTTACTCCTGGTTTAAACTTTAAAATTCCATTGGTAGAGCAGATCTACTCAAAAATATCTATCCAGAACCGCTCTGTAGAGCTGGAATTCCAGGCCGTAACGTTTGACCAGGCCAACGTTTACTTCAAAGCCATGCTGCTGTATTCGGTACTGGACCAACAAGAAGAAAGCATCAAAAACGTAGCGTTTAAGTTTGTGGACGAGCGCAACCTGATGCAGGCACTTATCCGCACCGTTGAGGGCTCTATCCGCGCATTTGTGGCCACCAAACGCCAAAGTGAAGTATTGATACTTCGCCGCGATATTGTAGAACACGTAAAAGAACAACTGGATACCATACTGGAAGGATGGGGCTATCACCTGCAGGATTTGCAACTGAACGATATTACCTTTGATGATATCATCATGAAATCGATGAGCCAGGTGGTGGCATCAAACAACCTTAAAGCCGCTGCCGAAAACGAAGGCCAGGCCCTGCTGATCACCAAAACCAAAGCTGCCGAAGCCGAAGGTAACGCCATCAAGATCTCTGCCGAGGCCGAGCGCCAGGCGGCACAGTTGCGCGGGCAGGGTATCGCGCTATTCCGCGAGGAAGTGGCCAAGGGTATGACAGTGGCCGCTAAAGAAATGCAGGGCGCCAATATGGATACCTCAGTTATCCTTTTCACCATGTGGACAGAATCTATCAAACACTTCGCCGAAAACTCAAAAGGCAACGTTATTTTCCTGGATGGTTCTACCGAAGGTATGCAGCATACCATGAAAGAAATGATGGCTTTAAACCTTTTACATACCGAGCCTGTCAAAAAGTAAAGTTTCACTTTACAAGTTGGCTAAATGGTATTCAAATTTTTACGCGCTTTTTGCGCCTGTGCATTGCTGTGCTTTGCGTTAAACCCGGCATCGGCACAACCGCACCGCATGTTAACGGTTAATGATTTTCAGGGTGCGCCCAGGGCAAACGGGCGGGGCGTTATCGCTTACACCAATTGCACTATTAATTTTTCGTACCAGGCCAGCCGTAACAATGGCAATTATATTTTGCATGCCAATGTGCGCCTGTACTTGAATAACTATAAATCGTGGATAGACAGGTCGCGCATCGGCAGTGCCGATCAGTTAGCGGAGGTTTTGAAACACGAGCAGGGGCATTATACCATTGCCTATCTGGAGCAGCAAGAAGTTTTAAGGGCCATTGAACACACCCGCTTTACCTACAACTACAATGCCGAGGCGATGGCCATATTTAACCGCATTGATGCTAAATACAAGCAGCTAAACCAGGACTATGATGAGGATACCGAACACATGGTAAACCGCCAGCAGCAACACAGCTGGGATATTTATTTTACCAAACGCCTGCAATACATACCGCCGGAAAATGCGAGTTTGTAGGTGGTTGCAGAATTTTTCACGCAAAGACGCTACACTATTTGGTAATTATTACAAGCTTCCATGGCGTCTTTGCGTGAAACAACTGATGCCGCAGGGAAATGCGAGTTGGTAAGATTTAAGTCTTTAGTGTTTTTTGTTTGTTTTGCAGCATAATTAAGGCTTTAGCTGCCCTTACTTTACGGGTATCTTCCTGCTTGGCAGAGCCTACCCAATCGCAATAGCCCTGTTTGTATGATTTAGACAGGCCTTCAAAAAAAATGCTCGCCTCTTCATCGGCATTTAACAACACTTGTAGTTCTGCTGGTGTGCCCTCAATATGTTCTCCCTTTTTTAGCATATGGTTTGTTGTTAATTACCCCTTATAGTTGGGCCAATAAATATACTATAAATCAGCAACCTCTTTACGAAGCATAATTTTGACACTCCTGATTATTCCCGTACTTTTGAAGCTATATGCCAACCGGTAAAAACTTATACTTTGCTTCTGATTTTCATTTGGGTGCCGTTGGGTACGCTTCATCGCGCGAGCGGGAAGACCGTATTATCCGCTGGCTTGACATGATCAAAGATGATGTTGCCGAACTTTTTTTAATGGGCGATGTATTTGATTTTTGGTTTGAGTATAAAACGGTAGTGCCCAAAGGCTATATCCGCTTTTTGGGTAAGCTTGCCCAGTTAACCGATGCCGGCGTAAAACTGTACCTGTTTAAAGGCAACCACGATATGTGGATGTTCGATTATTTTGTACAGGAGCTTGGTGCCACCATTATTACCAACGAACTGGAGATGGAGCGCGGCGGCAAAAAATTCTACCTGCACCATGGCGATGGCCTTGGCCCCGGCGATCAATTTTACAAGTTCCTGAAAAAGTTTTTCCGTAGTAAAGTGTGCCAATGGTTGTTTGCCAGGTTGCACCCCAATTTGGGTGTCGGTATTGCTAATACATGGTCGCAGCAAAGCCGTATAGCCAATAAACAGGATGTAGAAAAGATCCAGCATCAACAGGAATGGCTGGAAGCGTATTCGCTGGAAGTTCTAAAAACCCGGCATTTTGATTATTTTGTTTTTGGGCACAGGCACTTGCCTTTGGATATAGCCCTACCAGATAACAGCCGTTACGTAAACCTGGGCGAATGGGTGAATTATAACACCTATGCTGTTTTTGACGGGATGAATCTGGAATTAAAGTGGTTTGAGAAGGAGGGGTAAGATTCAATCGTACCTACGGCACGAAAATTTTTATTTTTCTATACTTCTACCAACCTGTAACCCCGATGGGGTTATAAATAGAATACTCCGCCCTTGTTGGTGTTGTCACCAACAAGCCGTCATGCTTGTTTACTACCTGTGTAAAGGTTGTTAGTGACAACACCAACAACGGCGAAATGGCACGGTTAAGCTGAAAGCTTAACTTATTTTAGGTCGAAGCTGCAAGTTTCAACCAGGCTGCGTTTTAAAAAGAAGACTAACAAAAATGGCCGCCTTTATGGCAGCCATTCGTTATTAAATCTTTGTTTCTTTAACCTCTACCGGGACCGGGATAGGTTCCGGTTCTTGCGCGGTTTTAAAATCTTTAATGCCTTTACCAAGGCCTTTCATCATTTCGGGTATTTTTTTACCGCCGAATAATACTAAAATGGCAATAATGATCAATATAATTTCTGGTGCTCCCATAATAAGTCCTTTTAATTTGATAGATACTGTAAGTACGTTTAATACACAATAATAGTTTTGTGTACGATGTATTAAGAACGTTTGTTTTGTAGTTACAGTATCTGTAACGTGTTTAGAAAAAGGCGGGCTGTGCGGTTCCCCTTTTGAGAGGGGCGCAGGGGTGATTGAGATACACAATGCCTGCACACAAAATCTCTTTACAATTGGCTGAATTTATTATGTGCCGATAAATGCGTATTTTTGCATGTTTTTTGTAGTACAATAACAACCATAAACCCGATTGTAATAAAAAGCTTTTGTGTGATGGATTAGCGGGCAGGCAAAAGCTTGCCGTGAAAAGCGGGGCTGCAGCACCCATAAACGCTGCAATTGATTTTCAAATAAGAAGATGTTAGAGAAATTAGAATTAATATTTCAACGCTGGAAAACCGTAGAAGGCGATTTAAGCAGTCCTGATGCCATGGCTGATATGAAGCGTTTTGCCCAGATGAACAAGGAATATAAAGACCTTGCCAAAATTGTTGATCAGTATAATGTTTACAAAAACATTATGAGCAACATTGAAAGCAATAAAGAAATTTTAGCTACCGAAAAGGACGAAGAGTTCCGCGAGATGGCTAAGGCTGAATTAGATGAGTTGCTGGTAAAACAGGATGAAATGGAAGAAATTATCCGTTTGATGCTGATACCAAAAGACCCTGAGGATTCTAAAAACGCCATGATAGAGATACGTGGTGGTACAGGTGGTGATGAGGCCTCGCTTTTTGCAGGCGACCTTTACCGTATGTATATGCGTTACTGCGAACGCCGCGGCTGGAAAACAGAACTGGTTGATTATACCGAAGGCACTGCCGGCGGTTATAAAGAGATCGTGTTCAGCGTAAACGCCGAGGATGCTTATGGCAACTTTAAATACGAAAGTGGCGTGCACCGTGTACAACGCGTGCCCGATACCGAAACGCAGGGCCGCGTGCATACATCTGCCGCATCGGTAGTGGTACTGCCCGAGGTTGATGAGTTTGATATTGATTTGCAGGTAAGCGATATCCGTAAGGATCTGTTCTGCGCATCTGGTCCGGGTGGGCAGTCGGTAAATACTACCTACTCTGCCGTACGTTTAACACACTTGCCTACAGGTATCGTAGCGCAATGCCAGGATCAAAAATCGCAGTTAAAAAACTATGATAAGGCTTTAGGGGTATTACGCTCACGTGTTTACGAAATGGAGCTGCAAAAGCACCTGGAAGAAACCTCTAAAAGACGTAAAACCATGGTTGCCACCGGCGACAGGAGCGCCAAGGTGCGTACCTATAACTATCCGCAAGGCCGTTTAACCGAGCACCGTATAGGTTTAACCATCTATAACTTAACCGGTGTAATGAACGGCGACCTGCAGGAAATTATGGAAGCCCTGCAATTTGCAGAGAACGCCGAAAGGTTAAAAGAAGGCACCGCAGCATAAAAAATTATTATAATTATAAAATTGAAAGCACCTATATGGTGCTTTTTTCATTTATAGAAACCTGCATTTCATGTCAATTTCATAATGCCCACCTATTTTAGCGTTTGTGAAGTTGCATTTACATATTATGTTACGTAATGTTTAAATACAACAAGCTTAACTGTTTATAACGCTATTTTATTTATGCTGGCAGTAAAAAATTTAACAGGCACTTCAACCATTTTCAACCGCGAGGTTCGTTTAATGGGAAACAGGTTCGAGATCAGTTTAGTAGCTACCGACCATATTTGGGCGCTGGCGCGTATTGATAGCGCTATTGCCGAAATAAACCGTGTTGAAAAATTATTGAGCGCTTTTACCGAAGATAGCTCTATAAACGCCATAAACCGCAATGCCGGCGTAAAGCCGGTACGTGTTGATGCAGAAACCTTCAGGATAATTGACAGGGCTATGCAAATATCATCACTTACCGATGGCTCATTTGACATTACCTATAATGCGGTGAATACTGATACTGACGATATTTATACCCCGATTGCTATTGCCCCTGCTAAAAAACTTAAAAAGAAGATAAGCCTTACAAACTACACCAACGTTGTGCTTGACTTTGCCGCCCAAACCGTATTCCTTAAAAACAAGGGCATGCGTATAGGTTTTGGCGCCATTAGCCGCGGCTATGCTGCCGACAGGGCAAAATACATTTTACAAATGGAGGGCGTTAGCAGTGGTGTTATTAATGCCGGCGGCGACTTACTTACCTGGGGCCTGCAGCCAGACAATACACCATGGACCATTGCCACTGCCGACCCATCGCAGGCAAACCAGCCTTACGCCGGGGTAAACATTAGTAACATGGCGGTTGCTACTTCTTACAATACAGAAAAGTACACCAGCATTAATAATATTAAAGCCAAAGCTGATATTAACCCCGAGAATGGTTTCCCGGTTAGTAAAATTGAAAGCGTAAGCGTTATTACACCAGGTGCCGAATTAGCCGATGCCATGGCCACCCCTATTATTGCCATGGGCGTAAACGCCGGTTTATATTTAATAAACAAGCTTAACCAGATAGCGTGCATCATTGTTGATGACCATGCACGTGTATATACATCAAAAAATATAAGTGTAATGATGTAAGCCCAATGCTTACCTTTACTGTAAACCTATTACTAAAATACTTTAACGCGCTAAACAAACAGGGATAAAGCCCCGGGTGTTTGGCGCATTTTTACATACAATAATTTAATACACCTATACGCGGTTGCCTGCGTATCTTTGCAATAATTAAGCGTTTCTCCCCTTAAAATGATAAAGTGGTTTTTGTATATTGTACTTTTAATGATATTCGCGCCACGCTTGTCATACGCTAAAAACAATACAAGCTTTCACGGCAATCTTTTGCATGCATACACGATTGTATCATTTAACACAAATTATTCGTTACAACATGATACAACTGTAACAAAAGGCAAGCAACGGCAATCAGAAGAAGACAAAAAGAAAATCAAGGAGGTTGCTAAGGCAAAAAAACAACCTAAACCCGAGAAAATAGAAACTGTTGACCCTGCAAAACAAAAACCAAAACGGCAGCGCAGGCCCGAAGGTTTGGAGCGGCCACCTGAAATACCAAGGAGAAACGACTAATATTACAGCTATATTAATGAGATATTTTGGCGCCCTGTTATTTATAATTACCTGTAATGCATTACATGCGGCTGCAATAAAGCCGCATATAATAGCATATCGGGATAATCATGCGGTTGCTGACACGGATACCGTTGTACGTAAAAATTCGGTATCTGCGGGAATAAGTTATGGTAGCGACGCTTTGTTTTTTGGCCGTACAGGGCCTATCACCTACCCGTTCATGTCTACCGATATTATTTTTAATAGTAAGGCGGGCTTTTTTGTGTACGGCTCGGCTGTAAAAGTATTGGGCTATAAACCCCTTGTTGATGAGATAGACCTTGGCGGCGGCTATTACTACCGCTTATCTAAAAAATTCACCGGTACGGTAAGCTATACCCGGTTTATTTTTAACAAAGAGGCTAATATCATTAAATCATCTGCATCAAATGATATCAACTGGAAGAATAGCTACGATTGGAAATACCTGAAAACAAGCGCTACGGTCGATTATCTTTTTGGTAAATCGTATGATGTTTTTACCACCATCAGTAACTCTAAATATTTCGAGAGCAGCTTTAATGTTTTTAACGATCAGGATTTTCTTTCTATCAACCCAAGCGTTAACCTCATTTTCGGTACGCAAAACTTTGTGCAGCGTTACGCTGTTGACCACGATTCCCGCTTAGAGGTTGATAACATTGCTACATTAAATGAAAATGGCCGTCGCGCCCGGGCAAATGCCAAATTCAACATGCTGAATTATAGTTTTAAAATACCGCTGGCCTATAATATGCCACATTATACGCTGGAAGCTTCGTACAAATATTCTATACCCGTAAACGTGGAAGGCGCATTGAAGAACCGCCGCGAATCGTTTTTTAATTTCACCTTTTATTACGTGTTTTATTAGATGAACGTACTGATCATTGAGGACGAAAAGGCACTTGCCCACGAACTGGAATTTTTTCTGGTAAAAAACAACTACATCTGCGAGATCTGTTACGACGGCGCCTCCGCATCAGAAAAAATTGCCGTTAACCTTTATGATTTTATCCTGCTGGACCTTGGCCTGCCAGATTATGAAGGGCTGGACCTGCTCAGGGAAGCCAAAAAAGCAAACCCCGAAGCTGCCTGTATTATCCTTACCGCCCGCGCCGAAGTTACCGACCGCGTAAAAGGCCTTGACCTGGGTGCTGATGATTATCTGGCAAAACCGTTTTCGCTTTTAGAACTGCAAAGCCGCATGCAGGCCATCACCCGCAGAAAATTCGGCATCACCCAAACAGTTATTGACCTGGATGGTTTTTTGGTTAATATTACTGATCGTACCATCCTTTATCAGGTTAACCCGGTAAACACCATCACCAAAAAGGAATTTGACCTGATCGCTTATTTGCTGTTACATAAAAACCGCACGCTAACCCGTGCGCAGTTAAGCGAGCACATTTGGGGCAGCGTTATCAATGACGATTACGACTCGAACTTTATTGACGCCCACATTAAAAATATACGTAAAAAGCTAAGCTCATTTGCCCCCGTAGATTGGCTGGAAACTGTTCGCGGCCTGGGCTACAGGATAAAAACAAACGTTTAAGTATTTGAAACTCAAAACCAAACTTACGCTGTTTAATGCCATCTCAAAACTGGTTATTGTAACCCTTTTTATCCTGCTGCTGCCCAACATTATCGAAAAAATAAACAAAAGCTATACCGATAGCCGCCTGGTAAAACAAAAGGAAAAACTTTTACAGATCGTAAGGGACAAAGGCATCAAAACCTATATAGAAAACGGCGAAAGTTACGGTAGTTACCTGCCCCTAAAAGAAGAATACATCAGCCTTGACGAGGTTGAACCAACCTATCATTTAGATACCATTAAGGATGAGCAACGCAGTATTGAACGCGACACTATTGACTACCGCATATTAAGCCACACCTTTAAAGCCGGTAAAAAAAACTACCTGCTGGAAATAGGCAAGAGTACCGAAACCATTGGCGAAACTACCGGCCCGCTGCAAAATATCGCATTCCAGATATTGCTGGGGATGATACTGCTTACCATCCTGGCAGATCAGATCTACTCTAACTACATACTGCGCCCGCTAAGCATTATTATCCGCACCAAGCTTATTGGTAATAAGTTCCCAAAAGTTACGGTTTATAAAGAGGTTAAAACCAGCACATCCGATTTTCAGCACCTGGATATCAGCATACATCAGATGATAGAGACCATTGAAACTACTTTTCAAAAAGAACGGGAGTTTATATCAAACGCCTCGCACGAGCTGATGACCCCTATCTCTATCCTGCAATCGAAAATCGAGAACATGTTTGAGCAGGATGATATTGCCGACGAGCTTAAGGTACGCCTGCTGGAAATGCAAAAGATATTGAACCGGTTAAAAGCCATTACCAAAACCCTGTTGCTGATATCGCAGATAGAGAACGACCAGTTTTTGAAGGAGGATATTATTTCGGTAAACGACCTGCTACAGGACGTTTACGAAGAGATCTCCATCCGCCTGCAGGACAGGAACATCAGCATGGCTATTTTAGTGATAGATAATGTGGAGCTGCTTGGCGTAAATAAATTCCTGCTGTTTAACCTGTTGTTCAACCTGATCAATAACGCCATTAAATACAACCGCCCCGATGGCGAAATAACCGTTACCGGGCAGTGGGTAAAAAATAATTACACCATTAAAATTACCGATACCGGTATTGGTATTGCGATAGAAGAGCTGCCTTATATATTTAACCGCTTTAAAAAACTGAAACAATCACTCTCGCAGGATAGCTTTGGTTTAGGCTTGCCCATTGTAAAATCAATAGCCGCCTTTCATCAAATCGGCATCGATGTGGTTTCTGAGCAGGGCGTTGGCAGTACATTTACTTTAACATTCCCTGTAAAACTCACCGGTAATTCACCAGTAAACTAAAGGCTGTACTAAATAAAAGGCAGCACTGCATAGCTTATTATTTAAGGTATTATTGCTAACCCGTTGTTATTTTCTCAAATCTTAAAAATATGTTGTTGTAGTATGGATTGGTTTTCAAAATATCCGTAATATTTTAATATTATATAGTTTTGATTTTTGGCACTCGCTTTGCAAATAAATTAACTACACACCCAATTTAAAGATGAAAACACTAAGAATAAAAATTGCTACGTATAGCATTGCATTAGCCTCGTTAGGCATATTAGGCTCAGGCTGCGACTCATTAACAAAAACCCAAAAAGGTGCCGCTATTGGCGCAGGTGCCGGTGGTACCCTTGGTGCTTTTATTGGTAAAGCAGCCGGTAACACTGCATTAGGAGCAATTATTGGTGGTGCCGTTGGTGGTACAGCCGGTGCATTCATTGGCCGTAATATGGACAGACAAGCTGCCGAAATTAAACAAACCGTACCGGGCGCAACCGTAACCCGCGAAGGCGAAGGTATTTTGGTGAAATTTGATTCAGGGATCCTATTCGATACCAACTCATCAGATTTAAAACCTGCTGCACGTACAAACCTGGCTAACCTGGCTACATCATTACAAAACAACCCGCAAACAAACATCCTTATTGTGGGCCATACAGATAACACCGGTACAGATGAGTATAACCAAAACCTTTCTGTAAAAAGGGCCGAATCGGTAAAAGCATACATCTCTGCAAATAACGTAGCTAACTCTCGTTTAAGCACAAGCGGTAAAGGCGAAAGCGAGCCAATTGCAGACAACAATACCCTTGAAGGCCGTACCCAAAACCGTAGGGTTGAGATCGTGATCGTGGCTAATGATGCCATGAAAAACCAAGCTAAACAAGCCACTAATTAATACTAAGATCAATAGTTAATTAAGAAAGCCCTTGCTGTGCATAGCAAGGGCTTTTCTGTTTGGGCTAATTTTAGTCTTCAAACGCTACCGCAAGCGTCCCGTCTTCTTCTTAACGATCATTTACCTATTGCTTTTGCAGCCACCAACGGTTGCAGCGACTTAAAGTAATGGCTCAGATCGGCAGGCAATACCCCATTCACTACGCTATTGCTGTGGCAGGTAAAGCACGATTTGATGGGTGTTTGGAAATAGGTCTCCATGGTGCTGTTGGCCAAAACATTGGTACCCACTGCAGATCCCGGTTTAGTATTTTCGGCGCTATAGCTTTTGCCATTGGGTGCTGCGCCTTTTTCTGTCCAGGTAGCGCCTATCAGCAGGTAATTTGCCCGCACATCACCCGGTGAAAGTAATGTCGCAATTGTTTTGTTGATCGAGATCAGCTCGGTATTAGACACCGCTGCAGATTTAGACCTTGGGTTAGCTATCCCGAAAGCCCCCCAGGCAAAAACGCGCTGCGTGTTACTTGCGCTGATCGTTTTTCCTGTTTCAGCAGTGATATAAGGTACAGTTTGGCGTTGCGCATCGCGGTTGCCCATGTGTGGAACGTTTGCAGCTGTATCAGCTGCATTGGTTGAAAAGACCCACCCGGTGCCGGTATCGGCAGGTTGTGTAGCTGTTTTACCATTTTTAGTAATATAGTCATAAGCGGCATTTGGTGTGATGCCATTATGCTCGTAAGTGGCCCAGATCATCTCCGGGTGACCAGCTACGCTGCCTACAATGTGCATACCCACCATCGCCATGGCAACCGTTTTTTCACCCTTTGGCGTCCATTTGGTATTGCTGGTAGTATCATAAACCGGGATGGTAGCTTTCACCTGGAAGTATTGAGCGGCATCAGGCAAAGTACTCGCTTCCACCCACGATGTTTTAATCTCCAGCGCCAGCGCATTAGAATCGGGCAGCGTGTGGCCGGTTTTACGTGCGTAAGCTGTAATGCTATCCCGCGCCGCGGCGGTTGTTGGGAAGTGGCTCTTGTTCAACTCGCCATTTTTAGCGCCGGTCATATAATAGGCATAAACGTCATTTACTGATGACAGATAGTAAACCAGCGAGCCTTGTTTTGACATCAGCACGTGGCCGGTAGCCTGGCCCACTTCTGATTGTGTAAGCTTGCCTTTAGCATCAAGGAATACAAAATGGTTACCCACTTTAAAGCGTTCCACAAAATTCTCTTTAACCGAATGGCGGATAAGCGCCTTTGGATTCGCTATCTCGTTATTCTTACTGTCTTTAAAATGAAGTATTCCTTTGGCATCCTGTTGAACACTGGCCACTTCCTGCGAGCCGTTTTTATCGCTTTTTACTAAGGCTGGGGTATTTTCTTCAGGCCCGGCGTTTTCTATTTCCAGCAATCTGCCGGTGCTGTCTTCCATTACAGGCAAACCGTTCGGGCCGGTTTTATTGATGTTGTTAGTCATGTTTAAAACCCTTTTTGCATCGTGCGGCACCAGCTTACGCTCATCATTGATCTTGGCCGAAACATCATAAAATAATGACGACTCCAATACCGACCCACCTTCTTTTACTGGCGAGGTAAGCCAAAGCAGCATATGTTCAGACCAATCATAAAAATCGCAGTTGCCATTTTTTACAGAAAAGGCAACACTATTTGCAGGCGTAACCAATCCGTTAAGAGATACTTTACCATCGGCAAACCAACCGGCAAATTCCGAATCGGAAATGGTGCAAACGGGGTTTACATCATCGGGCAGCAGGTTTTTGGTTACAGCTGATGTGGTGACTTCTGTTTTGGGCGCGCTGCAGCGCCATAATACAATAACCAACAGGCTAAGCAATGCGGTTATCAATACTTGTTTTTTCATTTTAATTGTGGTTTGGTTAAGGTTACTTTGTTTCGGGCTTTCAAAAACTTACAGTCTGTATTTTCAACGAGGCTATAAAATCTTGATAGTCAGTATGTAAATATACCAAACACAACTAATAGGAATACCCTAAAACCATCTTATTAGTCGGGGTAAAAACGTCTTTTAATTATAATCCGTGAGATGACTGGGGATCTGCTACCGCAAGCGTCCCGCTTGTGGATTTAGGACGGTTTGATCAAGCTAAGTTTTACACAATAGGATGCAACGCGTCTACCATGTATGTGGCCACAAGCGGGGCGCTTGCGGTAGCGTGAAACCGGGTGAGTCAATCACAAACCATCCCTTTAAGCTTCTATGCTTTTTTGTACCTTTGCCGCATGGCATCCATCAAACCATCTGTACCAAAGGGCACCCGCGATTTCTCTCCCGCCGAAATGGCAAAGCGTAACTTTATTTTTGATACCATTAAAAGCGTATTCAGGAAATACGGTTACCAGCAGATAGAAACCCCATCGATGGAAAACCTAAGCACCCTTACCGGTAAATATGGTGATGAGGGCGACAAGCTGATATTTAAAATATTGGATAGTGGAGATTATATTTCTAAAATTAAACGTAAAATAAGCCCTGTTGAAAGTATTATAAACGGGTTAATTAGCCGGAATATCAGACTATCCAATTTGCCAGAAAATGATGCTGATTTTGAGTATTATAATAATCTTGTCAAAGAATTACTGCATATCAAAGAAAAATGGAACAATAAGGAGATTGCACTTGAACAGCTTATTTCGCAATTAAATCTTGATTTAGATAAGGATTTTGTAGTTAGTACAGAAGAGTTAGGCTTTGAATCAAAAGAATTAACTCCTGAAATCTCAGAAAAAGCCCTGCGCTATGACCTAACCGTGCCCTTCGCGCGTTACGTTGTACAGCACCAAAATGAGATCACCTTCCCTTTTAAACGTTTCCAGGTGCAGCCGGTATGGCGGGCAGACAGGCCACAAAAAGGCCGCTACCGCGAGTTTTACCAGTGTGATGCTGACGTAGTTGGCTCTGCTTCTTTATTGAACGAGGCGGAGTTTATTATGATCTATGACGAAGCCTTAAGCCTGCTTGGTTTAAAAGATTTTAGCATTAAAATAAACAATAGAAAAATACTATCGGGCATTGCACAAGTGATAGACAAAAACGATAGCATTATTGACATGACCGTAGCCATCGACAAGCTGGACAAGATTGGTTTTGACGGCGTTGTAAAAGAACTGCTGGAGCGTGGCTTTACGCAGGCAGATATCGATCATATTAAACCCATCATTCTGCTGGAAGGCACCAATGATGAAAAACTGGCCAGTCTGCGTGCTGCTTTGCAAAATTCAGAGATCGGCCTAAAAGGTTGTGAGGAGATAGAAACCGTATTTAGCTACGTGGCCGCCTGCAAACCATTAACCGCTAAACTGGAGCTGGATATTACCCTTGCCCGCGGCTTAAATTATTATACCGGTGCTATCTTCGAGGTGAAAACCAACGAGGTTGCTATGGGCAGCATTGGCGGCGGCGGCCGTTATGACGACCTGACCGGAATGTTTGGTTTAAAAGGCCTTACCGGTGCGGGTATCTCTTTCGGTGCCGACCGGATCTATGATGTATTGGAAGAACTAAACCTGTTCCCTCAATCGGCTGAGCAAAGCACGCAGGTGCTTATTTGCTGCTTTGATGAACAGGGCGAAAAATATGGCCTGCCCCTGTTGCAAAACCTGCGCAGCCAAAACATCAATGCCGAGCTTTATCCCGCAGGCGCTAAAATTAAAAAACAGATGGAGTATGCCAATAACAAGCAGATCCCCTACACCGTTTTAATTGGCAGCGACGAAATGCAGAGCGGACTGCTTACTTTTAAGAATATGGAAAGCGGCGAGCAGGAAAAACTATCAGCCGATGATATTTTGAGCAGGCTTAGGCAATAATATTAACTACATGCGCAACAGAGCTTTTATAACCCTTCTCCTTATGATTGTTATTAAAAGCTATGGCTTTGCCCAAATTGAATTCCCCGCCAGGGCATATCCTTTTAATTTTAAGTACCTGGCTTATGCGGCTCAAGACTTAATAGTAAACGACACAATTGTTCCAACTTATCGGGCCTCAAAATATTACTATATTAATTCTTATACAGGTAAAAAAGTATTGAACCAGAGTTTTGAAGAAGCTTATCCATTTTATAATGGCTTTGGTTTGGTTAGGATAAATGGAAAATACGGCATCATTAAAAGAGATAGTGAGATAGTTGTTAAACCGACCTTTCGAGGGTTTGAATTTTCTGTCGACCGTCCAAGTATAAGTTTTCATGGTGGTTATGGGCTTAATTTTTTCAACTTAGTTGAAGGGATTTTATCTGACAGAGATTATATGGATGGCGATCCTGTGGAACCGATACCCCCTGTGATTAAAAAAGGCAGGCAATTTTATCTGCGTGATACAGCCCGAAAAGATATTCCTTTAATTTATGATGATTTTGCAACGACAAAGAATTTTTGGAAGTATAATGGATTTTATGGGCTCAGAAAGAACCAGATTTGGTATTATTTTAAAAAGGATAAGCTTCTTTTCAAGAGTAAATTTAAACCGCTTTCATTTGCAGACAACGTGTTTATTTACAAAACTCAAGGGAAATATAACATCCTAAATAATAAGGGCATTACGGTACTTCCCCAAAATTATGACTGGATATCACCTACCGGTCGTGTGGCTGTAAATATGAAAGGAGATGTTGTTATTCTAAACAAGGTAAATAAAGAGTTTATGTACTCTCCCGGCAATAGAACGCTATGATCTTCCATTTCAGAAACAAGTTCCCTCAATTAAATCCATTCTGGGATAAGTACCTGCCATTTCAAAAACGACTGGATATCCCGGCAAAAACAATTCTGTTGAAAGAAGGCAAGGTTTCACAGAATTATATCTTCATTGAAAAAGGATGCGTAAGGGCATTCTTCAATAACAACGGCGACGATAAAACCGTGCAGTTCTTCTTCGAGAACGAGGGGCTTACCTCCTTCGATAGTTTTACAAACAACGTTCCCAGCCTTATCACTATTGAAACCACTGAGCCATCGGTTATTTATTTACTCCCTAAACAGTACGCACTGCAATTAGTGGAAGAATTAACCCGCGAGCCGGAGTTTGTTCAACTTATGCTGCAGATGTTTGCGCAACGACAGATGCATTACATGAACGAGTTTTTCTCCTTCATCCGCGATACGCCCGAGCAACGCTACCTAAGCCTGTTAACCAATCGCCCGCATATCATCCAGCGGGTTCCGCAACATTACATTGCCTCGTACCTGGGCGTAAGCACGGTACACCTTAGTCGCATAAAAAGTAAAATAGCTAAAGGCAACGCGCATTTCTAAACTTGATAACATATGTTATCGTGCCGGGCACCGGCCCTGCCCTACTTTTGTCGTAACAAACAGGACAAAGAAAATGAAAGCAGCAGTAATGTATCAAAAAGGGGGATTACCCCAATATACCGATTTCCCCGAGCCAGCCTCACAGAACGATGATGAAGTTTTGGTTACCGTAAAGGCGGTAGCTATTAAACATTTTGATAAAGGTGTGGCGGCCGGCAGCCACTATTCAAGCGAAGCGCCAAAACAAAACGGCCGTGTAATTGGTGGCGATGGCGTTTGCCTGCTTGCCAATGGCACACGTGTTTATGCCATTGGCGTAAGCGGCATGCTGGCCGAAAAGGCAACCATCCGTAAAAGCTATACCGTACCGGTGCCCGATGGGCTTGACGATGCTACAGCAGCAGCCCTGCCAAACGGTATAATGGGCGCTGCTATGGGGCTTAAATTTAAAGCGAATATACAAGCCGGCGATGTAGTATTGATAAACGGCGCAACTGGTTTTACCGGCCGCATTGCCGTACAGATAGCCAAACACTACGGTGCAAAAAAGATAATTGTAACCGGTAGGAACCAACAATCGCTGAACGATCTGTTATCGCTTGGTGCCGACGAAACCGTTTCGGTATTGCAGGATGACGAAAACTTTAAAGCGCAGCTTACCGCAATACATGAGGCTACCCCTATTGATATTATAATCGATTACCTGTGGGGCCATACGGCCGAAATGATCCTGGCCTGCATAAAAGGTGATGGCTCATTCACCAATAAAATAAGATACGTTTCCATAGGCAGCATGGGTGGCGATTTGATCCAGCTATCGGCTGCGAACTTAAGGAGTGTCGACCTGAAACTAAACGGCTCGGGCCTGGGTGCATGGTCAAAGCAGCAGGTTGGCCAGCTTATTAGCGAGATACTGCCCGAAATGTTCCTGCTGGCTGTACAAGGCAAACTAAAAATAGAAACCACCCGGGTTAAACTGGAAGATATAACCGACCTATGGAACCTTGATGTACCCGGCGGACAGCGCCTGGTGGTAACCATTTAAATAAGCGATGCCGCTGCCCGGATAGTAAACAAGTAATTTATAGATGTTTGGTCGCACTACCATTTACCCTGGTTACCACCCTGTAAAGAGGATATGATACCAGGAAAAGAGCCACCACAAATATAAAGCTCCTGGTATCGCTTATGGCAAAGCCTACAAACAATACCAAGCTAACCGTAAGCGCAAGAATGGTTAAATAAGGGTACCCCCACGCTTTATACGGCCGATGAAGGCCCGGCTCTTTTTTCCTCAGTATTAATAACGATGCGAACGAAAAAGAGGTGACAACGGTTAGCATTACTGCCGCAAGAGAGAAGATTTGCTCGAAAGTATTATACATGATAAAAACAAACGATAATACATAACAAACCAGCATGGAAACGTACGGGGTCCCCCCCTTGTTTAACAGTATCCCCTGCTTTATAAAAAAACCTTCTCGGCTTAAGCCAAAAAGTATCCGCGGGGGTATCAGCATGTAGGCATTTAATATGCTGATAACGGAAAAGATGGCTATTATATTGATGATGATAGAGCTCCAACTGCCAAAAGCAACCGCGGCGGCAGCAGAAGCAGCCAAAGGCGATTTAGCTATTGAACTAAGCGGAAGCACATATAAAATGGCGCCGTTAATTAGCAGGTAAAGGATAATAATAGTAATAGCGCCAATAAAATAAGACCGGGCTATATTTTTACCGGGGTTTTCATCTTCCTCTGCAAAAAACGATACTGCCATCCAGCCGTCATAAGTACCTAAAATTAACTGCATGGCCTTAAAAAAGGCAATGAGTAATGCCCCGTTAAATACAGTAGTTTGCGTAACCAATAAGCCCGATGATTGCTGAGGCTTTGCCAAAAAACAACCGGCAACCAAAACCAGCAGTAAAACAACCTTTAAAATACTTGTTATTTTTTGTGTGGCGCTGCTTGTTTTTATACCGGGCAGGTTAAGCAGTGTAAATGCGGTTAAATAACCCATACCAACGGACTTATCATACCCTTGCAATCGCGGAAAAAGCAAGGCGGTGTATTCGCCTAAAACAATGCAGAAAAACGCGGGTGCGCTTACATTCAATACAAAATCAAACCACCCGGCGGCAAAGCCAATATAGGTACCAAAAGCCCTTTTAATATAATTGAATGCACCGCCTGCTTTTGGCATCATAGCGGTTAGTTCAGCATATGAACTTGCGCATAATAAAATATAAACTCCTGTTAATAGCCAGCAGCAAAGTATAAGCAGTTTATTGGGCAAAAGTGCGGCAATGCTTCCCGGCGCACGCAAAATACCCGCGCCAATGGTGCTGCCCACAACTATTGATACGCCAAATACAATACCTAAAACCTTTTTTAATTTTACTTCCTTCTGTTTACCGGGTGTAGCCATTTGCTTGTCAATAGTTTAATATTCAGGTTAAATAAACCTTAAAAGTTGTGCCCCGGCCCAACTCGCTTTCAACCTCAATTTTACCGCCTAATGCTTCTATCTGGTTTTTGGTGATAAAAAGCCCCATGCCTTTGGCATCGCGGTTACCGTTAAAGGTTTTATACATACCAAACAGATCATTACCATGTTTTTGCAGATCGATACCTATGCCGTTATCTGCAACTGTAAAACCCTCCCTGCCATCGGCATCTTTAAAATAACCCAGCGTAATTTTAGGTCGGGCAGTTACCGGGCGATATTTGATAGCATTGCTTATTAAATTAAAGATGATGCTCTCCAAATAAGCAGGGCTGTGCACGAGGGAACATTCGGCGGGGATAAGACTTTCTATATCCACATCCCAGGTTTTAATGTCATTTGCCAGTAGTGCTATAGCCCTGTTAAAATAATTAAGCAGGTTAACCTCGGCTGTTTGAATATTGAGATTGGTTTGTATAGACACTACCTCGTTAAGGTTGGCAATAGTATCATTCAATTGTTCAGAAACTTTTGCCAGGTGGTTAGATAGCTCCTGTTTTTCCGTCTCGTTTGTAACAGGGTCGGTCAGCACATCCATCAGCATTTTAAAATTGCTTGCGTGGGTGCGCAGGTTGTGCGATACGATGTAGGCAAAGTTTAGCAACCTATTATTTTGCCCGCTTATTACTTCCAGGGTTTCGCGCAGGAGCTGTTCCTGTTGCTTTTGCTCGGAAATATCGGTGTGGGTGCCTATTATACGGGCGGGCCTGTTGTTTTCATCAAATTCAATAACTTTTCCCCTGTCCAATATCCATTTATAGGTGCCATCTTTGCACAAAACACGGTGCTGGTTCGAGTAAAAATCCGTTTCGCCGTTTATATAGGCTCTTACATCAGCCACGTATTTATCCCGGTCATCGGGGTGCACCCTGCTTGTCCACTGCCCGGGTATGTTACTAAACTCATGTTCTTCCAGGCCTATCATACTCAGGCATTGTTTTGAGTGAAAAACGGTGTTGTTAACCAAATCCAGGTCCCAGATGCCCCCGCCTGATCCTTCGGATGCAAAGATCCATCTTCGTTCACTTTCTTTAAGGATGGTTTCGGCAAGTTTGTGTTCGGTAATATCTTTTATCTGCGATACAAAATACAGCGGCGCTTCTGCTTTATCGCGTACAATGCCTACATTTAGTACCACCCAGATAATACCGCCATCCTTTTTCAGGTACCTTTTTTCCATTTGGTACCCGCTTACCTCTTTATTCAATGTTTTTTGCAGGAGGGCAAGATCGGCTCCCAGATCGTCGGGGTGGGTTATCTCCTGGAAGGTTTTTGCAATCAGTTCATCGGCTGTATAGCCCAGCATATCACAGATGCTTTTGTTAACTTTTAAAAACCGGCCCTGTACCGATACCAGCACCATCCCTATAGGCGAGTACTCAAAGGCATTCCTGAATGTTTCCTCGCTTATTTCAAGCGTTTGCTCCGTAAGTTTTTTATCACTGATATCAATATGGCAGCCTACCATGCGTATAGGTTCGTCATTATCCCATTCAATTACACGGCCTGTGCTGTTTATCCAAACTATCGTGCCGTTTTTGTGGGTGTACCTTACATCAATATTAAATGGTTTTTTGCCATGGCTTTCGTAATGCTGTTTAAGGCAGGCGTCCATCCGGGGCCTGTCTTCAGGCACTATCAGGTTTGCCCAGGTTTCTGTGGTGTTTGGCAATTCGTCGTCCTGGTAACCAAATATATTTTTAAAAGTACTGCTATAGATCACCCTATCTTCACGCAGATAACAATCCCAATACCCTGCAAGAGTCTCTTCAAGAATGATCTTATAAATATTCTCCATTAATCAGGGGTATTTGATAACGCTTACGGTAAACCAATATACGACAATTTGAGAAGATACAAGTTTGATTAATAGGCTATTCTAATATCACAATCGCTGCTTTATTATTAACGCCTACACGAAGTTTAACCCGGCAAAATTCCTGTTCAATATCTGGCTATTATTTACGTTAAGCCATTTATCAAGCAGCGTGGCGTAAACATCCCTAAAATCTATCTCATACTTTAAGTCACCATTATCTAATTGGGCCAGGTTTGGCGCATTATTGTAGATGCCTGCCTTTTTAAGCTTACCGCCAAATATCATTACGTTGTTTGCCGTACCGTGGTCAGTACCATTGCTGGCATTTTGTTCTACGCGCCGGCCAAATTCAGAAAAGGTCATTACCAGGGTATCGTCAAGCTTACCGGCCTGTTTAAGGTCTTTTACAAATGCGGCTACTGCATCACCATAAATTTTAAGTTGGCGGCCTTGCTGGTTTTGCTGCTGTGTGTGGGTATCAAATCCACTTAACGACACATAATAAACTCTTGTTTTTAGCCCTGAATTAATAAATTTAGCAACGCTTTTTAGCTGTTTGGCAAATGCCGTTTGCGGATATTGCGCAGTAGTATTGTATGTTTTTGAGGTTTGTTGTATATAGTTGGCCGATGAATAGGTTTCTATCATGGTTTTGTACAGGTAGCCCAGGTTATCCTCATTTAAATGAGTGCTGTAGTGTTCATCAACCAGTTCTTTAAAAAAAGGCTCGCGGGTTGATTGGTATAACTTTGCCGGGTTTTGTACAGCAATCCCTTTCATCTTAACCCCTTTCATGGCAAGTGATAGGGTATCATCAACCTCAACGGCGGTGTATGGGTCTTTATTAACAGCGCAATTGGCATCCAGGTACCGGCCTATCCAGCCGGTGGTTAAAAACTGATTGGCTTCGCTGCCGGTTTGCCAAATATCCATCGAGCGGAAGTGCGACCTGTCGGGATTAGGGTAACCTACAGAATTGATCACACTCATCCAGCCCTGGTCATAAATCTCTTTTAGGGCAGAGAGGTTGGGGTTAAGGCCCTGCATATCATCCAGTGTAACTATCTCCGGTTTTTTTATGGCGATGGTATTACGTTTTTGGTAATAAATATCATTGCCATAGGGTATTATGGTATTCAACCCATCGTTTCCGCCCGATAGCTGGATGATCACCAGGTTTTTATACCCGGTCATATCGGCAGATGCCATAGCTTCAAGTGGTTTTAAAAATGATGGTATTAAAAACGCGCCCGATGCCAGTGTTGTACTTTTTAAAAAATCTCTTCTCTTCATCACTTTATCCAATTAACATAGTTGATACTCGGGTGTCGAAACCAGTTCAATAGCCATTGCCTTTGTATTGGTGGCCTTATTCATCATTTGCATTAAGTCATTACTTAGCGGTGTAGCCAACAATAATTGTGCAATTGCCGCTTTAGTGGTACCATGTGGTATAGCCGCCAAAAATTCATCCCAGTTTGGCTGGCTTTGCGCCGGTGTGTTTACATCCTTACGGGCATTGATGTTAGGCATAGCAGCCAGTGCTGCCTCATCTTCAGGGTCGGTTTTACCTGCAAAATCAATTACACCATCGTTCAAAACTGTTGATGGTATCTTTATCCTGTACATGAGCGATGAGCTGTCTATCCAGCTTTTACCCCCGGGCCAGCCGGCAACATTTGGTGGATTAAACAACACCTGCCCCAAAGTACGCTGAAACTGCAGCAGCACATCGGGGTTTTTATAATCAACATAAAACTGCCTGTTAAGCCCCACAATAAAATCAACCGGCGATTTAATAAGGTTCCCTATATTCTTATCTTCATAAAACCAATCGGCAGTAAAAATCAGTTTCAATACGGGTGTTATCTCATAATTGCCATTGTAAAACACATCAGCCATTGTGTTAACATGTGCGGCATCTGGCGTATCATTAACCAGGTACTTATATAGTTTGCTGCAAATAAACCTTGCTGTTTCTTTTTTTTGCAGCAGGGTATCAATAATATCAGCACCTGTAAAATTTCCGGTTTTACCCATAAAGGTTTTTGGGCCAGCATCATGTAAAAAATTACGCTCAACAAATTCGCCGTTATTATTAAAACCCCAACCGGTGAACGCCCTCGCCGATTCTTTGATATCCTGTTCGGTATAATTACCACGGCCAATGGTAAAAAGCTCCATTAGTTCACGGGCAAAGTTCTCGTTAGGGTGTCCCTTTTTATTTTGTTGATTATTTAAAAATTGCAGCATGGCCGGGGTTTGCGAAACCTGCAATAACATGGTGCGAAAATTACCTAAAGCGTGTTCCCTATGTAAATTATTCAACTGCTGGGCGTACCAGGGGTTTTGCGTACGGCAGGCAAAATGGTTATGCCAAAAAAGGGTCATCTTCTCCCGTAATTGGGCATTCCCCTTACTCATTTGGGTTATCCAGGCAATATTCAGGTCCTTTTGTAACTGGCGTTGCTGTTGCAAAAACATCTTTTTGGTTAAAGCATCGTCGGCATCTTTATAGTTGCTGTTTGTTGCCACCACTTTAAGCGGTACAACCCCATCAGATGCTTTAAAAAGCCCGTCGGTGGTTTGCTTTACAGTAAGGTGCTGCGCTGCTTGCAGGTCTGCAAAGCGTAGCCCAAAACCTGCCCTTGCATATAAATGTGCTGTTTTTTTTGTGCTGTCCATTATATAGTAAAGACAATTGAATTGGAGGGTAGTTTAATGCCCGAACCACAATTTTTTAATTTACTATTAAAAATATTCCGGCAAGTGTTATATTCGTACAACCTAACCTTATACGTTACAATGTACAGAACTATTACTTTCCTGCTATTGTGCCTTGGTGTAACATTCGCCCACGCACAAACCAAACCCATCACACAGCCCTTTGGCAAAGTTGACATTGCCGACCTTGAATCAAAAACCTGCGCTTTTGAGAAAGATGCCAACGCCGAAATACTTTTTGATAAAGCTGAGATATATTATGACGCCAACCTTGACCTGGGGATGGAGAGGCATAAAAGAATAAAAATATACAACACCAATGGCAAGGATAACGCCAACATCCGTATTGAATTTATCAGCGGTAACCATATGGAATACATTACAGGCTTGCAGGCCCAAACCATTAACCTGGTTAACGGCAAGCCCGAGATAACCAAGCTTGATAAAAAACTGGTATTTACAGAACTTGTTGACAAAAGCCGCTCGGCACTCGTATTTAGTATGCCTAACATCAAACCAGGTTCGATCATCGAATACAAATATATTTGGAACACCAACTCGCTTAGCAATTTCCCGGATTGGTATTTTCAGGATAAACTGCCAACCCGTTACAGCGAGTTAACCACTTCTATCCCCGATTTTTTATTTTTTAAGCAAAAAGTTAACATTGTGCAGCCTTGGGTTGTAAATACCCGTAAAGATGAAGGCCGCAGTTTAGGCGCGGGGAGCGATGCAATACCTTATACACTTGAAAGAAATATAAGGGGTATTGCTAATGTGCCATCATTAAATGATGAACCGTACATGACCGCTACCACTGACAATTTGCAATCAATTATATACCAGTTAACTTCCATAAGGCCAAACATTGGCTTTGCTAAAAGCTTTTCGGATACCTGGGCGAAGGTTGGTGGTATACTGGCTGATGATGAAGACTTTGGCCTGCAGCTAAAAAGAAAACTAACAGGCGAAGATGCCATTATTGCAAAGGTTAAAACGCTTACAACCAACGATCAAAAAATTCAATACATTTTTGGCGAAGTAAAAAACAACATAAAATGGAATGGCGTTGACCGCTGGTACACCAACGATGGTACTGTAAAGGCATGGGAAAAGAAAACCGGCAATTCGGCCGAGGTAAACCTGATATTATACCATTTATTAAAACAAGCGGGCATTAAAGCCTACCCAATGGTAGTAAGCACCCGCGACCATGGCAAGGTGGTACCTTACTATACTTTTTTATACCAGTTTAACAGGGCCGTGGTTTATGTACCAATAGATAGCGCCCACAACTACGTACTTGATGCTACAAACAAGTACAATATTTATAACGAGCTGCCCGATAACCTGCTAAACTCCGACGCTTTATACATAGACAAGGAGAAAAAGCAGTACGATATGGTTTACCTGGAAAGAAAAGACCCGGTAAGGCAGATCGTAATTGTAACCGGCGAGGTTAAGAGCGACGGGAAAATAGATGGCATAGCCCAGATAAGCAGTTTTGGCTATAACCGTATACATACCCTGTCTCGTTATAAAACCGACGGAGAGCAAAAGTATACCGACTATTTACGAGATAACAATAACAACTTAAAAGTAACATCGCTTAAGTTTGATAACATGGAAATTGATACCCTGCCGCTAACGCAAACTGTCAATTTCAAACTCGACCTGACCAGTTCTGACGATAATTACATCTACTTTGTACCAAACATCTTTAACTCGTTACGTACCAATCCGTTTTTGAGCGAAAACAGGCGTACCGATATTGAATTTGGCTATCGTAACAGCTACTCTATTGTAAGCACCTACAAACTACCTGCAAATTATAAAGTTGATGCGCTGCCAAAAAGCACCAGCATGACCATGCCTGATGGCAGCATTACCTTTAAGCGCTATGTAGCGGCAGAGGATGGCACTTTAATGGTACGCTATGTTATTGACTATAAAGCCACTCTTTACCCTAAAGAAAATTACCTCGATTTTCATGAATTTTATAAAAAGATGTATGAGATGCTGAACGAGCAGGTTGTGCTAAAAAAATCATAAACAGAAATGAAACGCACAATTTTCAAGCTGCTGTTTTGCGCGGCAGCAGCCATATTTTTTAATACCGGTTATGCTATTGCACAGGATAAGCTATCAAAAGACTTGTACGTAGCGGCTACCATCCCCGATTCGTTGAAGGACAAGGCCAACTCTGTGGTGCGTTACTCATCTGATGAGTTATACATCAAGGGCAAGGATAAAATTATCACCAGGCACCACAGCATCGTCACCATTTTAAATGAAAAAGGAGATGATGAAGCCCAACTGATCTTATATTACGACAAAAAATTCAACACTGTAAATAGTGTAGAAATGATTGCGTACAACGCTGCCGGCACACAGTTAAAAAAATATCACAAAAGCGATATGTACGATAGGGCTGCTATTGATGGCATGTCTATCATAACAGATTATCGCTTGCTGGCACTATCGCATACCGTAGCAGCGTACCCGGCAACCATTGAGGTTACTTATGAAACCAGCAAAAATAGTTATCTGGATCTGGGCGAATGGCAATACCAGGAACCCGAAAAAGCGGTACAATATGCTGAATACATTGTACGCACCACTCCCGAAAGCGGCTTTAGGTATATCAACAAAAACACGGGTATAAAACCGCAAAAAACAATAGACGATGGGCTGGATAAATATACCTGGAAGGTTAATAACCTAAAAGCCATAAAACCCGAAAAAGACGCCGTAAACTGGCAGGTGTTTCCACATATAGCTTTTGCTACCCGGTATTTTCAGTTTGATGGCCTGCCGGGCGATATAAGCAACTGGCAAAGTTATGGCAAATGGCAACAAGCCTTAAATGCCGACGTTTGTACACTTACGCCGCAACGTGTTGAAGAGGTAAAAGCCATGACAGCCGCTTTAAAAACCGACAAAGAAAAAGCCCGGTTCCTGTATAATTACATGCAGCAAAACATGCGTTATGTAAGCATCCAGCTGGGTATTGGCGGCCTGAAACCCTTCCCCGCTACTTTTGTCGACCAAAAAAAATATGGCGATTGTAAGGCTTTATCCAATTACATGTCGGCCTTGCTAAAGGCTGTAAACATCCCATCGTACTATGCGATGATTCGCGCCGGCGAAAATGAGGAACCCGCTAATGCTGCGTTCCCGTCAGATCCGTTTAACCACGTTATCTTGTGTATCCCGTTTAAGGGCGATACCACTTGGCTTGAATGCACAAGCAATACCAGCCTTTTTGGCAAACTTGGCGCATTCACCGAAAACCGCAACGCACTGGCCATTACCGAAACCGGCGGCGTATTAATGAACACCCCAAAAAGCACCATGCAAGACAATCAGTTTAACAGCGTGGTGCACCTTGCCCTTAACCCGGAAGGCGGCGCTATAGCCGAGGTGAAAATTTTAAGCACCGGTGGTTATCGCGATGATTATATTGGCCTGGCATCTTTAAAAACGGATGAACAGAAAGAATATCTGATCAGGATGCTGAACATGAAGCAACCATCGGCAATAGATGTTAAGCCCGCTACCGACAAAGATGGCACCAAAGAGTTAGGCATTGACCTGGAATATGATAAGTTTTGCGATATAGCCGCGGGCAATAAAATGTTTTACCGGCCCCGCGCGTTCGATCTGTGGGGAACAACTTTACCTGTTTTGGAAAAGAGGAGAAACGATTTTTACTTTTCGCACCCCATGCAAAAATCATGCGTTACCACCATTGATCTGCCTGCCGGTTTCGAGGTAGAAACCCTGCCGGTTAATCAAAGCTTAAATTTTACTTATGGCAGCTATGATGTTAAATACGTTTATGATGCAGCAAAAAACCAGGTAATAAGCACTACTAAATTTAGCCTAACCAACCACGTTATACCCGCTTCCAAGTACAACGAGATGCAGCAGTACATGGATAACATTGCCAAAGCGCAAAATAAAAAACTGGTGATACGTAAGAAGGCTTAATTTTGCCTGCATGATCTTCAGGCTTGATGACCGTTTACTGTTCCCCAACCCCTCGCTTGCCGAAGAGGACGGGCTGTTGGCAGTAGGCGGCGATCTTTCTACGGAGCGCCTGCTGCTGGCCTATCAAAATGGCATTTTCCCATGGTATAGTGATGATGACCCTATTCTGTGGTATTCACCACACGAACGGTTTGTGCTTTACACTGCCGAACTGAAAGTGTCAAAATCAATGAGGCAGGTTTTGCGTTCGGGTAAATTCACTGTTACCACCAATACTTGTTTTGATGACGTTGTTGCCGCGTGCTCGTCTGTAATACGCGAGGGGCAGGATGGCACCTGGATAACCGATGATATGAAGGCTGCTTACGCCAACCTGCACCACGAAGGGTACGCCCACTCTGTTGAGGTTTGGCTTGATGGCAAACTGGTTGGCGGGCTTTACGGCGTACACGCCGGTGATGTATTTTGTGGCGAAAGTATGTTTAGCCTGGTTAGCAATGCCTCAAAAACCGCGCTGATATGGCTTTGCAATACCGGTAAATATAAGCTGATAGATTGCCAGGTTTATACCGAACACCTGCAAAGTATGGGCGCACGCATGCTCCCCCGCGAAGAATATATTGGCATACTGCATAAAACCGTTGCCTAAACATTAGTTTTGTAAACAGATGGAGCAGGCAAATCACAAAGAGCGTATTATTTTAGGCATTGACCCCGGCACGGCGGTTATGGGCTACGGCCTGGTGCTGGAGAAAGGGCCAAAAATTGAACTCATAAGCCTGGGTGTGGTTAAGATGGATAAGATTGACGACCACATGCTGAAACTGCAGCGCATTTTTGAAAAAACCGTTGCCCTTATTGATAATTACAAACCCGATTGCCTGGCCATTGAAGCCCCGTTTTATGGCAAAAACATACAAGTGATGTTAAAACTTGGCCGTGCGCAGGGCGTTTGTATGGCCGCTGCCCTATCGCGCAATGTATCCATCACCGAGTATGCCCCACGTAAAATAAAACAATCTATCACGGGTAATGGCAGCGCTACTAAAGAACAGGTATCGGCCATGCTGCAAACCCTTTTAAAATTCACCGAAACACCCGATTTTTTTGACGCTACCGACGGGCTGGCCGTAGCCGTATGCCACTCATTTCAAAAAATACAGGTATCGCGCGGCGGCAAAGTTACCAGCAAAAAAAGCCATTCGGGCTGGGAGGCTTTTGTAAAAGACAATGCCACCAGGGTTAATATCAGCTCTAAAAAGTAAGGCTGTTACAACAGCAGTTTACGCACATCATCCCAGGTATTTACACGTACATCCCACACCACATCGTGGTTATGGCTTGCAGTAAATAACACGCCCTGCCCTATAAATCGTTTAAAATGCTTCACATTGTCATCAATCAGGTAATCGGCATTAATGATGCTTTTATCGCCGCAAAAAACAATGTTTGTCCAGGAAATGTAGGGAAAGTGTTTACCCAGCCAGTCCAGTTTAGGTAAAAGTGAGTTCGGGAACTCCATAGCAGCCGTAGTGATAAATATCTCGTACTTGTCATACAGGTCTTTAATTACTTCCTGACAACCGGGCATAACAGGCAGGTCTTTAAAAAAATCATCATGATACACGTATTCTTTTATCAGGTACTTGTGATCGTCTTGCAGCAGGTCTGAAAATCTTTTCGAGTTGAGTTGTTCGTGGGTAAATTCAATGCCGTGATCGCGTGTATACCACTCCGCAAAGCGGAAGTTGGCATCGGCAATCACTTCATCCATATCAATAGCTATTCTCTTCATAGTGTGTCATTAGTACACAAATATAAAGCCTTTAAACCAGTAAGTTATTTATAATTATTCTAAATAATTTGGATACCAAGTCATTACAATGTATTTTTGGCCATTATCTATAATTAGTCTTAATAAGAATGAAGCTACCGAATACCTATTTACTATCCAAATCATCTTTCCTTTTTTTAATATTTCTCATTACATCAAGCATAGCATTGGCCCAGCAAAATGCCATTGTTAAGGGTACTATAAAAACATCCGACGGCGAACCTGCCCAGGCTGTATCTGTAGGGGTGAAAAATACCGCCATTGGTACCATGACCAATGCTAACGGTAATTTTCAGTTTAAAGTAAAACCCGGCACTTACATCATTCATGTATCTGCATTAGGTTTAGCAAGCGAAGAAAAATCAGTAACCGTTGCTGCGGGCAACACCACCGTTGTTGATTTTACCTTAAGGGAAAACGCCAGTCAGCTAAAAGAAGTTATCATTTCAGATAATAAGCACAAGTTTAAAATTGATAACCCATCGCCAACCCTGCGTTTAAACGAACCACTATTACAGATCCCGCAAAACATCCAGGTAGTGAGCAGTGATCAGTTACAGGAGCAGCAGATCTTTAACATGCTGGAAGGTGTATCGCGCAACGTGAGCGGCTTAACCATGCAGGAACACTGGGGTAACTACGCCCGTGTTAACGGCCGTGGCGACAGGCTGGCCCCTTTCCGTAACGGGATGAACATTGAGGCCACCTGGGGCCCCTTAACCGAGGATATGTCATTTGTTGACCGTATCGAATTTGTAAAAGGCCCGGCCGGGTTTATGCTGGCCAACGGTAACCCATCCGGTTTTTACAACGTGGTTACCAAAAAGCCTACAGGTGTAACCAGCCAGGCTTTCAGCTTTACAGCGGGCAGTTTTAACAACTACCGCGCTACTGCCGATTTTGACGGCAAGCTTACCAGCAATGGCAAACTACAGTACCGCTTAAACCTGATGGGCCAGATGTCGGAATCATGGCGCCCGTACGATTTTACAAACCGCGTTGCCATAGCACCGGTATTGCGTTATAAATTTGATGATAAAAACACTTTAACTGCCGAATACACCTACCAGTTTCAGCGTATGAATGCGTTTGGCTCTGCCTACCTTTTCTCTACCGATGGTTATGCAAGCCTTCCCCGCAATTTTACCAATGCGCCATCAAACTCACCGGCAACCAATATCAAGGACCATAGCGCATTTTTAACTTACGAACACAAATTCAGCGATAAATGGAAAGTAACCGCACAGGGCGCTTACTTTAACTATGCACAAAACGGTTACAGTTATTGGATAAACAGTATTGCCGATAATGGCGATGTTGACCGTAATATTGGCTTATGGGATGCTATAAACAAAAATAAGTTTGCCCAGGCCTTTGTAAATGGCGAAGTAAGAACCGGTGCTGTTAACCACCGTATATTAGGCGGTGTAGATATTGGCGATAAATATTACCTGCCCGATTATATCCAAGCAGGCTCGCTTGACCCCGATCCCGCCAATCTATTTAACATTCACAACCCCAACAATGGCCCGGTTACCTTGCCTGTATTTGACACCCAAGCTCCACTTAGCGAGCGTGGTAAAGACTGGTACAGTACAGAAAAATATCAATCTGTGTATGTGCAGGATGAGTTAGGCTTTTTTAATGATAAGCTACGCCTAACCATTGGCGGCCGTTTTACGCATGCTACCACCTTTGATGCCAGCGCCAATGAAGGATTTAAAAACACTAACGACAAAAAGATAACACCGCGTATTGGTGTAAGCTACTCTATTGATTCGGCAACCAGTGTTTATGGTGTTTATGACCAGGCTTTTTTACCGCAAAACGGAAACATAGCCGGCGGCGGCAAGGTAAAACCAATTACAGGTAATAATTTTGAACTGGGCATTAAACGCGATTGGTTTGACGGTAAATGGAGCACCTCATTATCTGCTTACCGGATACTTAAAAATAACCAGTTGGTTGGTGTGCCGGGCAATACAAACGAAGTTGTACAATTAGGCCAAACTAAAACACAGGGTATTGAGTTTGATGCCCGCGGCGAGATCATTACCGGCTTAAGCTTGATGATCAATTACGCCTATACCGATTCTAAAATAGCCAAAGATGCCGACCCTGCAAATGTAGGCAACCCGGTACCCGGCTTTGCCAAACACGTAACCAACGCCTGGCTTACATACCGCATACAACGCGGCGCATTAAAAGGCTTAGGCTTTTCGAGCGGGTACCAATGGCAGTTAAACCGCTTACCATGGAGCCTTGGCACCGGCACGTCCGATCTGCCAAATTACTTCCGTTTAGACGCGGGCGCATCATACCAGCTCAAGAGGATGAGCTTCGCCGTAAACGTAAACAACGTTTTAAACGCTTACCTGTACTCGGGCGGGCATGAAGATTATACTCATGCAGCATACGGTACGCCAGATGCAAAAACCGTTTACAGCTGGCAGGCCGAAGCGCCAACAACCATCCGTTTAAGCGTTGGCTATAAATTTTAACATACCCCTATAACTCAACTCATATAATGAATACATCAGTCCCTAATTTATTTAAACTATCGGCGGCAATTATAGTGCTGCTCACCCTGATTAATCCCGCAAGCCTGTTTGCACAAAACAGGGGTACCATACAAGGTAAGGTGGTGACCAGCAATAACGAACCTGCCGACAACGTATCTATAGGTTTAGAAGGCACCAGCTATGGCACAACCACTAAAGCCAATGGCGAATATCAATTCAAAGCGCCAGCCGGTTCATACAAAATAATTATATCGTACGTTGGTGTAGAACGTATAGAAGTACCCGTTACAGTTACCGCCGGCCAAACAGTAATCGTACCGCAAATTATGATTCGCGCCAGCCAGTCGCAATTAACAGAGGTAAACGTAATTGCCAACAGGGCAAATCGCTTTACCCGTAAAACAAGTGTGGATGTGGGTAAAATTCCTTTGGATAATTTAGAGAACGCACAAAGCTATAGCACCGTTACCAATGAGCTTTTGAAAGAGCAAAACATCTTCAATGTTGAAGATGCGCTAAAAAATGCCCCCGGTATCCAAAAAATGTGGGATGCAACAGGCCGTGCAGCCGATGGTGGTGGTTACTTTACCTTACGTGGTTTTGTTACCCAAACACGCTTACGCAACGGCATAGCCGGTTTAGTTACCAGCGGGATTGATGCAGCTAACATCGAAAAAATTGAAGTAATAAAAGGCCCGTCGGCTACATTATTTGGCAGCACTTTAACCTCGTTCGGTGGTTTGGTGAACAGGGTTACCAAAAAACCCTATGACTCATTTGGCCTTGAAATTGGAGAGTCGGTAGGCAGTTATGACCTTAACCGCACTACTATTGATCTGAATACTCCAATAGGTTCAAACGTTTCTTTCCGTTTAAACTCCGCTTATAATTACGAAGGCAGTTTCCAAAACTATGGCCAAAGCCGCAGTTTTGCTTTTGCACCAAGTTTGGCTATAAAAGCGAACGATAAACTATCATTCTTATTAGAAAGCGAAGTATTTGTTGGCCGTAACGCGGCTAAACCTTTCTTCTTCTTTGATTACCTTTCGTCACCAAAAGCTTTGGGTGTAAGCAAAGTAAGTGACTTAAACATCAATTACAAGAACGCTTACGTAAATGATGATATAAAATCATTTAGCCGCAGCACTAACTACTTTGCAACTGTTAACTACCAATTCTCTGATAAATTAAAATCACAAACTGTTTTCTCATCATCAAACAGCTACTCTAATGGTGCAAGCCCTTATTTTTATTTAGTTACTGATGAAAGGGCTGCTGTTTACGCACCAGGCACTCCAGACCTGCCAGGCGAAGCAAACTACGTCGCCCTTATGGACCAGTCTACCTACCATAGCAAACTTAACGCTATCGAGATCCAGGAAAACATCAACGGCGATTTTAACATTGGTACTACACGCCACCGTTTTGTAGTTGGGTTAGACTTTCAACATCAAAACTCTAACCAGGTATATTATGGCGGAGCGTATGGCGTAGCGCCTATAAACGACCCTACCTATAATTACGGTTCGTTTAACAAGTTATTGGTTGACGCTAACATTTATAACCCAGCCGGTGCTTTCCCTTACATCTACAAAACAAATACCTACAGCGCCTACGCGTCTGACGTAGTAAATATCACCGACAGGTTAATCGCATCTGTAGGTTTACGTGTAGACCGTTTTGAGAACAAAGGCAACTACAATCTTAAAGATTCATTAATAGCTGCGCCGTTTAGCCAAACCGCATTTTCTCCAAAATTCGGGTTGATCTATCAGCCCATTAAAGATGCGCTTTCGTTATTCGCAAATTTCCAGAACGGTTTTCAAAACCTAACTCCATATTTAAATGCCAGTGGCCAAACTGTTTCACCTAAAATCCAAAACGCTACCCAGATAGAGGGTGGTGTTAAAATGGCCTTGTTCAACGGCAAGTTGAATGGAACGTTAAGCTACTACCGTATTAATCTTACCAACGTACTACGTACCGTACCCGGATCCGGAGCACAAACGATACAAGTACAGGATGGCACACAACTTAGCAAAGGTTTTGAAGCGGAAATTGTGGCTAACCCAATATCATCTGTAAACATCATTGCCGGTTTTGCCTACAATAATTCTAAGTTCACCAAAGCCGATGCTAACGTGGAGGGCCTTCGTCCAAACACTGCCGGCTCGCCATACCTGGCTAACTTTTATGCAAGCTACCGCTTACCGGCAACCGCCCTTAAAGGTTTAGGCATTGGTTTTGGTGGTAACTACGCCAGCAGCAATAAAATAATAAACAGCGTTTCTGAAGGTACATTTGAGTTACCTTCATACGTGATACTAAACGGCAACCTGTTTTATGATAAATCAAAATACCGTTTCGGATTAAGCGTTAACAACCTGGCCAATAAAGAGTACTATACCGGTTACACAACCATCAACCCGCAACGGTTACGTCAGTTTGTGTTAAGCGCATCCTATAAATTGTAAGTATGACACCATTTAAAAAAGTATTACTTTTTTGCCACCGCTGGCTCGGATTTATCTCCGGGCTTGTGGTGTTTATAGTAAGTATCACTGGCTGTATCTTTTGCTTTCAGGACGAGATACAGGATGCTGTTTACGATTATCGTACCGTACAAAACACCGGTAAGCCATACGTACAACCATCACAATTAATAAACGAGGTTAAAAAAGCTTACCCCAAGGCATCATCAGATTTTATTTATTACTATGGCGCCGAAAGGCCGGCCGGTGTATACGCCAACCTGGGTAAGGACGGGTATGAGCTTGTATATTTAAACCCATACACAGGCAAGATCACTTACCACGAAAAGCCGCAGACCAACTTTTTCATTGTAGTAGAGTATATACATTTGTACCTGCTGCTGCCGCCAGCCATTGGGCATTGGATAGTGGGTGTATCGGTCATCATTTTTATGGTGATCATGATCACGGGGCTCATCCTTTGGTGGCCCAAACGCAAAACCGACCGAAAACGCAGTTTTACCATTAAATGGGGTGGCCGCTGGCGCAGGGTTAATTACGATCTGCATAACGTACTGGGGTTTTATGCTACGTCCATCGCCATCATATTATCTATAACCGGCCTTGCCATAGCATTTGAACCGGTAAGCAAGGCCATCTACAATACAGCAAATATTGGCAGGAACATTAAATACGAGGATGAAGTAACCGAACCGAAGTCTGATTCACTTAAAAAAGCCGGGATTGCCGATAAACCGGTAGTTGATATCGCCTTTGCATACGCCAGGCAGCAAGACCCCAAAGCTGAAATGTTCTTGATCCATAATGACCCTGCCTTGTCCGGCGCTATTGGTGTAGGAGCCTATGCCAAATCGATGAATTACTCGCACGCCAATGGTTTCGAATTTGACAAATACAACGGCAAATTGCTAAAGGCGTATATATACGACAAGAAGAGCCCGGGCCTAAAGCTAAATGAGATGAATTACGATATCCATGTGGGCCAAATATTTGGCCTTACCACCAAGATCATCGCGTTTTTAGCCAGCTTGATATGCGCAAGTTTACCCATAACCGGCTTTATCATCTGGTTGGGCAAACGCAAAAAATCAAAATCAAAAGGGAAGAAAGTACGCGATGCGGTGCATCATAAAACGCACAGGCGGACAGTGCAGGCTTCCTGATTTTTTAACCACAGAGAGCACTAAGAGAAAACCACAAAGGCCACAGAGATTTATTCTTTGTGGCCTTTTAATTATATAAGCTTGTCATGCTGAACATAGTGAAGCATCTATTCGCCGACTTGTAAGCGTTTATGCATAGTTCATTAATAGATCCTTCGCTATCGCTCAGGATGACAGGGAAAACTGCAAACCGCCAACCGCCAACCGCCTACTTATACTCAATCTCTACATCATCCGTCAAAGCATGCCCGGTGCAGGTCAATATCCAGCCTTTAGCAATATCCTCATCGGTTAATACTTCGTTCTTGGCCATTTCTACCTTGCCGGTTTTGCAGAAGGCCACGCAGGCCGAGCAGATGCCGCTACGGCAACTGTAGGGTAGCTGGATGTTATTTTGCAAGGCTGCCTGCAATATGGATTGGTTCTCGCCCGCGGCGATATCATGCAGCTCGTTATTAAAATTGATGCGGATATTTTGGGGTGGATAATTGGTTTGGCTGCCGGTCACGGGTACGGTTTCCAATACAAAATTCTCTTTGTGGATCTGTTGCGGCTCAATACCCATATAAAGCAGCGTAAGCCTGATCATGCGCATATACACAAAGGGGCCACACAGGTAAAATTCGGCTTTCTCTTTGGCGAACGATAGTTGTTCGTTAACCAGTTGCTCTACTTTGATATTGGTTAACCTGTTGGCCTCACTGCTTAGCAGATGGGTAATGTTAAACCTATCGTGATAGCTTGCCAATAACTCATTCAGTTCGTTATTAAACAATACCGACTCTTTATTTAAATTACTGTAAAGCAGGTGAATTTTGCTTTTTCCGGGGCGATTCAGGATGTATTTAAGCTGCGAAAAGATCGGCGTTATCCCGCTTCCGGCTGCAAAAAACAGCATGTCTTTTTCGGCGGCATAATCGCTGCTATGGATAAATACGCCTGCAGGTTCAACAGCATTCAACACATCGCCCACATTAACTTTGGTGAGCAGGAACCGGGAGATCTCGCCGTTGCTGATCCGTTTTACCGTAATAGCCATTCGCTCATCATCCGGCGAGGAACTTAACGAGTAAGAACGCCTTACCTCCTGGTTATGATGGTTAAATACCAGCGTAATAAATTGCCCCGCTTTATAGGGCACAGTGCTGCCAACCGCCCTAACCAGGTAAAAAGTAGCCGTATCCGGCGCCTCCCATTTTATTCCGTCAACCCGTAATTGAAGCATGCGCAAATCTACTCTTTCGCCATTCTTTTTCTTAATACACTGTTCTTTTTACCGTAGGTAAAATAAATGGCTAAACCAATGGCCAGCCATATGATCAGCCTTAACCAGGTATCGCCGGGTAAAAATGTCATCATGGCAAAGCAGGTTAAGATCCCTAATATCGGCACCAGGGGTACAAACGGTGTTTTAAAAGGCCGGTGCACATTGGGTTGTTGTTTGCGTAAAATAAGCACACCGGCACATACCATAACAAAGGCAAGCAAGGTGCCGATGCTGGTCATTTCGCCGACAACCTTTATCGGCACAAATGCTGCGAAAATAGAGATGAACGCGCAAAGCAGCATGTTCGATTTCCATGGCGTACGAAATTTGCTGTGGACTTCAGAAAACACTTTGGGCAATAAACCATCTTTCGACATAGAGAAAAATACCCGCGATTGCCCCAGCAGATCCACTAATATTACCGAGGTGTACCCTATTAATATAGCCAGTACAATAGCTTTGCTTAACCACTGGTAATGCGTTTTTTCAATAGCGATAGCAACCGGCGCGCCCGAGCCGATGAACTCTTTATAATTGGCCATCCCCGTCATCACATGCGCGAAGATCACAAACAATATGGTACATATCACCAGCGAGCCGATGATACCGATAGGCATGTTGCGCTGCGGGTTCTTGGCCTCCTGCGCGGCGGTTGATACAGCATCAAAGCCTATAAATACAAAGAACACCAGCCCGGCGCCACGTAATATACCCGACCAGCCGTAATCGCCCCAAACGCCTGTATTTTGTGGGATGTAAGGGTGATAATTTGCCGGGTTAATGAACGACCAGCCCACAGCAATGAATACCAGCACCACGCCAACCTTTAAACTTACAATGATAGCGTTGATCAGCGCCGAGCCTTTTGTGCCCCTGATAATGATACTGGTTACCAGCACAACTATTAAAGCCGCGGGCAGGTTAATAATGCCACGTACCACATCGCCATTGGCCGCTTTCGAAGTTTCAAACGGCGAGAGGATAAGCTGCGGCGGCAGGTACAGATCAAACCAGGAAAGAAACTTGGTAAGGTATTGCGACCAGCTGATGGCCACCGTGGCAGCGCCTACTGCATATTCCAGCATCAGGTCCCAGCCTATTATCCAGGCAAAAAGTTCGCCCATGGTAGCGTACGAGTATGTGTAGGCGCTACCCGCTACCGGTATCATGGCCGAAAACTCGGCATAACACAGGGCGGCGAATGTACAGCCTAAAGCGGCTATTAAAAATGATATGGTTACTGCCGGGCCCGAATGCTGGCCTGCGGCTATGCCGGTTAATGAGAATAAACCGGCACCTATAATAATGCCTATACCAATAAGGATAAGGTTAACCGGGCCAAGCGAGCGTTTTAACGAGTGCTCCCCTTCTTCTTCCGATTCCCGAAGCAACAGCTCGATAGGTTTTTTGATCATACTATACTTAAGCCTACAAAATTAGTGGATTATTTTTTGAAAGCCCAATTAATACTGATCATAGGAATAAACGTGAGGGTTTTATGACTATGAAGTACTTAGCCGTCGCTCGGCTCCCGCCGGGTGACCGTTATTTCACGGCGTACCGCCGCAGTCATAATTAATTTGACGGCCGGAGGCCTTATAATAGTTATCACCCGGCAGCAGCCGAGCGATTGCGAAAAGTTTAGTCTACAACGCTATCACGATCTTCCCAAACTGCTTCGCAGCCCCCATTTTATCAAAAGCCTTTTTAGCATCTGCCAGCGGGAAAACCTCATCAACCACCGGCACTATTTTATGCTGATTAACAAAGGCAAGCATCGCTTTAAAATCTTCCTGCGTGCCCATAGTGGTACCTAATATTTGCAGTTGCTTCCAAAATATCGGCCTCGCATTCAGCTCGGGGATATTACCTGCCGTACCGCCAAAAAACACGATGCGGCCGCCCGGGTTACAAATATCCGGGATCTTATTAAAATCGGGACCAAGGGCGCTATCTACCACAATATCAAAACCACCGCCGCTAAAATGCTTCAGCTCCTGTGCCCAATCCTGCGCTTTGTAGTTTACACCAGCGCATGCGCCAAGCTGTTTAGCCCTGTCAATCTTTTCGCCCGTGCCTGATGTTACAAATACCTGCGCCCCGGCGGCTACAGCAAACTGTAAGGTAAACGATCCGGTACCTGCGCCAACACCAACCACCAAAACCTTATCCCCTTTTTTGATATGCGCCTTGGTGAACAATGCCCTATATGCTGTAAGCCCCGCCAAAGGCAACGCCGCCGCCTGCTCCCAGTTTAAATGGGGAGGTTTGGGGTATAGGTATTCGGCTTTAACCAGTACGTATTCGGCCATGGTGCCATCATCCGGCAGGCCTAAAATTTTAAACTGTTTTGATTGAAACTCCGGGTGCTCGCCCCAGTTATGCGACGGGTTGATGATCACCTCTTTGCCTAACCAATCGCCCGCACCTTCGCCAGCTTCGGCAACGATGCCCGAGCCATCGGCACCTAATATGGTTGGGTATTTAATACCGGCATATTTGCCCTGGGTTATCCACCAGTCGCGGCGGTTTAGTGCTGCAGCCTTTATTTGTACCAATACTTCGCCCGCGCCGGGTGTAGGCTTGGCAACCTCTTTTACAACCAAAGGGTTTTCTGCGGATTCTAATACGATGGCTTTCATATGGCGATGTTTTCCGCGTCATTACGAGCGATAGTGTGGCAATCTTCGACATGCATGTAGCCTACTTTTCTATCGAAGATTGCCACGTCGCTACGCTCCTCGCAATGACGTGGTGGTAATTGGTATTTGTAAAAATAAAAAAAGCGGCGGATTGTTTCCAATCTGCCGCTCTGTATTTAAAACCCTCCCCTGAAGGGGAGGGTTGGGTGGGGTTTAAGCGATAGCTTTTGTGTACAATTCAGAAACGTGGTTCCAGTTGATCACATTCCAGATAGCTGTAAGGTATGCCGGGCGCAGGTTCTGGTACTTTAAGTAGTACGCGTGTTCCCATACATCAATACCTAAAATTGGGGTACCTTTTACTTCAGCAATATCCATTAAAGGGTTATCCTGGTTTGGGGTTGATGTTACAGCCAGTTTTTTATCGGCAGTAACAATAAGCCATGCCCAGCCAGATCCGAAACGGGTTGCACCGGCTTCGTTCACTTTAGTTTTAAAATCGGCAACCGAACCGAATGTGCTTTTAATAGCATCGGCCAGTGCGCCTGTAGGTTCGCCGCCACCACTTGGTGAAAGCAAAGTCCAGAATAAAGAGTGGTTATAGTGGCCACCACCGTTGTTGCGTACAGCAGGCGCAAACTTTGAGATATTTTTGATGATGTCTTCAATTTTACCATCAGCCTCTGGTTTACCTTCTAAAGCTTTGTTAAGGTTGGTAACATAAGCCTGGTGGTGCTTACCATGGTGAATTTCCATCGTAGCTTTATCAATGTGTGGTTCCAGAGCATCGGTAGCGTAAGATAACGCCGGTAGTGTAAATGCCATAATATTTAAAATTTAAGGTTAAACTGTTTCGTGTGATGTAGCAAATATAAGGGTTGAGGCAGGTAATTGTTCTATATCAATGTCAAGTTTTTGTTAAGGGACTGGTTTAGCGCTTCCCCTTAAAAAAATCCTTCACCAGCTGCGAGCATTCATTTTCATTAATCCCGCCGGTTACCAGCGTTTTGGGATGCGTAATAGTTTGGTTAAGCCTGCCGAACCCTCGCTGGGTATCATAAGCCCCAAAAACGATGCGCCCTATCTGGAACCAGTAGCTTGCACCCGCACACATCACGCAGGGCTCCATGGTAACATACAGCGTGCATTCGGGCAGGTATTTGCCACCCATAGAGTTGGCTGCCGCCGTAAGCGCCTGCATTTCGGCATGTGCCGATACATCGTTCAACCGTTCGGTAAGGTTGTGGCCACGGCCGATGATCTGCCCTTTGCAAACCACTACGGCACCAATGGGGATCTCATCCTCCTTAAGGGCCTGGCGGGCTTCCTTCAGGGCTTCCTTCATAAAAAATTCATCGGGAGAGATGGCGGGCTGTTCATCGCCAAAATTTATATACCTCATAAGGGTTTATTATCAAATACTTTATTCATGTGTTTTTCGGTACCGGTTATCAGCAATACGGCCATCGTCATGGATGACACAACCAACAATGCCGCATGCAGGCCCATCCGCGCATCTTCTTTCATATTGATCAAGTCTAAACAGGGCACCAAAACAAAGCCAAGCACCATCATGATCAAACCAAGCTTTATCATATACCTGGCCGAAAACCCGTTGGCCTCGTCCCAGGTTTGTTGGTTTTTCATGGCCGATGGCATACGGTAACCATATAGGCTATTGATATGCTTTGGCGGGAAGCGCTTTTGTATAAAGCCCATTATCAAAAAGATCAGGCCTATCAACTGCGGCCCTATCAGCCAATGCTCTATATGCATGTTATATCAGTTTACTGCCGTTGGGTACGGGTTTATTTATCGCGGTGAGTACAATATCGCCATTCTCATCGGCAAGGCCCGTCACCAAAAACTCCGACATAAACGTAGCTATCTGTTTTTTAGGAAAATTTACCACGCCCAGTATCTGCTTACCCGGCAACTCTTCTTTTGTATAATGCTTAGTGATCTGCGCGCTGCTTTGCTTAATGCCCAACGGCCCAAAATCAACCTTTAACTTATACGCGGGTTTGCGTGCTTCGGGGAAATCTGCAACCTCCAGTATTGTACCGGCACGCAGTTCAACTTTTTCAAAATCGTTCCAACTAATGGTTTCCATACGGGCAAAGGTAGGGTGTTGGTTTTAATTATGTTTGCGTCCGCCAGTTTTTTTATGTGGGACGGGAATGGGGGGGCCATTTATCCGTTGGCTAAAGCCACCGGCAATGAGGCATACAGGTTATCGAACGCGCGAAAGCCCGACAAAAAACCGGGCCAAAAGGTAAAGGCTTCATGCGGGGAAGGATTTTTTTGTCTTGATTTTTGGTTACTTTGTATCAAGACAAAGTAACAGCCCTCCGTGGCGAATGAGCGGCCAAGTTATTAGTACACCGATTTATCACTACTTACTGCTCGTAGAAGATTTCTCCTCGTACCTCGTTCGAAATGACACCTTGGATTGAGCTTACTTCCTTAACTTCTTTACCGTTTCTGTTAAATGCGCCAAATGGTGGTTACCGTGCCAGGCGTATAAGGCCAGGTTCTTTTTCAAAGGCGTAACACTGCCCGACTCCGGGTGAACGAAAGTACGGTTCCACTGGTCTTCGCTAAAACTTTCAAAAAGGGCTACCATATGCTGGTGGATACCATCAAGCATTTTCAGGGACGGTTCAACGGGCAGGCGGTAATCGGGCTGTATGGCCCATCCAGCCTCGTCGTAAGGTTTTATGGTTGGGTTATCTTCGGTAATGGCCAGTTTAAAGCGGCAAAGCGAGTTCATGTGGCTGTCGGCAACATGGTGTACCACCTGGCGCAGGGTCCAGCCGCCGGTGCGGTATTGGGTATCCAGCTGCTCATATGTTAAACCTATAATGGCCTCGCGGATGCGGCCCGGCAGGGTAGCAATTTCGTGGATCCAGCGGCGCATATCATCATCAGTGTATGATACCGGCTGTACGAATTTCCCTATCGGGTAGCGCATTTGTTCGTCTGTCATGGGGTTAAAAATGTTAAAATTTATTGTTCCGTAAGGAATTGGGCTAAATTAGCGTTTTACAGTTATTTTGGTTCACCGATGTATAAAAATTTACTGCTGATATGCCTTTTGCTTAAATGTACCGCAGGCTTTGCCGAAACCATCCGCACCGATGTTTTGGTAGTGGGCGGCGGCGCGGGCGGGGTAGCCGCGGCCATACAAAGCGCCCGCAGTAAAATAAAGACCTTATTGGTTGAACAGGGCCCCTGGCTGGGCGGCAGCGCCACCAGCGGTGGCATGTGCATTATGCCTGAAAACCGGAATTTGGCATCGGGCATCTACGTCGAGTTCAGGAACCACATCCGCGAGTTTTACAAGCCCCGTTTAGGGTACGATACCACCCGCAACGCTGCTTTGGTATTTGAGCCGGCCACCGGTGCATCCATCCTCAAAAAAATAACCGATACCGTTAAAAACCTCACGGTAAAGCTTAATACGCCATTTTCATCCATCAAAAAAGATGGTACGGACTGGGTGGTCACCGTAACGGAAAACGGCAAACCCCTTATCATCAAAGCCAAAATAGTGCTTGACGCTACCGAACTTGGCGATGTTGCTGCCGGTGCGGGTGTGTTGCTTACTTCGGGTTTTGATAGCAGGCAGGATACCAAAGAAGCCCTTGCGCCCGATAACGCCACCAACCAGATCCAGGACATCAGCTACCTGGCCATCCTGAAAGACTTTGGCAAGGCTGCCGACCGCACCATCCCCCCACCCGAAGGTTACAACGCCGCGCAATATGCCTGCCTGAAAGCTGCCGACATAAAAAAACTGCTGGCCGCCGCCGTATTGCCTAACGATAAATACCTCATTAACTGGGAAAACTGTGGTAACCAATACTCCGTTACTGCCGACGACCTGAAACCCGAAAACCGTGAGGCCACTTTCCGCAAAGCAAGGCTGCGCACGCTGGGGCTCATTCATTACCTGCAAACCGCACTGGGTTACAAAAACCTTGGTTTTGCTGACGATTTTAAAACCACCGACCACCTGCCGTACCTCCCCTACATCCGCGAGAACCGCCGCGCCGCGGGAATGGTACGCATGGTATTGGATGATATTTATACGCCTTACAATCGCCAGAGCAAATTGTACCGCACCAGTATTGGCGTAGCCGATGCCCTGCCCGGGCAGCATTACAGCGTGGCTGGCGTGCCGCATATTGTCTACCCGCCGTTCCCGGCGTTTAGCGTGCCGCTGGGGGCCATAGTAGCAAAAGACCAGGAAAACCTGCTGGTGTTAGAAAAAGCCCTTTCGGTTACGCATTTGGTGAATGGCGCCGTTACCAATCCCGCCGTACAAATGACCATTGGGCAAGGCGCCGGGGCCACTGCCGCCTTCTGCATTTTTTTTAAACGAAGCACCAAACAACTGGATGTGCGTACCATACAGGGCGAAATACTGGACCATAAAGGCAGCCTATTACCCTTTGCCGATATCCCCCAAACCGATCGCGACTTCCGCGCCATACAGCAGGTAGCCGCAACGGGGATGATACAGGGCATTCAAAAAGCTAATGGTCAAAGCGCAGAGGTGCTATTTATGCCCGATAGCGCCATCCGCACCGGCGAAGTGCAACCCCTGCTTACCGAACTGTATTCGCGTGCCTTTATATGGTTCAATAAAGAAAAACCGGGCGAGGCCTTTACCCTTGGCAACCTGCTCAGCTACATCAGCGAAATGACTTTACGCGACCCCGCCGAATTGCAGGAAGCCATCCGGAAAACCTGGAAAAGTTATTACCATTTCAACACACCGTTTAACCTTAAACGTACCGCCACCCGCCGCGAATTTGCCGTACTGGCCAACCGCTTTTTTAACCCCTTTGCCCGCACGGTTGATATTACCGGTAAGCTGGTAGATTAGTTTTTGGAGGTGCTGTGTGTTTGGTGCAAAGAGCGATGTATTAATAATCAATAAACCAATCATACCCACTTATCTTTAAATATTCTTTAGGAACAGCAGATAGCGTTTTACGCTTTTGTGGATTGTCTTTGTCGCCGTAATGATGTACCAGATAGAATTTTTTCTTTAACGTGTCTGCAGGATAGATGTATTCTACCGTATCAATATTAGCACCATTCCATTTATATTTATATAGTGGAACTTCACCAGGATGGCCGTAGTTAACACCACGTATCACTTTTTCTTTCGGGAAGAAATCGGGATTTATAAAAAAATAGCTTTTAGAGAATGCCCCTTGAGCCGGTTCATAAAGGCTCACGTTGTTATAACTACGGGCGCAACATCCCGAAGAGGAATAAGTGATAGAAATAAAATCCTTGAACCCATCGCCGTTAACATCCCTTATGGTATCGGCAACAAAATTAAGATCCCATTCTGTTTGGCTTAAAACCTGTTTAAGGTTACCATTATCGAACACAAAAATTCTCGTGTTAATGTTCCAGCTACTGTTAGTTTTCAAAAGCAAATGTTTAACATTATTGCCGAATAAATGGCCGTACTGCAACACTGCATTTTTTGAGGTATCCTGATTGAGATATATCTTTTTTTGATAATAGTTTTGCCGCAAATTTATGGTAGCATATTTCAAAGCGGCATCCAGTAGTTTTACCTGGATGATGCTATCAGCAACTTCATTTTTACGAGTTTCTATTCTGGTAGAATCGTTTGAGGTTAGCTTATTTTTAGCAACGGCTTTTTTCTCCGGCTGATGACAACCGAACAAAACAACTATCATCAGCAGGAAAAAATATCTCATATATTAATGTGCTTCCAGCCAGTTTAAGCCGGTGCCTATTTCTACCATAATCGGTACTTCGGTTTTAATGGCGGTTTTCATTTTATCGAGGATGATGGGTTTTACAATTTCTATCTCATGGTTGGGCACATCAAAAACCAACTCATCATGTACCTGCATGGTCATGCGGGCATCCAGTTTAAGGGCTTTAAATTCGCGGTGAATGTTGATCATGGCTATCTTGATCATATCCGCTGCCGAACCTTGTATGGGGGCGTTAATGGCATTTCGCTCGGCAAAGCCGCGTACAGTTTGGTTGGCGCTGTTAATATCACGCAGGTAACGGCGGCGGCCCATCAGTGTGGTTACGTAACCGTTTTCGCGGGCAAAGTTCATGGTATCGGCCATGTATTGTTTTATGCCGGGGTATTGGGCAAAATAGTTTTCGATGATCTCGGCGGCCTCTTTACGTGGGATGCCCAGGTTTTGCGATAACCCAAATGCCGACTGCCCGTATATGATGCCAAAGTTTACTGCCTTGGCGTTGCGGCGCTGTGTGCTATCCACATCCTCAATACTTATACCGTAAACTTTAGCGGCCGTAGCGGTGTGGATATCAATATTATAAATAAAGGCCTGGCGCATGTTTGGGTCTTTACTGATCTCGGCAATGATGCGCAGCTCTATCTGCGAATAATCGGCAGATACGATGCTGTGGTTCTCATCGCGCGGGATGAAAGCTTTCCTCACCTCGCGGCCGCGTTCGGTACGGATAGGGATATTTTGAAGATTGGGATTGTTAGAGCTTAACCTACCCGTGGCCGCAACCGCCTGGTTATAGCTGGTATGCACACGGCCTGTTTTGGGGTTCACCATGGTTGGCAAGGCATCTACATAGGTAGATTTTAGCTTTTGCAGCTGGCGGAAATCCAATATATCCCGCACAATATCGCTTTTGGCGGCAAGGGCTAAAAGCACGTCTTCGCCGGTTTGGTATTGGCCGGTTTTGGTTTTTTTGGCCTTAGGGTCGAGCATTAGTTTCTCAAACAGCACCTCGCCCAATTGCTTTGGCGATGCCACGTTGAACCTTACACCCGCTTTTTCAAACACGGTTTTCTCCAGCGCGGCAATATCCGTTTCCAATAATTTGGAGAATTCTTTTAATGTTTCGTGGTCAATTTTTACACCTTCGTGCTCAATATCGGCCAGTACATATATCAGCGGGTTCTCAATTTTATGTAACAGGTCTTCTGCCTCTACTTCTTTAATTTTCGGCTCAAAAACGGTGCGCAGCTGCAGGGTAATATCGGCATCCTCGGCAGCGTATTCTTTTATTTTTTCTATCTCCACATCGCGCATGTTGCCCTGGTTTTTACCCTTGGGGCCAATTAGCTCGGTAATGGAAACAGGTTTATATTGCAGGTAATTTTCTGACAGGATATCCATACCGTGGCGGGTATCCGGGTCTATCACGTAATGCGCCATCATGGTATCGAACAGGTCGCCTTTCATTTCTACATCATACCATTTCAGCATCAGGATATCAAACTTCAGGTTCTGGCCTGTTTTGCCGATGTTGGCAGCCTCAAATACCGGCTTAAATTCGGCAACTATTTTAATGATCTCTGCTTCCTCAACAGGTACAGGTACGTACCATGCCTGGTTATGCTTCACCGCGAAGGATAAACCCACCAGCTCGCACTGGTTGGCATCGGTGCCGGTGGTTTCGGTATCAAAGCAGAAGTGTTTTTGCTGTTTCAGTATGTTGATCAGCTCGGCGCGCTTCTCGAAAGTATCGGCCAGTATATAATCGTGCTCAATGGTGTTGATGTTCTTGATCTCTACCGGCGTTGGCGCTTCGTAAATATCCTGCACATCAACCGAAAGGGTTGTACGGGCACTTGCAACCGGATCACCAAACAGATCGGTTTGTACCGATACGGCACGGGTTTCGGTGATGCTGAAATCATCGCCAAATACACGGCGACCAAGGGTACGGAACTCCAGCTCGGCAAACAGCGGCTCCAGCAGGTCTTTACTTGGGGCACACATTTCCAGCCCGGCCTCGTCCAGTTCAACCGGCGAATTCAGGTTGATGGTAGCTAACCGTTTTGACATGATACCTTGCTCGGCAAAGTTCTCCACGTTCTCGCGCAGCTTGCCTTTCAACTCATGGCTATGGGCTATAATTTCTTCAACCGAGCCATATTGTTTAATTAAAAGCTTGGCAGTTTTTTCGCCAACACCCGGGATGCCGGGGATGCCGTCTACCGCATCGCCCCAAAGGCCCAGGATATCTATTACCTGCTCGGGGCGTTCTATCTCCCATTTCTCCAGCACTTCTTTAACGCCCAGTATTTCCATTTCGTTACCCATACGGGCGGGCTTGTAAATGCGGATATTCTCGGATACCAGCTGCGCAAAATCCTTATCGGGTGTCATACAGTAAACCTGGTAACCTTTCTGCTCGGCCTTTTTGGCAAGGGTGCCTATAATATCATCGGCCTCATAACCGTCTGATGTGATCAGCGGGATGTTAAAGCCTAAAACCACCTTAAATATATAGGGAAGAGCTTTGCTCAGATCTTCGGGCATGGCCTCGCGGTGGGCCTTGTACTTTTCATATTCGGTGTGGCGCTCGGTTGGGGCATCGGTATCAAAAACCACGGCCATATGGGTGGGTTTCTCTTTACGTAAAACCTCCAGCAGGGTATTGGTAAAACCCATAACCGCCGAAGTGTTTAAGCCCGCCGAGGTAAAACGCGGGTTTTTACTCAGCGCAAAATGCGCCCGGTATATCAGGGCCATACCATCCAATAGAAAAAGCTTCTTCATAATTACTCGTTGATTGCACCGATGTTTTGGGATTACACCGATTTTTCAAAAATACAATTTCACTATGTTAATATCGAACACAGAATTTCGAATATTGAATGATGAAATACTTCGGCGTCCGAAATTCAACATTCGGGATTTGATATTATTTTACCTGAAACTACATTCAGGAATATGATCATTCACCATGCCGGTAGCCTGCATGTGGGCGTAGCAAATGGTAGTACCAAAAAACTTAAAGCCGCGCTTTTTCATGTCCTTGCTTATCGCGTCAGATTCGGGCGTGCTTACGTGCGGGCCGGTGTAGGTGGTAATGGGTTTGCTACCGGGCATAAAGCTATACAGGTAGTTATTGAACGAGCCGAACTCTTTTTGCACTTCGATGAATAGCTTAGCATTATTGATGGCCGAATTTATTTTTAAACGATTACGGATGATGCCCGCATCGTTCAGTAAACGTTCTTTGTCTTTCTCATCAAACTTCGCAACCTTCTGCACATCAAAACCGGCAAAAGCCTCGCGGTAATTATCGCGCCTGCGCAAAATGGTTATCCAGCTTAGGCCTGCCTGTGCAGCTTCCAGCGTCAAAAACTCAAACAGTACCTTATCATCGTGCGTGGTTTTGCCCCATTCCTTATCATGATATTCCATGTAAAGCGGGTCGGTTCCGCACCAGCGGCAGCGGGTTAGTTCTTTAGTCATTAAGTTTAGCTTTAGTTGCTGTGATAAAAGCAAATTTGTTGATGTCCTGATCTTGCAGGGTAGCTATTACGTTTTTTATCAACGGATAACCGGTATCCCTATCGGCTTTAATGCCTATTATCATCCTCCGTTTATAAAGGGAATAGTATGCTTTATTAGCAGCACGAATCCAGGCCGCCAACTGGTTGTCCGGGTTTTGTATGCTTATCCCAGCTAAATTGCCCGCTATTTTACTCTGGTTAAATTCCGCCACGGGCATACCAATAAAATCTATGTTTTTAAACCTATCGAGATGTGATTTTGTGAAACGAAGGTTATACTTACTGCTCATTTCTAAAAGTGCATCCTTGCGCACGGTGTCGGGCAACTTCAAAAACACCTTATCCTTGCCTATTAATATAATGGCATCTCCGAGTGTATTCAGCGTACACATATACCCGGATGTTTCGGGCATATTGACCTCAACCGGTTCCTCTGACTTTTCCCTTGCCATGCTTAGGTACAATAACAGCAATAAAAATGCTACCGAACATACTGCGGCGAGGTCTATTGGAATGTAAAATTGGGTTTTAGGTTTGCGCATGGATACTTATTATAAAGGTACGTCATTGCGAGGTACGAAGCAATCTTCGATAGAAAACTCGGCGATAAGCATGTCGAAAATTGCCACGCTACGCTCGCAATGACGTGCGGGAGGTTGGTATTTGCGAACTGCAAACTACAAACCGCCAACTGCATTCAACTCATCCCAATACTCAACAGCGCGGCGATAATGCGGGATAACGATGGAACCGCCTACCAGGTTGGCTATCATGAACACCTCGTTCATTTCGTCGTGTTTTACGCCGGCCTCGTGGCACTTGCCCAGGTGATATTTGATGCAATCGTCGCAGCGCAACACCATCGAGGCTACCAGCCCCAGCATTTCTTTTGTTTTTACATCAAGCGCGCCATCGGCATAGGTAGTGGTATCCAGCGCGAAAAAGCGTTTAATGTTGGTGTTGGCGGTTTCCATTATCCTGTCGTTCATTTTGGTACGATAGGCTTCAAAGTCGTTTATTAATTGTCCCATGGGGTATGTAATTTGTGATTTACTGCGTTTGTGTCCCGATAGCTATCGGGATAGCGATTAAAGGTATAAATGTTTATTTTCATGCAGCCCGATTTATCATAAATTTACCGCGCAATTAAAAACCAGTATGGAAAGCTTATCCCCCAATATTTTTGTAAACGACATGAAAGCTACTGTATCTTTTTACAGGGTACTGGGCTTTGAAATAACCATGAGCGTACCCGAAACCGGCGATGACCTGGTTTGGGCGATGATGACCAACGGCAAGGTTACTATGATGTTCCAAACGTTTGAGAGCCTGGCGGATGACCTGCCCGGGATAAACCGCACCAACGGCGGCTCGCTGCTGCTTTATATCAACCTGGCCAATATTCAACACTTTTTTGAGGCGATAAAAGATAAGGTTACCGTGCTTAAAGGCCTGGAGAAAACTTTTTACGGCGCCACCGAGTTTTCTATACTGGATAATAACAACTATGTTTTAACTTTTGCCGAACACGAATGATCACCTTTAAACGTGCAGACCATTTTCATGTTTGCGTACCACCCGAAAGACTGGAGGAAGCAAAGGACTTTTATACAAAAGTACTCGGGCTGGAACTGATTAACCGGCCCGATCACCTTTTCTCGTCGGCCGGATACTGGTTAAACATTGGCGATATACAACTGCACATTGGCGTTGAACCCGCTTTGCCCCGCAGCATCCGCCACACCGCTATGGAAGTTACAGATGTTGACGCCGCCCGCAAACACCTGGAAGCTAATGGCGTGGAGATAGTGGAAGAGCCGGCCATCCCCGGCCGCCGCCGCTTTGCCTTTATAGACCCGTTTGGTAACCGGATGGAATTGCTGCAAATTATAGGAGCACTGTAAAATCATTGGCCTGGTTTCTGCGTATGTAGTAGAAATTCAGACCGCATGAAAATCATTTCGCCCAAACTGCATGGTATTTTAGATTATGTTTTAATCATATTCCTGTATGCATCGCCCACTATGTTTAGCTTGGCGAACGATACCGCTACCTACACCTATATTTTAGCAACAGTACATTTACTGCTTACTATTCTAACTAATTACAGTTATGGAATATTTAAACTGGTCCCCTTAAAAGTACATGGCATTATTGAACTGCTTGTGGGTGTAGGGCTAACTGTTGCTGCATTTACTTTATTACAGTATGACGAGCGGGCTAAAGGGTACTATGCCGGCTTAGGTATTATGATATTGATCATAGCCATATTTACCGATTATAATACAAAAAGAGATACAGTTAAAGCGCCAATTCTATAGCCGGGTCCCAAAAGATCTCTTTAAAATTTTGCACCTGGTTATCTACCACTTCAACTCCTTCGCTTTGCAGCATTTGCTCCATGGTATCGCCGCCAAAGTGAATTTTGCCGGTTAATAAACCTTGTTTATTTAGTACACGGTGCGCCGGTACCGGTGGGTTAGCGGTACCACAGGCCATCATGGCGTAACCTACAATGCGGGATGATTGCTTTGAGCCCAGGTAAGCCGCAATAGCGCCATAGGATGTTACCCTGCCCCTGGGTATCTGCCTCACTACATCATACACGTTATCGAAAAAGTTATAGTCGGGCATGGTGGGGGTTAAAATGAGAACTTAAGGTAGTTAATGTTTTTATTATGCTGAAGGTATTTTTTCTCGTAATAGGTTTTGATGGATAACACCTCGCTGGCATGTTCCGAATGGTAAAGGTCTTCGGTTTTTACAAAAAGCTGCAAACTAAGTTCGGCTATCTTTTCGGCGGTGTAGGCGTGCAGGCCGTCGTTATCGGTTTTCAGGTTCATGTAGCCTCCGGGTTTTAATACAACGCGGTACATATCTAAAAAACGTGGCGAGGTAAGGCGTTTCTTTTCGCGGCTTAGCTGCGGCTGCGGGTCGGGAAAGGTTATCCAGATCTCGTCAACCTCGCCGGGGGCAAAGTAATCAACCAAGTTCTCTATCTGCATGCGCAAAAAGGCCACGTTGTTTACGCCCTCTTCTAACGCGGTTTTGGCCCCGCGCCAAATGCGGTTACCCTTATAATCTATCCCGATGAAGTTTTTACCCGGGAACATTTGCGCAAGGTTAACCGTGTACTCGCCTTTACCGCAGGCCAGCTCTAATACAACAGGATTGTTGTTTTTAAAAAAACCAGTAGCCCAGTTGCCTTTAAACGGTTTACCGGCATCTAACTGTAAAACGTTACTAAATGTTTCTATCTCGGCAAAGCGCCTTATCTTATCTTTTCCCATAAAAATGCAAAAATAAGTATTTGCGGGCTAACATGAATTTTTTTTAACCACAGAGGTCACAGAGGGGAAAAACATAAAGTACACAGAGAGAAAAGTTGATCATTATACAGGCAAAACCTCCGTGCCCTCTGTGGTTAATACTAAACAAAAAAGGGATAAACCCTTATAAGTCTATCCCTTCTCCTTTAAAACCGTGTTTCGCAACAGGGCTTTAAGCTTTTAATAAGGCTGATATGCCGGTACATCGTCTTTCTCGAGTACTATCCCGGTTTCTTTATCTTTTTTATCTTTCTTTTTAAACAGATTATTAATTATGCCTTTCGCCTTGCCCCAAACACCGCTAACATTGTCTTCGCTGATGTAATGCGATGCCTTTTGCGACAAGATGCCCACCAGTGTTTTTACCAGGAAGTTAGAATGCTTAAACAATGTTTTGTTTAATGCCAATGGCAATGCAAACCTTGATAAAAGGCCTAAAAAATCCTGGTTAAAAAAGCCGGCCCCCTTTACACCATCAACTGTTGGCGATTTTGGAAATAACGACATAAATGTTGAAAATATCGCCGATCGCCCGGTAAAGCGTATTTTTAAAGCGATGGCCTGCTCTGTTTCCAGATTCTTTAACCGCCCAATTTCGCTTTGCAGTTCAAATATATTTCTGATAGGTGTTTCCATGCGTTATTTAAAAAACTTTCTGACCATTCCGTTAATAAGCGGCCTTTCAAAACTGTGTTTAGCAAATGCTATTACCGTTGCAATAAGTGCATATAATACGGTAACACATGCAAAACCTTGCCAGTAGGAATGCAAAACTTCGCCCAGGAACAATGCCAGTGTGAAACTTGCGAATAAAAAGGTTAGCACTAATATTAGTATGACAGCCACATCGGTTATAACATCGGCTATGATAGATGTGCTGCGCTCAATAACTTCGTATTTTAAAAGCTTAAGGCGTGTTTCAGCATACTCTTTTAGCTGGTCGATTATTGGGCGTACTGGTTCTTCTTTTTTTTCGGGTTCCATAGTTTATAGTTAGTTGCGGGTAAATTAATGTATGCCCGTAACGGTAAGTTATGCGTGTTCCAGGTCGTCCTGATATTCTTCTTCGGCGCCTCTTACTTTGGTTTTGATGTTATCAACTACTTTGTCTTTTAAGCCAACCAGTTTGTCAATTTCGGCTGCGGCGGTTTCTTTAATAGAGTCGCCAAGGTTGCTTAATGATTCTGATAGCTTGTCGCGTGTTTCGGTTCCTTTTTCAGGTGCAAATAAGATGCCTAATGCCGCTCCTGCCGCTAATCCTGCCAGCAACGCGACAACCACTTTTGTGTTATCGTTCATATTGTATTAATTTTTAAGTTGAATATTTGTTTTTATAATTATTAAATAAATTTATTTCTTGTGTGTTTATTGCGTTTCGGGCCCGGTTCGTATGCGCTCCAGCCTCTCGGCAGCCATGCGGTTGGTTTCGTATATCTCCAATAATAGCAAAAAATATGACAGCAACACAGGACCAAAAACCAGGCCAAGAATACCAAACAACGGCAGGCCGATAAACACCCCTATAACGGTTATAATAGGATGCGTATTGCCAATACGGCGGTTTATGACCATACGCAACACATTATCAACATTGCCTATAAATAATATGCCGTATAATAATAATATTACGCCTTGCACCTTTTCGCCATTGGCATAAAGCAATATACTGGCGGGTATGCAAAGGGTTGGCGCGCCAACAACAGGCAAAAACGATATAAAGGCCCCTATAACGCCCCAAAAGATAGGGTCGGGAATGTGGAAGATCCAAAAGCCGTTGGCCAGCAAGGCGCCCTGTACTATAGCGATTATACCCTGCCCCAATACGTTTGAGTAGGTGGAGTTTCGCAGTTCCACCGCGAATTTCAGGGCATGCTGCTCGCGAAAGGGGGCATATTTAAGCAGGCCTATCTCAAACTCGCGCATCTGCACAAACATAAAGTACAGCAAAAAGTACATCACCAGCAGCGTTAGTATAATATTGGCAGCGCTGCCTAATATAGATGGGAACAGATCGGCGGCGTAGGCCCCTAATTTTTGCAGGGTGTTTTCGGCAAAATGTGGCTGGTTAAGGTTGGCGGCGGTAAAGGCGTCAATCTTTTGCGTCCATTTGTCAATATTCAGCTCCTCGCGGTTAATGCTTGATATTTTGCCTATCACCATAATACTAAGCGACAGGAACGGAATAACAATAACAACAAGCGATATAAGGATAATGATAACTGCCGAAAGCGCTTTGTTGAACCTGCGCCGCTCTACCATGTACAAATAAAACGGGCGGAAAATGGTGAACAGTACAATTGCACCCAATATGGAACTGAACAGCTCGCTTAACGCGTACAGCAAAAAACAGCCAAGCACAACTATGCTTACCAGTATAATATTATTGCGCTGTTTATAGTTAAAAATGGACATTGGTTACCCCCTGGAGAGCTAAATTGTGATACTAATATATAACAAAAAAGCGCCGATAAGTTTTGGCGCTTTGTATGAATTTATTCAAAACCACCCAGCAGCTTGTCTATCTTTTTGGCCGACTGCGACATGCTGTCAAAGTATAAAGCCAGGTCATTATTGGGGTCATCAACCTCGTACTTAAGGCCTTCTAAAGCCAGCTGTATGTTTGATAGCTGGTTGCGGATATCGTGCTTCAGCATATCAAAATCCTTGCTGCTTAATGCATTTTTTTCGTCATCGCCTGCCATAATTATTTTAGGTTGATGGCCTTCATTTTATTGTAAAGCGTTTTACGATCAATGTTCAGGATCTCGGCGGCTTTGGTTTTGTTAAAGTTCACCTCGCGCAGCACTTTTAAAATAGTTTCGTGCTCGGCACCAAGGGCCGCGTTCTTCAGATCGTGCTTGGGCTCTTTAACCTCGTTTGAAGCAGATGGCGTTGACTGTTCAAAAGACGAGGATACCTTAAAATTAGAGATCTCCAGCGGAAGCGTTTTCATCGAGATCTCGTTGCCCTCACTTAGTAAAGTAGCGCGGCGTACCACGTTCTTCAACTCTCGGATATTCCCCTGCCAGCGGTAGTTCATAAAGCACTCCACTACCTCGGGTGCAAAGGTGGTTACGTTACGGTCAAGCTCGTGGTTGGCAATTTTCAGGAAATGCTCTGCCAGCATCATAATATCGTTGCCACGCTCGCGCAGGGGCGGCATGAAAATGCTAAATTCGTTAAAGCGGTGATAAAGGTCCTCCCGGAAACGGCCCTTGGTGATGCCGTCCTGCAGGTTCTCGTTAGTTGCGATGATGATGCGCACATCAAGGTCTATCTCTTTGGTGCTGCCTATGCGCTTTACTTTACGTTCCTGCACGGTACGCAGCAAGGCGGCCTGTATCTCGTACGACAGGTTGCCCACTTCATCTAAAAACAAGGTACCGCCATTGGCCATTTCAAAGTGGCCTATTTTTGTGTACAACGCCCCGGTGAACGACCCTTTCTCGTGCCCGAAGAACTCGCTTGCGGCAAGCTCTTTGGTCAGCGACCCGCAATCCATTGCCACAAAGGGCTGGTTATGACGGGGGCTGTTTGAGTGGATGCTTTTAGCGACCGACTCCTTGCCCGTGCCGCTTTCGCCCAGTATAATAACGCTGTAATTAGTTGGTGCAACCAGCTCTATCTGTTTCAGTAACTCTTTTGATGCCCGGCTGGTACCTACCACAAACTCGCCCGATAGTATTTGCTTTTTGCCCTCTTTTGGTGGCTTATCAAGCGTGGTATAATCATTAGCGGCCATTTCCTGCAGGGCGTATTGGGTTTCAATAGCCTTGTTAATGGTGTTCAGGATCTCGTCGGGGTAAAGGGGCTTGGTGATATAATCATAAGCGCCCATCTTAATCAGCTCAACGGCCATCTTAATATCCGAGTAGCCGGTTATAATAATCACACCTGTTTTGGGATAAAGCGCCTTAATGTTTTTGAGCATTTCGCGGCCATCGGTATCCTCCAGCCTAAAATCGCACAGCACCAGGTCAAAATCAGTTTTCTTTAAAAACTCCATGCCCGCGCCGCCGTTGGTAGCAGTGTTTACCTCAAAACCATTACGTACCAAAAATTTTGATAGCAACAGTCCAACATTAACTTCATCATCTATGATGAGTATTTTTTTCATATCAGCAATTACTCTTACAGGTAAATGTATTACGCAGGTTAAGGTACAAATATTTGCTAATTTATCAGAATTATTATTAGCTGGTGGTAAAAAATGGCTTTAATCAACAAAAAAGGAGGCTTATCGCCTCCTTTTTTGTAATTGTTGTTTTTGATAGGCAGATGCCCGGGTTTTAGAAACCGTAAGCAACACGTAAGCCTAAAAAGCTTATTTTGCTGTCATCTACACCGCTGGTGTATTTGGTAGTAGCTTCGTAACGTACACCGGCATCAATAAAGTTACCGTTTGCGCTAACCGGGAACTGAACACCAATTTGCGGAGCGTAAACAAACGCGGTTGACTTATCAACACCTGTTTCGTTTTTGTTTAACAAGAATGCAGCACCTGCTTCACCCTGTACATAAAGGTTTGGTATAACAAAGTATTTTAAACCTGCTTTAACCGGTAATAACTGGATGTTTGGAACATCACCTGTAACACCAGCAACAGTAATATCTTTTTTACCAAATACGTTGTTAAAACCTGCGTTAACAGTTACAAATAATTGTGATGCAACAGGGATGTCTGCCTGTAACGAACCACCAAGGTTCCATTTGTGGCCGTCTTTAAAGTTGCCTACAGGGATGCCTGCTTCAACGCCGATGCTGTAACGTATACCGTCTTTTGTTGTAGTAGAAGTAGATGTAGAAGTTGTTGTTTGGGCTTTAGCGGCTACAGATAAACCTGCGAATGCTAAAACCAGAGCTGCGATTTTTAATGTACTTTTCATGATATAATAATATTTAGATAACGTGCTTTTTTGTATTGCACAGGGCAAAGTAAAGCATGAAAACATATATCATTTTTCATCCAATTGTCACGATTATTCAATCGATTGATTGATAGCGTTTTAAATTTGACCCGATTATGTAAATAGTCAGGATAGTGTAAATTATCTGTTAAAAAGTGCCCTGTAGTATGAAATTTGGATGAAAATAGAATTTTAGGGTGTTTTACCACAGCGGCCACAGAGGTAGAAAAAGCACAGAGGTAGCGGATATTTTTTTGTTTTACCCCTTGTCATGCTGAACATCGTGAAGCATCTATTTGCCTTCTGTCATGGTGAGCTTGTAGAACCACTCGCCGATAGATCCTTCGCTCACTCAGGATGACAGGAGAATAAAAAAGGCGCAGAAGTTTTTTATTGTTGGCGATTTTACTCACCCCGGCGACTATTAAAAAAGGCGTCATTGCGAGGAGCGTAGCGACGCGGCAATCCTCGACATGCTTGTCGCCGGCTTTTCTATCGAAGATTGCCACGCTATCGCTCGCAATGACGGTAGCGTTTTAGGTGGAGCCCCTACTTCCCCTTAAACTCCGGTTTCCGTTTCTGCAGGAAGGCCGAAACGCCTTCCTTAAAATCCTTGGTGCCGAAGCAGCGGGCAAACTCCTCAATCTCGGTATCGAAGCCGTTCACGCCATCGGTTTGGGCATCGTTCACCGCGCGGATGGCCGCGGCAAGGGCCAGCGGGGCGCGGGTTAATATCTTGTTCAGTATTTCCTCGGCCTTGGGCAACAGGTCGTCCTGGAAAACCACGTGGTTAACCAGTCCCAGTTGCAGCGCCTCGGCAGCGGTAACCATATCGGCCGTCATGATCATCTCCAGCGCTTTGCCGCGGCCAATTAGTTGCGTTAACCTTTGCGTGCCCCCGTAGCCCGGTATCAGTCCCAGCGTCACCTCGGGCAGGCCCATTTTGGCATTATCGGAAGCTATACGGATATGGCAGGCCATGGCCAGTTCCAACCCGCCGCCCAGGGCGAAACCGTTTACCGCTGCAATTACCGGCTTGTTGCCGCCGGCTATCACATCAAACACGTTCGACTGCCCATCGTAGGCTATCCGCCTGCCGCTGTCAACATCCTTACCCTCAAACTCGCTGATATCCGCCCCGGCCACAAAAGCCTTGGTGCCCGCGCCGGTAATGATGATACCCCCAACGTTGTTATTGCGGAAGGCCTGCGTAAGCGCCGTGTGCAGCTCGGCAAGGGTAGCCTGGTTAAGGGCGTTCAGCTTGCTTTCGCGGTTAATGATAATATATTGAATGCGGTCTTTATCCTGTATAAGTATGTTCTGGAAACTCATCGTACGGTGGTGTTAAAAATTGCGGTTTGTATGTACCCAGTTGGTAATGTAGGTAACAATATCGGCCGTGCTGGTACCCGGCGGGAAAAGCTCGCCCACGCCTATCTTCTTCAGTTCGGCCATATCATCGGCCGGGATAATGCCGCCGCCGGTAAGCAGCACATCGTCCATCTTTTTCTCTTTGATCAGCGCCATCACCTTGGGGAAAACCGTCATGTGCGCGCCCGACAGGATGCTGATGCCAATAGCGTCTACATCCTCCTGCAGGGCGGTGTTCACCACCATTTCGGGCGTTTGGCGCAGGCCGGTGTATATCACCTCCATACCCGCATCACGCAGGGTGGTAGCAATAATGCGCGCGCCGCGGTCGTGCCCGTCAAGGCCTACTTTGGCAACTAAAACACGTATAGGGCGGTTAAATTGGTTCTCGCTCATATTTAGCAAATGGCGTTAAAAGCTCATCAAAGTTAGTAAATAATTAGTGAGTGGAGAATGGTTGATTGGTGAGTGGTTGGGAGCGGGGGAATAGCTTAAATTCACGCCCTTGGGAGGGGTGCGGTGGCCTGTGTGATGGCAGGGAGGGGTTGTTGGTGAGGCATGGTCGTCTAAACCCCTCCCTGCACCCTCCCGTGGGGAGGGAACCGCGCTGGCCGCATTCGTTCCCCTCTTGAGAGGGTTAGGGGTGTGTTAATGGATTTGACAGCCTTCCGGTCATGGTGAGCCTGTCGAACCATTAGCCGATAGGTAAAGCAAAGCCTGTGGTACTTAGGCCACGGTAGCCCCGCTATCCGCTTATACGCCCGCAGGCCTTAGGCACGGCTGTTACACTGAGCCCGTCGAAGTGCCGGTATCCGCTGCTATCGGGTTTAGGGAAGTTGGGGTAGCTCAACTACTCACCAATCAACCATTCACAGTTCACTAAAAGCGTCCGTCCGTCCGCAGGTACGGGCATGGTGGACGGGGGCGGACGGTTTACAACCCCGCTTACCCCAAAAGGCGTTTGAAATCGTTTCAGGGCGATAGTAAGCGGTTGTGGACGTTTGAATGCGTTAAGGGATGTTTTAAAGATGTTTTAGGTCGTTTGAGGGCGTTTTGGGGCGTTTGGGGGGGGCACGTTGTTATTTCGAACGAGGTACGAGGAGAAAACTTGTTAGAGAAGCAATTTGAATCTGTCTCTTATACACATCT
>NZ_LGEK01000058.1 GCF_001636615.1 Mucilaginibacter sp. L294 | reverse complement strand
CTTTCGGGAAGGAACCGTAAGGTAATCTCATCGCTTAAAATGCTATATATATCTTCGGCGAGATTGTTCATTCTTTTCATTTCTTCCGGTCGAAAGGAATGTATTTGAAAGTATTCATTCTCTATATAAATTGGCTCAAGCATAAACGGCTGAAAATATAAAAATTATTGGTTTTTGGTTTGTTGCTTCACATCTTGTTGCACTTCCAGTATCAAACGCTTTAATTCCTGAAAGTCAGTTGGCAGTTCGGGTAGTGTCGCGCTTTGAAATTTGTAATATTTCCAGATTTCTAGCACATCTTCCGCGTTTACGGTATATGGATGGTATAGGCTATTCAACGATGTTAAAAGAAATTGCCCATTTTCCTGAACGTTTACCTGTTTGAACACAAAATCCTGTTCCGCCTTTAAGATAAAGATGCAAAGCGTACCTGCTTTTATTGTTTTCCAGTCCTGTACATATTCTGCGATTACATCACTTCCATCGGGTATCGGCAGCATTGAATCCCCGCTGATCGGGAACATCCGGAAACTTCCCCTTTCAGGGAGGTTAGGCATCGTAAACTTCGGAAGATTGGAAATGTACTGCTGATCGTTGTAACCGTTTCTGTAACCCGCCTTTGCCTTGACCGGGACGTATTCTACGTTTTCCTTATTGTTCTTATCTACGGTAATGGCTAGTACCCTGATATTACTGCCGGTCATATACACATCGTTTCCTGCGAGTAACTGGCTCAGTTTAAATTCTCCCAATTTAGGCAGGTCAACTTTCAAAAGGGAATCAACGCTTACTTTGAAAAATGCCGAAATCAATAACAAATCTTCCGGCTGTTGTGCCTTCGTTGCCCCACTTTCCAATGCCGCAAGCTTGGAACGCGTGAAAGACAATACATTAGCTAAAGATTCCTGGCTCATCTTTTTGCGTTCCCGGAGAAACTTAATGTTGCTGGGGAAAAAAACTTTTTGCTCGTTCATTTTGTAATGTTATTATTGACAACAACAATCTGTCATTATTGGTGACAAAAGTAGTAAATAAAATCTGAAATGTGATGGAACGGCAAATTGTACATTGTGACCTGGATACATTCTTTGTATCGGTGGAGCGCTTACAGAATAGTGAGCTTATTGGCAAACCCGTTCTCATCGGGGGCGGTTCTGACCGTGGGGTGGTGTCCTCCTGCTCTTACGAAGCGCGAATGTTTGGTGTCCATAGCGCTATGCCCATGCGGTTAGCCATGCAGCTTTGCCCGGAAGCCATCCTTGTTCGCGGGGATCATGACCAGTACTCCAAGTATTCCAATATGGTAACGGAGATTATCGAAGAGCGCGCTCCGTTAGTTGAAAAAGCCAGCATAGACGAACATTACCTTGATATTACAGGCATGGATAAATTCTTTGGCTGTTGGCAATGGACACAGGAACTCCGTCAACGAATTATTCATGAAACAGGCCTGCCTATCAGCTTCGGCCTTTCCGCCAATAAAACGGTTAGTAAAATTGCTACGGGTACTGCTAAACCCTGTGGTGAAAGGAAAGTAAATACCGGTGCCGAAAAGAATTTCCTCGCCCCTCTTTCCATTAAAAAAATCCCGATGGTTGGGGAAAAAACCTATTCCATTTTAAGGAACATGGGTGTTTCAAGAATTGAGACGCTACAACAAATGGAAGTCTTTACGATGCAAAGGGCGCTAGGCGAAAATGGGATTACTATCTGGAAGAAAGCCAATGGAGAGGATGATTCGCCGGTCGTTCCCTATGCCGCCCAAAAGAGCATGAGCAAGGAACATACCTTTCAGACCGATACGATTGAAATGTTATTTCTCAAAAAGATTATGGTCACGATGATTGATGAACTGGCTTTTGACCTCCGTAAAGATGGGAAACTTACTTCCTGCCTGACACTAAAGATCCGTTACAGCAATTTTGAAACATTTACCAAGCAGATCAAGATTCCATACACCAGTTCCGAACGTGTGCTTACCGAAAAAGTCATGCTGCTTTTTGACAAACTGTATACGCGCAGGATGCTGATTCGCCTCATCGGTGTCAAGTTTAGTGGGCTGATCGCGGGCAGTTATCAGGTGGATATGTTTAACGATACGCTCAAAGATATCAGCCTGTCGAGTGCGATGGACCATATCAGGGTTCGGTATGGTATTGACAAGATTTTAAGGGGCATTAGTCTGTAAAATAGTTTAGTTAAAATGTTACTCAATCTGCATAGCTATTATAGCCTGCGCTATGGTACACTTTCCATAGAGCAATTGGTCAGCGGCCTCGTTTCCCGTGGCCATGATACGGCTGTGCTAACAGATATTAATAATAGTACCGGCTCCCTGATCTTCATTAAAGCCTGCAAGGAAGCAGGTATTAACGGTCTTGCCGGTATGGAATTCAGGAACGGGGACGATTTGCTTTATATAGCCATTGCGAAAAATGAATCGGGGTTCAAAGAGATCAATGACCTGCGTACCAATGCCAATAAGAAGAAAGCACCCATATCCGAATACGCACCGAATTTCAGGCATGTTTTTGTGGTGTATCCTTTTGGTAAAAAAGTTAACCGGCCACTACGGGACAACGAATATATCGGCATCCGACATATCCATTTAAATAAAATCCGGATGCAGGGCGAAAAAGCCATGTCTAAGTATGTTATATGGCAGCCAGTCAGTTTTACCACATCAGTAGAATACAAATTACACAATCAATTAAGGGCGATTGACCATAATATACTGATCTCACAGTTAAAGCCCGGTCAATATGCAGATGCTTCAGAAGTATTTCCTTCCAGGGCGCAGCTCATGGAAAGGTTTAAAGATTTCCCCGTAATCATTGGAAACACGGAAAAGTTGTTATCCGATTGTTCCTTCAATTTTGATTTCAGTGAACACCGCAATAAAAAAACCTTTACAGGCAACAGGTATGACGATAAAGAGCTACTCCGCAAATACGCGCTGGATGGCCTGATCCGTCGTTATGGTCCTAAAGATAAAGTTGCAAAAGAACGGGTTCTAAAAGAGCTTGATATTATCGACAACCTAAATTTTTCGTCTTATTTTTTAATAACAGATGATATCTGCCGCTATGCCCGTTCAAAGAACTTTCATTATGTGGGTCGTGGTAGCGGCGCGAATTCCATTGTGGCTTATTGTCTCGGCATCACGGACGTTTGCCCGATTGAACTGGATCTTTACTTTGAACGGTTCCTAAATCCCAAACGGAAGTCACCGCCTGATTTTGACGTGGATTTTAGCTGGCAGGATCGGGATGAGATGTATGATTATATTTTTCACCGTTACCAGAGTGGACATACCGCGCTCATGGGCGCCATGAGTACCTTCCGTTCACGGAGTATTATCCGTGAACTTGGAAAAATATACGGTTTGCCAAAACGGGATATTGACAGGTTGGTACATGATCCCGGTAACATCCTTAACAAAAACGAGATCACCACAATGATCCTTTCTGTTTATGAATTGATGGAGGACTTCCCAAACCAAAGGACGATCCATGCTTCCGGCGTAATTATTTCCGAATTGCCATTGACCTGTTATTCTGCTTTGGATTACCCACCCAAAGGCTTGCCTACGGTACAGTATGATATGCACCTGGCAGAAGACATCGGATTTGAAAAGTTTGATATCCTTTCCCAACGCGGCATAGGCCATATCAAGGATTGCAAGGATATCGTTAAACAAAACCTGGGCATAGAAATCGATACTTCAAATCCCCGGCGGTTTTTTAAAGACCCAAAAATTGCGGCCCTATTGCGTTCAGCAAAAACCATCGGCTGCTTCTATGTGGAGTCACCGGCCATGCGGCAACTCATTTTCAAATTGAAGTGCGATTATTATCTTTTACTTGTTGCCGCTTCTTCTATCATCCGTCCGGGTGTGGCATCGTCGGGCATGATGGGAGCGTTTATCGAACGTCACCATGATCCATCCAAAGTAGATTATTTACACCCTGTTATGGAACAGCAATTGAAAGAAACCTATGGTGTGATGGTTTATCAGGAAGATGTCATGAAAGTGGGTCACCACTACGGGGGACTAGATCTGGCCGATGCGGATGTGCTGCGCAGAATGATGAGTGGCAAGGGACGGAGCAAAAAACATTTGGATGAAATTGAAGACAAGTTCTTTTCTAACTGTAAAGCCTCTGGTTACCCTGAACATATTTCAAGGGAGATATGGCGGCAGATGGAAAGCTTTGCCGGATACTCTTTTAATAAAGCACACTCTGCTTCTTTTGCCGTGGAAAGCTACCAGAGCCTATTCCTAAAAACCTATTTCCCATTGGAGTTCATGGTAGCCGTCCTTAATAACTATGGTGGCTTTTATCAGCGCAAAGTATATGTGAATGAGGCAAGAATGGCAGGTGCCAATATCTGCCCGCCATGTGTCAACACAAGCAGTTTTAATACCAGTATCTATGGCAAGGATATTTATTTAGGATTTGACTGCCTGCAAAATTTAGAAAACAAGTTGGCCTTGCTTATCTGCGAGGAAAGAGCGTACAATGGCAATTACACGAGCCTTGAAAATTTTGTATTAAGGACAGGTGCGGGTTTGGATCAAATGATACTGCTCATCCGCACCGGCGCAATGCGGTTTACAGGTTTCTCCAAAAAAGAACTGTTATGGGAAGCGCATATGCTTTTAAACGGCGTGAAACAGGCAAAAGAAAGTAATTTGCTATTTGAATCCATGACCAGGAAGCCGGTACTACCAAAGCTCGATCATTCCCTTTTGGAAGATATCTACGATGAACTGGAATTGATTGGGTTTCCTGTAAGTGCTACTATGTTCGATTTAGTCAAGACAGATTTCCGTGGCGATGTCCCGGCTAAAGACCTTCATCTATATGAAGGGCAGATTGTCCGGATGGTAGGTGATTTTGTTTGTGATAAGTTTGTTCAAACCAAGAATGGGAAGGTCATGAAATTCGGGACATTCTTTGACGTGCATGGTGATTTCTTTGATACGGTACATTTCCCTCCGTCCCTCGCCGCATACCCTTTACATGGCAACGGGGTTTATTTGATTATGGGTAAAGTAGTATTAGATTTTGGTTGCCCTGGCATTGAGGTTTATAAAGTGGCAAGACTTCCGGTACATCCTGATCCGAGAAGTGAATAAGACCGGCCTTTTCTAAACCATCATTCAAATATCTTTGTTGCCTATTGCTTCAAGCGGAAACAATGATTCCATATCGCTTGAAATGATCATATTATTACTCGTGCATAGTGTCCAAAAATTAAAATGATGTTTCCATAGTTCTTGTGCTTTTTTAAATATAATATCTGTATTCGTAAGGTTTTTTTCGACCGGTGTGCCAGATTCATAAGGAGTTATTTGAAGCGCGTATTTTTTTGTAAGCGGAAAAAAAAACAATGTGTCATTAGTCAGGTTTTGATGCCAAAAGGGTGATGGTATTGGATTTGTTTCGTTATCGACCCGATCCATACTAATACAAAACCCAGGGCTATCCGAGGTCCAAAATGGATTACCCATCCCTGATACTAATATCGTCCAAACCTTACTATATAAATGATTCATTAAGTCGGTCATTACCTCTTTAAATAAATCTTCGTCCAAGAAAAACCTAAGGTGAGATGCTTTCGATAATTTATTAAGGTCATTTTCATTATCAATGCCTTCCTTCATAAGTTGGTCTTTAAAATAAGTCCGAAAGATTGGGCTTCTGAATTTGCTATAAAAGATCCACTGAAACAACTCCGCTTTAAATTCATCCCCTTCAATTGGCTCCTCTTCTTTGATTCGATCTATCAAAGCAGGATATGTATATTCGATTTCGGTTGCAAAGAACTTTTCGAGTAAAAAGGGTGTGCTAAATTCGGTCGATGTATAAAAATTTTTTCCTTTAAAAACAGCATTATTTGAATTTCGCAGTTGTATGTTTTTATTGTAAGGATCATCACGATCTATGATGTATAATTCTTTACCATCTTCATTCGCGGAAAAATATTTCAAATACACTTTAGGGATCAAATGCTGTTTTTGCGGGTTTGACATAAAAACGCGTGATATTTATAAGGTTAAACCAAATTCCTCTGCAACATCTTTTGCCAGCTTCGAAAGTATTTTTTTATGAAAACGATCTGGGTGTAACACATTACCCAGGACTAATTCTTTAATTTCAGCCTCAGAACTAAATATTTTTTTGCCACCAATTTCAAAGGAAGTGAAAAGACTTTCAATTGTAGAATTGTTATAAACATATGCTTTAGTTAGAATTTCAGACGCGTAATCTTTATGAAACCTATAACGATCATTAATCGCGAATACCTCTATACTATTTTCTGCCCTTGCTCTTTTTAGTGAAGACACGCCAAGGCACGGCCTAAGAGCAATAGTGAAGTCTTCACCATTAACTAAAAAATCTACCGCGTCAATTTTTGTCTTGAATTCATACAGACCTTCAATATTATCAAGAAAAGGATGAAGATGAGTTAGGATAGAAAACAAATTACCTCCCTTTAAAGTCCCGGAATTACAAAGAGAACAAGAAGGGATTAAATTAAAAAATGAAAGTGCTAAATATGGAAATCGACCTTTATTTAAAAAATGATCAAACTCCGGTCGGGTTTTTAATCGTTTATTACGAATCGTAAATGTAAACTGTGAGTTGCAATATGGGCAGGAGTTTACTTTTAATCGTTTTGCGTGTCGATAAGCAATTGCGCCATCGTGTTTTCGGGTAAAAGAAGTTTGCTTCACGAAGTCATAATTGAAAATTCTCTTCATAGATTCGTTAGCCCATTTTGATATGTAGGTAGCTTTTGGTCTGCCAGTAAGGATAACATTTTTGTAAACTATATTAGGATGGGATGCATCATAATTTCTCTTAGCTATTTTGACCAAAAGCTCTATTTGATCTCTATGGAACTCAAGTCGATCTGGGCGTCCAGTTATAATTTCATCCAGATGAAGGTGAAGGTAATTCATCACTGGTTTCATCTCATCATTAGGGGTAGCAGCCAGCTTAGCCTTAATAAGAAATTCAGTTTTAATGTCTCTGTAAAAAAGCTGGGCCTTGGCATCCAGTTCCGCAAGACTATATGGGCTTTTGATCATTTTAAATATCAGTATTATTGTCTTCCATAATCTTGTTTATTTCATCGATACGTTGCTGCAAGCGTATTCGTTCCTCATTCAATCCAAATTTTTCAGACCACATGGCCTGAAGCTTCTTTCTTAATACAGGTTCACCGATCATGTCAATGGTTTTTTTATATTTTCCAATCCTCCTCGTCTGCTCCTTATCGTTTAAGTATTTGATGATTTTATCGAGTTTCTGTTTGGCAAATTCACCAATTAAAATTCCATTCATGTAAAATGAATTAGAATAAAGTGTATGAATGTTGGCAGCAAAAGTCTGCTCTTGATCATTTCTCTTTGAATGATATACAGATCCTATACCTATTTTTTTTTCAATAAATAAAACGTTTGATTTTGGAAGATCTGAGGATAGAAAAGGAGTGTTCGCCGTAAATATTAATTGAATTGAATGGCCAGCAAACAATCTACCTAGATAATCCAGTGTTACATTAAAAAACCGCCGTTGCCATTCAGGGTGATAACATGCATCTCCCTCATCAATCATAATAACTAAGTTACTTTTTAATTCGTTATGCTCGTGATGTTTAACATGGTAGAAGCGAGACATGAAAGAAAGATATGATTGTTCCCCAGTGCTTAAAGAGCGCCATCTAAAATTGAAAAATGTACTTATGCCTTTTATTTTTAAGTAGTAATCACGTAAACGCTGGAATGTCTCTTCAGTTTCTTCATTTAAAGGCACCGCAACTTGCGTGCTATTTACTGACACTTTTATAAACCTGGGTGCCAATAAGGATTCCATAAAACCAACAAACTCAGGTACGAGTGTTGTAAGCAGATTATACCGGGTAAAATCTACTTTTCTGCTTTCCATAAATTGGGTATAACCCTTCATTTCCGAAAAAAAACGAAGGATATATTCCCTTGCCGATTCATCTTTTCTTATCTCAACAGCATACGTAGAAGGATTATTGGTTGCATATTTCCGCTCATCAATTTGAAAGTTAATAAATATCGCAAGAAGTAGATTATTTATAAACCCTTCTTTGCTTCGTCCCCATGTATTGCGGGCATACAATATTTGTAAAAGGTCTTCAATTCCCTGGTGTGCTTTGTTATCTTCAAAGTATAAACTATCATCCAGATTAATTTCCACCGTTAATTCCTCTGGCCTTTCAAAAGGCAATTTTTTTGAATCAGGTGATCCAAAGAATTGAATCGCTCGTGCTACTTCATCAAGATATAGATTCTCAAGATCGCTAGTTTTGGTAAGTAATTGTTCCTGCACTCTTGGATTCCGGATATTTTCTTCAATAATTCTATTCCTTGCTGCCGACAACAATGCTGTAGTTGAAATATTGCGCAATCCATTCCAGTTAGACGAATTCTCTTTGTATTCCAGAAAATATGAATAGTGGATAAAATCGGTTGGGGGCATACCAGCGCGAAATGATTCCGCAGGTAAATCATCATATGACTGAATTTTAAATAATCCAGTCATATCATCTATATCTAGCCCCATATTATTCGGGTGTGTTAATGCCAATGTAGAATCATCATCGTCATTAATAGAAAATGCTATGATGTCATGTTGCATTTGAGTACTTGTGCCATCTGGCAAATGTGACCTTATGTATTTAAGAATGCTTGATTTGCCAGCACCATTTTTTCCAATTATTGCTGTTACATTAGAAATCTGTTTATTATCGAAAAAATTATCGATGTAGTCTGGATTGAAAGTTATGGTTAACTTTTTTACCGGCGCTGTTTCGTTGCTGTTGTCATTTTCAATGACGAAAATGAACCTGGAGGATAGATTAATACTGGCTTCGTCCAAATAGCTGGAATGTCGAACCCACAAATAATGAATTTGCATCTTTGGGTTTTAGGTTTAGGTGTTGATGCAAATATCGTTAAATATTAAACTCTAACGCTGGCAGATCTTCATATTCAAATGGCTCAGCGGGACTTAATGATTCTTTGAAATCTTTGGTGATGGTGCAGGCTTGCATTTTGTCACTCTGGTATTGTGTCTTGGCAATTTCTGTGATGCGATCTTCTGTAAGGTCTTCCATCATCCATTCCCAGGCAAGGTCTGGATTGAGTATGGTCGGCATTCGCATTTTTGAGTTATGCACCTGTGTCATTAACTCATTGGCCGGAGCAGTTGTTACCGCTACGGTTTCAACGGTTTCTCCGGTGGTTTTATCTGTCCATTCCTGGTAGATACCTGCGAAGAAAAAGTATTCCTCGTCTTTCAGGCTGATATAATAAGGATATTTTACAGCAGTCTTTACCGGAAGCCCAGTTCTTTTGTTGGCGGGAAAGATATGCCTCCATTCAAAGAACCCTGTGGAAAGCACCAGGCAACGGCGCTCCTTAGCCGCTTCTGCATACATAGATACACCATTGCGTTCTTCATTTTCAAACAGGTTTTCCGCTTTTGCATTTAGGGTAGTATATCCTGTGATCCATTTCCCGGTTTTTTCGTTTTTATATCCCCTGCGGAATTTCTCTACGGCCTCACGATCTTTGAGGTACTTAGGTAGGAATCCCCATTCCATTTGCACAATGTCGAAGTTATCTTTTGCCTCGTTGGGTTTTAAGACCGCAATTGGCCCATAGGCAAAGCCATCATGTATATCCTTATTCAGAAAATCGTATTTGGCAACTGCTTTTTCCAATTGCAAGAGTTGTATATACTCCGCCCTGCTTACTTTTTGTCCGTTGTAATAACACATAGCTATTCCCTCTTTTTATTTCTGTAATACAATGCAATTTCCCTGCCGACTTTTTCGGCTTCTTCCTGCCTTCCTTGCGGTATGGATGTCCAGCACTTTTTGCCCAGGCTTTCCATAACCGTAATAGTTAACGGTTTTTTCTTGTCAGGGAAAAGGATATGAAAAACACGCAGTTCATTGATATAATGTTCTGAAACCTTTACTGTTTGTCCCTCAGTTATAATTTCAAACACCACTTTTCCTTCCATGATTTTTCAAGGCGTTGCCGCACTATAAAATTAAGAAATATCGTTCTAATTTTTTAATGGGTTATGTATTAGTCAGCTACTTACAGGATAGGCTTAATAACCCATAGGTGCGGCAGCGGGTAGCTCACCTGCTTTCCAGTTCATCTTTTTTGTATCGTCTGTAAGCCCTGCAATTTTTTTGTCTCCACCCTGACCTTCCCATTGGATCGTGAAAACAGTGCGTTGTTTCGTTTTCTTATCCGTAAAAATTAACTGATCGGATTCTTTGGGTAGCTTTTTATTGTAGCTGTAAGCACCATCCTGAAAGTATGTTTCTTTAGTAAGTGAAATAACCCTGTTCCCGTTTTGGGTGAGCGAATCTTTGGTGTAGTTCTTTGGATATGGGTAAATCTCCCTGGTCAACCGCGCTTCGCCTAAACCGGATGGTGAAAAATTCCATTGTTCCGCCTGGAAACTGCTGTCGGTTTTTGAATAAAGGGTGTCTGTCCAGAACGCTGTAATGTGTTCCTCTAACGGGTCCGCTTTGAGCTTCTGCGTTTCGGCAAATGGTGATTCTACTTTTGGCGGCGGTGGCACATCCATTTTCGGTGGTGGACGTAATTTCGTTTTCTTTTGTGCGTAGGCAGTGGTAAGTGTAAACAGGACGAGGATAAGGAAGAATAATTGTTTCATCTGATAGGGTAGATCGGTTTGTGCTTATTACAACATCTCGCAGAATAAATGGTTTGTAAGTTTCCGGTGTTACCTTATATATTTTTCGGCACTTCACGTACCACCTGTGTAGGCTTCTTGTCTTTTCTAAAGCCTAAAAACGTAGCTGGTTTTCTGATCCTGCCTGTTTTTGTCCAGGTGGCAAATTCAAAGTTGGCAACCAACTTTGGTTTCACCCAATGTATAATAGCTCCTTTGGTGTCCAGCACCTTATTTTCAAAAGGACTTTCGTCTATCTCTATCGCTTTTAATTGCTTTAAGATACCCGGCATTTCTTTTTGCTTATAGCCCCCGCCTGATCTGCCTATCCAGACAAACTTTCCATTCTCATACGCACCGAACAACAGACTTTTAAAGGAACGCACTTTATCACTCTCTGCCCAGCCCCCGATAACAAATTCCTGTCTTTTTCGGGTGGGTGTTTTTAGCCACCTACTGCCTCGTTCGCCTTGGTTGTAAGTGCTGTCCTTTAGTTTCGCGACAACGCCTTCCAGGTTACGTTCTACCATGTTCTCATAGAGCTTTTGCCCTTCCTCAAAGCTTTCACTGTATTGGAATATCGGGTGACCCTTTACCAATGATTTTAATAATTCCTTTCTATTGGTGAGGGGGAAATCCATCAGGTCATGCCCGTCCAGCCAGAGCAGGTCAAATACACAATAGTTTATCGGGCTGGTCAGCCCGTTATATTTTTGTACGGCATCAAAGTCAGGCTTGCCTTCCTCGTTAAATACAACGACCTCCCCATCCATGATTACATCATGGCCGAGGTCCTTTAATGCCCTTGCTATGTTGGGGTATTTCTTGGTATAATCCAGACCGCTTCTGGAAGCCATGCGCACCTTTCCTTTTTCGGCAAAAGATACGATCCGGTAACCATCCCATTTGACTTCATAAAGATAATCCGGGTCATTAATCACTTCCTTTGTCAGCGTACAAAGCATCGGCGAAATGCGTTCCGGCATTTTCGTTGTTGCTGCTTTTCTTTTACCTGCCATGACCACCTTTTTTGTTTAAATGCCAGATAAATATTGGTTAATTATCTTTTTTTCTTTTGGATTGATCTTTTTTCTTTTTAAAGAACTCCCTGGCTTTCTTCAGCCCTGTGGCTATGGCAATACCTTCTTCTGCGCCGTCTTTCAACAGTTCGTTCGCTATCTCCACTGCTTTCTCCCGAAGCTTGATGGGCTGGTTCTTATAGGATGGTGGGTATTCCCCGTTATACCACGGCATGATACAAAATTTAATGATTAACAATCAATTGTATGCTTAGGTTTTGCCTACGAAGCTTTCTTCTCGATCATATCGCCAACCAGGTCGATGACCACCCAGCTTAATTCACCCACTTCTTTTATCTCCCAGAGACGGTCATCATTCAAAAAAAATGAAAAATCCCTTCCATCAATCTTGGCAGGAAAGATCATCATGCCCTGTTCATCATAATATGCTTCAAATACTTCCAATAAACCGATTCCCCGAACAGGATCATGTTTTCGTACGATAGGCTCCATGTGGCTCTATTTTCTATCAATTACACTAAAAGCCGGCATTTGTTCGCTGTTAGCCAACCATACGTTCTAAGCCTAGAAAGTTACCTATAAGACCACTGATTTCTTTTAAATCCGATTATTCGAGATAGGCCGGACCGCGAAGCGGCCAGGCTTTCCGCTATATCTCCTTTGGAGGATGCCGCTGCAATCCTTTCCGGTTTGCACTGCTTTTTTCTTTTCACCAGCCTTACGACTTACCACTCATGCGTATAGTCCGATAGTAAGCTCATAACGTCCATTCCATTAACCATCCTCCGAATTCTATCCGACGGAGAAGGCGGACATAACTGCATCAAAAATAAGTGTCCGCCGGAAAGAAGGGTCATAATGGCTGCGCTCCCGCTTTCCACCCTTCGGGACTTAAACCCCTTCCATTCCTTACCGGAAACTTATCCTTTGACTAGTTTCTTACCGCTCCTCCATTGGAAAAAACCCTCCGGGGGGCTGGTGAAAAAAAGAAAGAAAGTTCAAAATCAAACACTAAAAAAAAGAGACTATGAAATTCTTTGAAAAATGCACAACGCTTGATGAAGTAAAAAGTACTTACAAAAAACTGGCTATGCAATACCACCCCGACAGGGGCGGCGATACGGCCACCATGCAGGAGATCAACAAAGAGTATGCGTTTATCTCTGCCAAGATCGCAAGCGGGGCAAGCTTTACAGCCGAAGAGCGCGAAAAGCAAATGAACTTTTCCGAAGCATACCGCAAGGTAATCGAGCAAATTATTTACCTGCCTGATATACTGATTGAACAAGTCGGGTTTTGGATTTGGGTAACAGGCCAAACGAAACCCGTAAAGGAGGAACTCAAAAAAGCGGGGCTGTTCTTCGCCTCTAAAAAAATGGCTTGGTACTACCGAAGCGAAGAATATAAGGTAAAGCGTGGCGGTAAAAAATCACTCGATGAAATCCGCAGCAAGTACGGCAGCGAAGTAATCAACGGCAACAAACGCCAAGCGATAACCAACTGATTCCATAACCATTTAAAACCATATAGCATGTCACAGACATTAATTATCAAAACCGAATTAATGCTGCCTGATACCGACCAATGGCAGCACCGCTTTAACATCGAAAGCGAAACATCGAACAGGCTTTACACCATATCCCAAAACAAGATCAAAAAACATTGGGGCTGTAGCTGCCCCGCATGGAAGCGTTACCGCAGGTGCAAGCATTTGACGGCTGTGGGCTTGCCTCCCAATGAAAAGCCCTATGAAGTCAACATCATTAACAACTAAACCAAAACACATGGCAAAAGGATTTTTAGAGGGTTACAAAACCTATGACACAACCAATGGATTTGGCAAGGCTAAAGACTGGCAAAAAGCATTTAAAACCCGCATGGGAACGGAGGAAGCGGAAAGCATTTTGCAGGGTCAGCAGCAAACACCCTATGAGATTTTAGGGCTTGCCAAAGGTGCGACAAAGGAGGCCATTAAAAAGGCATTCCGCAAAATGATCACGCTATGGCATCCCGACCTCAATCAACACAGGATAACAGAAGCCGAAGAAATGAGCAAAAAGATCATAGCCGCTTACACACTACTGAACAAAAAATAACTACATCAAACCGGAGGCGCAACCGTAAAGGCGCATTTAAAACAATGGAATTTTTAAATAGAAAAGCAACGATCATATTCAGCAAGCTAATAGATAGCTTAAAAGGCGGAGATCATCGCAGCATTGAAAATGATCCCTTTATGCCCCTGACCGTCGAGCGGTTAAGTGCGGGAATTAACACGCCGTGGGGAAATGCAGATATCTACAGCCTGTGCCATTATTACGAGCAGCAAGGTGACCTGATGCAAGACCCCGAAGTATGTTTTCTAATGACGGACGAAAGGAGACGTTTTGAGGTAGACTATAACAAAGTAAAAGTTGCACCTATTTCATTTCAACAGGCCAACAGTGGCATTTTTCAGAGAAGTGTACTGATAGAGAACTACACGATAACCAAATTCAAAACGGAGCAGCAAAAAGACCACACCGTGTTTGCAAATGATTGGCTTATCAATATTGTATCACAAGGATTTTTAGAAAAAATACGCAATGAAAAATAATTTTGAAGAGCGCGAAGGGTACAGCTCATTTTTGAAGGGAAACCAAACGAGGAAGTCAGGAAGCTATTGAAGGGATGGGGCTTCCGTTGGAGTCCGACAGAAAAGGCATGGCAGCGACACCTGAACGGTAACGGCATTTTTGCCGCAAAGACCCTCTTTAAAAAACTATCCAATCATTCCATTTAATCAACCATCATCTAATTAAAACCGAAATATTATGACAACAATCATCAAATCAAAAAAGCAAATAGTAAACGCAAAGGCAACTACTAAAAGGACAACCCTGAAAAGGACATTCGCCAAAAGGGGCGCGAACCCAAAAATTACAGCCGTTGAGCCTTTAGTCCTTTCAAACTTTGAACAGGGCGAACAGATACACTTACAGGTAAAGGAGATTGCTTTCAGCCCCCTGAATTACCGCAAATTGTATTCTAATCAGGCATTGGAAGACTTTTCGACTGAATTAGCCATACATGGTATTATCAGCCCCCTGACAGTGCGCAAAATCAAATCAGGAAGGTATGAATTAGTAGCAGGGGAAAGAAGGCTTAGGGCGGCTATAATGGCAGGATTAACGGAAGTACCTGTCATTGTAAAAGCACTAACCGATGAACAGGTTATAGAAATACAGTTAGCCGAGAATATGCAAAGGGAAAACCCGCACCCTTTGCACGAGGCGCAGGCGATAGCCTTGATGCAGAACGCAGGTTGTACCATTGATGAAATCGCTATGCGCCTGGGCAAGTCTAAAGGATTTATATACAACCGCATCAAATTATCAGAATTATCTTTGCCCTTACAGGAAATATTTATCAACGATAAAATGGGCATTCAGGATGCCATACAGGTTGCTTCCTTATCGCCTGAATCACAACAGGAATTTTTTGACAACCATTGCACCGACTGGAAGAGTAAGAATTTCCGTTTCTCCAATTTACAATACGCCATTTCCAAATTTAAATATGACCTCAAACACGCGCCCTTTAATATCCGCAATAAATCATTGGTGGCCGAGGTAGGTGCATGTATCGGTTGCCCGTTTAATTCGGCCTCCTTTAAGACACTGTTTCCCGACCTGTCAAAGGAAGCGGTATGCAATAATAAGGGCTGTTTTAAAAACAAATGTTTGGCACAGGCAGAGGTTAATATCCGAAAAGCCGTAAAAGAGGTGCAGCCTGACGCTATACTGGTATCTGCCAATATGCCATCGGATTACAGGATCGTGATCGATTCGCTGCCCGAAACAACGGGGCTTACCGAACACAGTTATTACGATGTCAGGACATTCTATCGCCCTGAAATGCCGCAGGAACAAACCTATACCGTTACCAATGATAGCGGTAAATCCAAATTCGACAAAAAAGGTTTTGCGGCTGCCATGCAGGAATATAATGACGCCCTTGCGGATTATAACCTGAAATATGAAAACCCCGAAAACCTCAAAGGGCTTTATCTGTACAGTGGCAAGGCTGAAATTATACTCTTTAATCCATTGAAGAATAAAGAGGATGGATTCGGCCAAAAGAAGATTACCGCCAAAGAGGTACAGGAAGCTATTAAAGACGGTACTGTTACCCCCGAATTGTTGGAACAGGAAATTGAACGCATCGAAACCAAAGAACGCAGGTCAAAAGAAATTGACCGTGATAAAATCCAAGCCCAAATTTACAAGCAATTCAGGGAGTCCTTGGAAGAAGCCAAGGCCGACCAAAAGCCAACAGCAGCAGACCTTACCGCCGCAAGGTTGGTTATTTATCAATCACTGGATTGGCAGTACAAACAAAAAGCAAAAACCTTTTTATTTGGTGATCAGATGCTTGAAAGTGCAGATATGTATCAGGTATTGGCTAACCTTTCAGAAGAACAATATACCTACCTGATAAGACTCGCCCTTGCAGGCAAATCCGAAGGTCAGTACCCCAAAAATGAAACGGGCTACTGCCTCTATCAGGTGGCAATGGAAGCGGGTACAGATATTGTATCCATAGAGGAAGAACAAGCCGCCAAATGTGTAGAACGGGAAGCTAAGATGAACCCAAGAATCGAAGACCTTAAAAAACGTATCGGTGAAATGTGGGAAGAGGCGTAAGCCGATAGGCAGCCGCCTAAATCGGCGGCTGCCTTTTCTTAAATAACGTAAAATTCAAAAGGAAAATTCTATGAGCCATCTGTCAACAGCAACGGAACAAAAAGCAATCCTTTTACTGGCAAAATGCCTGCCGAATTTTGAAGCATTGGCAATCCTAAACATGACGGCAGAAGATGCTTTTTATATCAGGTCTGCGGAGAACCTGATTAAGGGCATTATTGAAGCCAACGGGTTTGAGGTAATGCGTAAAAGCGGTAAGGGTATTTCTGTCAGAAAAATTAAAAAGCCTTTATAAGAAGGTCTGCTTTACTTTTAAAAATAACCATATGGAACTAACAGATATAGCAGGCAAGGTTTTTACCATTCATGACGTTGAAGGAACTATTGCCGTAGTCACCGAATTTTTGGCTTATCAGCCATCGCATGCATTCGGTTCACTCCTGGAATGGGACGAGCAGCGATTAAGGTATTGGCTGGACTTTTTAGAAAAATTAGAACAATTAAAAAATCAATAAGCTATGGAAACATTACACCATCTTTCTTCTGTTCAGGTAACAGGGATCGTGATACTTTTTATTGGCATTGCCTTAAGGTATTGGGTCAACAGGCGCAGGTTTTACCGCACCAATTCTACTGGCGTACAACTCTTTGGCAGTTATTCAAAAAAAGTCGCCTTTACGATATTTGAAAAGCTCATAAAATTGTTGGGCTTAATCATGGTCATTTTTGGCCTATTGATTACTCTTATGGAATGGAGCAACCAAACGCATGACAGGAATGTGGCGCAACGAAGCCACCACAACAGGACTATTAGGTAGTAAAAAGATAAAGCCGGCCACTAGCAAAAAACCTACAAGTGGCGCGGCGGGAAGCGGTGCAGCCCATGCCCCCAAATGAAAGCGTCCCGTTTGCTAAAGTCATTTGGGAGCATGGGCTGCGCCTTTTTCATGGTAGCCTCCGGCTATTTTTAAATACTTTGGATTAACTGTATAAGCGCCTTTTAACGAACGACCTATTGCCGTACTTAAATTTAAAGGAAAGCGGAAGCCAAACCGCTCATATCGGAGGCGTCTTCCAAAATTTCCCTGATGCTCTCAGAATAACCCATACCACTAACGGCCCCGGAAACATCACTTAAACCGACATTGATCGCCCTCCAGACATTGCCAAAGAATCCCATCGTAGAGAGGGTTTGATCCTCCGGCTTGATGGCGGCTTTACCCATCCAAAAGGAAACAGAATAACGCGCTATCGAAGCAGCCAAAAACATTTTTTGCTGTTCGGCCTTACTAAGTCGTTTGTCGGCAGGCACTTCTTTTTCAATGCTGACCACAGTTGCTTTAAATGCTTGATAGCCATCCATAGTTTTAACGGAACGAACCGCATTTATGATTCTATTGAGGTAGGATTCAACTACGGTCGAAAACATATTTTGAGGCACTGCTTTTATCATGCCACCTGGAAAATCCTTTTTAGAACGGGATTCCATTTCAAGAAGCTTTTTAGAAATGTCCTCTCCATATCTGTTTTTGAAATAATTATTCACCTGTTCCCTTCTTCCTGAAATGCTGGTATCACCGGTTTCATCAACATAGTCGCATACTTTTTGTAATACCTTGTTATGGATGCTTCCAATACTATCATAGGGATTGGAAGGATTTGCCGCTTGTTCCGATACACTTGCGTTGATACGGGCAAGTTTCATTTGTGGTGGCGACTGTTGGTGAATCGCGGGTTGATTTTCCTTGTTACAGGCGGCAAGCAAAACTATTAAGCTTACGGCCAATGTTTTCATGATATTTTTCATGAGGCAAAAGAGGCATTGCTTATTTGGAAAAATTGACAACCCTTTACAAGCTTGTAGTTTTTTTATTACAAAAGCAAACGGTGGACTTGAATTTGATTCAATGCCTTACGCCTGTATCTAACAGGAAGCCATCACATAAATTACGGGATGGCTTCCTGTTAGCTTTTCTAATGGGCTTTTCAGCTTTTATCCTCCCTTACCAAAGAACAATCTTTGAAACTAACCTTACCCTTACCGTTCAGGGTTGTTTCAATGAGGTAAAGGGTACCTGTTGGGCAATCCCTGAAATCAATGCCCTTTTCGTCCAGACGGTAGGTTTTATCTTTCATCCTAAAAAGCGTCAAACGGATGCATTGCCCGGTATCCGCAACCTTGAAATAGCAATTAATGCCCGTTACCTTTTGTGACCAAACTTTGAAATCCAATACCGCTATATTTATTCCGACAGGTATGTTCACTGTTTGCCAGTCGTATGCTGTAAGGTCTATTTTTGACCGGATAATTTCTCCCCAGCCAATCACATTACTTTCCATTGCGTTCGGCATTGTAAGATTTAAGTTTGGCATTCAGTTCGGCAAGCCCGGATTTTTCCAGGTATTCAGCCGATAAATTGGAAAGTTCTTCTGCCGCCCCTTCGGGTAGGGCTGTAAGCAGGTCTTTAATTTCAGGATGGTCACTTTTTAATCCTGTTTCAATCAGCAGGCTCAACAGCAATACCTGCTTTCTTTTAATACCGTGGCTGAATTTCACAGTCTCATCCATGCTTGGTAAGCTCAGCATGGTCTCATACATCCTTACCATTTCATTTTTGTTGCTCATCTTTCTGCACATTTATCGTTTACACTAAACAAGCCTCAAAATTAAATGACGAAAATGGATTTCACCCCTTTAGAATTTAAAGAAGTCAGTGCTTATTTATGGCACTGTTATCTTTTCTGAACCAGGATTTATTGTCAATGGCAAACTCCCCTTGTATTTGTTTAAATTGAAGTATTATTGTAGCTCCTAACCTAAATATCATGATTGAAAAACTACACCCTCAACCATCAGGCTTTAATTGCCCGGATTGTAAATGCTTTATACCGATAACCCCACAAGAAATTTCATCCAACCTTATTCCCTCTTGCCCACAGTGCAGCAGAGCTTTTTCAATGGATGGTCCATTAAGAGCATTGAAGCAAGAGGAAAATATGACAACAAGCCATTTAATTAAGGACAAATGGATGCCTCCATTTGATATATCCCCGTTAACCCCAGTAGGAAACGCAGAATATGATAATCTTATCATGCCGACCTCAATGGAAAAGGTTGCAATTAGGTATAGCAAAATTGAGAAAATATCTTGTAGCCTTAGGATTGAGGTTAAATTTAAACACGATTGGGTTAATCCTAATGTATTGATACCGATGCTGCTTTCTATAGTAACGACAAAAGGAGAGGAAGTGGACATATTAACCGAACTTCCAAAAGTAATTGTTGGAAATGATCAGATTCAGACCCCTAACAAATCCCCCAACAGATACCCAATTTTATATTCCCCAAGCAACTTGAAGGATATTCAAAATCAATTGTTTATCCGGTTATATTTCACAAGAATACTTCGTGAGAAGGAGGGATTTTTTATTCTACAATGGCGTCCACATCAAGCCTTAAGAATTCCATTTGAAATAAGGTACTAAAATAGGCTACTTCCATTTTTAAAATCCTATTATCGATTTGAGGTACTTTGTGTAAATCGACCAAAAAGACACGACGGTAGATGAAAAAAATCATAAAATCATTAGATGTTTCCTATGACTTATTTAAACATCTGATTACCGGAACATCACATTTTATTAGCGCACGTGGAGTCCGTTATAATATTATCAGCGTGGATGGAAAAGAGATAACATTTGAGCGGGCCGGTGCAGGTAAAAGATTCAACTGGACTTTTTCTTTAAATGCTCTTTATGCAGCCTATACCACAATCCAAAATTTCGAAAACACACGTGCATTTAAGTAATATTTCCCTCATCATTATTTGCAGGCAAGAATGTTATTACTAGCTGCGGGGTTATTGGAATTAGTGTAATTACAATTCTATAAACCAATTTTTCGTTCAACAGTGATAAGTTTGTTTCTACATTAGGCTACTTTAGGGAGTTTATTTCTTAAATCTAAAACTCACAATTGTAATGATTGAAGCAATACTTCCTAAAACGGCTGATATCCTAGCCCAAAGGTGCTCTTCAAAAAAAATGGATAGTCGATTCCAGAAACTATCATTTGTGTCGGTTGTTAGAATTGGTTCCCTGATAACATTATTAGGACTGCTATCGGATACTGCCTTTATTGTGTTTTCAATTTTGCGTGGATAATAAATATTAAGTGTTCGAACATTTGTATCGATAAATTCAACTGAATAAATTGAGAATATTGCCTGCTTATCCGTCCGGACTAAAACATCGACCACTTTTTTATCATACGCATCAGGAACAATTATTCCACTTTGTTTGCTATTAAAAATCAATTTTCCATTATCCGCAAAGACATTTGGATTGAAATGGATTGTAAATAAATTCATGTTATCCAATTCATTAAATGAGTAGTTAAAGGAAAATGAAGAACGTTTTACTGCATTCTCCATTATATCATTAATTGTGGTCATAAGATTATTTGCACTTTCTAAATCTGGACATCCGATTTCAAAATTTATAATTGAATCTTCAATAATCGAGTAATGTAGAGTTACATTAGATCTTCTACAGGCGTCATTAAACCTCCCCAAATTGGGACTTACATATTTCCTGAAATGCTCTTTAAATGCAACTACAGTACCTGAAAAATTCACTTTTTCTTCTTTAGTTTCTACTGTTAATTTTTTAAACCTTAAAACACATGAATTGGTAGTTAAAAGCAAAACTATCACGAGAAAACAATTGAAACATCTAAACCTCATCCAGGCCAATCTTTTGACATTCTTTCTGGTGAATTTGATTTCAATAATCATTTTAGGTTGTTTTAGGTTTAGATGACCTTAGAATGCCAAGGAGACAAAATCATACAAAATATTCTTTTCTGTCTTTTAATTCAAAAATTCAAGTATTAGTTTATGAACTATTCGCAAATATTTAATTCGTCCTATGATTTAGCTTGTGAAATAAGTAATTTTAAATCTCTAGTTAATGTCACCCCTTTAGAATTTAAAGAGGTAAAGGTTATTCAATATGCCTCTCTTAATTTTGTCTCACTTTTAATATATGTGAGATGGAAAATGTGAGAAAGAGGCTGTCCTGTGCGGAGGCCAACAAAAAGGATTTGGTGGATTACCTTGCCACCATCGGTTTTGAACCCGTAAAAATTAGGGGTAATGATCATTGGTATCTTAGCCCGTTCAGGGATGAATACAATCCCTCATTTAAGATTGATAGAAGGATCAATAAATGGTTTGACCACGGCGAAGGCAAAGGCGGCAACCTGATAGATTTTGGGTTAATGTATTTCAAGTGTACCATTCCCGAATTGCTTGAAAAAATAAGCGGCATTCCAAGCTACCAGCAACCGTTAAAGAAAGCCGCTAAAATCAATAAGGTAGATGATGATAATCATATCCTGATTACCGGTATAAAACCACTTATGAATCCGGCCTTATTGCAATACGCCCAAAGCAGGTCAATCCCTGATGAACTTATAAAGAAGTATTGTGAAGAAGTTAATTACACCAACGGCGGTAAAAATTATTTTGCCATCGGTTTCAAAAATGATTTAGGAGGCTATGAACTGCGCAGCAAATATTTCAAGGGCAGCAGCTCCCCAAAAGGAATTACCTATATTAATTCCGGTCACAACAATCTGTCCGTTTTTGAAGGCTTCTTTAATTTCCTTTCTTTTCAAAAGCACTTCCAAAATAACGGCCTTCCCAAGACTGATTTCCTTATTCTCAACAGCCTTTCTTTCTTTGAACAAGCCAGGCCGATTATGGAGACTTATAAAGAGACTAATCTTTATCTGGACAACAATGTTGCCGGACAGAAATTCGCATCCCATGCTCAATCCATAAGCCCGATTTATAAAGACAAAAGCAGCCTTTATACAGGGCATGAAGACCTCAACGATTTCCTTGTAAGCCAATCCAAAGAAGTTATACAATCCCCACAAAAAAAGCGGGGGCTGAAATTATAGCCTGATGATGGTGGATCAGTATTACAGTTTTTCTAAAATTGTTAACGCCATTAGGATTTTCTGCTTCGACCAAAATCGGTTAAATGTCCCAAAGTATCACTTTGGATTTTTTGCTGCCCCATGCTCGAAACTCGCGGGCAGTACTTTTTAGAATTTTTGTTGCAAACGTGTAAAAGAAACAGTGATGAAAGAAAGTAACAACATCAAAAACAAATGGCTCCATTTACGCCTTTCGGAAGCCGAATATCTACTGATTGAAAAGGCATTTTCAAAGACCACAGAAAAGAAATTGAGTAAGTATGCAAGGAACATCCTGCTAGGGAAACCAATGATTGCAGGTTACCGTAACCTGAGTACGGAGGCACTCATTGGTGAGTTCACAGCCCTGTTGAAAACAGTTAATGGGATCGCCAATAATTATAATCAGACTGTCCATAAACTTCACACCCTTGACCATGTTCCGCAGGTCAAATTATGGATCGAAAACAACCGGAACGGCGGCGAGATACTTCTGAAAAGTATCAGGGAAATCAAGGATATGATGAATAAAATCACTTTACAATGGTTGCAGTAATTAATTCCGCAAAGTCCATACGGGGGCCATTTTTATATAATGAAAACAAGGTAAAAGAAGGTGCTGCCGATTGCCTGATGGCCGCCAATTATCCGATGGACATGGAAGATATGACAGAAAATATGCGGTTGAATATGCTTTCAAAAATCGTTGAACGTGCTAAGGATACTCAGCGGCCAAGCATCCATATCTCCCTCAATTTTGCACCGGAAGAACAGCCTTCAAAGGATCTTTTGAAGCGATTAGCACAGGAATATATGGATGGTATTGGCTTTGGTGGGCAGCCTTATTTGGTTTACCAGCACTTCGATTCCGGGCATCCCCATATCCATATCGTCACGACGAAAATCAGGCCGGACGGCACACTTATTGCCACCAATAATATTGGGAGGGGCATTTCAAAGCAGGTGCGCAAGGAACTGGAAATTAAATACGGGTTAGTCAAAGCAGAAAGCCATAACAAAGAATTTTTCCGGCCAAAGGCGGTAGATCCGGCCATTGTCCAATACGGTAAGGTATCTACCAAAAGGGCAATATCCTCTATACTGAGCGCCGTACTCAACAGTTATAAATACACTTCACTGGAGGAATTGAACGCATTATTAACCCGCTATAATGTATTGGCTGAACGCGGCGATAAGGACACTAGGATGTATAAAAACAAAGGGCTGGCTTATCGTATTATCGGAGCAGATGGGAAGCCGGTTAGTACGCCAATTCTTGCAAGTGCCTTCCATCAAAAGGCATTATTAAAAGACATTGAAGGACGTTTTTTGCGCAACGATGTGGAACGGCAACAACACAAAGCCAAAGCAAGGACGGCCATTGATAAATGTATAAGGACATCGGGTGGTGGTATTGAAAACCTTAAAGAGCTACTACACAAAACAGGCATAGACCTGATCCCAAGACAAAATGCACAAGGGCGGATATATGGCATCACTTTCATAGACCACCGGACAAAGTCCGTTTATAATGGTAATGACCTGGGGACGCAATATGCTGCAAAGGCCCTTGTAGAAAGAATCAGTCAAACGGCTACAGCCGCACTTATTCCCGTTCCTGAAACCTCCCAAAAGGTGGTAACGAAGGAAAAACAGCAACCTGTTTCTAGTAGTAGTCCTGCAAAAGGAAACCAGGTCGGTTCGTTTAAAGAACCTATTGATCATGAAAAATCTATTATTGAGCAACTGATGCAGGCCGAGTACAGTAGCAATTATCTTCCATTGGAATTGCGTAAAAGCCGTAAAAGAAGGAAGAAGAAAAAGACGAATCATTTATAACTCTTAAACAACGAAGTGATGCAGACAGGTGAAAACGAACAGGCTTTAAGAAAGATCCTTGATATGACAAGGATGATTGCCATAGTGCTTTTAGCACTCCATTTTTATTATTTTCTATATGCTGCCTTTAAGGAGTGGCAGTTTGTTTCGAGCTTTACGGACAAGCTTCTGGGAAACATCCGAAACACCGGATTATTCAACAATTTCCATAAATCAAAATTTATTGCGTTGGCATTTCTTGCCATTTCCCTTTTGGGTGTAAGGGGTAGAAAGGATGAAAAGCAAACCTATAAAACAGCCTTTGCCTATATGTTTACAGGATTGCTTTTATACTTTATCAGTTACCTGATCCTTTTAATCCAGTGGCCTGTAACAACCGTTGCCATTGCATATATGGTTGTAACATCGGCAGGTTTTATGCTTTCGCTTTCAGGTGGAACACTCCTATCCCGTATCATCAAGGACAGCTTAAAGAATGATATTTTCAACTCCGACAATGAGACATTCCCGCAGGAAGAGCGTCTGCTGGAAAACGAATACAGCATTAACCTGCCCGCGAAATACAATCTAAAAACGAAGCTTAGAAGCTCATGGATCAATATCATCAACCCATTTAGGGGGGTGATGGTTCTAGGCACTCCAGGTGCGGGAAAAAGTTATTTCGTAATCCGGCATATTATCACCCAGCATATCAAAAAAGGATTTGCCATGTTTACATACGATTTCAAATTCCCCGATCTATCTGTAATTGTCTATAACACATGGCTCAAAAACACGGACAAGTACAAAGGAAAATCAAAGTGTTACTTTATCAATTTCGATGATCTGACACGCAGCCACCGTTGTAACCCATTGGAACCTTCCGGTATGTTGGACATAACGGATGCCGCCGAATCAGCCCGGACAATACTGATGGGACTTAACAGGGAATGGATAAAAAAGCAGGGTGATTTTTTCGTGGAATCCCCAATCAATTTCCTTTCCGCTATCATCTGGTTCCTGCGCAAATACCAGGATGGCATGTATTGCACCTTGCCGCATGTAATCGAATTTATGCAACTCGATTATGATAGTTTGTTTACGGTACTCCGCCTGGAAAAAGAAATCGAAGTGCTGATCAATCCCTTTGTCAATGCGTATCTCAATGATGTGATGGAACAACTGGAAGGACAGATTGCATCTGCAAAAGTTGCTATGGCAAGGCTTTCGTCCCCCCAGCTCTATTATGTTTTATCCGGCACTGATTTTACCTTGGATATCAACAACCCGGAGGAACCCAAGCTGGTTTGTATGGGTAACAATCCACAGAAAATACAGATTTATGGCGCGGTGCTTTCACTCTATGTAAACCGTTTGGTAAAGCTCGTCAATCAGAAAGGCAAACTTAAAAGCAGCCTTGTTTTTGATGAATTTCCTACTATTTATCTCAATGCCATTGATAGCCTGATTGCTACTGCACGAAGCAACAAAGTAGCTACCACATTAGGCATCCAAGATGTATCGCAGCTAAGAAAAGATTATAACAGGGAGCAGGCGGATGTGATTATGGGTATTGTCGGAAACATTGTTTCAGGGCAGGTTACGGGTGATACATCCAAACTCTTATCTGACAGGATCGGTAAGATTATGCAGGACAGGCAGAGCCTGTCTATCAATAGTCAAGACACTTCCATTAGCAAAAGCAAACAACTGGAAGCCGCCGTTCCTGCATCCAAAATATCCGCTTTATCCAGTGGTGAATTTGTCGGCATGGTAGCTGATGATCCTGATAATAAAATCAAATTAAAGGCATTTCATTGTGAGATCATCAATGACCACGATGCTTTAAAAGCAGAAGAAAAAGCCTACAAATCTATACCGGTAATCAGGCAGGTTGATAACGCTATGGTGCAACGCAACTATCTTCAAATTAAACAGGAAGTACAGGATATTGTGGATTCTGAAATGGAGAGGATGGAAAACGACCCGGCTCTTTCTTACCTGATTGTTAAGAAAAAGTAAGGCACTTTATCAAAACGATAGTCCTTACCATTCTCAGTAAGGGCTATTGTTTTTGTATTTTGTTCGCCAAGCGAAGGAAATCACTCATTAAATATAGGCGAGTCAAAAAATGAACTGAGAGGGATGCCTAATGCGATGCAGAACTTATTGATAGAATAAATCGTAGCCCCATAGCCAGCTTCAATTTTATAATGTGTTTGCTTATCCTTTCCATAATTATACGCGAATTCGGTCAAAGATTTTCCGGATTGTAATCGAAGTTCCTTAAATCGCTTTGCTATTTTTTCCTTTAAATCCTTGTCAATATTATCGTGTGCCGTGGTCATAAGGCACAAATTCAATTTAATTAGAAAAAAATAGTAAGCTAATTAGCATACTATTAATTTATTTTTATAATTTGCATGACGTTATTAACTGATATAAGTTCTAATAACGCCTTACTTGTTTATTTATAATAGAAAAATAGGCATGGGGAAATTTCCCCTTTGAGATTTAGGGAAATCCCTATAGGGTTCTTAAATAACGTTTTTAGCTTTGCAAACTTTCTGAGCATGGAGATCCAAGTTATCTTGATAGGAATATTAGATCATCTAAATAAAATCGGCTCAACTGTATTTATTGAACGAGTTGACGAAAAATCAGGAATCATTTTCTTAAGTAATAATGTCGCTTGCCCTATTAATAAAATTGTCCATCCGCAGGATATTGAGAACTATTTAGATTAAGGGATTGATAATTGTCAATATCAATTAGGTTGTGACTTTTATCCTGTGGAAAGTTCAAAGAAGGTTCTATATTGTTGGCATCTGAATACTTTTCAATTGACTTATTATACATTTTAATTTAAATTAATAATGTATCGGATAGTTGGTGAATGCATCTGCATCCCTGTATCATACCGAAAACACTGTCTTTTAACTGCGTGCAATTTAACCTCTTGTAATCCCATTCAATAACCGGCATTCCCTTTTGATCCATGCCTGCTGCTTTTTTAAAGGGTTTAATGACTCTATTACTTTGCTTTAGCGTTGGAGTATTTTCAATTGCACAGGAAGCGAAGGAGAATATTGATAATGCTAATACCTATCTGGATAGCAAGACTGTATCCATAGATAAATACACCACTAAATCCCAAAAAATCCAGCAGCGCCTTTTAAAGAAATTACAGCGCAGGGAAGCAAAGCTGTTAAAAAAACTGGCCGCCAAAGATTCCGCTGCCTACCTCCGGTATGTGAACCAGGGAATCTCCTATGATTCCATCGCCACCCTTTCAAAAGATACCAGTTACCAGCAAAAGCTGGCCAATAAAAAGAATGCAACTATCGATAGCCTAAAGGGTGTGCAGCGTTTCATTGAAAACCAGCAAAGCAAGCTTGGGGGCGTTACAAGCATAGCCGACAAGGCAGGTGTCAATATGCCAAAGCAATTGGGCCAGTTGCAGGAACAACTCAACGGACAGCAGAACATAGATAAACTTATAAGCCAGAGGACAGCCTCATTGGAAAGCCTTGCCAAAAGCCAGGATATAAAGGGTATGGAAGGCATACAGAAAGATGTCTATTACGCCAGGGAAAAGATCAGGAACTGGAAGAAACTGACTGACGAACCCGATGACGCTGAGGCCGAAGCCCTTGAATGGCTGCAAGGCACCGAAGGCTTTGACAAATACCTGAAACAGGACAACAATGCCTTTGGGGGATTGGGCAACGATGCCACTGCCGCAGACTTGCAAAAAATGGGCTTTCAGACAAAATCTTCTGTGAACAGCATGCTCCAGGACAAGCTGGGAAACAGCATGAATACCGTACAGCAACAGATGGCCGGCCAGATACAGCAATACACCGATAAGTTGGGTGGCGTTGGCGAGCAGATCAACAAGGTAAAGGATGCAGCCGGCAAGGCAAAAGAAGCCATAGGTCAGGGCAAGGACGCCATCGCGTCCGCAAAGGAAACAAAAGACAACCTCAAAAACATAGAGAAACCAACCTTCAAAAAGAACCCTGAAAGGGGCAAACCTTTTATGGAAAGACTGGAAACCCAATATAGCTTCAACACCTCCAGGGCATCGGTCGATGGCCTGAAACCTGCCATGATGGATATTTCAGCTTCCGTAGGCTTCAAACACACCCGGAAACTAACCTATGGCGTTGGCTTCGGACTCAGCACGGGGTTGGGCCAAAACTGGCAACACCTTCGCATCAGTTATGAAGGCATTACCCTAAGGGCCTACGCGGACTGGAAATGGATCTATGGGTTCAGCTTCCAGGCAGGGTATGAAAGAAGTTTCCGTCCGGGTAACAGGGCTTACCTTTCTCAAAACGCCGATCCCCAAAATGGCAATACCCCTGTTACCCCCGAGCCATCGGACAATGCGCTAAAAGATGCCTTTCGCGGCCAACAGCAAACTGCTTACATGGGCATCATGAAGCGCTACAAGATCAGCAGCAAATGGAACGGAACCTTTATGGTGGGCTATAATGTTTTATGGCGGCAAGAAGATATGAGGACACCTTTTCTCATTCGCTTTGGCTGGGGCAGTAATTAAAGTAACATGAACTTATTAAAAAGAAAAATGAATAACATACTATGAAAAAAAACATTGTGCCATTGTTGCTACTTCTCGGAACAGCCGCAGGAAGTTATGCTCAGGCACCGACACCACTTTACCTAAAAACCGTAAACAGTTACCTTCCTCCTTCACCTGAGTCTTCACAACTTATGAAGTACCAGGATTATCCGGTAAACCTGTATACAGGCACTCCTGACATTAGCATACCGTTTTATACAGTGTCGGGTAAAGGAATTTCAGTTCCAATCAGCCTGTCCTATCACGCAGGTGGCGGAGTGAAAATCGATGATCAGGCTACAAATATCGGTCTCGGATTTTCCATTATAGCGGGCGGCGAGATCACCCGCGAGCAACGATCAGGGCCTGATGAAGGAGGTCCAGGCACAACAGGATACCTTAATAAGCCATTAAAAATGTGGCAGTATGTCCAAAAGTATAATGATGGTGCGGGAACATACGATGACCAACAACTCTGGGTAGATGCGATGAACGGAAATTGGGACGTTGAACCGGATATATTTTATTTCTCTTTCGGATCTTACTCAGGAAAATTTGTTTATGACGATATGCCGGAAAAATTCGTCTGCATAGATGAAAAATCACATCTTAATATTACATTTGACAGGTCAAATTTACCAAATTCAGTATTTACGATAGTTGCTGATGATGGGAATAAATACATATTTTCTGCAAGGGAAACATCAAGGAGCCAAGTAAATAACATTGGTTTATCTCCTAGTTCTGCACCCACGGGACCCGAAACAACCACTTCCTGGAAGCTGACAAAAATCGTGAACGCGGATAAGACAGATTCCATAATGCTGGATTATGAAGGGCAACTTTGCACTTATTGGACAACCGGTGCAAATATTGATTATGAAACCATGAGTGGCCCTCAACGCTACCCTGTTTTATCTTTTAGTAATAATACCATCGGCGGCCAATCAAAGTTATCCAAAATAAGAGGTACTAATTTTTCCGTAGATTTTATTGACGAATCGGCTGACCGCCTTGACCTTCCTGCTGGTAATAAAGCACTTTCAAAGATCGTAATTAAAAATTCCAGCAATGAAATCGACGACATCTTTGTTTTGCATCACAGCTATTTCACCAGATCTTATCCGGTTGGACAAATGCCTGTGGCGCCCGCAAGTACTTTGATTACAAAGTCATTGCGGCTGGACAGTATATCTGAGTATGGAAATAGTGAAAGCAATCTTTTACCGATCAGACATGCCTTTTACTATAATCAAACCCCTTTACCAGCTAGACTTTCTTACGCTAAAGACTGGTGGGGCTATGCAAATTCCAATACTTACACAAATTCTCTAATCCCCCCTTATGTTGCCAACGACGGTGTTCCTCATACCGGAGCAAACAGGAAACCAAATTTTTACTGGACGGCAGCAGGTATCCTGACTAGTATTCGGCTTCCTACAGGCGGAATGGTAAATTACGAATACGAACCAAACACTACGGCAATTCCGGTTGAACAGGCCTCTTTGCCGGAAGAACAATTATTGGATATTGATCAGGCCATCATACAGCCTGATGACCCCATCACGAATATTTTTCATGATGAAACTTTGGAATTTACTATTAATGTACCGCCAAATGCAACACTAAACAACACACTTGGTGGCGTGATCGCAGATGTAAGTTTTTTCCCCATAGCTCCTACCCAACAAGGTGGCGGCTGGGTTAATGGATTGCCCTATTACTTTCTCGATAAGCTGTCCAATATTGACTATACTGCTCCGGCTGGTTCCGACGCATTTCATCGGCAATTTCAGTCCGAACAGGCTTTTGGTATTTATTTACCTAATGGTCACTATAGGATGTCATTTTTTAAAAATAACTATAATCCCCCACCAAATGATGCCAGTGAAGGGGAACCTTCAGGGCAATTTGCAGACTTTAGAGTGAGTTATAAAATCCCAGATCCCAATGCCCCATATCCAAATTACAGCCTTGCAGGATTGAGGGTAAAATCGATCACAACTATTGACCCCTATTCCAAGGCGACTAAAGTACGTAAATTCCGTTATCAGGATCCTGTAACAGATTCATCATATGGCATGTATATTGGGAATGCAAGGAATTCCTATTGGGAAATTTCCCAATTTGGCCAATGGGTAGTAAGACATGGCAGCCTTAATATGCCTGGGCAAGGCAACATGTCCAATAGTATCATTTACCCAAAAGTAATTGAAGAGGTAGCTGATAATGGCGTCACATACCGCACGGAGCATTATTATTCGTGCCGTAAAGTGCCTTCCTATCCGCAAGGTTTTCCTTTTTCACCTGTTTTGGACTTTGCAGGGTCCAGGGGTAATGAGGAAAAAACCATAATGGATAAATATACAACCTCCGGTTTTGTTCCTGCTGCTATCAAAATTCAGAGATTTAATGACACTGCTACAAGTTTAGCTAATGGAACTCAGTTCGGCAGGCCAATACAGGCTATGAAGTGTTCTGCAACATCATATGATGAGCCTATCGTAATCCATAATGGCTTTGCACCTCCAATTGTTGGTGTCTATCAAATTGCCATTGGAAACAGGCTTTATTTGGATGCTGATTCTATGATCACCTATGACTTAAATAATCCCAATAATAAAATTACAGAGTGGCATGATTATAAATATGGAGATTACAACCTTCAGCCTATTGTTATCAGAAGTGGAAATAGTGATGGAACAGTCAATATACAAAAGAACTATTATGCCGCAGACAAACCAGATGCTACCACTTCGATTTATCCGCCATTCGCCGCAACGTTAACTGATTCAAACAGAGTTTCATTTCCTTTAGGTTCGAAGCTTTATAAAGATGCACAATTGTTGAACCAGTCATTCACCTATGCGCATTTTAATAGTAGCAAATTACTGGTTGATAGTATCCGGGTTGCAAATTTTGATAATGACTTAGAAACAGAAGTGAGGACATTAGAATATGACGATGCCGGCAATCCATTAACTATTGAAATGCGCGGCAACAAATACCGGAAATACCTCTGGAATAAAACAAGGGGCCTTCCTCTTGCAACAGCTATTGTACCAAAACTAAACTCACCGATTATTTTCACCTCTTTCGAATATCCAAATGAAAATATTAGTTGGAATGAAAACCACCGGGTCCAAAATGGAAACTTTGCTGGTAACTATTTATATAATCTGAATGGCGGAGATATAAAT
>NZ_LGEK01000052.1 GCF_001636615.1 Mucilaginibacter sp. L294 | reverse complement strand
GCTCGGAGATGTGTATAAGAGACAGAGCCAAAGCAGGGTGTTTAAAATCAGTTTATCTTCTGCCGGGTTACCAAAAGTATGCGACAGGTCCTTATTCGTTTTGTGCTCATAATCAATATCATTATGGCCCATATTAAAGTACACCATTTTGTAATTACGGTTTGCCCACACCACGGGGTAATAGCCGCTATGCCATATCTCGCTTTGCTTTGGCCCTGTGCCCAGCGGGAAACTCGCCGGGTCTATCGACGCAAGTATTTCTATACTCGGGTTTTGCGTCAGGTCTTTTTCCCAGCGGTACCATTCGTTTGGCGATGCTTTAAAGGTGTCGCCAAGGCCTTTCATAGCCGGATGATCTTTGCCCTCTACCTTTAAAATGGCAGATGTTGGCCGCCAGGTATTGCTGCCATACTGGCCCGAACCTAAAAATACGTTGTGGTACCAGTCCCAGTTTTGAGGCACTGCCGATTGATTAAGCGCGAAGGCTGAAAAATGGAAACCCATCCAGCCGCCGCCGCCTTTCATGTATTTTTCAAAGGCAACGCGTTGCAGGGAATCCTCGGGGCGGGTATCTAAAAATATAACCACCTTGTATTTAGCCAGAAATTGGGTATTAAGATTGCTCCAGTTATTGGTAGAATCGTAAGTGAAGTTGTACTTTTTGGCCATCTCCGGGAACCACTTATTGGCCTCGTGCATAAAGCTGATGTGTGCCTGGTCTTCCTTGCCGGTGTAAAAAGCAATTACCTTAAACTTTGGCTGTGCCGAAGACTTTTTTTGTGCCGATGCCGCTTGTATAAAACACAGGCATGCAAGGCAAAGCATAAGTGCTTTTGTTTTAATGAGAAAGGCCATGAGATTAGATCTTATAATTGGTTTCGGAAAGCTAATTTAGCATATATAGTGTATATTTTACATACCCTATATTTTATTCTGCGAAAACGATTGAGTATAGAAACTGTATACGGCTTTTATGAATTAACCACAAAGGTCACGGAGAGAGAACCACAAAGGACACAGAGACTTGTTTAAGGGTTTACCATAAGATTGTTGGACATTACCTCTGTGTCCTTTGTGTTCAACTCTTTGCTGATCTCAGTGTTCTCTGTGGCTAAAAATAGATTATTTCACTAACTGATCATATAAACGACTAAGCGAATCTTCTCCATCTAAACAAAAGCCCGGGTGTACTTTTGAGGTTTGCACCACTGTGCTGCGTGTAGCCGTTAACCAGCGGAAACGTGATGCGGCGTCCAGTTCGCCAATAGGGCCGGCATCTTTACCGCCGGTAGCAATCCGTTGGAAGGATGACAGGTTTTCTTCCAGCGCGTCAATATCCAGGTCGTTTGAAAAGACCAGCAGGCGGTCTTTATCAATATGGTACATCATTTTCAGGAACTTTTGTTTGCTGCACAGCAAAATAACCCCCACGTTCAGGAACTCCTCGCGCTCTACCCTGGGCACAACGCGGATAACGGCATACTCAAATAAGTGACGATCTTGCATTTTGTGCTTCCTTTACAAAAGTATTTGAGTTTGCTAAACGGGTGTTCAAAAATTTAGCGTAGATCTGCCGCTGCTCATCCTCGGTTTCAAAAGAGCGATCAGTAAGCCAGGCATCGGGTATCAGATCAACTACCGACTGGATAAACTCCGGCGTTAGCAGTACTTTAAACTCGGCATCAACCTCATCCAGTTTGGATGCTTTGCGCAGCAGTACATGGTCTTTTATCTGTGTGAACGGGCGTTTGGCCTGTTCTTCCCATTTCTCCATACTGTGGTGAAAGTACAAGGCCGCGCCATGATCTATCAGCCAAAGCTCGCGGTTAAACATCAGCATATTGGTGTTGCGTGCGGTGCGGTCAACATTCATCAGCAGGGCATCCATCCATACTATTTTTGATGCCATTTCGGTTGTCACAAAAGTAACGGTAGGGTCAAAGGTAATGCTGCCCGAAAGGTAATGCAGCGCCAGGTTAAGGCCAACGCTAAACTTGAGCAGGTCCTGGATTTCTTCATCCGGTTCGGTACGGCCAAAGGCCTCGTCCAGGTTGGCAAATACCAGTTCGGGTACTTTAAAACCCAGTTTACGGGCTATTTCGCCACCAATCAGGTCGGCAATAAGCGCTTTTGGCCCCTGCCCGGCACCACGGAATTTCAGTACGTATAAAAAGCCATCGTCAGCCTCGGCAATGGCCGGCAGCGAGCCGCCTTCGCGCAATGGCGTAACATAGCGGGTAACATTAACGGTACGTAATTGGGGTGCGGTATTAGCCATGGTTTGTGTGGGGCTAATATAGGGATTTATCTTTTTGAGATGATAGCGTTACGCGGGGTTAGTTATTCGGTTATTTGCTGCATTAATTTAAATATATTAGGGCTGCAATTATAAAAATGAACTTAACTAAAGTCAATAACATCGCGTTTAAAATAGTTGGAGGGCTTATCTGCGCTTTTTTATTTATTGGTGCGTTGGGTATGCTGGATAAGCACCTGTATTTAAAAAGTGGTATCGGTATAATATCCGGGGTTATTACCGGGATGTTATTGTCGCGCCCGGCGTCAATAAAGTCGTGGATACAGGTTATTGTGCTATTATTTGTTACGATGATGATTGTAGGAATTATTAAATAATGTGCATTATCTATATCCCAATTATTCCCACCAGCTATTAATCAATCTACTACAAAACAAACAAAACAAGGCATTTGACTATTTATCTGTAAATTACGCATATGCCTAAGTGGTTAAAAACTTCCCTAAAAATACTTGCAGGCCTGGTATTGCTTGTTGTAGTGATATTGATAGGCTTTACGCTATATATTACTTACAATAAAACCAAGGTGCTTAAAATGGTGAACGACCAGCTTAATAAAAGCGTGGACGGTAGCCTTATCATTGGCGATATGAGTCCCAACTTCTTCCGGGGGTTCCCGGATGTTTCGCTTACTCTCAAGAATGTGCTCATTCGCGATAAAAACTTCGCGCAGCATAAACACACCCTGCTGGATGCAAAGGATTTTAACGTTTCTGTAAATACAGCGGCCCTTTTTAAAGGAACTATTGATATTAACCACATTGACATTAGCGATGCCGCTATTGACCTTTTTACCGATAGTACGGGCTACAGCAATACTGCCGTATTTAAAAAAGACCATAAAAAAGTAAAGGATAACCCATCTGAAAGCAGCTCATCTACCCAGCTGAAAGAGTTTAGCTTAAGCAATGTTACGTTTACGGTTGATGACCGCAAGGCGCACAAACTGTTCAATTTTGCGGTGAACGATATCCACGGGGAAATGAATTATCCGGATAGCGGCTGGCGGGCAAAATTCCACCTGGATGTAATGGCAAAAAGCATGGCCTTTAACAGCCTGCGCGGCAGCTTCATCAAAAACCAGCAGTTAAAGGGCAACTTTGATGCCGGCTATAACGAAAAGACAGGCAAGGTAAATGTATCGGTTTTACCATTGAACATTGGCGATTCCCCCTTTAGAATAAACGCTGTTTTTGCCACGGCTGATAAACCATCGCCAAACTTTACCATTAACATTGTTGCCGACCAGATACTATGGCGACGTGCATCGGCTTTGCTGGCACCCAATATTACACAGGTGCTTAACCGCTTTAACATCAGCAAACCCATGAATGTTACCTGTAACATAAACGGCAGTTTTGGTGGCAACGACGGCGGGCCCAAATTGTATGTTACCGCTAAAGTTAGGGATAGTAAGATAAGCATACCGGGCGGCGACCTTGATAATTGCTCGTTCGATGGCGTGTTTACCAATAACTATGTAAAAGATAAGGGGTATGGTGATGATAACTCTGCCATAAAACTTATTCGTTTAAAAGGCACTTATAACCACTTGCCGTTTACTATAGATACCGGCAGCATTATTAATCTTATAAAACCTGTTGCCACCGGTAACTTTAAATCAAGCTTCCCGGCGGCAGATCTGAACTGGTTTTTGCAGGATAACGTGGCTAAATTTGCTAACGGCTCGGCAGATATGAACCTGCGGTATACCGCAGACGTTGTTGACTATAAAATAAACAAGCCCGTTATAAGGGGTTCTATCAACCTGCGTAATACCGATATTTATTACCTGCCCCGTAACCTTAAATTAAAAAACTCATCCATTTCGCTGAATTTTATTGGCGACGACCTGGTGTTGAGCAACATCCGCCTGCAAAGCGGCAAAAGCATTGTAACTATGGAAGGCCGGGTGAAAAACTTTTTAAACCTGTATTATAATGCACCCGAGAAAATATTGCTTACCTGGCAAATTCGCAGCCCACAATTGTATTTGGGCGAGTTTTTAGGGTTTTTAAGTGAGCGTAAAGGTGCGCCCGCCGCAAAAAGCAGGGGTAATAGCGGCAATATAGTTGACCAGTTAAGCACCGTACTTGATAAAGGCAAGGCCGAAATGCATATGCAGGTAGCAAAGGTTTATTACAAAAAGTTCCTGGCTACTGATGCCCGGGCCGACCTGCTCACAACCGATAACGGTATCATCATTCAGAATATCGGCCTAAAACATTCTGGTGGTTCATTAACCATCAATGGGCGTATGATGCAGGGGAAATCGTTAAACAAGTTTGCTGTTAACACTACCGTTAGCCATGTAAACATGCGCGAATTTTTCTACGCGTTTAACAATTTTGGCCTACAGGATTTTACTTCCGAGAACTTGCAGGGCTTTTTATCGGCCAAAACAAATATTACCGGTGGCATAACCGATGCCGGTAACCTGGTGCCGCACTCTATAGTGGGCAACCTTGATCTGAGCCTGCGGGATGCAGCCTTGCTTAACTTTAAACCCTTAATAAGTGTAGGTAAATTCGCATTCCCGTTTCGCGATCTGAAGAATATCCGGATCCCTAAAATGGATGGGCACTTTACCATAAACGGCGATATGATCACCATTAAGCCATTACAGGTAAGCTCAAGTGTGTTAAATGTGGATGTAGCCGGTGTTTACGGATTAACCAAAGGAACGGATATCGCATTGGATATCCCACTGCGTAACCCCGGTAAAGACAGTTTGATAACCGATAAGGATGAGTTAGCAAAAAAACGCTTTAAAGGCATTGTGCTCCACATCCGCGCGCACGAGGAAAACGGTAAAATGAAGATAGGCTGGAACAAAAACCACAAATAGTATTACTTTCTTCTATTTGCAGCATAGATCCAGTTGGTAGCCAAAACAGCTATTAGGATCATCAAGCCAAAAAACTCCCGGCTTTCTTCTATCCATGGTTTTGTGGCCTGCATGGTTTGTACCATACTTTCGGCACGATGCTGTTTTATCCAGTCGAGCACACCGGTTTTGTCAAAGAAAAGGTACATGGCGTATGCGCCATAAACTATGATGCCAAGCAGATATGCTTTTGGATAAAATCTCTTTTGCGCAGCTTTATAGCATAAAACAGAACTGTACAAATATATAGGCATCCAAACGTAAGGGTCGGGATCGTTGTATTGCAGCGCCGCAAACAATATAAACAGTACACAAAAAACAAGGTTAAATACTTTCACCCGGCTAAGATAGTACTGTAAGCTAATTACTATAACAGTTTTTTGCAGGTAGCCACTAATACGCCCTTGTCGTACAATTCCAGGTTGCCTTCTTTATCTATTTTGTAGCTTTCATCGGGCCTTTCAACACTTACGTATTTATCGCCATCCTTTTTTATTTCGGTTGCTGCCGGGGTAATAGGCGGGGTATCATTCAGGGTTAAATCGGTGCCGGTAAAGGTAATAGCCTGTATATACACTTTATGGCCGCTGCTTATCACTTCATAGGCAATTTCCTCGCCCTTGTCAGATTTTATGGCTTCATCATGCCATGCGCCAACCAACTTGCCCGAATCAACTTTCATTGGTGCTGTTTTAACGGTGGCTGTGCTATCTGTTTTGGCAGCGTCGGTTTTAGTCGACCTGTCGCACGATGATACAACTGTAATTACAAGGAGTGCCAGTGCTGATATTTTTGCAAAACGGGTTATAAAGCTGTTCATAGGGTTAACTTATTTAAAAGGCCGAAGATAACAATTACTATGTTACCCGTTTTCTGTGCAATGTCAGATTTATAAGGATATCTAACCTGTATCACAATTTTTTTATATTAGTACCGATGAAAAACCTAAGCCCGTTTAAATTAATTTGCTGCCTCTTAATACCTGTTATACTGCAAAGCTGCAGCAATGAAATAGGCGCCTGGAAAAACGATCAGATAAAACAAAGTAACCGCGACGAGCTGCACGAGCTTAACAAGCAGGTGTTTAAATATCTAAAAGCAAACGATGACAAAAGCCTGGGCGCTTACCTATCAAAAGAACTGCTGGACGATAATTACGCTAAAGGCACATTAGAATCAATAGGCCTGCAGCTAAATAAAGATAGCTTTGTAGTATTTAACGATTACTACGTTGTAAATAAGTACGTTGGTGCCGATACCATCAATACCAAAGATCTGGGTGTAAATAGTTTCCGGCTGGTTTATCCGGGTACGGCAGAAGAAATGTATATATCCATGTTTGTCCCTAAGAATGCCGCTACGCCAAATAAAAGCATGATCACAACAGTATATGCGCATTACTCGTATGGGTGGAAACTAAGCAGTATTACTGCAGGCATATACACCATAAACGGTAAAACTGCCCCGCAGCTTTATGAGAAAGCCCGAAAAGAATACGATGAGAATTACCTGTTTGCCGCAGCAAATACCATGAGCCTTGCTACCAGTTGCAGCCGGCCGAATGATATATGGCAATACATGAGCGAAACCGAGATATACGATTTTAGTAAAACTGTAACTAATGCAGCTAATACAAAGTTTCATTTCCCAATGGTATTAAACCAGGTAAGCTCTAAGCCACGTATTATCAGGATGTATAACAATACTTCTAATGAGGGCACTTACCCCATCATCTGTTACATCACCAAAATCAACCTGAAAGATATTGCGGCCCTTAACAGGGAGAACTACGAGATGAAAAAAATTATAGGCACCATAATGCCGGGGATAGACAAGAGTACAAAATTTTTGTATTACGCTGCTTATAATGAAATGCCCGCGAGCAACAAGGTAGTGCCGCATTACGATATTAAGGACACACCGAAGTAGTTAATTCTTATCCACGAATTTTAAATTTCCTGCGTTATACCTGTCGCCTGTATCGGGGTATTTCTGCAATAAAGCGTCAATCTCGTCCAGGTTTTTAACAGATAATGCCACATCAACACTGCCGGCATTTTCCTGTAGATATTTGCGCTTTTTGGTGCCCGGTATAGGAATGATATTTTCGCCCTGCGCTAACACCCAGGCAATAGCCAGTTGAGCTGAGGTGCAATTTAAGCTTTCGGCAATAGTAGCAAAACCTTCGGCCAGCAATCGGTTATTGTCTGCATGGTCCTGTTGGTAACGGGGCAAAGTTTTGCGGAAATCACCTTCTTTCAGTTCGGTTACATCCAGTTTGTTGGTCACCAGTCCGCGTGCTAAGGGGCTAAAAGGGATAAAAGAAATGCCCAGTTCTTTACACAGCGGCAGTATTTCACTTTCCACATCTCGCGTTAATAATGAATATTCGCTTTGCAGGGCCGCTATAGGGTGCACCGCATGTGCCCGGCGGATACTGGCAGGCGACGCTTCAGAAAGCCCGATGTATTTTACCTTGCCTTCTTTTACCAGGTCGGCCATGGCGCCAACTGTTTCTTCTATGGGGATATTCTGGTCTACACGGTGGGTATAGTACAGGTCTATCACATCGGTTTGCAGGCGTTTAAGGCTGGCTTCTACCGCGGTACGCATATAAGCAGGTGAACCATCAAAGCCGTTAAGCTTACCGCTGCTATCGGCAGTAAAGCCAAATTTTGTGGCGATGAAGATCTTATCCCGATTGGGTTTTAATACCTGCGAGATCAGTTTTTCGTTTTGTCCGTTGCCGTAAACATCGGCGGTATCCCAAAAGTTAATGCCCAGTTCAAGGGCTTTATGCAGCGTAGCTATTGATTCTGCATCATCCGGTTCGCCGTAAGCATGGCTCATGCCATGCAACCTAAGCCAATTGCGGAGAGCTGTACATCGGTGTTGCCTAAAGTTCTGTATTTCATGGTTGGTGGTGTAAATGTTTTATGAAGATAGCGGGTGTATCTACAATAAGCAACGCAATGCGCGCCATGTTGTTGTAATGTTTCATTAAACTGACAAAAAGCAAATATTTTTTTAACCACAGAGTACGCGGAGGTTTCACAGAGAACACCAAGAATGCTTTTAATAAATAGACAAACCCTCAGTGACCTTTGTGCTTTTCTCTTTGTGTACTTTGTGGTTAATAATAAACTAATCGCCGGCCCAAGCATGAAACTTCAAATAGTATGGGCTATTATTTTTCTTTAATTAACTAATAATACAACCATTGGCTATTTAGTAATTAATAAGATGGCAATGGCCGGGCTTTTGATATGATGTTAGATGTGAACACTTAACAAACATCTACTAAAATGAAAATCAGATCAATTACTTACGCGGCCTTATTTTGTATAATGGCGGCCACTGCCTGCACAAGCAGCACAAAGAAGGCTGCCGGAGACAGTACTGCTACAGATTCGACCACCACAACTGCCGATAGCGCAACACCAATAGCATTAAAACCAAAAGGCCCCGCACCTGCATGGGCGCCGGATATTAAACCCGAAATGCAGGCAGTTATAGAAAAACTGGCCAGCTACGGTGATAAACCCATACCGCAGTTAACCGCTGTTGAAGCTCGTAAAAACCATACACCAACTGATGCGGTAATGGATCTGATGAAAGAGAACAATATACCAAAGCCGGTATTTAATGTTGATACCATGGGTAAAGACATCCCGGTTGATGGGGGCAATATCCATTTGCGCGTTTATACGCCTAAAACAGGGAAGGCAGCATACCCGGTTATTGTATACTATCATGGTGGTGGTTTTGTAATTGCTAACCTTGATGTGTATGATGCATCAGCCAATGTACTGGCCGATAAAACCGAGGCTATTGTAGTATCGGTAGCATACCGTTTAGCGCCCGAGCATAAATTCCCTACCGCGCATAACGATGCTTTTGCCGCATATAAATGGGTGATTGCAAATGCAGCTTCCATCAAAGGCGACCCTAAAAAGATTGCCGTAGCTGGCGAAAGTGCCGGCGGTAACCTGGCTATTAACACCGCTATTAAAGCACGCGACAGTAAAATAATGATTCCGACCGCTATTCTAGCCGTGTACCCGGTTGCCGGATCGGATATGACCACGCCATCGTACATAAAAAATGCCGCTGCCAAACCTTTGGATAAACCCATGATGATGTGGTTTGTGAAAAACTATCTGAACAGTATGGCCGAAGGTAAAGACCCACGCATTAACCTGATAGCAGCTAATTTGAAAGGTTTACCGGCAACTACCGTTATTACTGATGAGATAGACCCGCTGCAAAGCGAAGGTATGACCCTGGTTGAAAAACTAAAAGCCGCCGATGTAACTGTCGACAGTAAAAACTGGGATGGTGTAACCCACGAGTTTTTTGGCATGGGCGCCGTGGTGCCACAAGCTAACGAGGCAGAAATATACGCTGCTGGTCAGCTTAAAAAAGCTTTCGGAATGTAAGTTTCGACTGGTCTTATAATGAGAACGCCGGGCCCTTGGTCTGGCGTTTTTTGTTTTTTAACTACAGAGGACGCAGATGTTTCACAGAGAACACAGAGATTGAACAATTTAATTATCCTCTGTGGCCTCTGTGTTTTTTCTCTGTGTTCTTTGTGGTTAATTAAACTATCATTAATAATCTATCGTTCTTATTATCGCCATAAAAGCAGATATTTGAAACTGCTAACCAATTACATCTTCTGCTATGAAAATTCGTATCCTATTAGCATCACTCATACTTGCATTTGCCTTTAACGTATCGGCACAAACAAAACGGCTTACCTATTGCAACCCGCTTAATCTCGATTATGGTTATACACCATTTGATACCTTTGCAGCCTGGGGCAAACACCGCGCCACTGCCGACCCAACCATGACTTTTTTTAAAGGCAATTACTACCTGTTCAGCACCAATCAGTTTGGTTACTGGTGGAGCAGCGATATGCTAAACTGGAAGTTTGTTTCGCGCAAATTTGTGCGCCCGTATAACCAGGTAAAAGGCGATGAGCTTTGTGCGCCCGGTACATTGGTTTTGGGCGATACTTTGCTGGTGATAGGATCAACCTATAATAAAGATTTTACCCTGTGGATGAGCACCGACCCAACCCATGATACCTGGAAGGCCGCTAAAGATTATTTCCAGGTGGGCGCCTGGGACCCGGGCCTGTTTGCTGATGACGACGGCCGGGTTTACATCTATCATGGCAGCAGCAACACCTTGCCAATGTACGGGCAGGAGATTGACCGCAAAACTTTTGAGCCCATCGGCCCCAAAAAAGAGATGATCAAACTTGATTGGAAAGAACACGGCTGGGAACGTTTCGGCGAGAATAATGATAACGTTTTCCTGACCGGCTTTATGGAAGGCGGCTGGATGAACAAGCATAACGGTAAATACTACCTGCAATATGCTGCCCCCGGAACCGAAGGCCGTGGATATGGCGATGGCGTTTATGTGGGCGATAAACCGCTTGGCCCTTTCACCTATCAAAAACATAACCCGTTTAGCTACAAACCCGGTGGCTTTGCAAAAGGGGCGGGGCATGGCGCTACCTGGGCAGATAAGTACGGCAACTACTGGCACATCAGCACTATGGTGATAGATGTAAAAAACAACTTTGAACGCCGTATAGGCTTTTGGCCCGCAGGCTTCGACAAGGATGGCGTACTGTATGCCAACACCGCTTATGGCGATTATCCGCATTATTTATCGGCTGGGAAAGAAGACCACCTGAAAAGCAATTTTACCGGCTGGATGTTTTTGAACTACAATAAGCCCGTGCAGGTATCATCAACCCTTGGGGCCTATGTGCCAAACCTAGCGGTTGATGAGGACATTAAAACCTACTGGAGCGCCAAAACAGCAAACAAAGGCGAATGGCTGCAAACCGACCTTGGTGAAGTATGCACTGTAAAGGCTATCCAATTGAACTATGCCGATCAGGATGCTACGTTTATGGGTAAATCATTAGGGGTGTATCATCAGTATGTGATTACCTCATCAATCGATGGCAAAACCTGGAAAACACTGGTTGATAAAAGCAAAAATAAAACCGATGTACCGCATGATTATGTGGAACTAAAAAACCCGGCTAAAGCCCGTTACCTTAAAATAACCAACCTGCATATGCCTACAGGTAAGTTTGCCTTATCGGGTTTTAGGGTATTTGGTAAAGGGGCAGGCGTAGTGCCGGATACGGTTAGGAACCTGATTGTACTGCGTGGCGATGCCGAGCGCCGTAACTCGTGGATCCGCTGGCGCCAAACCGATGGGGCAGTAGGTTATACCATTTATATGGGTACCGAGCCGGATAAACTGTACAACAACATTATGGTTTATAACGTAAACGAGTACTATTTTAATGGCATGGAGAAAGGCCTGCCGTATTATTTCCAGATAGAGGCTTTTAATGAGAACGGGATAAGCAAACGAACTAAAGTGATAAAGGTGGAGTAACCCCTCGCGTCATGCTGAACGCATGTGAAGCATCTATTCGCCGATATATGCATAATCAATAAGCACAGTTCGCTAATAGATCCTTCGCTATCGCTCAGGATGACAAGTAAGATATAAAGTAGCCTTTGGCCGTTGTTGGTGTTGTCACCAACAAGCCTGCAAAAGGGCGAAAAGTTTTTTATTTTAGGGTGATGAAAATAGTAAAGTGGATATTGGGTACCTTACTGTCATACGCAATTGCTGTTGGCTTGCTCGTCTTGATTATGGATGCAGAGGAGAGCTTATCTAAAACAAAAAATCTGCAGTTATTCAACTTTGTACACGGGTTTGATATAGTTCTTGTGTTTACTGCGGTTACCATATTAAATTGCTTATTTGTTCCCCGGCCTAAAAAGTATGCGGCGCTTTTATCTACAATAATTATTTTAATAATCGCTTTTTTCGAAATGTACTCAAATGTCGCCAAAAATGGTATATATAGCATTTCGTATAAATTTATTATCACTTATATGTGTCTGTTTGCAGGGTTATGTATTGGCACATTTGCAAGTAGTTTAATATTTAAAAACAAAGGCTGGAACCAGCAACCTCTGAAAAGTGAAGTGATAGATTACTATTAGTGACTTCTTTTGGCTCAAAAATTGCGCGTTTAAACAAACAAACCAGTATGCTTAAACTATTATCTATCGTTACTATCATAACATTTATCAGCTTTAATGCCAAAGCGCAAACCCCCGATAGCACCCTAAAGCCATCCCCAATAAAAACGTTGAACGATGTACAGTACAACGCCCTGATAAAAGGCGAAGACCTGTATAACATGAGTTTGGTGGCCGATGTAAATAAGTACCCATCGGCAGAGCAGGCCTTGAAATATAAGAAGGAACTTGATCTGAGCCCTTCACAAGTTACGGCCTTAACCGGTATAACCATCGAATTAAAGCGCAAAAAAATAGAAATGGGCAACTTTATCGTAACCAACGAAACCAAACTGGATGCCTTGTTCCACAGTAAAAAAATAAGCGAAAGCGACCTGATCTATTACACAAACCGCTATGGTTTATACATGGGCGAACTGCGGAATGCCATTTTGAAAACGTATGTTGCGGCGTATAATTTACTGTCGCCCGGGCAAATTGCAAAGCTCAGTAAATTGAAAAAATCATAATTAAAACAATATGCCGATTGATTTATTTAATTTAGCGGCCAATAAAATTGTATGAAGATTACATTTGATTTTGAAAAACCACTGGCAGAATTGCAGGGGCAGATAGAAAAAGTAAAGCAGGTTGAAGAAAAAAACAAGCTTGACATGTCGGCCACCGTTGCAGAACTGGAAGCCAAGATGGAAACCACCAAGAAAGAGATCTATGCTAACCTAACCGGATGGCAAAAAGTGCAGATATCACGCCACCCCGAGCGCCCTTATACCTTACAATACCTTGAGCTGATGTGCGATGATTTCATCGAATTGCATGGCGACCGTACTGTAGGCGATGATAAGGCGATTATAGGCGGTTTTGGGACGTTAAATGGCCAAACAGTGATGTTTATTGGTCACCAAAAAGGCCGTAATACCAAAGAGCGCCAGTACCGTAATTTCGGTATGGCCAACCCCGAAGGTTACCGTAAAGCTTTAAGGCTGATGAAAATGGCCGAGAAGTTTGGCAAGCCTGTTGTTACTTTAATAGACACTCCCGGAGCATTCCCCGGCCTTGAGGCTGAAGAACGCGGACAGGGCGAGGCTATTGCCCGTAACCTGCTGGAGATGTCCATACTAAAGGTGCCCGTTATTTGCGTAGTAATAGGCGAAGGTGCATCTGGTGGCGCGTTAGGCATAGGTATTGGCGATAAGGTGCTGATGCTGGATAACTCCTGGTACTCAGTTATTTCGCCAGAGAATTGCTCAACCATCCTGTTTAAAACATGGGAGCAAAAAGAGCGTGCGGCCGAAATGCTAAAGCTAACTTCAACAGAGATGTTGAAGAACAAGTTGATTGACGGCGTGATAAAAGAACCACTTGGCGGCGCGCATCAGGACCCGGTTGCTATGGCCGCCATTCTTAAAAAACAACTGATAAAAGAACTTAAAACTTTAACCGAGCGTAACGTAGACGAACTGGTTGCCGAGCGTATCGAAAAATTCTGCAACATGGGTGTTGTAGAAGAAGATTAAGGAAGAAAACATAAAGACAAATCATAAAAAAAGCGGCTGAATGGCCGCTTTTTTTATGATTTGTTACATTGCGTTAAATATAAATCACAGATTATTAATGAGTTATAAATGTTCACTGTGTTCACGCCAGTGAACGTGAACACTTCCCCGTGGTTAGTAAACAAAAAAAGCGGCGATGATCCGCTTTTTTTGTTTACTAATACTAATGTTTTATTGCTGTGGCTGTTGTGTTGCTAAACCGCCAAACTTGGTGCCGTAATCTTTAAGTTGTGCACCTATTTTGCTGCTTAAAGCATCTTGCTTATAAGTTTTAGTAAGCCCTTCCATCCCGTTAAGTAACGATAGGAACAACTGCACATCGCGTGTATTGAGGCCTGCATCGCTTTTTTGGTACAGTATGTAGCTGTATTTTAACTGATCTATAATGTAATCATCTATCTGGTTGGCCAATTTGTTAGCTAATGTAGGGTCGCCCATGCGGTAAAGGCTTTCCACCATATAATACTTGCGCACTGCCAGTTCTGATGATATGATTTGCGATGGCATTACATCGTCATACTTTTTCAAAGCGTTTTTAGCCAGGTCAATATGCCCTTCTTTTAAAAGGTTATCGGCAAGGGTGGCGTATAAACGGGTTATCAACGGGTAAAATAAGGTTAACGATTCGTGGTCAAGATACTTAGCGGTTTTAAAGTTGCCGTATCTGTACTTGTTAACCATATTGTTATACATTAACAAGGTGTTACTGTTTTCTTGCGGGGCAGCGGTGGTATCCGGTTTAAACGGCATCAGGCGATAGGTAAGGCCTTCGCTGTAAAGGTACCTGTCCAGCCCAAGCATGTTATCACTTGGTACGGTTGATGCAAAATAAACAGGGCGTTTCCAGTTGTTATGCGCCAGTATATCCATCATAGCCAGGTTATCCTTGGTTACATATTTACCAGGATATGTCCAGTCCATTTCAGGTACTATCTGGTCTTTTTTATCGGCCGCTACCGTGCCACCTTTAATAACATCATCGGCATTAACAGTCAGTTTAAAGTTTTTGGTAGGCAGGTAATTGGCGCTTTCGCCGTTTTGGTACTGCACCATGGTTTCTTTATTGTCTGATGTCAGGAAGTCAAATACCTCTTTCAATTCAACAGAGCCGGCTATTTTAGCGTCGTTATAATAAATAACATCACGTATGCCTGCTTTAAACTTATCGTTAGGCATGCTGATAGGCAACGGTGCCGATTGGTTCATTTCAGCCTTCATCTGGCGGATATACCAATCTGTACCTAACAAGCTTAAGTTTACGATACGTACATCCGGGCGCACGTTTTCAACTTCCTGAATGTACCAAAGCGGGTAAGTATCGTTATCGGCATAGGTAAACAAGATAGCATTCGGGGCGCATGAGTTCAGGTAATCATAAGCCAGATCATGCGGGGTAAGCTTGGTAGAACGGTCATGATCATCCCACTCCTGGCTGGCCATTAATACCGGGGCTGCAAGTAAGCATGCTACCGTTGCAACAATTGCGCTGGTTTTGGCATTGATTTTTTTGGTGAGCAGTTCGGCGATAAACAATACGCCCAGGCCTATCCATATAGCAAACGCGTAGAAGGACCCCGCATAAGCGTAATCACGTTCACGGGGTTGTAGAGGGTCCTGGTTAAGGTAAAGCACAATAGCCAAACCGGTAAAAAAGAATAGTATCACTACCACACCTGCATCGCGCTGGTTGCGCATAAAATGATAAACCATACCCAGTAACCCGATGATCAACGGCAGGAAGTATAACCTGTTGTATGATTTGCTCAGCGTAACGGTACTTGGCAAATCCTTACCAAAATTAAAGCCGCTAAGCCAGCTGCCATCTGCACCCTGGTTAGTTTGCCCGTCCATTTCATTGGCACGGCCTACAAAGTTCCAAAGAAAATAGCGGGTGTACATTTGTGTAACCTGCCAGCTACTGAAAAAGGCGATATTGGTAGCCATGGTAGGGTGCTCTTCCGGCCCCAATTGCGACCACATCTTGTAAAACTCCGGATGGCCTGCTTTTTGGCTAAACATACGCGGAAACAACGTGTTGCGGTCATAAATGGTATTCAGCTTTTTACCGGCAACTTCATATTTATGTTCGCCTCGGCGATAGATCTTGGCACCCTCGGTTTGATCGGTAACCTGCGAATCGAAATAATTGCCGTATATTAAAGGTGTATCGCCGTATTGGTCGCGGTTTAAGTAACTGTTCAACGCGAAGGCATCCTGCGGGTCGCTGTTGTTTAAGTTTGTGCCTGCTTTAGCACGGATAATGATCATCACGAAAGAACTGTAGCCGAATAAAATAAATGCCGCGCAAATTAAAACGCGGTTAAGCGCTGCGCGTTTTTCGCGAACTTTTAAAACATACTCTAATAAAGCCAGTATAGCTAAAGCTGCTATAAAGCCAACAATGCTTGCGCTGATGGTTAACACCAATATAAAGCATACCACAGCAATACCTAAAAATAGGTTGGATGGTTTTACGGTATAATAAATTCCCGATGCCAGGGCGCCAATAACCAGTAAAAAGAAAACGATAGCACCGCTGCCGAAGCCCATTCCCAGGGTGTTTACAAATAACAGATCGGAGAAGGCAGCGCCTTTAACCGTAAACTGTATAACACCCCAAAGTATTAGGGCAACTGTAATAACACCTAATATAAATGACCATATAGTGCCGCCTGTGGTAACCTCTTTTGCCCTGCGGAAATAAATGATCAGCGCAATTGCTGGTATCACCAATAAGTTAAGCAAGTGTATACCGATAGATAAACCCATTACATAGGCAATAAATATGATCCATTTATCAGCGCTGGGTTCATCCGCGTGGGCTTCCCATTTAAGGATGGCCCAAAATACGATAGCCGTACAAAGGGATGATTGTGCATAAACCTCGCTCTCAACAGCCGAAAACCAGAAGGTATCAGAAAAAGTATAGGCCAATGCACCTACCAGGCCCGAACCCATAATAAGGATCAGGTTTGTTTGGGTCAGTTCTTCGCCGGCTTTAACCAAAAGCTTTTTAGCAAGTGCGGTGATGGTCCAAAACAGGAACAGGATAGTTGCGCCACTGGCCAGGGCCGATGCCATGTTGGTAAAATAAGCCACCTTAAAGTTATTACCGAATGATAGCAGGGAAAACACCTTGCCAATCATAGTAAATAGTGGCGCACCCGGCTGGTGGGCTACCTGCAGGCGGTAAATACAGGCTATAAACTCGCCGCAATCCCAAAAACTGGTTGAGGGTTCGAGCGTTAAAATGTACGTGATGGATGCAATAATACCGGCTGCCCAGCCAAAAATATTGTTTATCTTATTGTAGTTCATGCTGTTGTTACAAGCTATAGTAGGTTTAAGCAGCCGAAAATAAGAAAAACATTATGATGTTTTGGTTAAAACTGTAAACCTTAACACTTTTTAACGCATGTTTTAGCTGTAAAAATTATTTAAAATACTTTTTTAAATTTTGCTTTTGAGTTCTGAAAAATCGTCTTATATTTGCATTCCTTTTTGGGATGGCTTACAAACCAAAGGAGATTGCCTGATAGTATAATGGTAGTACGACGGTTTTTGGTACCGTTTGTCTAGGTTCGAATCCTGGTCGGGCAACAAAAATTTCGGATTTCGAATTTTCAATTTCGGATTTAGGTCTGATAGAAAAATTGAAATCCGATTGTTTTTTACGGGGTTTGATATTATCGAAATCACATAAAAATGCCTTTACAGTTCAATACGGTTAAGCTATTTGCAGGTTCAGGTTCGCAAGAGCTGTCTAAACACATTGCTGCATCATACGGCCAGGAGCTTGGCGATGTAGTTTTATCGCGTTTCAGCGATGGCGAATTTCAGCCACATTTTAATGAGTCTATCCGCGGTTGCGATGTGTTTTTGATACAAAGTACGCACCAGCCAACCGATAACCTGATGGAGCTGTTAATGATGATAGATGCCGCCCGCCGTGCATCTGCGCATTATATTATAGCGGTTATACCATACTTTGGGTTGGCCCGCCAGGATAGGAAAGACAAGCCCCGTGTTGCAATAGGTTCAAAACTGGTAGCAAATTTACTGGTAGCCGCAGGTATTAACCGTATCATGACGATGGACCTGCACGCTGCGCAGATCCAGGCGTTTTTTGATGTACCGGTAGATCACCTTGATGCATCAATCATATTTGTACCTTATATAAAAAGCCTTGGTTTGGGTAATATAACCATTGCATCGCCGGATATGGGCGGTTCATACAGGGCGCGTAGTTTTGCAAAGTTCTTTAATGCCGAAGTAGTAATTTGTGATAAACGCCGCAAGCGCGCAAACGAGATTGAAAGCATGACCATCATCGGTGATGTTACCGATCAGGACATTGTACTGATTGATGATATTTGCGATACCGCCGGTACACTTGCAAAAGCAGCCGGTTTAATTATGGAACGTGGTGCACGCAGCGTACGCGCGGTTTGTACACACCCGGTATTATCAGGTAAGGCTTACGAAACTATCGAGAACTCGGCTTTAACCGAACTGATAGTGACCGATACTATACCATTAAAACACTCGAGCCCTAAAATAAGGGTGCTCACCACTGCCGATCTGTTTGCAAAAGCGATCAGCAATGTTAACGAGCATGGCTCAATAAGCCAGTTGTTTAGGGTAGATTAAGTTGAATAAAAATATCCATACCATGTTGGTGTGGCTTTGAATAATAAATAAATAATGAAATCAATTGCTATTAGCGGTTCTCCAAGAGAGAACGTAGGGAAAAGAGACGCTAAAGAACTGCGTTACCAAGGCTTAGTGCCTGCAGTACTTTACGGTGGTGCAACCCAAACCCACTTTGCAGTGTCCGCAGCTGATTTGAGAGCCGTAGTTTACACTCCGGTTGTTCATTTCATCGACATTGAAGTAGCTGGTGTTAAATCACAAGCTATTATTAAAGATATGCAGTTCCACCCGTTAACGGAACAACTTATCCACATCGACTTTTTATTGTTAGATGAAAAGAAACCGGTAACAATCGAGATCCCTGTAAAATTAACAGGTACTTCTCCGGGTGTTAAAGTGGGTGGTAAATTAGTTCAAAAACTAAGGAAACTGCGTGTTAAGGCATTGCCTAAAGATCATTTGGATAACATCGAAGTAAGCATCGAAGCGCTTGAGGTTGGTAAATCAGTAAAAGTTAGCGAAATCAATTTGCCTAAACTTACTATCACCAATGCAGCAGAAGATACGATTGTATCTGTAACCACTTCACGTGCATTACGCCAGGCTGAACAAGAAGCAGGTAAGAAGTAATTTTAAAAAAGGTGGTTTCACCGATTTAAAATGATTAAAAGCGACGGCATAAGCCGTCGCTTTTTTTATGCTTATTGTTTTCTTAGACAGGTTATTAACGCGTGAAATATTTTAAATAAAAATTTGCTAAAACGATTTATATTTACAATGTTTGTGCTAAACCAATTTAGCATAAACCTTTATTATGAGAAAACTATTACTACTACTGCTTCCGGCAATTATACTTTTTATGTCCTGTTCTAAGGATTATCAGCGATTGCCCAGTCCTGGAAAAATGATCAAACAATTCGCGCTTGCCGAAGGGCAGATAGGCCCTGCAGTGTTTGATAACTCCACACACACCATAACCGTTACCGTGCAAAAAGGGATTAACATGGCCGCACTAACCGCCAATATGGTGATATCTGACGGGTCAAAGGTGTCACCTGCATCCGGTGTTAACTTTAATGCTACCTCGCTAAACCAGTTATTTGTAGTCACAGCCGAATCGGGCGATAAAGTTCAGTGGAACGTTGTGTTTAAAGTGTACGATTTCTATAGTTCAGACTATGCCGTATTTGCTATTGCCGGTACCAGCGGCAAAATGCTGCAGGTAGCAGGCGATTATACTTTTAATGAGAAATATAAGGATAACCAAAAAATAGAAGCCGGAACAAGCGTAGCTGCAATGCCCGTTTGGCAAAAATGGCACCTGATATACAACAGCGCAGACGGTGATGTAAGATATTACCAGATCCGGAATCTGTACACCGGTAAATTTTTGAATGCCGGCACCGGCGCGCAGGTGGGGACGCAGCCTGAGCAGTACCACGAATCGGCCGCCGCCGGCGAACTGTGGATAGTTAAGCAATCATCAACCCTGGGCATATTTAGCATCGTTAATAAGAATACAGGCCTGGCAGTGAGTGCATCGGCAGAAGATGGTAAAGTGACGCTGGAAAACGTAGATGATAAAAGTAGCAACCAACGCTTTACCTTTAAGCCATTGGCTGAGCAAGCTTACAGGGATGATTCTGCGATAGGGTTTTTTGAAAGAAATAACTCCAGCCAGGGTTCGGTAGCGTTTGACCAGGGTACCAGCGTGCCACTGAGTGATGGCCGCGTGCTATGGATTACGCAGGATGCCTGGGATGGTTCGAGGCTACGCGATAATCATAAATTTTCGTGTTCAGACTTTTTCAACTACAACAACTCGGTAATGATACAACCAAAGGTAACCGACTGGAACCCCGATCATACTACCAACATGACTATACCAAACAATGCGCAGGGTAGGCCAAGGCAGATCTTTAGTAACCAGCCGGGTACGGATTGGTCCTGGCCGGGCTTAGGTGTGCAGATAGGTAACAGCGTTTGGGCACAGTGCGGCGAGGGCAAGGGCCTGGGTGCCACCAACCAGTCGTTATATAAGCTAACCCCTAATGCAGGCGACGAATGGACAGCCGTACGTTATACCCCTGCGGGCATGTCGGGCCAAACAGATATCAATTATTCTACCGGTATGGTGAAGGGTAACGATGGGTATGTGTACTCTTTCGGCTCGCAGGGCTTTAACTTTGGCTATGGGCAGAATATTTTTGTGGCCAGGTTTAAACAAGACGACCCATTGACGTGGACGTTTTGGAACGGATCTGAATGGGCAAATGCGCCTACTACCAGCGATGCCGCAAAAGTTGCCGTTGGCCCGGGTAATAATAGTATCTCGTACCTCAATGGTAAATATATCATGATGTCGATGGATCAGGGTTTTAACTGTGAAGATAAGCGCGATATTTATATCTCCACATCAAGCAGCCCAACAGGCCCGTTCACCGCTCAAAAATATATTTATACCGTTAGCGAGTATTTTGGCGGCAAGTACGCGCGTTATTACACCCCATCTATTCACCCCGAATCGGTTAATGGTCGTAACGAGTTGTTACTAACCTTTTGTCTCAATTTTTCGGGCTGCGGCGTTACTGATTGTCAGGAAGGTTATCTGGATCCTTATTACTATCGTGTAAAAAACATCCGCGTACCGTATTCGGTAGTGGGTTTATAAAACAAAGCAATCTTTTTATAATAAAGCCTCCAGAACTTTCTGGGGGCTTTGCTATTTAACTACTCACTTCAGTTGTTTGAAACCACCGCTGCTATCGCCATTCAACCTTCCCACCCCGAAAACATCCTCGCATAATTGTTAAAATCCCATTTCAGGCATATTAGCTTAAGCGTTATCTTTGCGGCGGCGATGATATGTTAGATCTTTAAAATCGCTGTATCGTTTCATCATTTAAACCGTCTTTTCTCTCGAATGAAATATCTAATAGTTGGGTTAGGGAATATTGGGCCTGAATATGCCGATACCAGGCATAATATAGGTTTTATGGTGCTCGACGAGTTGGCAAAGCAGGAGGGAGCAAAGTTTTATACCATGCGCCTTGCGGCTTACACCGAAGTGAACCATAAAGGCCGCACCCTGCACCTGATAAAGCCAACTACCTACATGAACCTTAGCGGCAAGGCGCTAAACCACTGGATGAAGGAATTGAAAATACCTGTGCAGAATGTGCTGGTTATTGTAGATGATATTGCCCTGCCATTAGGCACCCTGCGCTTAAAGCCAAAAGGCAGTGCTGCCGGGCATAACGGTTTAAAGCACATTGAAGCAACCTTGGGTAATAACGAATATGCCCGCCTGCGTTTTGGCGTGAGCGATAATTACCCCAAAGGCCGCCAGGTTGATTACGTGCTGAGTGGTTTTGACGATGATGAAAAACCCGAGTTGCCCGCATTGATAGACCGCTCTATTGAAATGATAAAAAGCTTTGCCACTATTGGTACCGAGTTGACTATGACAAAGTTTAATAAATAGACAATGAATATTAAGCTTCTATTAACGGGTATTACACTTCTTATTATTGGCTTGCTAATGTATTTCAATGTTAGAAAAAGGAAACCGGCTTCTGAAGAAACTAACTGGAAGGGACAATTACCGCCACAATTCACTCAATTTTGGATTTGGGCTATTGTGGGTATAGTTGTTGGAGTAGTATTAATATTGAAATCACTATAAAAAATAGATCACACACATTAATGAAAGTTTACGGCATCACCAATTGCAATACGGTAAAAAAAGCGCTCGACTGGTTTAAAGCTAACAACGTAGCTTATGAATTTCATGATTTTAAAAAACTTGGTGTAAGCGCCGAAAAATTAAATGAATGGGATAGCAAGGCTGGTTATGAGAAGTTCCTGAACAAACAAGGCCTCACCTGGAAACAACTGGGCCCGGCTGTAAAAGAATCTATCAAAACTAAAAACGATGCCCTGCAATTATTACAGCAAAAAACCAGCATGATCAAGCGCCCTGTTATTGAAAATGGCAATTTTCTGTTTTTTGGGTTTGATGAGGCAGTGTATAACAAAGAGTTACTGTAGTTCAGTATTTTTTTTTAACGGTTAAATTTAGTTGACAATTATTGTAGCATTTTTGTCGTAAGTGGCGTAATTAATTTAAACCACGTTATGAAAAAAGTATACATTTTTTTGTTAGCTGTAGGGCTGTTTACTGCCTGTAAGAAAGCAGAAGTTGACGACCGGATAATAGTTGAACCACCGTATCAAAAAAGAATCTCGAGTGATACGCTTACCAGCGGGCAGCTGTTTGGGTTAACTATTGGGCAAACGGCCGTGGAGTTGTATGCTAAACTTCAGCGAATACAGGTTGCAGAAAAAATAGGCGGCCTCACCATTGTAAATAATGGATACCGTAGTATTGATAGCCTCAAAACCAGATTGCCTTTATACACCGGCTTTTTTATGGATGAGGAGCAAGGTACATCAACCGGTGTGCAACTAAGTTTCGAAAACAATAAGGTGAAAACCATCTTTTTGAACAATGGTATAATGCTTACGCGCTGGCCGGTGGGGTTTACCCAAAGTGCTTCCATTAGCGTAGGCGACCCGGTTGATGATATTTATCAAAAGCTGGTAAACATTAAGAAGAACCCGGCACCGGCAAAAAAACTCGAGCGCCTTTCTGTATTTTTTAAGGATAGCAACAAACCATTCGACCCGCAAATGAGCGCTTCGCCGCAATGGTACTTTGTTTCAACCATGTCTGCCAAAAGGTATAACTATGTTTCGCTAAACTTTGAGGCAGGCAAACTGGTGTCTATTTATACAACCGTGTTTGAAAGCCAGTAGGGCGGCTGTTAAGGGTTTATTAACAAAAAGGTAACTTCCTCATTACAACTTCATGATTCTGCAAATGGGTTATTCAATAATTTGTATTATTGCGGTAAATAATTCAATTATAAATGATGAAGATGAAACTAATTGCCGGTTTTACGCTGGCTTTTATGTCTGTTGCCGGTATTAGCCAGGCACAGCAGCAACAGGCCGCACCTGTTGGCAACTATAATTACCACGATGCTTTCGCGCCGTTCTTTTATACCAAAAATGGTTCAGAGTTCCGTGCTGCAGATGGGCAGCCCGGCCCAAAATACTGGCAAAACCGTGCCGACTACCAATTATCGGCAACGTTAAACGACCAAACCAATGAGATAGTAGGGTCGGAAATATTAAACTATACCAACAACAGCCCGCAACAACTTGATTTTTTGTGGATGCAATTAGATCAGAACCTGTTTAAGTCAGATTCGCGCGGTTCGGCCATTATCCCGCCAAGCGGCAGCCGTAATGGTGGTAAAGGCGATCTGTCAAAAGGTGGTTATAATATCAAATCGGTTAAAATTATCGGTGCAAAAGGTACTGCACCTGTTGCCGTAAAATATTTAATTGACGATACCCGTATGCAGATATTTTTGCCAACAGGTGTTACCGCAAATGGCGGCCAGGTAAAACTGGCTATTGAGTATTCATTCATCGTGCCCGATTATGGTTCTGACCGTACAGGCATCCAGGATACCAAAAACGGTAAAATATATACTGTTGCACAATGGTACCCACGCATGTATGTTTATGATGATATTATGGGATGGAATGCCGTTCCTTATACAGGCCCGGGCGAGTTTTACCTGGAATATGGCGATTTTGACCTGAGCATTACTGCGCCGGCAAACCACATTGTGGTGGCATCGGGCGAGTTACAAAACCCGCAGGAAGTTTACACTGCTGAGCAATTAAAACGCTGGGCCCTGGCCGAAAAAAGCGAGCAAACGGTAGTTATCCGCTCTGCAAGTGAAGTTACCGATGCTGCATCGCGCCCGGCGGGTAAAAAGGAACTGACCTGGCGCTTTAAAATAAAAAATGCCCGCGACGCTTCATGGGGGTCATCAGCAGCATTTATTGTTGATGCCGCTAAAATGGATCTGCCAAGCGGTAAAAAATCAACTGCGATATCTGCTTACCCGGTAGAGAGTGATGGCAACAGCGCCTGGGGGCGTTCTACCGAGTATGTAAAAAAATCTATCGAGTACAACTCGCAAAAATGGTTCGAGTACCCTTATCCTGCTGCTACTGCAGTTGCAGGCCGGGTAGGCGGCATGGAGTATCCCGGTATTGTTTTTTGCGGATACAAGGCTAAAAAGGGCGATCTGTGGAATGTAAACGACCACGAATTTGGCCACACCTGGTTCCCGATGATAGTTGGCTCTAACGAGCGTTTATACGGCTGGATGGACGAAGGTTTTAATACGTTTATCAATACCTTAAGCACTGCTGATTTTAACAAGGGCGAGTATGCAGGCAAAAAGCAAAACATACAGCAAGCCGGTGGATTTGTAACCCAACCAACATTTGAACCTGTACTAAGCACCCCGGAAAACTTAAAAGAACCCAATACCGGCATCCTATTATATTTTAAACCAGCTATGGGTTTAACCATGCTGCGCGAGCAGGTATTAGGGCCAGAGCGTTTTGATTTTGCTTTCCGCACGTATATTGCGCGTTGGGCATATAAACACCCAACACCTGATGATTTTTTCCGCACCATAGAGAATGCGAGCGGCGAAAACCTGAACTGGTTTTGGAGAGGCTGGTTTGTAAATAACTGGCGCCTTGATGTTGCCGTGCGCGATGTTAAGTATGTTGGTGGTGATGCAAGTAAAGGCGCGCTAATTACCATTGATAACCTGGACAAACTGGTGATGCCAACCATCCTTGAAATTAAAACCGTTAGCGGTAAAACCGACAGGATAAAACTACCGGTTGAAATATGGGAACGTAACAACACCTTTATTGTAAAATACCCATCGACAGAAGAAATACAGTCTGTTACTTACGACCCTGATAAAGTATTACCGGATTACAACCCGGATAATAATGTTTGGAAAAAGTAATAATTATAAAAAGCCCGGCTTATGCCGGGCTTTTTGTTGTTTTAAAATGTTAAATATGCAAACCTTTGCCAACATTGGCGGGTTATCCGTATAGCTAATACACCAGCCATGAAAAAACTATTTACCATTGCCGCCATTTTATTATTTATAGCATCCTTTGCCCAAGCGCAAAGTACCTTTAGGGGTACTGTTTATGAGGAAGGCACAAACACCCGCTTACCCGACGTTTTTATACGTGATATGAACAGCAGGCAGGTAAGTATTACAGATAAGAACGGAAGCTTCACCATTAGTACAGCCGCAGGGCACACGCTTATACTTAATTCGCCGGGGTATAACTCAGATACTTTATACCTGGTTGACCTTGCCCCCAAAAAGATAAACCTTACCACACAGAGGATCTCGTTAAGCCAGGTAAACATCACTGCAAAACGTGCCGATTTTAACCCGAGGGAGGAGTACCCCGAAGTTTACGAAAAAAGTAAGGTGTATGTTCTTTCGCCGTCTACCTGGTTTAGTGGCGAGGGCAAAAAAGCACGCCGTTTAAAACGCTACTTTCAGCGCGAGTCGGAGCAACGTAACATTGATGCCGCCTTTAGCCCCGGCTACGTAAGCAGTATTATACCGTTAAAGGGGAATGATCTGGAAAACTTCATGACCATGTTCAGGCCGAGCTACGCATTTCTGCGCAGCAATAACCGCGAGTCGATGGCCGTATATATCAATGATAGCTACAAGAAATTTATGGCCTTGCCACCTGATAAGCGCGCGCCGCAGGCCCTGAAACAATAATAATTACCATGAATTAAACGGCTATAAAAGATTATAAAATATTGTATTTCAGATTTAAAAGTATTTTCCTACCTTTGACGTCCCTGAAAGGAGGTATATAGGAATTATGATCATCATTAACGTAAAAGACGGCGAATCATTAGATAAAGCATTAAAACGCTTTAAAAAGAAATTTGAAAAAACAGGTGTTTTAAGAGAACTGCGCAGTCGCCAGGCTTTTGAAAAGAAATCAATTACCCGCAGGCATGAAATTAAACATGCTATCTACAAGCAAAATATGAATCTGGAAACTACTGTTTAATTTCTTTTAAAAGAAATTTACAGATTTTCTTGTCACTATAAAAAAACTATTTGTACATTCAATTTATTGGGTGTTCAAATAGTTTTTATGTTTTTAGACAGGTTTATACAGTACATCAGGTTCGAGAAAAGATACTCTCCCCACACGGTATCAGCCTACCAGAGCGACCTGGAGCAATTTATGCTCTTTTTAAACCCGCCCAACCAACCCATACAGGTTACATCCCCATCAGATATCAGCCATCACGACATCCGCAACTGGATGGTTCAGCTAATGGATAACAAGCTGCTTGCGCGCTCTGTTAACCGGAAAATAGCTACGCTGCGTAAATACTTTAAATTTTTACTGCAGGAGGGCGTAATAACAGCCAACCCAACATCGCGCATCAGCGCACCTAAAGTACCGAAGAACCTGCCAACAATAGTTGATAATGATAAACTAATTGGCATGCTGGAGGGCAAAATGGATACTGAAGGCGAAAAAATATTTGAGGATAATTTTACAGGCCTGCGCGATAAACTGGTTATTGAGATGCTTTTTGGCACCGGCATGCGCCTGGCAGAAATTACCGGTATAAAAGAAACAGATATTAATTTATACGAAGGCACCATTAAAGTTTTAGGTAAACGCAACAAACAGAGGATAATACCCCTTAATCATGAGCTTATACTACTCTTAAAGCGCTATACCGAGGCAAAGAAATGTGAAAATTTTAATAACAATTCCTTAACCTTTATCGTTACAAATAAAGGAGCGGATGCATATCCAAAGCTTATATATTTAATAGTGCAAAAATATCTTTCACACATATCAACCCAGGATAAAAAAAGCCCTCACGTGTTAAGGCATACGTTTGCAACCAGCTTGCTAAACAAGGGGGCCGATTTAAACGCTATAAAAGAATTGCTTGGGCACGCTAACCTTAGCGCTACGCAAATTTATACGCACAATTCAGTTGAACGACTTAAATCTATTTATAAACAAGCCCATCCAAAGGCATAAAAAGGAGGAAAAATGAAAATTACAGTGCAATCTATTCACTTCACTGCAGACAAGAGATTACTTGATTTTATCCAAAAGAAAGTAGACAAGCTGGAGACGTTTTATGATCATATAATAAGCGGTGAAGTTTATTTAAAGCTGGAGAACGTAGAGGATGAGGCTAACAAGATATCAGAGATAAAACTGATGCTGCCGGGCAATCAAATATTTGCAAAAGAGAAGTGCAAAACGTTTGAAGAGGCTACCGATTTGGTGGTTGAGAGCCTTCGTAAGCAAATTGAGAAACATAAAACAAAAAAATCTATCGCTGCCGAAGCTGCTAAAAAAGCGGCCCTTGTAACGGAAGAAGATGATTTTTAGGCATATAACAGGGCAAAATTGAAGCCCGGATCGGCAGGTTTAAAGCCTGCCGATTTTTTTTGCAAAAATATTTTGTACAGCTTTAAATTTTTGTAGATTTGCAATCCCTTTCAGAGAGGCTTTAATTAGTCTCTTGTTTATTGAAAGGGTGGTTCTTTAAAAAGAAAAAATAAGCGCAATATTATTTTGCAGCCAAAACCAAAACTGCCGAACGGCAAAAAAGGTAATGGCGACAATTTAAGCCTCCTTAGCTCAGCTGGTAGAGCGACTGACTTGTAATCAGTAGGTCATTGGTTCGATCCCGATAGGAGGCTCTGTTTATTTCGGAAATGTGATACTTAGCTTCCAATTAGGTATTGCAAATCCGAAATTAACAACTGGGGGGATACCAGAGCGGTCAAATGGGGCGGACTGTAAATCCGCTGCTTCGGCTACGAAGGTTCGAATCCTTCTCCCCCCACTGTAAGTTCTAATTGCTAAATTCTAAATTCTAAAAATTATTTTGGGGTTTAGAGTTTAGTGTTTTAGGTTTTAACATTGCGGAAGTAGCTCAGTTGGTAGAGCGATAGCCTTCCAAGCTATAGGTCGAGAGTTCGAACCTCTTCTTCCGCTCTTAAAAAAAAGTGAGCAGCACGCGGTTCACGGTAAGCAGGTAACTGCAAGCTGGTAACTAACAACTGGTAACTAATATTAGCCGACGTAGCTCAGGGGTAGAGCACTTCCTTGGTAAGGAAGAGGTCATGGGTTCAAATCCCATTGTTGGCTCAGATACTTTAAATAATATAAAGTACATTACGTTTTAAATAAATTAACCTACAAATAATAAAATAAATCATGGCAAAAGAAAAGTTTGACCGCAGCAAGCCGCACTTAAACATCGGCACTATCGGTCACGTTGACCACGGCAAAACAACCCTTACTGCAGCTATCACTAAAGTATTAGCTGATGCAGGTTTATCAGAAGCACGTTCATTTGAATCAATTGACTCGGCTCCTGAAGAGAAAGAGCGTGGTATTACTATCAATACTGCGCACGTTGAGTATTCAACTGCTAACCGTCACTATGCACACGTTGACTGTCCAGGTCACGCGGATTATGTGAAAAACATGGTTACAGGTGCTGCTCAGATGGACGGTGCTATCATTGTAGTTGCTGCAACTGACGGTCCGATGCCACAAACTCGTGAGCACATCTTGCTTGCCCGTCAGGTAGGTGTACCTTCATTGGTTGTATTCATGAACAAAGTGGATATGGTTGATGATCCTGAACTATTAGAATTAGTAGAAATGGAGATCCGTGAATTATTATCATTCTACGATTTCCCTGGTGATGATATTCCAGTTATCCAAGGTTCTGCTTTGGGTGGCTTAAATGCTGATCCGAAATGGGTTGCAAAAATTATGGAGTTGATGGATGCTGTAGATAACTACATTCCAATCCCTCCACGTTTAACTGAGCTTCCTTTCTTGATGCCTGTTGAGGACGTATTCTCGATCACTGGTCGTGGTACTGTTGCAACTGGTCGTATCGAGCGTGGTGTTATCAACTCTGGTGAGCAGGTAGACATCTTAGGTATGGGTGCTGAGAACTTAAAATCAACCGTAACAGGTGTTGAGATGTTCCGCAAGATCCTTGATCGTGGCGAAGCTGGTGATAACGTAGGTTTATTACTACGTGGTATTGAAAAAACTGATATCCGCAGGGGTATGGTTATTTGCAAACCAGGTTCAGTAAACCCACACACTGATTTCAAAGCAGAGGTTTACGTATTATCAAAAGCAGAAGGTGGCCGTCATACTCCATTCTTCAACAAATACCGTCCACAATTCTATTTCCGTACAACTGACGTAACAGGTGAGATCTCCTTAGCTGAAGGTGTAGAAATGGTTATGCCGGGTGATAACGTTACAATCACTGTAAAGCTGATCAACGCTATCGCTATGGAAAAAGGCTTACGTTTCGCTATCCGTGAGGGTGGTAGAACAGTAGGTGCTGGTCAGGTAACTGAAATATTAGCATAATTACAAGTACCCTTAACTGGGTAGCAAACGGTTAATTTTGTATAAAGTACCGGGGCTTTTGTCTCGGTACTTTATTCACAATAAGCAAATACAATACAATTCTTCGATATTTTTTGGAGATAGTATACACGGGAATAGTTCAACGGTAGAATAGAGGTCTCCAAAACCTTTGATCAGGGTTCGAATCCTTGTTCCCGTGCATAAGCAATTAATAAAATGGCAGGCGTAGCTGAATATATTAAAGAATCATACATCGAGTTGACCGAGAAAGTAACCTGGCCAACCTGGAGAGAGTTGCAAAACAGTGCCGTATTGGTGCTGATAGCCGCAATTATTATTGCTATGGTTATTTTTGGTATGGACCAGATAATCGGCTATTTGCTTAATCAGTTTTATACATCACTAACCTAATTATATATAATAGATGAGTGAGCAATTAAAATGGTACGTAGTTAGGGCCATCAGTGGTAAAGAAAAAAAGGTAAAGCAATATATAGATGCGGAAGTAAACAGGTTAGGTATAACACACCTTATCCCGCAGGTATTGATCCCTACCGAAAAATACTACCAGATGCGCGATGGGAAAAAGATAGCTAAAGAGCGTAACTATTTCCCTGGCTATGTATTAATGGAAGCCGCGCTTGACGGTGAGTTGGAGCACGTTATTAAGAATATTAATAGCGTTATTGGCTTTTTAGGTGATAAGCAAGGTAATGCCATCCCTTTACGCCAGGCCGAAGTTAACCGTATTTTAGGTAAGGTTGATGAGATGAGCGCACAAGGCGAAACCATGAATGTACCATATTACGTTGGCGAGAATGTTAAAGTAATGGATGGGCCTTTCAACGGCTTTAGCGGTGTGATTGAAGAGGTGAACGAAGAGAAAAAGAAATTAAAAGTAATGGTAAAGATTTTCGGGCGCCGTACGCCGCTTGAATTGAATTACATGCAGGTAGAGAAAGAATAGTTTAGTGAGCGGTGAATGGTTGATTAGTGAATAGTTGACCGAAACCTGACCTAAACATATATAATATTAAATACACAGAGCGTTTGATATAAGCGGAGTGACAACTACTCACCACTCACAAATCAACCACTCACAAAATCTTAAATGTTACTTAGCTTCCACTTACTAACATTGAGTTATAATTAAAACAAATCAAAATGGCAAAAGAAGTCGGTGCGATGGTAAAGCTACAAGTGAAGGGCGGCGCTGCAAACCCATCTCCACCAATTGGCCCAGCATTGGGTGCAAAAGGTGTGAACATTATGGAGTTTTGCAAGCAGTTCAACGCACGTACCCAGGATAAACCTGGTAAAGTGTTACCTGTAGTTATTACTGTTTATGTCGACAAGTCTTTCGATTTTATCATTAAAACCCCTCCGGTGGCTATCCAACTTTTGGAAGTTACAGGCTTAAAAGGTGGTTCGGCTGAACCCAACCGTAAAAAAGTTGCCAATGTAAATTGGGAACAGGTTGAGACAATAGCCAAAGATAAAATGACTGATTTGAATGCATTTACAGTAGAATCAGCCATGAGAATGGTGGCAGGTACTGCCCGCAGTATGGGGATAACCGTATCAGGTACGGCACCCTGGAATAATTAATTAATACAAATCAGTTTAAGACAGTGGCTAGATTAACAAAAAATCAAAAAGCGGCACTCTCCAAAATTGAGGCTAATAAAACGTATACGTTAGAAGCAGCGTCATCGCTGGTAAAGGAATTAACCAATACCAAATTTGACTCATCTGTAGATATCGATGTACGCTTAGGTGTTGACCCGCGTAAAGCCAATCAAATGGTACGTGGTATAGCAACATTGCCTCATGGAACCGGCAAAACTGTACGTGTATTGGTGCTTTGTACTCCTGATAAGGAACAAGAAGCAAAAGATGCAGGTGCGGATTTCGTAGGTTTGGATGATTATATTGCCAAGATTGAAGGCGGATGGACTGACGTTGATATTATCATCACAATGCCAAGTGTTATGGCTAAAGTAGGTCGTTTGGGTAGAATATTAGGCCCACGTAACCTTATGCCTAACCCTAAATCAGGAACAGTAACACCAGAAGTTGGTAAAGCTGTAGCTGATGTAAAAGGTGGTAAGATCGATTTCAAGGTTGACAAAACCGGTATCATCCATACTTCAATAGGAAAAGCATCTTTCACTGCTGAGAAAATTTATGAGAATGCATTAGAAGTATTGCAAACTATCTCAAAATTAAAACCATCAGCAGCAAAGGGCACATATTTTAAGAGCATACATATCTCTTCAACAATGTCGCCGGGTATTACAATTGAAACTAAATCAGTAGCGGGGATCTAATCATGAATAAAGAAGAAAAACACGACCTTGTTCTTGCCCTTACTGATCAGATTAAAGAGTACGGTAATTTTTACATTACTGATACTGCTGATCTAACGGTTGCAAAAGTAAATAATATCCGTCGTCAATGTTTCGAGGCTGATATTACCATGCTGGTAGCAAAAAATAGCTTAATTAAAAAAGCTATGGAAGCAGCAGAAGGTGATTTTACCCCGATATATGATGTATTAAAAGGTTCATCATCTGTCTCTTATACACATCT
>NZ_LGEK01000062.1 GCF_001636615.1 Mucilaginibacter sp. L294 | reverse complement strand
TATCATATGAATTAACTCAACTGTTAATTTTCTTATTCTTTAAGCTTTTAATAAAGTATTTTCTCGATTCCTGATATCCCTGCCTTTCATAGAACCTATGGGCTTCGGTTCTGCGGATATTACAGTGCACTTGTATCCTATCGCAATTCCGGTCTTCTGCCAGTCGCACGCAGTAGTCTTCCAGTTTTCGCCCTATACCTTCGCTTCTTGCCGATTCATCTACTGCCAGGTAACTGATGATGGCAAAGTCGCCATCTAATGCAATTTGCGGCACAAAATGGATAGACATGACAGCTTTTACACCGGCATCGTCATATACTACCAGTGATTGGTCGGGATGATTGATCAGCTTCACAATTTTGTCGGTAAGCTGCTCCGATTGAGTGGGATACCCAAGCTGGTTCAACAATGACTTAATATTAGCCGCATCGTTTATATTGGCAATTCTGATGCTCATTTATCGTTTTTTTAGTTACTCCTATTTCGGCACTTCTGTCGCCGCAGGGTCTCACATGGTGGACCCTGCGATGCCTTGCGTCCTCGCAAATCCTTCGACAAGCTCAGGATGACAATCCGGCAAACGCTACCCTCAGGCTATAACGGCAGGGTAAACCAAAAAGTGCTGCCTTTACCCAACTCGCTATCAACTCCTATTTCGCCGCCATGCTTGCGGATGATCTCGGCACTGATGTATAACCCCAAGCCTAAACCCGAATTTTGATAGCCGGATGCATCGGTACGGTAATAACGCTCAAACAGGTGCGACAATTTATCGGGCGCGATGCCGGGGCCGGTATCCCTAACCGAGATCCTGGCCATATCCCCCGCTTTTTCTACATTAAAAAAGATCTGTTTGGAGTTTGGCGCATATTTAACCGCGTTGTTCACCATGTTTACAATTACCTGGTCTATACGGTGTTCATCGGCAATTATCTGCAGTTCTTCGTCCCCCTGCAAAATAAGCTCATGTTTACCTACTACCCTTACATGGTTGCAACACTGGTTTAGCATTTCGGCAATGGTAAATTGGGTTTTATCAAGCTTTAATTGCCCCTCGTTCATCCGGCTCAGGTTAAGCAGGTCTTCTATCAGGGTGCTTATTTTATCCATGCTGCGGTTGCTTTGCTCAATCAGTTTTGGCAATATCTGCGGCGATGGGTTAGTCTTCATCCTATCCAGCAGCTGCAATGCGGCTTTTAAACTGGTTACAGGCGTTTTTAACTCGTGGCTGGCTATACTTATAAAATCATCTTTTTGCTGGTCGTAAGCCTTACTTTCAGTAATATCTATCATGGTGCCTGATACACTCACCGGGTTATCCTGGTCATCATAATATGCTTTGCCGGTAGCTTTTAACCACCGTGGCTTTGCACCATCCATTGGGTTTATAATATACTCTATCTCAAAGCCACTGTTATTTTTTATAGCCTGTTCAATAGCGTTGCTCACCCGCTCTGTATGTTGGGAGGCTATTAATCCTAATGAGTGTGTAAGCGTTGTTTCTACCCCAGGCGGGATACCGTGTATTTTCCTGGCCTGGTCAGAAATGGTTAGCGCATCCGTATCCAGGTTGGCCATCCAGGTACCCATATTTGCCGAATCTATAGCCAGGCGCAGCATTTCTTCCGCTGCCTCTACCTGCCTGCGGGCTACTACCTGCTCGGTAACATCAACGGTAACAACCATAACCGCTTTCACGCTGTCGTCTTCAAACCTTACCGGCTCATATACAAAGTTCACAAAAACCGACTGGTATTCGCCATTACGCAAAAGCTGCAATTCGTGCTCTTTTGCAGAATATGCCAGGCCTGTATTGATCACATTGTTCATTATGGGCGCGTACGCGGCGGCGGCCTCTGGCACGGCTTGCCAAATGGTACGGCCCTGCATTGCAGCGCGTTCCCGGCCAACCACCTGCAAATAAGCATCGTTCACATCCTGTATCATCAGGTCATGCGCCCTGATGATGCACACACCCACCGGCGCCTGTATTACAACAGCTCTGAAACGCGCTTCGCTTTCGGCCAGGTTATAGTTTAGGGTTTGCAATATCTCCTGCGATTCGGCCAGTTCCTCGTTGGTTACGGTCAGTTCTTCTAAGGTAGAAGCCAGCTCTTCATTCGATGAGCTCATCTCTTCGTTTGCTGCTGCCAATTCCTCATTCGCCGCTGCCAGTTCCTCGTTGGTTGCCGCCAGTTCTTCATTAGCTGCCTGCAATTCAGATTCCAGCTCCATTTCGCGACGGCGGCTTAGGTACCGCGCGGTAACATCGGTAGCGGTATGCAATACGCATATAATCTCGCCTGCATCATTTTTTATGGCGCGATATTCAAAGTCAAAATAAAAGGGTTTACGCTCGCCGTCAAAAACAAGCTCGGCCATGGTATCGCTGCCTGCAATAGTTTGGCCGGTGTGCAGTACGCTTTGCAGCAGGCTTAAAAATGGCTGCCCCTTCAACTCGGGCAGGGCTTCTTCTATGGGTTTGCCTATTACACTTTTGTCTTTTCCCCATACTGCTATCATGGCATCATTGGCCGTTTCAATGATCATCTCATCGGTACTGTGTATAGCGGTTGCGGTTTTTGCCTGTGATAATATCGTCAGTAACAAGTCGCTGCTAAAGTGGCTTGGGTAATTGCTCATTAAAGTGATTAACGGTTGGTTTTAATTTAAAATTATTAATACTCTTTTAATAAGATAATGTTTTAATAACAGGCCTAAAAATATAAGTTTAAACAGTTTATTTCAAATCTGCGCGCTTAATATTACAATGGCAGGGTAAACCAAAATGTACTGCCTTTGCCCAACTCGCTTACAGCACCTATTTTACCACCATGTTTACGCACAATTTCCGAACTGATGTATAGCCCTAACCCAAGGCCCGAGTATTGAATACCCGAATAATCTGCCCGGTAGTAACGGTTAAACAAATGCGGCAGCTTATCGGGCGATATGCCGGGGCCGTTATCCTTTACAGATATTTTGGCCATACTGCCTTCTTTTTCAACAATGAGGTAGATATGGCGCGAATTTGGCGCGTACTTCACCGCGTTGTTCACCAGGTTTATCACCACCTGGTCTACCCGGTGTTCATCAGCAAACACCTGCAGGTCGGTATCCCCTTCAAAGATCAGATCGTGCTTGCCGGCAACCCTTACGTGGTTACAGCATTGGTTAAGCATGTGTGAAATAGTAAATTTTGATTTACTAAGATGCAATTGCCCCTCGTTCATCCGGCTTACGTTAAGCAGGTCTTCTATTAAAGTGCTTATTTTCCCCATGCTGCGGTTGGCCTGTTCAATTAATTTGGGCAACATTTTTGGCGATGGGTCATCCTTCATACGATCAAGTAATTGCAGGGACGATTTAAGCGTGGTAATGGGTGTTTTAAGTTCGTGGCTGGCAATACTTATAAAATCGTCTTTACGGCGTTCGTTTGTTTTGCTTTCAGTAATATCATAGGTTACCCCTACCATCCTGATGGCCTTACCCTCTTTGTTGTAGCGTGGCTTACCGGCAGCGCTTATCCAGCGTTCGGTACCATCAGGCAGCGTTATTTCATACTCGGCGTTGTAAACTGTATTATGTTCGATGGCATTTTTCATCTGCTTATCTACATCTTTACGGTAGGCCGGTTTTATCAACCGTATCTTATCAGCCAGGTTAAAAGGTTTATTTGCAGGCCAGCCGTAGGTAACTTTAAATTGATCGGTACAAACTATAGCACCGGTTTCCAGCTCCAGGTCATACGATCCCAGGTTACCTGCATCAAGGGCTATTTCCAAACGCTGGTTTGTCTCTGCAAGGGCTTCGCTGGCGTGGCGTTCTTCGGTAATATCCTGTAATGTGCCGCTAAAGCGTATCACCTCGTTATCTATATTAAAAAGCGCCTTACCTTTTGCCTTAACAATACGCGGTATTGGGTTTTCGGGGTTAATAATCGTGTATTCAATATCGTAATTACCGCCCGATGCGTATTGCATGGCCTGTTGTATGGCGGCAATAACCCTTATCCTATCGTTTTCTAAAATTACACCTGTAGCCTTTGATAGTTCTATTTCGGCTTCGGGTTTCAAGCCAAACCACGATTTTAACCTGTCGTTACCCGAAAACTTATTTGTTTTAGGGTCAAGGTCCCAGGTGCCAAGGTTGGCGGCATCAATGGCAAACTGCAATTGGGTTTCGCTTTCTGTAAGGTTATTGTTCAACACCATCAGCGTTTCCTGCGATTCGGCTAAATCCAGATTTGATACCGTTAATTGCCGGTTAGCATCTGATAGTTCTTTGTTGATGGCAGCAACCTGCTTATTCATCTCGGCAACCCGCTGCTGGCTTAAAAACCTATCGGTAACATCTGTAGCAGTATGCAGGATACAGCGGGTGGTACCATCGGGGTTTAAAATGGCCCGGTACAAAAAATCGAAATAAGATGTTCTTATTACCCCGTCTATCTCTAACTCCGCAGGCGCGTCAATACCTTCTACCGTATTGCCGGTGCGCCATACGTTTTGCAGCATGGCTATAAATGGCTGGCCTTTTAGCACCGGGACAGCTTCTTCAAGCGGCATACCGATGATGCTTTTGTTTTTACCCCAAAACTGCAACATAGTTTCGTTTGCGTTTTGGATAATCACATCATGGCCGGTGTATATGGCTGTAGCGTTTTCAGACAGGGACAAAATATCCAGTAGATCATCACTGCTTAAACGTATGGAGGTATCGTTCATTTAAAAGTTCCTTATTGCGGCTAAAATATGTAAACTCAATAAGTTTAAACATTGTTTTTAGCCACGCAAACTAAAGTTTTAGCTTTATCCCTCCATTCACAACAAAGCCATCTAAAGGGGCGTAGATATCCCTGAACACGGGGTTACTGATGCTGCCTGTATAAATGGTATCGAACTTTGTTTGGCGGGTATCGGTGAGGTTCTCAAAGTTGATGAACAGCGAGAAACGTTTCCAGATCCGCTCGGCCATAAAGCCGGTTGTCCAGTAGGCTTTACCTGTGGCACCGTCATTTAACCGCTGCGGGCTAAAATAATAAGCCTCGGCGCCAAGTTTCCATTTTTCGTCAATCTCATACATCAGCACATTGTTTAGCCGGTGTTTTGATACCAGCGTGTAGTTGCTGATGATATTATTGGTATGCTGCTTTACATCGGCCAGGGTATAGCCTACAAACAATTTAAAATCGCCATAGGTTATTTTAAGGTTGGTTTCAAGCCCTTTGGTGTTCAGATCGCCCGGGGGCTGCTGGTATTGCAGGTTGCCGTTTGGCAATGGGGTAAGCAATATAGGGTGTTCTATTCGGGTATAAAAGAACAGCTGGTTAATGCTGAAACTCCCCTTGCCATCAAAAATAGCGGTGCGGTAGTTAATATCGTAATTGGCGCCGTATGATCGCTCGGCACGTGTATTGGCCACATCTATCGGCAGCACATTCCTAAACTGGATGCGTTCGGCATCCTCTGTAAATACATTTGGCCCTTTATAGCCTAAACCACCACCCAAACGGGTAGAGAAGTGCGAATTGATCTTCCACAAGCCCGAAACCCTGGGCAAAAACACAAAGCCATACTGGTTATGGTAATCGCCGCGGATACCGCTCTCCAGCGTGAAGGTGTTGCTTACGTTCCAGGTATTTTGGATGAACGCGCCAATGGTATTATTGGCATAACTGCGTAGCGGGAAGGTGCTGTTGCGGTTCTCGTTAAAATTATCTGTCAGGAAATTGATACCGAGTACCCAGTCGGATTTTTCGCTGTTGCGGATATAGTTTGCTTCGGTGTAGGTTGATGTTTGCTCGCCCGAGAAACGGTAATCGGGCAGGTTGATGGTACGGTCATAGTAGCTTACGCTGTTTTTAAAGATGAGTTTGGTGTTGTTATCCAATTTATGCACCAGTTCGGCCTGGGTGCTGTAACGGCCTGTTTTGTTCTCTTCAAAGTACGAATGCAGGGCATCGCCATTGCCTTCAATATAATGCAGGTCGCCCCCTATCCTGTTCTCTACCGTAGCGTTGATGCCTGCGGTTAATGTGGTATTATCATTAAAGTAAAAGAACAATTTTGGGTTGAGGGTAAAGCGGTTATACTTAGGGATAGCCGTCAGGTCGATATCCGAGGGGTCATAAGCCGAGCCGTGGTTATAGGCGGCGTAAACCGTAGCGCCCATTTTTTTAAACTTTTGCGCGTAGAACATGCTGGCATCCAACCCGCGGGCAGATGTACCATTCAGCAGGAAACTCAACTGGCGCTCGTCCGTTGGGGTTTTTGATACCAGGTTTACCAGCCCGGCAATAGCACCACCGCCATACAGGGTTGATGAAGAGCCCTTGATCACCTCCACTTGTTTCAGATCGAGCGGGGCAACCTGTAAAAGGCCCAGGCCGCCCGAGAAACCGGAATACAACGGGAAACCATCGCGGATGATCTGCGTGTATTTACCATCGAGCCCCTGGATACGGATACTGGAGTTACCGCTGGTGGCGGATGTTTGCTGCGTTTGGATACCTGTACTTTCGGCAAGCACCATGCGGATATCGCCGGGTTTCATGTTACTTTTTTCGTCGAGTTCCTCGCCCGATATTACCTCAACCCTTGTGGGGATGTTGGCAATGGTGCGGCTGCTGCGCGTGGCTGACACCACTACCTCGTTCAGCTCGTTTTCGGTTGGGTGCAGTAATATTTCTATCGGCTGCGTTTGCGCGAGCGGAAAGGTAATGGTATCCTGCCGGGTTATATAACCCATGTAGTTAAACCTGACAAGCTGTTTACCATCAGCAATTTGGGTAAGGGTAATTAAACCAGCCGTATCGGTAGTAGCGCCGATAGTTGTGCCGGGTACGGTAGCCGTTGCGCCAATAAGGGGTTGCTTAGTTTCGGCATCTTTCAGGATGGCTTTAAATGTATTTTGGGAATAAGCTATAGCAGTATAAAGCAGTGCTATAAAAAGCACGGTCAGTTTTTTCATGTTTTGGAGTAAGGATTAATACTTGATAATTGGGCCGCAATGGCCATTGTATAGTATTAACCTAATTGTGGCGGCTGCCAAATAGATAGCGAGATCTCTTTTACATCCGGCTGCTGATAAGGCGCATAAGTTTGCCTTGTTTTTGCCGGGATAAACAACAGCTGTGCCGAAGCCGCTTTTGCAACGGTAAAACCCGCGCAGGTACCGCATGAGAAAAACGGCGAGCAACCCGCGCAATCTTTTGCTTTGGTTTTACCAGCCTGCTCCGTTTTCACTACAGCATCACAATCGCTATCGGTACAGCAGGGCTTAACCGACAACAAGATAACAATGAATGAAAATAGGATGCAAAGCAGTTTCATTGCTGCAAAACTATCATTTTAAACAGGGTTAACAACAAACAATTTGAAATTTTGCGCCGCCGTTGCATGTTTAAACACTCATAACTCATTGATTCTATACTTATTTAAACTAATTCTAAATAAAGTTTGGAATATTAAACTCCATTCCTATTTTTGCCGCTAATTGGAATCAATCTAAATAAAATGTTAAAACAGCTACCCTCTCTTACCAAACTCGGCTTTATATTATTGTTAATGCTCCACTTTACCATTGCAGTAAAAGCAAATGATGATGACGTTAAAAACGGCAGAATTACCGGCCATGTAAAAACCAGTGACGGCAAACCCGCCGCATTTGTAAACGTAGGCATACTGGGTACAAGCAAAGGCACTATAAGTAGTGACGATGGCTCTTTCACCATAAACCACGTAAAACCAGGCACCTATACCATTAAAGCGTCGTACACGGGTACAAAAAGCGAAGAAAAGCAAGTAATTGTTGCCGATGGCCAAACCGTTAACATTGAATTTGTACTGACAGAAACCGCTACCGCTTTAAATGAGGTTGTAGTATCATCTACCAAAACCATTAACCGCAAAAACCTGAGCATTGGCAAAATGAGCGTTGCCCCTATCGACCTGCCGCAAAGCGTATCGGTTATAGGCCGTGATGTTCTTGACCAGCAGCAATCCCTGCGCTTGAGCGATGTTATTAAAAATGTAAACGGGGTTTACCTGTACAGTGCCCGCGGCAACACACAAGAAACTTTTGCCGCACGCGGCTATAACTTCTCCAGCACCAATATGTTCAAAAATGGCTTCAGGGTAAACTCGGGCGTTGTGCCGGAGATGAGTTCGTTAGAACGTGTGGAGATTTTAAAAGGCAGCGCTGCCCTGCTTTATGGCAACGTTGCACCGGGTGGTGTTTTAAACCTGGTTACCAAAAAACCGCAATTTGAGCAAGGCGGCCAGGTAGCTATGACCTATGGCAGTTATGACCTGTACAAACCTTCGTTTGATGTTTACGGCCCTATATCATCCAAATTAGCTTACCGCTTAAATGGAACCTATGAAAAAGCAAACAGCTATCGCGATAACGTAAAATCTGAAAGGTTTTATATTAACCCCTCTTTACTTTATAAGATAAGCGACAAAACAAATATTATTGTTGAAGGTGATTACCTGGACTATGATTTTACCCCCGATTTTGGTACCGGGCAGGTTAACAACATCATTGCCAATGTTCCACGTAACAGGTACCTGGGCGCTTTATGGTCAACCGGTAATACCAAACAAACTACCGCTACTGCAACCATTAACCACCAGATAAACAGCCTTTGGAAACTGAGCGGCGGGTTTTCTTATCAGCATTTTGACCGCCAGTACCAAACTACAGAGCGGATACAGCCCGATAATATTGGCGACTGGAAACGTAACCTGAACCGTACCAAAACCCTTGAAGATTACTTTACCGGCCAGTTTAACATAAACGGCGAGTTTAATACCGGTGCTATTAAACATAACATTTTAGCCGGCGTTGATGCCGATTGGTACCGCAACACTAATTATACTTATGTAGCAACTGTTGGCGGCGCATCAAGCTACCTGGACCAAAACGGCGCCCTGCAATCGGGTATTTACGATACCATTAACATATTTGACCTGGATAAATACACACAGCGTACCGATAAGCCAAATATGAACCCCTTTTACAATGTGCTTACGCCAACCAACCGTTTCGGCGCATATTTTAATGATCTGATCAGCTTATCAGAAAAGGTAAAGTTGCTTGCGGGCATACGCTGGTCATACCAGTACATATCGCCTACAACCGTTACCAATTACTATAGCCCGGCTTTAACTGCGCCGGCAAAAGGCAAAGAAGATAAGGCGTTTTCGCCACGGGTAGGTATTGTTTACAAACCGCTTGCCAACACCGCTTTGTTTGCCAGCTACTCCAACTCGTTTGTTGTTAATACCGGTACCGATGTTAACAACAACCCGCTTGATCCGTCAATAGTTGATCAGTTTGAAGCAGGCGTAAAAAACGATTTCCTGAATGGTAACCTGTCTGTAAATGTTACGGCGTACCGTATCATCAATAATAACCTTGCACAAACAGCCCCCTTTGGCCCTGATGGTGTAACACCTAATACCAATGCCAATATCAAAGCGCTGGTAGGCCAAACTAAAAGCGATGGTGTAGAGCTTGACATTGCGGGCCACCCCGTTAAAGGGCTTGACCTGTTAGCGGGCTACAGCTATACCAACGCGCGTTATGCAAAAACACCAAACACACCGGGCAGCAACGTATCCGGCGATCCTTTGCTAAACGTGCCTAAACACACCGCCAATGCAAGCGCCTTCTATAATTTTTATGATGGCAGCCTTAAAGGCTTTAAAGTTGGCGCATCGGTTTATTACCTGGGTAACCGCAATGCGGGCTTCAATAATGTATACCCTGCTGCCGGCCAGCCACAGCCAGCATCAAGGTTGGTACCTGTACCAGATTTTACCACGGTTGATGCATCTGTAGGTTATACCTATAAAAAACTATCCATTATTGGTAAGGTATCAAACATAGGTAACGTACTTAACTGGAACGTGCACGAAAACTATAGCGTAAACCCTATCCCGCCAAGGCAGTTTTTAACTACCCTGAGCTACAAATTTTAATACCGATATACTCAAAAAGAAACCGGGCTTGTTTAGCAAGCCCGGTTTTATCATAAAAAACGAATGAAAATATTTTTCCGCAACATTCACCTTTATCTGAGCCTTGCCGCAGGCATTGTGATACTCTGCTCGTGCATTACAGGCACCATATTGGTTTTTGAAAAGGAAATAAACCACAAGCTCCATCCCGAACGCTACTATGTAACGCCAATGGGCCAAAGGCTGCCACTGCAGCAATTGGTTAAAGATGCTTTAAAGCAGGTGCCCAAAGCTAAGCTGGCATCGGTTATGGTTTATAATGATGCGGAACGATCTGTTGAAATTGGCGCTATCATCCCCGAGAAGAAGAACAAAGGAGATAAAGACAGAAACAAAAAAGAGGCGCCTGCTGAGAAAGGCAAAACCGGCGAAAACCTGAAGGATAAAAAACCGAAAGAGGCTGCCCGCGCCAATACTACCTTATTTGTAAACCCCTACACCGGCGAGCTTTTAGGCCAATACAGTAAAAGGCAAACTTTTTTATTTACGGTAGAAATGCTGCACCGCTTTTTGTTGGCCGGTAAAGACAGCGCCGGCGATATGGTTGTGGGGCTCTCTACCCTGTTGTTCCTGTTCATATTAATTACCGGGGTAATTTTGTGGTGGCCAAAAACCAGGAACATTATGCGGCAGCGCCTTAAAATAAAATTTGACGGCAGCGGCAAACGCCTAACGCATGACCTGCATATTGTTACAGGCTTTTATACCTCCCTGTTCCTCATCGTAACGGTATTGACAGGGCTGGTGATGTCGTTTAAATGGGCCAACAACGCGTTGTACACCATAACAGGTTCTAAACAGCAAAAAGAGGAAGCCAAGGCGCCCGAATCAAAATACGAGGCCGGTTTGAAACCTTTATTGTTTGAGCAGGCACTGGCTGGCATAGGCGATAAAATAACAACCGCCGAGTTTTACAGCATCCGCGCCCCGCGCGATTCGGCCGGGACCTATAGCATCAACATTTTGGAGCAGGGCAAAACCGAGAACGCTTCTGACAGTTACACCATTGACCAATACAGCGGTAAAATTATAGCCACCCAATTGTTTGGCGATAAAAGCCTTGGGCAGCGGGTACGCTCATATGTAAAACCCGTACACACCGGCTCGGTTTATGGGCTGCCTACCAAGATCCTCAGTTTTATTATTTGCCTGCTGGCTTGCATCTTTCCGGTTACCGGGGTGATGATGTGGTTAAACCGCATTAAAAAGAAAAAGCCAGCCAAAAAAAGATTAGTAAGGCACCCTCACCCGGTAACTGCTTAGTAATGCGGTTAGGTTACAGTTGGATAGATACTAAGAAACTATGCTTTGCGCCTGCTGCTGCATTTCGGTATAGGTAAAGAATTTGCGTACCGGCAAGCTGGTATTGTAACGGATGCGCACCCGCAAGGCCTTTAAGCCCGATACCCCCTGCAGGTCCTCTACGTCCAGCATTTCTACTTCATCTTCCAGCATTTTTTGGGACTGCAGGAAACGGATGTAATTTTTGTATTCCACTTCTTCATCGTGGTTTGAATAAACGATGGTGAGCTTACCAATAGCGGTTAAACGCTCGGTAGTGTTTTTGATAACGGCTTTATCAATACGTTTTTTGACGATCTCGAACCGGGCGTTGTACGTTCCGTCTACATCAAACCTTTTCTCATCCATCCGGAAACGGATAGACATGGGCAGGCTGAACGCCAATATCAGCGAGGTAACATCAAGCGGGTACGGCAGGTAGGGTTTCAGGTAATGGTGTTCCAGCTCCATTTCGCACAATACCTGTAATTGCCAAAGGCGCAGGTTATGCAAATAGGATATATCAAAGTTTTTGGCCGGCGATATGGATGAACCAATATACAGGTTATGTTCTATGCCATCGGTTTTAAAACGCTCGTAATAATGCGGGAACACTTCCTGCGCCTGGATCTGCGCCCTATCAAGCAACAGGGCCATTTTCTCGTTGATCATGGCTACCGTAGTTTCATACTTACGGCGGTTCTGATGGAAATCGCCTTCTTTATGGGCCTGCTCAAAGTATTTTTCTATGGCAGCTTTAGTTTTTACAGGTAAACCATCCACCTGTTTTAGCAGCGGGTGGATATTCAGTTCTAAATAATTTTGTATCTGCTGCTCGGTATCGGCCCTTAATGAACTTTGTACGTCCATCACATACTCCTGCAGGTTGCGCACATGCTGTTCGGCATCGCTGTCTTTATTGCTGATGTGCAATTGTTCGATAATGGGGATCAGCGCGGTTAGTTGCTGCTGCAGGTCGAGCTGCACACTCTTGTTACGCGTTTCTGACGAGCCTTTGATGTCTATCTGCCCGTAAAGCGGGTACACATCATGAAAGGTTACCTCTTTCAAAACATAATCTTGCTTTAAGCCGCGATACCTGATAAACTTTTGCGCTTCTTTTCTAAACTTCCAGTAAACGCTTGGGTGTATAGTGGTGTATTCATCTTGAATGATGGCCTGTATCTGGTTTTGCATGTAGCTGTATTGCCGGTCGATGGTATCGGTAATATAAGGCAATACATTCTCTAATTGGTTGGCGTTAATACTGTTCAATTCGCCCACTTTGGTTGATACCAGTTCGATAATACCCAGCAAATGCCCGTTCTTTACAACGGGTGCCAGTATCAGGCTTTTTACACCCTGGTCTGAAAAGCGTTGCGCCATTACGTTACCGGGATCGCTTTGCAAAAATTTAGCAATATCAGCTATCGCGAAGTAGGTTTTCTCTTCCACCAGTTTCCCTAACGATTGCCCGCACAGATCCTCAAGGCACTCATCTTCCACATGGTCGGGCAGCAGGTAGCTTTTTAAGTCGGGGTTAAAGGTGGCTATCGAAAGGGTATTCTCAATATCGTTAAAGGCCGTAAAACCTATATTCAGGTCAGGCAGCCTATATATCGACCGGAAAACATCTAAAATTTTGTCCTTTAAATTATTGCCATAGCTTGCACCCAGCAAAGTGCCCTTTAAGGCCGATACCGCGTTCTCTACTGTAGCATCAAACATGGTTAAAATGGCAAAGCCCTTCAGTATCCAGCTATCTTTGGGGAAGTATTTCTTCCACAGGTTAAGGTCGTCGTAATTATCGCGCAGCAGTTCTATATCTTCGGCAGTAAGTACAGGTGCGTTGGGGGTTGGCATCAGGTCCATAAAATCCGCATTATATAAAATACGGTAATGCTTCATCACACCTTTGGCATCGGGGATATCATAAAACCATGGCCTCGAAAAATTAAAATCGGTACCATAAAATTCGTTCATGATAATGCAGCAGGTGCTTACATATACCTGGTGCTCGGTAAAATCCCTGATGTAGATATCAAATGCCGACCCAGCCGCTGCTATAATATTTTGCAGGCGTTTAGTTGGGTTAAATAACACATCCTGAAAAGGCACCGAAATGGCTTTGATCTCGTTAAGGGTAAGCACCGCGGGGAAGATATCCGCTGTTAAGCGTTTAATAATATCAGTATGTTGTACAAGTATTTCGGTATCGGTAATACCCTCTCTTAATTCGGGGTAAGGCTCAATCTCATCCAGTATTTCCTGCGCCATGGCAGATCGCATCCCGTTTTTTAAAGCGGCTTGCTCTTCTAAACGCGTTATCAATACATGGAATGATATGCGTATCTGAAACGGACTATCTGCAAATGGTTTAAGATTCATGAGCTATTAAACAGCGCTTTAAATTACAACGCAATCAAATTCAGTACAAATTTAACTAATATATTAACCGGTTGGTAGGTTTATGTATTGTTTATGACTTTTGCCCTAAAGAAGTCAGTTAAGTTTACTTTTAAATGGCGGTTAGCGCTTTAACGGCTGCAGCAATAAGGCAGTCCCGGTGCCCAGGGCAATACCGGCTGCTACATCACTTGGGTAATGTACGCCCAGGTACATGCGCGAATAGCTGGTTGCCCCTGCCCATAAAAACGCGGGGGCTATTACGTACCATTTAGGGTAGGCACTTGCAAGGGCTGTTGCTGTTGAAAAAGTGGTAGAAGAATGCCCCGATGGGAACGATGTGCTCCCCGCACGGTAAACCGGTATAATTCTTACATTTTGTACAAATGGGCGCGGGCGTTTAACCAGGTGTTTTATTAACAAGGTAAGGCCGTAAGTTATAGCTGTGCTGCTGGCCACGTAAAGCGAATTTTCGCGCATTTGCCTGTCGTTACGGATAATACCGCCTACCAGCAGGGCGGCAGGCACGCCTATATCGCCATACATATAATTACGTGATAAAAACAGCGCTACCTCTGTTTGGGCAGGGGTTCTGTTTTCTGCCAGGTTGATCATCACTCTGTCATCAAACTGTTGAATTTGGGATTGGGCTTTCACCACCTTAGCAGGCGTAATAAACTGTATTACAGCAAAAAACAACAGGAAGTATTTATTGCAGATGAACTTCATACGGTTCGGCTAAATATTAATTTTTATATTTATACCAAAGTAACTCAAATTTACGATTGCAAAGGTCAAACACGGTAAAAAAATGTGTGTTAGACTTTACATCTGCTTATCTAAACATACATCATGAACTACCCCGAATTACTTCGCCAGATAAGGGAATACGCGTTAGCATATTATAAAACACATGCTGATGACAAACTGATATACCACGATAAAGGGCATACCGAAGATATGGTTAGCGCAGCCATGGAAATTGGCAACCACTACCAGCTAAACGACCACGATTTTTTCATCGTACAGGCCGCCGCGTGGTTTCATGACCTTGGCTATATGGTTGATATTGCGCACCACGAAGCCCAAAGCGCTGTACTGGCCGAAAACTTTTTGCAAAAGCACAATGCAAACGAAGAGGATATCGACGCCATAAAAGCCTGCATTTTAGCTACACAAATGCCGCAGAAGCCGGTTACCCTGCTGGATAAGATAGTTTGCGATGCCGACCTTTTTCACCTGGGGACTGACGAATTTTTTAAGAAAGACAAGCTGCTTTTAAAAGAAATAAACGCGCTTTACCATAAAGACCTGGGCAAGTTGGAATGGCGCCGCAAAAGCATCCAGTTTTTAGAGGACCACCATTACCATACCGATTATTGCCAGCTGCTTTTAAACAGTGGCAAAGAAGCTAATATCCAAACCTTAAAAAATAAAGTTGCCGCTGCCGAAAATAAGGCCGAAGGTAAAGCGGAAAAAAAACATACCGAAACCATGCAATCAACAGCATTAACCACCATTAACGACGATTCTGAAAAACCGGAAAAGGACGGCAAAAAGAAAAAGGCCGATCGTCCGGATAAAGGTATCGAAACTATGTTCAGGATAAGTAGCAGCAACCACCAGCGTTTAAGCGACATGGCCGACAACAAAGCCCATATCATGATAACGGTTAACTCCATTATCCTGTCGGCGGTGATCAGTTTATTGCTACGCAAACTAACCGATTACGAATATTTAACCATCCCAACTTTCATCCTGTTATCTATAAGCCTGCTGGCCATGACGTTTTCTATACTGGCTACCCGCCCGTCTATCCCAACAGGGATCTTTAAACGGGCAGACGTGGACGAACGCCGGGTTAACCTCCTGTTTTTTGGTAATTTTTACAAAATGCCGTTGGAAGATTATACCTACGGCATGGTTAAAATGATGGAGGATAAGGAATTTTTATACGGCAGTTTAATAAAGGATGTATACGCGCAGGGCGTTGTTTTGGGTAAAAAATACCGCTTGTTGCGCATTGCTTATAACATATTCATGTTTGGGCTTATCGCGTCTGTACTGGCATTTATTATAGCTTCGGCATTATACAGTAAAGGCCACAAATAAAATATGCTGAACGCCAAATACTTTAACCGGGATATTAGCTGGCTAAGCTTTAACGGCCGCGTGCTGGAAGAAGCAGCATCGGCAACCGTGCCTTTAATAGAACGCATCCGCTTCCTGTCTATCTACTCCTCCAACCTTGATGAATTTTACCGGGTACGCATCCCGGTGCTCAAAGCCTTAAAAAACATTGGCAAAAAAAGCGATGAAATTGATGCCGACGAGCAAGAGAACATTTTGCAGCAGGCCTCCACTACGGTGTTAAAACAGCAAAACCGTTTTGGCGAGATCCTGACCAAAGAACTGATCCCGGAATTAAAGGCCAATAAAATAACGCTGCTATATAATAATGAGCTGCCCGCTGCCTTAGCGCAAGAACTTGCCGATTATTTCCTGGCAGAAGTGCTGGCTTTTTTACAGCCCGTTGTTTTGAACGCGGATACCACTTTTTTTCCCGAGAACAATAAGCTGTACTTTATTATACAGCTGCGCGATGCGGATGAAGAGCAATTAATGCTATTGAACATCCCGTCGGACGAGTTGCCCCGGTTTTTCAGTACCAAATTGAATGGAGAGCAGTTTATTTGTTTCCTGGATGATATTATCCGCTTTAACCTGGATAAGCTTTTTAAAACATCGACCATCGAGGGCTGCTACAGCATTAAAATAACCCGCGATGCCGAGCTCGACCTGAAGGACGAATACCCCGGCGAGCTTTCTGAACAGATAGAAAAACAACTGCAAAAACGCGATAACGGCCTTGCCACCCGCTTTTTGCATCAGGCAGATATGCCTTTGCGTTTACTGCAACTGGTTATACAGCACCTTGGCCTGCAAAACGCAGGTACTGTAGAAGGCGGCAGGTACCATAATCTAAAAGACTTTTACAGCTTGCCGGTAAATACCCCTGCCCTGCTGTATGATAAATGGCCCGCTATAAATTTGCCCGTACCGAACGATGAGTCTTTAGCCTCAACCATGGCCAAAGGCGACCTGCTGGTGAATACGCCCTATCAATCGTACCATACCATACTGCGTTTTTTTAACGAGGCGGCCAATAACCCCGATGTTGAAGAAATAAACGTTACCCTTTACCGCGTAGCCAGCGATTCGAAAATTGTGAACGCCCTGATGAGCGCCGCCAAAAACGGTAAAAAGGTAAAAGTGGTGGTTGAACTGAAAGCCCGTTTTGACGAGGCCAACAACCTGAAGTGGGCCAAAAAGATGAAGAACGCCGGCGTGCAGATCATCTATAGTGTAACCGCCTTAAAGGTACACGCCAAAATAGCGCTGGTTAAAACCCGTAATGGCGACCGTATCAGTTACTCGGGTTTACTGGCCACTGGTAATTTTAATGAGGGGACCGCCAGGTTTTATACCGACCATATATTGCTGACCACTAACCCCGGTATTTTGCGCGAGGTGGAACTGTTGTTCATCTTTTTAGCTAAACGCGAAAAACCTTCGCCCAAAACACAGATAGATTTTAAACACCTGCTGGTTGCCGGGTTTAACCTGCAAACAGGCTTTTTAAGCCTGATAGACCGCGAAATAGCATTTGCCAAACAGGGCAAGCCCGCTTCCATCATTATAAAAATGAACAACCTGGAAGAAAAGGTGATGATAGATAAGCTTTACGAGGCATCACAAGCAGGGGTAAACATACAATTGATCATCCGTGGGATCTGCTGCCTGGTGCCGGGTGTAACGGGCCTTAGCGAAAACATTAGCATCAAACGGATTGTTGACAGGTATCTGGAGCATGGCCGTGTGTTCATCTTCAATAACAATGGCAACCCTGAAGTATTTATGGGATCGGCTGATTGGATGAACCGGAATATTTACCATCGCATCGAGGTTTGTTTCCCGGTGTATGATGCGGCCATCAAACAGCAAATAACCGCATTGATTAATTTACAACTAAGCGATAACGTGCAAGCCGTTGAGATAGACCAGCACCTTAACCAAACCAGGCCCGCTGTTACCGGCGAAACTGTGCAATCGCAAAAGGCTATTTACCAATATTTAAACCTCGACAGGATAATATGAAAACCATAAAAGCAGCCATCATTTTCTCTTTATTATGTATAGGCATAGTGGGTACATCATGCAGCCAGGGTAATAAAAAAAATGCCGACGGCAAAAAAGCATCGCACAGCAAAAAAGCCGCGGTTAGCAGCGCGAGTCCGGCGGGGTATGACTTGAACAATCCCGTAAAATATGATATGCCTGCAGAACTGCTGGAGATCTCGGGCATTGCTTTTAACAATGGAGATGCAAGCACCATCTATGCCGAGCAGGACGAGGAAGGCAAGATCTTTTACTTCCGCCCCGGCGATAGTAAAGTAAGCCACGCCAAATTTGGCAAAGCCGGCGATTATGAAGATGTAGCTGTATTAAACAACCAGGCGGTTATGCTGCGCAGCGATGGCAGCTTGTATAGCTTCCCCCTGGCCGAGGTTAAGGCCGGGCAAATAAACAGCATAAAAGAATTTAAAAAGATATTACCTGCCGGCGAATACGAAGGCCTGCACGCCGATGGCGGCAAGCTTTACGCGCTTTGCAAACAATGCGCCGGTAAAGATCATAACAAAGAATGCAACGGCTATATATTTAATTTAGCTGCTGATGGCAACATCACCCAAAGCGGCACCTTTACTATTGATGTGCAAAAAATAGCCGCGCTTATTGGCAAGGGCAAACTCAGGTTCCATCCATCGGCATTGGCTAAAAACCCGTTAACAAAGCAATGGTATGTATTATCATCCGTAAACAAACTGATTGTGGTGCTTGATGAGCAATGGAACGTACAGCAGGTATACCCTATCAGCGGTAAAACATTTTTACAGCCCGAGGGGATGGCTTTTGACAAGCAAGGCAACCTTTACATCTCAAACGAAGGCGATAAAGTGACGAACGGGAACATTCTTTTATTTAAATATAAACGTTAATTGCTACCACTAAACCCCTATCCGATGCTTAAAAAATTACTTATCACAACCATAACACTGCCGGTGGCGGTATTATGCACCTATGCCCAGGCACCTGCCCCTAAGGCTGTATTCCGCGATAGCGTGGTGGTAAAAGTGCACCCCAGGTATGATAAGGTTGGTGGTGTACACCGCTGGTTTTTTGGTAATAATTACCGCAAGGAATGGGCAACGGCAGTAAAGCTGCCGGTTATCCGCATCTCTGAAATTTACGGCGGTTTAATCCCCGAAAAAGAAGGCGGTGGCATGCAGTCGAAATCATTACGCCTTAAAGATAAAAGTGGCAAAGAATGGGTGCTCCGCAGCGTGGAGAAAACCCCTGATAAACTTTTGCCCGAAGCCCTGCGCGAAACCTTCGCGGTGGACTGGCTGGACGATGCCCTGAGCGGGCAGCATCCTTTTTCGGCATTGATAGTGCCGCCTTTGGCCGATGCCGCGGGGGTGCCCCATGCCAACCCGGTTATTGGCGTAGTAGCCGATGATGAAAACCTGGGCGAATACCGTAAAGTGTTTGCCAACCTGGTTTGCCTGCTGGAGGAGCGCGAGCCTATAGGCAACTCCGACAATTCCATCAAAATGCTGGCGAACCTGGTGAAGGATAATGATAACACCTTTGATGGTGAAGGTTTTTTACGGGCCCGCCTGCTTGACTTTTTAATTGGCGACTGGGACCGCCACGAAGACCAATGGCGCTGGGCCGAAACCAAAACAAAAAAGGGTAAAGCCTATGTTGGCGTACCCCGCGACCGCGACCAGGTGTTTCACCTGGAGGAAGGTTTGTTCCCAAACATTGCGGCTTTGCCATACATTAACCCCGTACTGGGCGATTTTACATATAAGCCAAACTATAAATACGGCATTTACAAAACCCGCTTTATAAACCCATATGCCAACACGCAGATGAGCCATGAGCAATGGATGCGCGTAACCAAAGAGTTTGTAGCTGCCGAAAACGACCAGGTTTTAGAAGCAAGTTTACGGTTACTGCCCGGCGATACCTACAAAATGGGGCACGATGTTTTGCTGGCAAAACTAAAAGCCCGCCGCGATGCCTTGCCCGAGGCTATGGATAAATATTACCGTTTAATTTATCGCTACGCGGATATCCGCCTGAGCGATAAAAACGAACAGGTGGTTATAACCGGCCTGCCCGATAGCAGCCTGTTGGTACAGGTAAACAAGATCAATAAAGATGGCGAGGTGAAGGATACCATCCTATCTGTAGCTTATAGCCCAAAATACACGAAAGAGATAAGGCTGTACACCTCCGCGGGTGATGATAAGATCACCATTAATAACACTACATCGCCCGTAAACTTAAGGTTGATAGGCAGCGGTGGTAATAAGGTTTACACGGTAACACAATCGGCCAATAACGTACGGGTTTACGATACCAAAGATGTAAAATTTGAAGGCATGGCCGATAGGTTAAGCAAACACCTTAGCGCCGATACCAACAACACACGCTTTGTACCTACCAACCCGTATAATATATGGATGCCGCTTGCAACCGCGGCCATCAACGCGGATGACGGCTTTTTGCTGGGCCTTGGGTTTAAATACACCAAAAACGATGGTTTCCGTAAGCTGCCTTACACCAGTTCGCAGCAGTTGATGCTTACCCATGCCTTTGGTACCGATGCCTTCCGCATTAAGTACAATGGCGAATGGATCCAGGCTATTGGCAAGGCTGATTTTACCCTGCAGGTTTTTGCGCAGGCGCCAGATAATACCGTAAACTTTTTTGGCCTGGGCAATAACACCGTTTTAAACAAACAACAACCCAATTACCGCAGGTATTACCGTACCCGATTTGATACCTACCAGGTTGACCCGGCGCTGCGCTGGCATACCGGGGATGGCAGTACCATCAGCGCGGGCCCGTCATTCCAGTACTACCGGTTAGACCCGGATGATAACGTAGGCAGGCTGATCAGCCATAGCTCGCTAATTGGGTCGTACGATAGCCTGACCGTTAATAAGGATAAAGCGCATTTGGGTTTTATGGTAAACTTTAACAGCAACAAACGCATTGGCGGTATATTGCCAACAGGCGGTTATTACATCAATATATCCCTGCAAGGCTATAAGGGCTTAAATAATTACTCGGAAGATTTTATGCAGATAAGGCCCGAATTTACCTTTTACCAAAAGCTAACGCATAACGGTTCTGTTGTATTGTCTGACCGTATTGGCGGTGGCGTAAGCGTGGGCAAACCCGCCTTTTACCAGTCGATGTTTTTGGGTGGGCAAGGCAACTTACTGGGTTATTTGCAATACCGTTTCGCGGGTAAAAACATGGTTTATAACAACTTGCAGGGGCGCGTTAAACTGTTCAATATTGCCAGTTACATCATCCCTGGGCAACTGGGCTTAAGCGGCTTTTATGATACCGGCCGTGTTTGGGTAGATGGTGAAAAGTCTGACAAATGGCACCAGGGCGTTGGCGGCGGGTTGTATTTTTCGCCGGCCAGCTTAACAATTTTGCAGGTGTTAGCAGGCCATTCTGAGGAGGGATGGTACCCGTACGTGTCGCTGAATTTTAGGATATAACCCACTGGCCGGGTCTGTTTTTACAAAATAAATGCAAGCTTAGGTGTAGTTTTTACACTATTTAATTTCCCACATATTTTAGCTATAATAGGTGTGGAAAAGCATGCGTTTGTCACACCAGTATATTTCCGTCTGACTTTTGTCATAAAAAAGTTAAATAGTAAATTTAGTTGACTACTTTAGTCAACTTGGTTTACATTTGTACTGTTATTATCACAAACAATGAAGACGCTATCACTACCACAGCAAAACATCAGTTCTCTTTTTAAAAGAAACACTGACCATACCGCTGTCCCTCAAAACAACACTTCTACATCAACTGCCGGCGCGCAGCACAAGCATACTATATCTGCCGGCGAGTACATCATCAATGTTTTGGGCGAAGGTTTTAAGCAGAATTTTTTAGGTGCGGATATTAACATGGAGTTCTTAACCCTGAGCGTTCGCAGTTATGCAACATCAACCGTTAAGGCGCTTCGCAAACTGGTGGTTAAATCTGCCGCAAAACAACAAAACACAAATACAACCTCTACCTCTATCTAATCTCACAAGCTTATAATGAAACGTTTATTTAACCCCATATATAAAAGTATCTTCATGATACTTGTACTGCTTACGTCGGTTACGGCACTGCATGCGCAAACTATTGTGCATGGCGTTGTTACCGATGCTAAAACAAAAGAGGCTATGCCTTATGTAACGGTATCATTTGCCGGTACAACACAAGGCATCAGCACAAACGGACAGGGCCGTTACACCTTATCAACCAATGATAATGCTGTTACCCAGGTCAAAGCATCGTTTGTTGGTTACCGTACCGCTGTGCGTAACGTTACCCAGGGCCAGGACCAAACCATTAACATAGCATTGACAGAGAACAACCAATCGTTAAACGAGGTGGTTGTGCGTTCGTCTAAAAAGAAAAAATATACCAATAAGAATAACCCAGCTGTCGAGCTTATCCGCCAGGTAATTGCCCACAAGGCCCAAAACCAGGTAGAGAATTATAACTATGCCGAGTACAAACAGTACGAGCGTATGAATTTCTCGTTAAGTAACCTGAGCGATAAATTCCGCAGCAAACGCATCTTTAAAAATTACCAGTTCCTGTTCCGCGAGCAGGATTCTACAGCTATAGGTGGTAAAACCTTATTGCCAATGTACCAGGAAGAAAAAATGTCTGACAATTACTTCCGTAAAGACCCATACGCAAAAAAACAGATCATCACCGCCAACAAACAGGTTAAATACGACGAGAACTTTGTAGACAACCAGGGCCTTACCGCTTACTTTAACCGCATGTACCAGGATATTAATATCTATGATAACAATGTGTCGTTATTAAGTAACCAGTTGTTAAGCCCTATCGCTAACGGTTCGCCCGAGTTTTATAAGTTCTTTATTACCGATACGCTTAAAGATGTACAGCCAAACCTTATTGAGCTGAGCTTTACACCACGTAATACCAACAACTTGTTGTTTGAGGGTAAGATATACATCACCATGGATGGCAATTACGCCGTACAGAATGCCATGCTTACCGTTAACAAAAACATCAACCTTAACTTTGTGCGCCAGATGCAGGCTAACCTGTCGTTCGAGAAGAACAACGATGGCCGTTATCACCTGAGCCAAAGCGACCTGAAGATTGAGTTTGGTATCAACAAAAATAAAGGCGGCGGTATATATGGCGAGCGTTTAGTAAGCATCAGCAACTTTGTAATAAACAACGCCCGCACCGGCGATACTTATAAAGGCCCTGCACAAGTTGTAGCCCTGAATGCTGAAGATAAAGACGACACCTACTGGCAAATGACCCGCCCCGATACATTGGACGCGGCATCGGCAAGCATCTATAAAAACATCGATAGCCTGCAAACCATCCCATCGTTCAAAAAAACAATGGATATTGCTACCCTGGTGCTGGCCGGTTACAAAAACTTCGGCGCGTTTGAATTAGGCCCCGCCAATACATTTTACAGCTTTAACCCGGTAGAAGGTTTCCGCGTACGTTTAGGCGGCCGTACTACCCCTACCCTAAGCAAACGTTATTATTTTGAAACCTACGGTGCTTACGGTACCCGCGATGAAAAATTCAAATACTTTTTAAGCAGCACTTATTCGCTTAACAATAAATCTATATACTCGTTCCCGCAAAACTATATCAGGGCCAGCTTTCAGCACGACACCAAGATACCGGGCCAGGAGTTACAGTTTGTGCAGGAAAGCAACTTCCTGTTATCATTTAAACGTGGTGCAAACGATATTTGGTTGTACAATGATATCTTCAGGTTAGATTATGTGCATGAGTTTACCAATCACCTGTCGTACGCGTTAGGTTTCAAAAAATGGAACCAAACCCCTGCCGGTGCATTGCTTTACCAAAACCTGTTGCCAAACGGTAGTTTAAATAATGTTAACCTGATCCAAACATCTGAGCTATCGGCACAGATCCGCTGGGCACCACATGAAAAATTTTACCAGGGTAAACTTTACCGCACACCAATACCTGATAAGTACCCTATTTTCACTCTGAGCTATACACAAGGTGTTAAAGGCCTTTTAGGTGGCGAATACAATTACCAGAACGTTGTGGGTAATATTAACAAACGTTTTTACCTGTCGCAGTTTGGTTTTACCGATGTAACTGCCGAAGGCGGTTACCTGTTTGGCCAGGTGCCTTTCCCTTTACTGGATATACACCATGCCAACCAAACGTATGCTTTCCAACTGCAATCATACAACTTAATGAACTTCCAGGAGTTTGTGAGCGACCATTACGCCAGCATAGCGGTAGACCATAACTTTAACGGTTTTATATTTAACCGTATACCACTGCTAAAAAGGTTAAAACTACGCGAGATCATCGACGTGAAAAGCCTTTGGGGCGGTGTACGTAAAGAGAACGACCCCGCTAACGACCCATCGCTGTTGCGCTTTCCGGGCAGTGTAGGTGCGAATGGTGCCGGTACTTATGCCTTAGGTTCTACCCCGTATGTGGAGGGTAGCGTTGGTGTAGGTAACATATTTAAACTGTTGCGAATAGATTATGTAAGGCGTTTTACTTATCTGGATCATCCGGGTGCGCCACGTAGCGGTATCAGGTTCTTTGTGAAGTTTGATTTTTAATTTATATTCGTAAACCAGGTTGACTTTTACTTGTTAAGTATAGTATCATGAACAGTTGTGAATTAACAGAAGAAACCCAAAAGGTTGCCCCAAAGCTGGTGTACCTGCTTAAACGCCTTTTGGACGAGTGGATGGGTAAAAAACTGTGCCGTATAGATCAACCCGGTTTTAACAGCGCGCACCTGCCTCTGTTTATGAGTATTGGCAAAACCGGTATATCAAATAATGAGCTTGCCGCCAAGATGAATGTTACCAAACAGGGCGCCAGCAAAATTGTAAAAGAGCTGGAAGCCATCAATATGGTTACCAGCGTAAAAAGCCCCGATGATGCCCGTGTTGTGATGCTTCATTTTACCCCCGAGGGCGAGGCCTTTTACCACAACCTAAAAAGCCAGGTAATGGAGCTTGAAACCCAGTATAAAAAGGTAGTAGGCGCCAAAAATTACGAAACTGCAATTGAGGTTATGCTGAAACTTGTACACTTTCATGAAGAAAACAACTGCATCGAGTAAAATTGATAAAATAATTAAAGATTTATTGAGTAAATGACAATAGGATGAAACGGTTAGTTCAAATCCTTTATACATTTGCTTAACACTGTTAAATAATCTAATAGTAGTAAATAAAATGGCCAGCAAGGATAGGATATTACGATTGAAAGAAGAAACCAGGGTGAACATCCTGGAGGCTGCTTTACAAATTGTTAAGGAAGAAGGATGGCAGGCTTTAAGTATGCGTAAAATTGCGGATGTGATTGAATACACCGCCCCTATTATTTACGAATACTTTGCCAGCAAAGAGGCTATACTATTAGAGCTTAACCGCCAGGGCTATTTAAAGTTGTCAAAACAACTGCAGGAAGCTAAGGACAAGCATACCTCACCGGCCGATCAGCTGGAAGAAATGTGGCTTTCCTACTGGAACTTCGCTTTCGCAAATAAAGAGCTTTACCAGGGTATGTTTGGTATTACAACCAGCTGTGCCTGCAAAATGGTAAATGAATTACCCGAAGCAGGATTGCCCTGGGATATCATTACCGGCTCAATTGGCGAACTGATGAATATACAGGATATGGACTCGGATATTATTTGTACCAAGTACTATACTTTTTGGTCGGTGGTACACGGGTTGGTATCCATCAATCTGTTAGACCGCGGCGATTCTGATAAAATAAACAGGCAAGTATTAAGGGATGCTATTACCGGCATTATCAGGTCAATAACCCCTTAATTTTCAAAGATGTTTAAACCCCTGTTAATTATTTAACAGCGTTGAAACTCAATTACTAATTCTTAAAACTCAAAGCTTATGGAAACTATCATCACTCCTTTAACCAATCATTTAACAGTGTTAAATAATCTACCAATGTTAATAACTTTTTATTGTTGCCGTTAGCTACGGTGATATCAGCCATAAAAACTGAACATATCTATATCGAATAAACACTTACAATAATGTACAATACAACGAAAACAAACGACACCATATATATAAACAGCTTACGGGCTGCATTAACTCCCATTAACTCACCCTCAAAATTGATCATCATGAAAATCATCTTAGCAGCGATCATCGCCATATCATTATTCAGTTGCTCGCCCAAGCCACAAACGGCGCAGGCACCGCCCCCACCGGCAGTACCTGTGGCAACAGTAACTTCGGGCAACCAAACTACTTACCAGGAATACCCTGCATCTGTAGAAGGTACCGTAAACGTTGAAGTACGCCCGCAGGTTAGCGGTAGTTTAGATAAAGTATTTGTAGACGAAGGCGCTTTTGTAACCGCCGGTTCACCAATATTTAAAATAAACGAACAACCTTACCGTGCAGCATTAAACAATGCATTAGCCAGCTTACACGCGGCCGAAGCAGCACAAGGCAACGCACAAATAGAAGTTGACAAATTAACCCCGCTTGTTGCCAACAAAGTAGTATCAGACTACCAGTTAAAAACAGCCAAAGCCACCTACCAGGTTGCCAAAGCCAACATCGAATCGGCTAAGGCAAACGTAGCAACCGCGCAGATCAACTTAGGTTATACCTTAATAAAAGCACCTGTTAGCGGTTACATTGGTCGCCTGTTGAAAAAACAAGGTAGCCTGGTTTCTCCGCAGGATGTTGAAGCATTAACCCAACTATCTGATGTGCACGATGTACACGTTTACTTTGCCCTGGGCGAAAAGGATTTTGTAAACTTTAAAGAACAATACCCGGGCGAAACCATCAAAGACAAGCTTAAACGCCTGCCATCAGTATCATTGCTTTTAGCCGATGGTACAGAATATGCCAAACAGGGTAAAATTGATGTGATAGACGGCCAGTTTGATAAAAACACAGGCGCTATCACCGTAAGGGCAACCTTTTCAAACCCTAACGGCCTGTTACGTTCTGGCAACACCGGTAAAGTACGCTTAAGCCTGCAACACGATAACGCCTTAATTATCCCGCAATCGGCTACCGTTGAAATGCAGGATAAGGTATTCGTATACGCCCTTGCCGATAGCAACAAGGTTAAAAAACTGCCTATCACTATCATTGGTACAAGTGGTGAAAACTACCTGGTTAAAGATGGCGTAAAAGCCGGCGACCAGATTGTACTAAGCGGTATGGATAAATTGCAGGAAGGTACCGTTATAGCCCCGCAAAAAGGCGTTGATAAAGCCGCTGCCGTAGCAAAAAACTAATAACCTCACTCACCCCTCTTCTTTAGGAGAGGGGTTAATGAAATCACGCTCTACCCCGCCGTAAAATAGCGGGGCCGGGATAACTCACATCAAAAATTAAAACGTCATGTTTAAAAAATTCATAGAAAGGCCGGTACTCTCAACCGTTATCTCCATCTTATTGGTGATAGTGGGTATACTTGGCTTAACAAAACTGCCCTTAGAGCGTTTCCCAAATATTGCCCCTCCGGCAGTATTGGTATCTGCTGTATATCCGGGCGCCAATGCCGAAACGATCTTACGTTCGGTAACACCTTCCCTGGAAGAAGCAATTAACGGTGTAGAGAACATGACCTACATGACCTCTACCGCCAGTAATGATGGTACATTAGGTATCACCGTTTACTTTAAACAAGGCACCGATCCTGACCAGGCTGCTGTGAACGTTCAAAACCGTGTTTCACAAGCGTCGAGCCAGTTACCTGCCGAAGTTTTACAATATGGTATAACAACCACCAAACAGCAAAACAGCTTTATTGGTGCTATGGCTATCTACACAGATGATCCTAAAAAATACGATCAAACCTTTGTAGCTAACTATGCACAGATCAACATTGTGCCCGAAATTAAACGTATCCCGGGTGTAGGCTCGGCCAGTATATTTGGCGGGGTTAAAGATTACTCCATGCGTGTTTGGTTAAACCCATCACAAATGGCGGCTTACAAAGTTACCCCTGCCGAGGTAATGGCTGCCATACAGGATAAAAACATTGAAGCAGCTCCCGGCCGTTTCGGCGAACGCAGCGACCAATCGTTTGAATACGTAATTAAATATAAAGGTAAGCTTACCAAGCCCGAAGAATATCAGAATATTGCTATCCGTGCTAATGCCGATGGTTCTGTACTGCATTTAAAAGATGTAGCACGTGTTGAATTAGGCGCTTACTCTTACAACAGCTACAGTAACCTTAACGGTAAAGACGGTGTTATTATTGGTATCATCCAACTATCAGGATCAAATGCTAACGAGATCCAGATAGCTATTGATAAACTGATGGTAAAAGCATCAAAAGATTTCCCTGTAGGCATTAAATACAACCAGTTCTATCGTACCAAAACAGACCTTGATGAATCCATAACCCAGGTGGAGCATACGTTGATAGAAGCATTCGTGCTGGTATTTATCGTAGTGTTTATATTCCTTCAGGATTTCAGGTCAACCCTTATCCCGGCCATAGCGGTTCCGGTGGCTATTATCGGTACGTTCTTCTTCATGAGTGTGCTTGGGTTCTCTATCAACCTGTTAACCCTGTTTGCGCTGGTGCTCGCCATCGGTATTGTGGTGGATGATGCGATAGTGGTGGTCGAGGCGGTGCATGCCAAAATGGAGCACAACCCGGGCCTCACCCCTAAAAAGGCAACAACCGAAGCCATGCATGAGATAACCGGTGCTATTATATCAATTACCCTTGTTATGGCTGCCGTGTTCTTACCGGTGAGTTTTATGACGGGTTCTACAGGTATATTTTACAAGCAGTTTGCATTGACCATGGCTATAGCCATCATCATATCGGCTGTTAACGCTTTAACGTTAAGCCCGGCACTGGCTGCACTGTTCTTAAAGAACAAGCATACAGCTGATGGGCACGATGCGCCTAAACAAGGTTTTGTAGATAAGTTTTATGCAGGTTTTAACGGCAGCTTTAACTTTATCACAAACAGGTATATTGGCGGCTTAAAAGTGCTTATCAAAAACAAATGGGTGAGCATGGCCGGCCTTGCGGTATTAATTGTTGTTACCGTATTTATGGTGACTAAAACAAAAACCGGCTTTATCCCTACCGAAGATCAGGGCTTTGTGGCCATAGCGGTTTCAACGCCATCCGGAACTTCGTTAAGCGGTACTAACAAGATCTTTAAACAGGCCGAAGAACAGTTGAATACTTTACCGTCGGCAAGGTTCGTTACCGCGTTATCCGGTTTCAACTTCTTAACACAGTCAAGCAGTCCATCAGCGGGGGTTATCTTCCTGTTGTTAAAGCCTACTGACGAACGCGGCAAGGTTAAAAACATCGATGAGATCCAAAACATTGTAAGGGGCAAATTAGGTGCCGTACCGGGTGGTACATTCTTTGTATTCAGTTTCCCAACCGTTCCGGGATTTAGCAACGTGGAAGCGCTGGATGTGATGCTGCAGGATAGGACCAATGGTAAACTGGACAAGTTTAGCGGTATTGCCAATAACTTTATTGCTAAGCTGATGCAGAAACCGGCAGTTGCTTATGCCTTTACATCATACAAAGCCGACTACCCTCAATTACAATTAGAAATTGACGACGAGAAGGCCAACCAACTTGGTGTAAACGTTAAGGACATCTTATCTACCATGCAGGCTTATTTTGGTACCGCACAGGCTTCGGACTTTAACCGCTTTGGTAAATATTACCGTGTGGTGGTACAGGCTGATGTTGCCGACCGTACCGATCCAAAAACTATTGACCGCGTATTTGTAAAGAACAAAGCAGGCGAAACCGTGCCTATCAACACCCTGGTTAAACTAACCCGTGTGTATGGTTCTGAAACTGCTTCGCGTTATAACCTGTTCAACTCTATTGAGGTGAATGCCATCCCTAAACCGGGTTACAGCTCGGGTGATGCCATTAAAGCCATACAGGAAACTGCCAAAGAGGAGCTACCACAAGGTTTTGCATACGAATTCTCGGGCCAAACCCGTGAGGAGATCTCGTCAGGCGGTCAGTCTACCGTGGTGTTCCTGTTATGTTTGGTATTTGTGTACTTCCTGCTATCGGCACAGTATGAGAGTTATATCCTGCCATTGGCGGTTATCCTTTCTATCCCTACCGGTCTGTTCGGTGTATTTGCTGTACTGGGCATAACCGGTATAGAAAACAACATCTACGTACAGGTAGCGCTGATCATGCTTATCGGTTTGCTGGCTAAAAATGCCATTCTTATCGTAGAGTTCGCGGTGCAGAAACGAAAGGCTGGCTTAACCCTGGTTGATGCAGCCATTGAGGCAGCAAGACTAAGAATACGCCCAATTGTGATGACATCTTTGGCCTTCGTATTCGGTCTGTTCCCAATGAGTATTGCTACCGGCCCGTCTGCACAGGGTAACCACTCTATTAGTATTGGTGCCGCCGGCGGTATGGTGTCTGGCGTAATATTAGGGCTATTGATCATCCCGGTACTGTTTGTGATCTTCCAGCATCTGCAGGAAAAAGTTACAGGCGTACCCCTTTCAAGGCACCTTGATAAAAATTACAACCCGGATGCTAAAGCTGTTGAAGCAATAGAAGCACACTAAGGATATTAAACTCACCCGGTCGTTGCATTGCTCGATCGGGGTGAGTTAATCACCACTTAGTTAAACAACATATAACAAAGAGACAACAAAATGAAAAAGTATATAAACACATTCGCCTTTATGCTGCTACTGGCATTAAGCGCATGTAAAGTTTCAAAAGATATTGAAACACCTAAACCCGCGCTGCCTGTAGCCTTTAGGGATGCAGCGCAAACCGCCGATACCACAAGTATTGCCGATATACAATGGAAAAACTTTTTTACCGAACCTACCCTGCAAAAACTGATTGACAGCGCCATAGCTAACAATTACGATATGCTGATAGCGGTAAAAAACATTGAATCATCTGAGTTGCTGTTTAAACAGGTTAAGTGGAACTATACCCCACAGGTAAACCTTAACGTAACTGCGAATACCAGTCGCCCGTCAGACAATAGCCTGAACGGCTTAAGCCTGAGCACCTTTGGTGTAGGCAGTAAACATATCGAAGATTACTCGGCTAACCTTGGTCTTTCATGGGAGGCTGATATTTGGGGTAAGATCCGTAACCAAAGCAAAACGGCTTTGGCCCAGTACCTGCAAACTACCGAGGCTAAAAAGGCTATTCAAACCAATATCGTAGCCGGTGTATCGCAAGGTTACTATAACTTGCTGATGCTTGACGAGCAGTTAACCATTGCCCAAAAGAACGTAAAACTGAACGATAGTACCCTGCGTATTATCCGTTTACAATACGATGCCGGGCAAGTAACTTCATTAGCTGTGCAGCAAGCCGAGGCACAACGCCTGGCAGCAGCACAACTGGTACCACAGTTTGAGCAGAATATCAACATACAGGAAAACGCCCTGCGTATCCTTACCGGCGCATTGCCAGACAGGATTGAGCGCAGCAACACCTTAAACAACCTGCAAATTGCAGATAACCTGCCATCAGGTTTGCCATCGGCCATTGTGAGCCGCAGGCCGGATGTAAAAACTGCCGAACTGGCCCTTAACATAGCCAATGCGCAGGTAGGTATTGCCAAAGCAAATATGTACCCATCGTTAACTATTTCGGCTACAGGTGGTGTAAACTCATTTAAAGCAAGCAACTGGTTCAATATCCCGGCATCATTGTTTGGCACGGTGGCAGGTGGTATCACCCAGCCATTATTTAACAAAAAAAGGTTAAAAACACAATACGAGGTTGCCAAGGTCGATCGTGAAAAAACCGTGCTGCAGTTCCGTCAATCGGTACTAAATGCAGTTGGCGAAGTATCTGATGCTTTAATTACTATCGAAAAGCTGAAAGAGCAACAGTTAGTTGCAGCTAACAGGGTTACCACCTTACAACAGGCTACCGGCAATGCCAACCTGTTGTTCAGGAACGGTATGGCTACTTACCTTGAGGTAATTACCGCACAGGGTAACGTACTGCAAAGCGAACTGGAACTGGCCACCATAAAACGCGCGCAGCTAAGCGCCGTATCTAACCTGTACCGCTCATTAGGCGGCGGTTGGAGATAAGAAAAAGGATGAGTGATGAGTGATAGCCGTTCCTCCGATTTATCGGAGGGCGGCTTTTTTTATGATGTGAAATCGCCCGTAGCTATTACTGCTATAACCAGGAAAACCAGCGTAACCGCCAACCCTATCAGGCTAATTAACACCACCCTACCCCAACCAAAAAAACCTTCGCCCGTTGTGGCGTGGGCAGTAATTTGAGCCCCCTGAAAATGTTGGGTCAAATAAAAAGCTATCCAGCAATAAGCTATGGGGATAATATAATTAGGAACGTGGGCCGCTTCGGGTATTAAAAAAATACCACCAAATATTACTACTGTTGCAGCAATAGCATAGATCCATGCCGCCTTTGCTTTTCCGTATTCGCCAAAAACCTTATAATTCTCGGCCATAAAATAACCCGCCATTATCGGCCCGCCTATAAATGTACCCAGCCTGACATGGTTGGCATTGTATATTGGTGCAACTAAAGTTACCTGCTGAATTTGCTGCTCTTCCTGAAATTCCATTTAGTGTGATTGATTTAAGTATTTAAATTTATAAAATAACTTATAAAGCTGTCTCTTATACACATCT
>NZ_LGEK01000053.1 GCF_001636615.1 Mucilaginibacter sp. L294 | reverse complement strand
ACAGATAAAAAATAGATGATGGTTATATATAAATAAGGTGTAATTAGCAAAAAGCATATATTAGGCCTTTTAATTTATACTATGCGGATAGGTATTATAGGTTTGGGCGATATGGGCCGTTTGTATGCCAAAGCTTTTGCAAAAGCTGGCTACACGGTATGCGGCTGTGACATGCCCCTTAACCGGGAACGACTTGAAAATGAATTGAACCCATTAGGTATAACCCTGATGGATGATGGTAAAGATGTATCGCGCATGAGCGATCTTATTATATATTCTGTTGAGGCTGATAAACTGGAGCAGGTGGTGGCCCAATACGGACCTGCTACCAAGTACGGTGCCATTGTAGCAGGGCAAACTTCTGTTAAACACCCTGAAATAGCCATATTTGAAAAATACCTGCCTGCCGATGCGCAGATCATCACCTTTCATGCCATGCACGGCCCGGGTTTTGAGCCCAAAGGCCAAAAGCTGATCCTGATAAACCACCGCAGCGAACCAGATGCTTATAAACGTATGCTGGATCTGTTCATATCTTTAGAGACCGACATCGTTGAGATAAAAGATTATCACGAACATGATAAAATTGTGGCCGATACACAGGCGGTTACCCACGTGGGTTTTGAGAGTATGGGCACGGCGTGGAAATCTGCCGGATTTTTCCCCTGGGAGAATGCCTCTTATGTAGGAGGGATAGATAATGTAAAGATACTGACCACCCTGCGTATCTTCAGCTATAAAGCACACGTATATGCCGGTTTGGCTATCCTTAACCCATATGCGCGCCAGCAGGTGAGGCAATACGCCATGTCCGAGTCGGAATTGTTTAAGTTGATGATCAAAGAAGAGGCGGCAGAGTTTAAGGCGCGGCTATACCGGGCGCGCGACTTTGTTTTTCACGAAAGCCGTAAACCCATTATGTTTAATGATGCTGTTATGCGCGAGTTTTCGCTGGCGCAGGATGCCGGCCATCAAAAACCAAATTCGCACCTCAGCATATTAAGCATGGTTGATGCCTGGTATCACTTAGGCGTAAACCCGTATGATAACCTGATATGCCAAACGCCGCCGTTCCGCCTGCGTTTAGGTATTGCCGAATACTTGTTTAAGAATGAAGAGTTGCTGGAAGAATCGATAGAAACCGCCTTATACGATAAAACAATTCGGGGGGACGATCTGGAATTTCACTCGGCAGTGCGGGAGTGGAGCGCCATTATTGGCTACGGCGATATGGAAGGCTACAAGAAGCATTTTAACGAGGTGCAAGCCTTTTTTAAAGGCAGGCTGGAAGAAGGTAACAAACAAAGCGCCGAGTTGATAAGGCGGCTGATGATGGGGTAAAACAACTATGTATAATGGTTTGATTGTGTTTTTGGATAGTGTTTTTTAGATTTGCTTATACATCTATACTAAAACGCCATGAAAAACAAAAAACTTCTTTTTATCCCGATAACTGTCTTCGCGATATTATCAGGTTTAAACGCCAATGCCCAGTTTGGTAATTTGCTGCAAAAAGCCAAAGATAAGGCTGCACAAAAAGCAAGTGAGGCTATGGATAAAAAATCCTCATCGCCTTCAGCAACAAGTACAAGTACTGAAACTCAAAAAAGCTCTAAAGCGGTGATCAACTCGGGCTTTGATTTTACAGCGGGCGATTCCGTGATATTTGTCGAAGATTTTGCTAATGTGGCAAACGGTTCATCTACCAAAAGTTTTAAAACCAACGGATCGGCAACGGTAGTTACCGTAAATGACGAAAGCGGTAAATGGCTGGCCCTGGCAGACAACGCAACCTACAAGTTAACTAAACAGCTTTTTTACCCCAAACATTTTACGGTTGAATTTGATGTTTTTGCCGTGGCAGACCAGGTAAAGGATATTTACCCGGTAACCTTTGGCTTTACAAAAGACAATAGTGTGAGCGAATACAACAGCGGCAACGGCGCTTATGTAGGTTTACAATATTATAACGAAAACGATATTAACATCAATAGCTCGTATAATGATAAGTACCTCAATACTGAATTTGACCTGAATAGCTATCTTAACCGTAAGATGCATGTATCTATTGATGTAGATAACAACAAAATGGCGGTATATTTAGATAAAGCTAAACTGGCAGATACCCAGCTGTTTTTGCCCACAAGCCCTAAAAACTTCTATATCAGCGCACCCATGACGTATAAAAACGGTTCTAAAGTGCTGGTAAGCAACTTTAAGATAATGACGTTTAAAAAATAATTGAGAAGGCCGGTTTAACCGGCCTTCATTTTTACTATGTAGATCTCTTTTTTATTGGGCATCATAAATTTGGGGTCGCTATCTGTGTTATAAAACGGCTCGGCAATTTCCACCTGGTCTGACAGGAATGATTTACCTAAAATATTTTGCGCTTCATCAATAGTGTAAAGTACATCCCTTATTTTAAATACAAATCCGTACTTAGATGCCCTCAGATCATTAAACGTAACTTTACCGTTCCCGATAGAAAAACTGATGGGAACAGAATATTGTACGCGTACCGGTTTGCCTTTCTGAATACCCGGTTGCCAGGTTTTTAATGATTGCAGCACTTTTACCGCTTCCGATTCGCAACCGGCGCCAATGCAATTAGTTGGGGTTACCTCTACTACTTTTCCATCGCGGTCAATTACAAATGTTAAAACTATACGTCCATTAACCCCAATTAGGCGGGCTACATCCGGATATTTTAAATTTTCGGTGATGTGTTTGTTAAAAGCAGCCACCCCGCCCGGGTACTGTGGTGGGTGTTCAATCGCTGTAAAAACCGCGGTTGATTTAGTGGTATCAACGTTTAAGGTGGCAGTTGCGCGGGTAATGGTTGCGAGTAAAATTAGCAGTGAGAAGAAGATGAGCCGTTTCATGATGTAAAGATATTAAACGGGAGGTGTTTCGGCAATGTAGATGTATGTGATTTTTAGATATTTCCATGAGGGCGGGCACCTGTTTAAACAAGTATTTCCCTTTACTGAATATTTATTTAAAAATAACTTGATAACTATTTGAAAATTAATGTAAAGTTTCTATCTTTGCCGTCCCTTAAGGGGGAAATAATATGCCTTGAACGAAGCCCTACTGCTTCGATGGGCACAAATAAAATAAAGAAAATGTCAGGAATTATTGGTAAAAAAGTAGGAATGACCAGCATTTTCGATGAGACAGGGAAAAACATTCCTTGTACAGTTATCGAAGCTGGCCCTTGCGTAGTTACTCAGATCAGGTCTGTTGAAACAGACGGGTATGCTGCTGTTCAGTTAGCGTACGGCGAGAAGAAGGAAAAAAACACCTCTGGTCCGTTAAAAGGCCATTTCCAAAAAGCCGGTACTACTCCAAAACGTAAATTAGTTGAATTTAAAACTTTCGAAGACGAGAAAGCTCTTGGTGACACTGTTACCGTTGAGATTTTTGCCGCCGGCGATTACGTTGATGTAGTAGGTACTTCAAAAGGTAAAGGATTTCAGGGTGTTGTAAAGCGTCACGGTTTTGGTGGTGTGGGTATGCAAACTCACGGTCAGCACAATCGTTTACGTGCACCAGGTTCATTAGGTGCTTCGTCTTGGCCTTCACGTGTATTTAAAGGTATGCGTATGGCTGGTCAGATGGGTAACGTTCGTGTTAAAGTGCAAAACCTTGAAGTGGTTAAAGTATTTGCTGAGCAAAACTTAATCGTAGTAAAAGGTTCAATCCCCGGAGCTAAGGGTTCATTCGTAATAGTGGATAAATAAGATGGAAATCAACGTATTAAATCTATCAGGTAAAGAAACAGGTGCCAAGGTGCAGCTGCCTGAGTCCGTATTCGGAGTAGAGCCTAACGATCATGCTATTTACTTAGATGTAAAGCAGTTCTTAGCAAACCAACGCCAGGGTACGCACAAATCAAAACAACGTAATGAAATTGCAGGTTCGACCCGCAAATTACATAAACAAAAAGGTACTGGCGGCGCCCGTGCAGGTAGCATCAAATCTCCATTATTTAACGGTGGTGGTCGTGTTTTCGGTCCGCAGCCACGTGATTACAGCTTTAAGTTGAATAAAAAACTTAAATCATTGGCACGTGCATCAGCCCTATCATACAAAGCAAAGGATAACAATATATTGGTTCTTGAAGATTTCAATTTTGATGCCATCAAAACCAAAACATATATCCAGATGGAAGCTGACCTTAATGTTACTAACGATAAAACGTTATTAGTATTAGCAGGTGTTGAAAACAACAATGTGTATTTATCAAGCAGGAACCTGAAAAAAACTAAGGTAATATCTGTTGAGCAGCTTAACACTTATGATGTGTTAAATGCCGGCAAACTTATCTTAACCACAGGCGCTGTTAAAACTTTGGAGGAAGCATTAGCTAAGTAATTATGGAAATTTTAAAGAAACCCTTACTTACTGAAAAGGTAACTCAATTAACTGAGAAGCTTAACCGTTATGCTTTTAAAGTTGATCACAGAGCTAACAAGATTCAGATAAAAGGCGCTATTGAGGCTATGTATGGTGTTAACGTTACAGCAGTTAACACAATGAAATATGTAGGTAAACTTAAAACCCGCAACACAAAAGCAGGTGCAGTGTCTGGCCGTGCGGCTACATACAAGAAAGCCATCATCACGCTGAAGGATGGTGAAACAATAGATTTTTACAGCAATATATAATATAAGACATGGCAGTAAAGAGATTTAAACCGGTAACACCGGGTACCCGCTTCAGAATTGATGTTATTAACTCTGATATTACAACAAACGTTCCTGAAAAGTCGTTGGTTGTATCGGCCAACACAAGATCAGGCGGGCGTAACCACAGCGGTAAAATGACTATGCGCTACCTTGGTGGTGGCCATAAACAAGCATATAGGTTAATTGACTTCAAAAGGAATAAATTTGACATCCCTGCAAAAGTTGCAACTATTGAGTATGATCCAAACAGATCTGCACGTATAGCCCTGTTACACTTTGTTGATGGTGAAAAACGATACATGATAGCTCCGGAAGGCTTAACAGTTGGAACTATAGTTGTATCTGGCGAAGGTGCAGCACCAGAGGTTGGTAATACCATGCCTTTGAAAAACATCCCGTTAGGTTCTATCATCCACAATATTGAGTTAAACCCAGGCCAGGGTGGTGTATTAGCACGCAGTGCCGGTACATACGCACAACTATCTGCACGTGATGGTAAATATGCCATCATCAAATTGCCTTCAGGCGAAACACGTATGATACTGTCAACTTGTTTGGCAACTATCGGTACCGTTTCAAATGGCGAAAAAGCAAACGCAGTGTTAGGTAAAGCTGGCCGTAACCGCTGGTTAGGCCGTCGCCCAAGAGTTCGTGGTGTTGCCATGAACCCGGTAGATCACCCTATGGGTGGTGGTGAGGGTAGATCATCAGGTGGTCATCCACGTTCACGTAAAGGTTTGTTAGCCAAAGGTTACAAAACTCGTGACAAGAAAAAAGGATCAGATCGTTACATCATTGAAAGAAGGAAGAAATAATAATGGCACGTTCAATTAAAAAAGGACCTTACATAGATCATAACCTGGAAAGAAAAGTTCTGACCTTGAATGATGCAAGTAAAAAATCAGTTGTTAAAACATGGTCGCGCCGTAGCATGATCTCTCCTGATTTCGTTGGTCATACATTCGCAGTACACAACGGTAATAAATTTATCCCTGTGTACGTAACAGAAAACATGGTTGGTCACAAGTTGGGAGAATTTGCACCAACCCGCACATTCCGCGGTCACGCAGAAAAGAAAAAATAAGGCATGGAAGCAACAACTAAAATCAAAAAGTCTGTATTGATCAGGCAACAGAAAGAAGCGGCTAAACTCGTTGTGGGTGGCTCTTCAGTTGCTAAGTTACAGAACTGTCCAACTTCACCACGTAAAATGCGTTTGGTGGTTGATCTGATCCGTGGTGAGAACGTTGAGAAAGCGTTATACATCTTAAAATTCACAAACAAAGAAGCTGCAATACGTGTAGAGAAACTTTTGTTATCAGCCATCAAAAACTGGGAAGCAAAAAATGAAGGTAAACGTGTTGAAGATAGCGCTTTATTTGTAAAAGAAGTATCAGTAGGCGGTGGCCGTCAGCTAAAACGTTTACGCCCTGCACCACAAGGAAGAGGTTTCCGTATCCGCAAACGCTCTAACCATGTAACACTGATTGTGGATAGTAAAAACGATAACAACTAATTTGAAATGGGACAAAAAGCACATCCAATAGGTAACAGGTTAGGGATTATCCGCGGTTGGGATTCTAATTGGTTCGGTGGAAATCACTATGCCGACAAATTAGTTGAAGACGAAAAGATCCGCAAGTACTTATCAGCACGTATAAACAAAGGCGGTGTATCTAAAGTAGTTATAGAACGTACTTTAAAACGCATCACTGTAACTATCCACACTGCCCGTCCGGGTATTGTAATAGGTAAAGGCGGCGCCGAGGTTGATAAGATCAAGGAAGAGTTAAAAAAATTAACAAAAAAAGATGTTCAGATCAACATCTTCGAGATAAAACGCCCTGAGCTTGATGCCCAGTTAGTTGCCGAAGGTATTGCTAAACAACTTGAAGCACGTATCTCTTTCCGTCGTGCCATGAAAACTACAATTGCTTCAACCATGAGAATGGGTGCTGAAGGAATTAAAGTGATGACATCAGGCCGTTTAGGTGGCGCTGAGATGGCACGTACCGAGCAATATAAAGAAGGAAGAATTCCTTTGCACACTTTCCGTGCTGATATTGACTATGCTTTGGCAGAAGCCTTAACTACCTATGGTAAAATAGGTGTTAAAGTATGGATCTGTAAAGGTGAAGTTTACGGCAAACGCGATTTATCTCCAAACATTGGCGGTACAAGCAGCGCAAGCGGTAAAGGCGGACGCCCTGAAGGTGGCGCAGGTTTCGGCGGACGTGATAATGCACGTGGTGGCGAAAGAGGCGGCGAGCGCAGAGGTGACCGTAAACCAGGTGCCGGTGGCAACAACGACCGCAGAGGCGGTGGTGGTGGCCGTTCAGGTGGACCAGGTCAAGGTGGTGGTAACCGTCCAGGCGGCCCGGGAAGAAGATAATAATAATTAGAAAAGACATATCCGTGAGGATATAAAAGCTTAATAAAATGCTACAGCCAAAAAGAACGAAGTTCAGAAAGATGCAAAAAGGCAGGATGAAAGGTTTAGCCACTCGTGGTACTGAGCTTTCATTCGGATCTTTCGGTATAAAATCACTCGAAGCAGCTTGGATAACAAGCCGCCAGATCGAGGCTGCACGTATTGCTGTTACACGTTTCATGAAACGTGAAGGCCAGGTGTGGATCAGGATATTTCCTGACAAGCCTGTAACCAAAAAACCAGCAGAGGTACGTATGGGTAAAGGTAAAGGTGCACCCGAATATTGGGTTGCAGTTGTACGCCCGGGCCGCATGATTTTTGAAGCAGAAGGTGTGCCTTTGGAAATTGCAAAAGAGGCATTACGCCTTGCAGCACAGAAATTACCTGTGCAAACCAGATTTGTAACACGTAGGGATTACGTAGAAGCATAAATAAGTTAGCGGTTTTAAGTTCTTTTTATCAGTTAGATATTTGAGCTTGGAACTAAAAACTCAAATAACTAATAAAGAAAATGAAGAACTCAGAAATTTTAGAGCTTTCAACCGAAGAATTGGCAGCAAGACTGGGCGAGGAAAAATCGACTCTTACTAAACTGAAATTCGCTCACGCGGTTTCGGCTATTGAGAACCCAACACGTATCACAAAAGTACGTAAGGACATTGCTCGTTTAAATACTGAATTAACAAAGCGCAAGGCGGCGTCAGCTTCTGAACAGAATTAATTTTTAAGCGTCGGAAAACAATGGAAAGAAATTTAAGAAAAACACGTACCGGCCTGGTAGTAAGCAATAAGATGGAAAAATCTATTGTGGTTGCTGTAGAGCGGAAGGTGAAGCACCCCATCTATGGTAAGTTTGTTAAGAAAACTACCAAATTTATGGCTCATGACGAAACTAACACATGTGGTGTTGGTGATACCGTATTGATTATGGAAACCCGTCCGTTGAGCAAAAACAAAAACTGGAGATTAGTTCAAATTTTAGAGAGGGCTAAATAACATGGTACAACAGGAATCAAGATTAAATGTAGCTGATAACAGCGGTGCTAAAGAAGTTTTAGTAATACGCGTATTAGGTGGTACCGGTAAAAGATATGCCTCAATCGGCGATAAGATCGTAGTTACCGTAAAAAGCGCTATCCCATCGGGTAACGTTAAAAAAGGTACTGTATCTAAAGCTGTAGTGGTAAGAACCAAGAAAGAGATCCGCAGGAAAGATGGTTCATATATCCGCTTTGACGATAACGCAGCCGTTTTGTTAAACAACCAGGATGAGCCAAGGGGCACACGTATTTTCGGCCCTGTTGCCAGAGAACTACGTGAAAAACAATTTATGAAAATTGTATCATTAGCACCGGAGGTATTGTAATATGGAAAGTAAGAAAAACACAAAACCAGCCAAATTAAAGATCCGTAAGGGTGATTTGGTTAAGGTAATTGCCGGTGACTCAAAAGGTTCACAAGGTAAAATAGTTGAAATTATCATTGATAAAAACAGGGCTATTGTTGAAGGTGCCAACCTGGTATCAAAACACACTAAGCCTAATGCAGCCAACCCTAACGGTGGGATTGTAAAGCAGGAAGCTGCTATACATATCTCTAACCTGGCACTGGTTGAACCTTCAACAGGTAAAACAACCCGCGTTGGCCGTAAATTAAACGATGCCGGCAAATTGGTTAGAGTATCAAAAAAATCAGGGGAGGAAATTAAGTAATGACTTACATACCAAGATTAAAAACAAAATATAAGGAAGATATCCGCACAGCGCTTAAGGAAAAATTTGCCTATAAAAGCGTAATGCAGGTTCCTAAATTGCAAAAAATTGCGATCAACCAGGGTGTTGGCGGTGCTACTACCGATAAAAAACTTATCGAGAATACCATCACCGAGCTTACAACCATCACTGGCCAGCAAGCAGTTTCTTCAAAATCAAAGAAGGATATCTCAAACTTTAAATTACGTAAAGGTATGCCAATTGGTGTACGTGTAACTTTACGCGATAATACAATGTATGAGTTTTTAGACCGTTTAATTGCTGTTGCCCTGCCACGTATACGTGACTTTAAAGGTATCAACGACAAAGGTTTTGACGGGCGCGGAAACTATACTTTAGGTATATCAGAGCAGATCATATTCCCTGAGATCAATATTGACAAGATCAATAAAATTCAAGGTATGGATATTACCTTTGTAACCTCGGCAACAAACGATGTTGAAGCATTGGAGTTACTGAAACAATTTGGTTTACCATTTAAAAATCAAACACCAACTAACAATGGCTAAAGAAGGCGTAAAGGCTCGTGAAGTAAAACGTGCCAAATTAGTAGCAAAATTTGCTGAAAAAAGAGCAGCGTTAAAAGCAGCCGGCGATTATATAGGCTTAGATAAATTACCTAAGGCATCATCACCGGTAAAATTGCATAACCGTTGTAAATTAACAGGCCGTCCGCGTGGGTACATGCGTCAGTTTGGTATATCACGTGTAACATTCCGTGATATGGCATTAGCTGGTAAAATACCGGGCGTTAAAAAAGCAAGCTGGTAATTACCAAATAATTCGTAAGCAATTAAGAATTCAAAACGTACCCTAAATATGTTTTGAATTTTTTGTATTTTCGCGGCTCGAATTTTAAAAGAAAAATTAACCGATAGCAGGTCGCCCGGGATGTTACTGGGAGGAAACCACTATCATAAACAACAATAATGAATACAGATCCAATCGCAGATTATCTTACAAGAGTAAGGAATGCTATTAAAGCCAACCATAGGGTTGTTGAAATTCCTGCATCAAATCTGAAAAAGGAAATCACTAAAGTGCTTTTCGAAAAAGGTTACATTGCTAATTACAAGTTTGAGGACAATGGTCCACAAGGCACTATCAAAGTTGCTTTGAAATACCACCCGATAACTAAGATCCCTGCTATCCGCAGCATTTCTCGTATTAGTAAACCAGGTTTGAGGAAATACGCTGGCATGGACAACCTGCCGCGTGTGTTAAATGGTTTAGGTATCGCTATCCTGTCAACTTCTAAAGGTGTAATGACCGATAAAGAAGCGCGTACGCAGAATGTAGGTGGCGAAGTTTTATGCTACGTTTATTAATAGGAGGAAATTAAGCAATGTCAAGAATAGGAAAAGCACCTATTGCAATAACCAGCGGTGTTACCGTTACAGTATCAGCAGATAATGTTGTTACCGTTAAAGGCCCAAAAGGTGAATTGCAACAGGCAGTTGATAGAGATATCATCATTGAGCAAGAAGAGGGTAATTTATTAGTTAAACGCCCGTCTGACCAGAAACGTCACAAAGCGCTGCACGGTTTATACCGTTCGCTTATCAATAACATGGTAGTTGGCGTAACCACAGGTTACAAAATTGAGCAGGAATTAGTGGGTGTGGGTTACCGCGCAACTAACACTGGTAACACATTAGATTTAGTGTTGGGTTACTCTCACCACTATGTGTTTCAATTACCACAAGAAATTAAAGTTACAACCACTGCTGAGAAGGGTAAAAACCCAACAATCATCCTGGAATCAAACGATAAACAATTGATCGGTCAGGTAGCGGCAAAAATACGCTCGTTACGTACACCAGAGCCTTACAAAGGTAAAGGTATCAAGTTTGTTGGCGAAGTATTGAGAAGAAAAGCAGGTAAATCAGCATCTAAAAAATAATCGTCATGAAATTATCAAGAAGAGACAGGATTAAAAAAGGCATCAGAAAACGCCTTTCAGGTTCAACAGCACGCCCTCGTCTATCTGTATTCAGAAGCAACAAAGGCATCTATGCACAAATCATTGACGATGTAACAGGAAAAACTATTGTATCTGCTTCATCATTATCAAAAGATTTTGTAGCAAGCGGTACAACAAAGTCAGATCAATCGGTAGCTGTAGGTAAATTAGTAGCTGAAAAAGCTATTGCCGCAGGTATTAAAGATGTAGTTTTTGACAGGAATGGTTACCTGTATCATGGCCGTGTTAAATCACTGGCTGAAGGTGCACGTGAAGGTGGTTTAAACTTTTAATCGAAAACGGAAATGTCAACAATCAACATAAAAAGAGTAAAAACCAGCGAGATCGAATTAAAAGATCGCCTGGTGAGCATACAACGTGTAGCCAAAGTAACCAAAGGTGGCCGTACATTCAGCTTTTCTGCCATTGTGGTAGTAGGTGATGAGAACGGTGTTGTAGGTTACGGTTTGGGTAAAGCAAAAGAAGTTACCGAAGCAATTGCAAAAGGTATTGATGATGCTAAAAAGAACTTAGTTAAAGTTCCGATTATCAACAACACTATCCCGCATGAGCAAATAGGTAAATTCTCTGGTGGTTTTGTATTCTTAAAACCTGCTGCAAACGGTACCGGTGTAATAGCTGGTGGTGCGATGCGTGCGGTATTAGAATCTGCCGGGATACACAATGTATTGGCAAAATCAAAAGGATCATCAAACCCGCACAACGTGGTTAAAGCAACCGTATCTGCATTATCACAATTACGTGATGCAGTTACTGTAGCGCAACAACGCGGTATTAGTTTAGGTAAAGTATTTAACGGATAATCAGTCATGTCGAAAATTAAAATAACACAGATCAAAAGCGTTATCGACAGAAGCGAGCGCCAAAAGAAAACCGTTGAGGCCTTAGGCCTTAAGAAAATTAACCACAGCGTGGAAGTTGAAGCCACTGCGGCTATTATTGGTATGGTTAGAAAAGTTAACCACCTGGTAGCAGTAGAAAATATTTAATATCATGAATTTAAGTAATCTTAAACCTGCAGAAGGTTCTACTAAAAATAGAAAAAGAATTGGCCGTGGTACAGGTTCTGGCCGTGGCGGTACATCAACCCGTGGCCATAAAGGTGCCGGTTCACGTTCAGGTACATCTACCAAGGTGGGTTTTGAAGGTGGCCAGATGCCATTACAACGCCGTGTGCCTAAGGTTGGTTTTAAAAACCCTAACCGTGTTGAATATACAGGTGTAAACCTTGATGTTCTGCAACAACTGGTTGAGAAATATTCACTGGCAACAGTTGATTTCGATATCTTGAAAGAGCATGGTTTAGCGTCTCGTAACGATTTAGTAAAAATACTTGGTCGTGGCGAATTAAAAGCTAAATTAGAGGTTAAAGCACACGCATTTACTGCTACTGCACAAAAAGCTATTGAAGCAGCCGGCGGAACTATTGTAAAGTTATAATTTCGATGAAGAAATTTTTCACCACATTATCCAATATCTGGAAAATTGAAGATCTAAGAGTGCGTATTATAAACACACTCTTATTTCTTTTGATATATCGTGTTGGTTCGTATATTGTTTTGCCGGGTGTAAACGCGGCATCACTTAATAATACCCAAAACAAAGAAGGCCTTGTAGGGCTATTAAACATGTTTGCCGGAGGTTCGTTCTCACGTTCGTCTATTTTGGCATTAGGTGTTATGCCTTACATATCTGCTTCAATTGTGGTGCAGCTGTTGGGTATTGCGGTACCTTACTTCATTAAACTGCAAAAAGAAGGCGAGAGCGGCCGTAACAAAATTAACCAGTGGACACGGTACCTAACTATAGGTATTACTGCGCTGCAGGCTATAGGCTACTTAAAATCGCAGGTAAGCGCTGATGCAATGCTTATCTCTAACCCATACTTTACTATATTAAATACTTGCGTATTAACTGCAGGTACCTTATTTGTAATGTGGTTGGGCGAGAAGATCACTGATAAGGGTATTGGTAACGGTATCTCATTGATCATCATGGTGGGTATTATTGCTCAGTTACCAAGCGCGTTTGTAGTAGAGTTTCAATCTCGTACGGGCGGTGCAGGTGGTTTAATTGGCTTTATTATTGAAATTGTTGCACTGCTTGGTGTGGTAATGTTTACCATACTAATAGTGCAGGGTACACGTAAAATTGCGGTACAATACGCAAAACGTATTGTAGGTAACAAACAGTATGGTGGCGTGCGCCAGTATATACCTTTAAAGGTAAATGCTGCAGGTGTAATGCCTATCATATTTGCGCAGGCATTAATGTTTATACCGGCAACAGTATCACAATTTTTTCCTAATGCAAGTGCAAACGGTATTTTGATAGCATTATCAAACTACAACTCTTGGCAGCATAACTTAACGTTTGGTATATTAATTATACTATTCACTTACTTCTATACTGCCATTACAGTTAATCCTAACCAGATGGCTGATGATATGAAAAAGAACGGTGGCTTTATCCCGGGTATTAAACCAGGTAAAAGCACGGCTGATTTTATTGACGGGGTAATCTCTAAAATAACTTTACCGGGTTCTATTTTCTTAGCCATTATTGCTATTATACCGGCCCTGGCCAGTTTGGTAGGCGTAAGCAGTTTGTTTGCAAGATTTTTTGGTGGAACATCATTGATCATCCTTGTGGGTGTAGTTTTAGATACTTTACAGCAGGTAGAGAGCCATTTGTTAATGCGTCATTACGACGGGTTGATGAAAACAGGCAGGATAAAAGGCCGTGCAAGTATCCCTACAGCAACAGGTGCTACCCCGCCAGTTATCTAATTAATACATGCCAAAGATCAATTATAAGTCTGTCGAAGAGATAGAACTCATAAGAGAAAGTTCTTTACTTGTTTCTAAAACACACGCGGAAGTAGCTAAAATTATTGCCCCGGGTGTTACTACAATGGAATTGAATAAACTTGCCGAAACCTTTATCCGTGACAACGGAGGGGTTCCGGCATTTTTAAACTATAACGGCTTCCCTTACTCATTGTGCATATCGCTTAATGACCAGGTGGTACACGGTTTCCCAAGCAAACATGTTTTGGTTGAAGGTGACCTGGTATCGGTTGATTGCGGTGTGATCCTTAATAAATACTTTGGCGATTCGGCATTTACATATGCTATTGGCGAAGTAGACGAAACTACCAAAACATTGATGCGCGTTACCAGGGAATGTTTAGATCTTGGTGTTGCAAAAGCCGTAGTAGGTATGCGCATTGGCGATATTGGCTACGCGGTTCAGGAACATGCCGAGAAGCATGGTTTTGGCGTTGTTAAGGAGTTGGTTGGCCACGGTGTAGGTATACGCCTGCATGAAAAACCTGAAGTGCCAAACTATGGTAAACGCGGGTCGGGCATTAAGTTAGAGGAAGGGATGGTAATTGCCATTGAACCGATGATCAATGCAGGCCGCGCGGGTGTTAAGTTTTGGGATGATGGATGGACCGTATCAACGGTTGATAAAAAACCATCGGCACATTACGAGCATACCGTAGCTGTTGGTAAGGGAAAACCCGACATTTTATCGACGTTTGAATACATTGATAAAGTTTTAGAAGAAAAGAATAATAATTAAATAATTTTTATTAATTTTGCATCCCGCTTTCAGGGCGGATAATTAAGTAATAATCAGTAAAATATGGCAAAACAATCCTCGATTGAGCAAGATGGTACAATTCGCGAAGCATTATCAAATGCAATGTTTAGAGTTGAACTTGAAAACGGCCACGAGATTATTGCACACATATCCGGCAAAATGCGTATGCACTACATCAAAATTTTACCTGGCGACAGAGTGAAACTGGAAATGAGCCCATACGATTTAACAAAAGGAAGAATAACCTACAGATATAAATAATAAACGAGATGAAAGTTAGAGCATCCATTAAAAAACGCAGTGTTGATTGCAAGATCATCCGCCGCAACGGGAAACTTTACGTGATAAACAAAAAGAACCCGAAGTTTAAACAGCGTCAGGGATAATTAAAGAATTTGTAATGACCCGTACAACGGTGGCCCGCCGTTCGGTATTACGTAAAAACAAAAAACAAATATGGCAAGGATTTCCGGTATTGATTTACCAAAAAATAAAAGAGGCGAGATAGGCTTAACCTACATTTACGGTATAGGCCGTACAACCGCTCAAAACATACTAACTGAAGCAGGTATAGATGTTAACATCAAAGTTCAGGATTGGAATGATGATCAGTTAACTGCTATCCGTACCATCATCAACGATAAAGTAAAAGTTGAAGGTTCACTACGTTCAGAAGTTCAGCTTAACATCAAACGTTTAATGGATATAGGTTGCTACCGTGGTACACGTCACCGTAAAGGTTTACCGCTACGTGGCCAACGCACCAAAAACAACTCACGTACCCGTAAAGGAAAACGTAAAACAGTTGCTAACAAAAAGAAAGCTACTAAATAGTAAATAGTGATTGGTGATTGGTGAGTAGTGATACACACCTGCGCCAGGAATAAATAAAATTATAAAAACGATTAGTGGGTCCGAGTTATCACTAACTCAGTAATTCATTAAATCAATAATTAAGAAAATGGCTAAATCTAAAAAAGTTACCAAAAAGCGTATTGTAGTAGTTGAGTCAGTTGGCGAAGCACACATTAACGCAACTTTTAACAACATCATTATCACCCTTACCAACAAAAACGGGCAGGCTATATCATGGTCTTCTGCAGGTAAAATGGGTTTTAAAGGTTCTAAAAAGAACACCCCTTATGCTGCAGGTCAGGCTGCTGGCGATTGCGGTAAAGTTGCGTATGACCTTGGTCTACGTAAAGTAGAGGTGTTTGTTAAAGGCCCGGGTTCAGGCCGCGAGTCTGCTATCCGTACCCTGCAAACAACAGGTATCGAGGTAACTACTATAAAGGACATCACCCCGCTTCCGCACAACGGTTGCCGTCCATCAAAACGTAGAAGAGTTTAATTCACTAATTTTTTAAAGCTAAGATTCGGCAGCTGCGGGCTGTTTGATACTTTAAAACACACAAATAATGGCAAGATACACAGGCCCCAAATCAAAAATTGCGCGTAGGTTCCGCGAACCGATCTTCGGTCCGGATAAAGCGTTAGAGAGAAAAAACTACGGACCAGGTATGCATGGTGCTTCTAAAAGAAGAGGAAAGCAATCTGAGTACGCAGTACAGTTAATGGAAAAACAAAAAGTTAAATACACTTACGGTGTATTAGAGCGTCAGTTCGAAAACTTATTCCATACAGCTTCTGCTAAAGAAGGCATCACCGGCGAGAATTTGTTAAAATTCTTAGAAGCACGTTTAGATAATGCAGTTTACCGTTTAGGTATTGCTCCTACACGTTCAGGTGCACGCCAGTTAGTAGGTCACAAACACATTACTGTTAACGGTGGCGTTGTAAACATCGCTTCTTACCAACTTAAAGCTGGTGACGTTATTGCAGTACGCGAAAAATCAAAATCACTTGAAAGCATCACTACATCAGTAGCTGGCCGTAAAGTAAATAAATATAGCTGGTTAGAGTGGAACGCTGATGAATTATCAGGTAAGTTCTTAAACTATCCAAACCGCGACGAGATCCCTGAGAATATCAAAGAGAACTTAATCGTCGAGTTATATTCAAAATAATAACGATAATTATCCGGGGGATGGTTGGCATATTCTGTCAATCATTTTCGTGGTTAAAAATCTATTCAAATTAATTAACAATAAATAAAAGATATAAATGGCAATTTTAGCATTTCAAAAACCAGACAAGGTTATCATGCAGAAATCAAATGATTTTGATGGCACGTTTGAGTTTCGTCCGTTAGAACCAGGCTTCGGTGTAACCATTGGTAATGCTCTGCGTCGTATCTTACTTTCTTCATTAGAAGGTTTTGCTATTACATCGGTTCGTTTTTCGGGTGTGATGCATGAGTTTTCAACCATCAAAGGTGTGGTTGAAGATGTAACCGAGATCATCCTTAACTTAAAACAAGTTCGTTTTAAAAAGATAGGTGAATCGGGCGATAATGAGAAAATATTTGTGATCATTAACGGCCAGGATGCTTTTAAAGCAGGTGATATTACCAAGTTTTCAAATAACTTTGAAGTATTAAACCCAGAGTTGGTTATCTGTAACATGGATTCATCCGTAACGCTTGAAGTTGAGCTTACTGTTGCTAAAGGCCGTGGTTACATCAGCAACGAGGAAAACAAAAATCCTGATGCTAACGTAGGTGTGATAGCTATCGACTCTATCTTTACGCCTATCAAAAATGTAAAATACACTTTAGAGAACTATCGTGTTGAACAAAAAACAGATTACGAGAAACTGATCCTTGATATTTCAACAGATGGTTCAATTCATCCTGAGGATGCTTTGAAACAAGCTGCGAAAATTCTTATCCAGCACTTCATGCTGTTCTCTGATGAGAACATGATGCTTGAAGCACAGGCTAAAGAAGAAACTAAAGAAGTTGATGAGGAAATCTTACACATGCGTAAGATCCTTAAAACAGAATTGGTTGATCTTGATCTGTCAGTTCGCGCACTTAACTGCTTAAAAGCTGCTGATATCCGCAGCCTTGCAGACCTGGTTTCTTACGATGTTGCTGATATGTTAAAATTCAGGAACTTTGGTAAAAAATCATTAACCGAAATTCAGGACCTGGTTAAATCAAAAGGCTTATCTTTTGGTATGAACCTGTCTAAATTTAAGTTAGACGAAGAATAATTTTATGATTAGAGGTTAGTGATGTACTACATCACTAACCTCTTTTTATTTAAATAGAACTTTGGCTGGAGATGATACGGTGACGAATCTCCGACCGCTAATTAACAAGTCACTAAATATCGCGTAATTCCGCGGGCTTGATTTTATAAGTCGCCCAACGGTATGCACGTGCCACAACACAAAAACAAATGAGACACGGAAAAAAAGTTAACCACTTAGGTCGTACAGACAGCCACCGCAAAGCGATGTTGGCTAACATGGCTTCTTCGCTTATCCAACACAAGCGTATTACAACAACATTAGCAAAAGCAAAAGCTTTACGCGGTTATGTTGAGCCACTTTTAACTAAATCAAAAAACGATACTACGCACTCACGCCGTACCGTATTTAGCTATTTACAAGACAAAGACACCGTGAACACTTTGTTCCGTGAAGTTGCCGAGAAAATTGCTAACCGCCCGGGTGGTTACACACGTATCGTTAAGTTAGAGAACCGTTTAGGCGATAACGCTGAAATGGCTATCATCGAGTTAGTTGATTACAACACTGTTTACGGTAAAGATGTTGCTGCTAAAGCTGAGAAAAAATCAACACGTCGCCGTGGTGGTGCTTCTAAAGCAAAAGCTGAAACTGATGCGCCTGTAGCAAAAGAAACTGCTGCACCAGTAGTAGCTGAAGAAACTGTAGCTGAGGCTCCGGTTGCTGAAGCAACTCCTGCAGTTGAAGAAACTCCTGCAACTGAAGCTCCTGCAGCTGATGACAAGGAAGAAAATGCTGAAAAAGGCGAATAATTAATTATTCAACTTAAAGTATATAAGCCCCCCGATCTATCGGGGGGCTTTTTTTTTTAAACTATGTTTTTAACCACAAAGAGCACGAAGCTTAAAGGGTCATGCTATTATATTCAAATAAGGTCTCTTTGTGCCCTTTGTGAATTACAGCCTCATAAATCTTTGTGCTCTTTGTGGTTAAATTAATAATCCTTAAAGTAATTTTCTGAATTTTAAAACCCCTACCAGCTTATCAGGTTTAAATAGTATAATAATTAAACGTAAAATGGCAAAGGTAGCAGACCAATTGGTAGAGATGTTGGTGAACGCCGGCATCAAAAGGATATACGCCGTAACCGGCGATAGCTTAAACGAGATAAATGATGCCGTAAGGCGCGAAGGCAGTATCCAGTGGGTGCACGTGCGCCACGAAGAAGCCGGGGCTTACGCAGCCGGGGCCGAAGCGCAAGTAACAGGTACCCTTGCCTGTTGCGCGGGCAGCAGCGGCCCGGGGCATGTACACCTGATAAATGGGTTGTATGATGCACACCGCTCGGGCGCACCCGTTATTGCTATAGCTTCTACCATAGCCAGTTTTGAATACGGTACCGAATATTTCCAGGAAACCAACACCATTAAATTATTTGACGATTGCAGCCATTATAACCAGGTGGCTACCACGCCCAAACAACTACCGAGGATGTTGCAGGCGGGCATCCAGGCCGCGCTACACCGTAAAGGTGTTTCGGTAATTGGCCTGCCGGGCGATCTGACCAGCATGGATGCCGAAGAGATCACCACATCTACCCAAAACTTTGACCCGGTTGCGGTTACCAGGCCATCTGATGAAGACCTTGTAAAGCTTGCCGCATTGCTTAATCAGCATAAAAAAATTACGCTGTTTTGCGGGATAGGGGCCGCTGATGCGCACGATGAAGTAGTTTCCTTATCGCAAAAACTTAATGCGCCGGTGGCTTACTCGTTTCGCTCTAAGATGGATATCCAATACAATAACCCAAACGAAGTTGGCATGACGGGCTTATTAGGCCTGCCATCGGCCTATCATAGCATGCATGAGAGTGACCTGCTGGTGCTATTGGGCACCGATTTCCCGTACACGCCGTTTATGCCTACAGATTGTAAAATTGTACAGATCGATATCAAGCCCGAACGCATTGGCCGCCGCGCCAAAGTAGATGTGGGGTTAAGCGGATCTATTAAGGATACCCTTACCGGGTTACTGCCACAGGTTGAGCAGCATGAGGATGATAGCTTTTTGCAGGCACAGCTAAAATTTTACGCGCATGTTAAGGATAACATGAAAACTTACGTAAAGGACACCGGTAAAAAAGAGAACATCCACCCCGAATACATTGCCAGCCTGATTGATGAGCTGGCTACAGATGATGCCATCTTTACTGTAGATACGGGCATGTCATGCGTTTGGGGATCGCGCTATATCAACGCTACGGGTAAGCGTAAAATGATAGGTTCTTTTAACCACGGGTCAATGGCTAATGCCATGCCGCAGGCTATTGGCGCCGCTTTGGCTTGCCCAGGCAGGCAGGTAGTTGCACTATGTGGCGATGGCGGCTTATCGATGCTGCTGGGCGACTTAGCTACCATCACTCAATATAACCTGCCGATAAAGATCATCGTATTCAATAACCGCTCGTTAGGGATGGTGAAGCTGGAGATGGAAGTAGCCGGCCTGCCCGATTGGCAAACCGAGATGCACAACCCCGATTTTGCCATGGTTGCTGAAGCGATGGGCATAAAAGGCATCACCATAAAAGACCCCGATGGCGCACGCCAGGCATTAATTGAAGGATTGATATACAAAGGCCCGGCTTTAATAAATATATTTACAGACCCTAACGCTTTAGCTATGCCACCAAAAATAGAATTGGGGCAGGTGAAGGGGATGGCAGTATCTATGACCAAACTGATGCTCAACGGGCGCATGGACGAGGTTATAGATACCATAAAGGCCAACTATAAACATTTAAAAGACCTGATCTAATATAAATGAACATACACAGACGGCATATTATGCTGTTGGTACTATCTGTAATTACGCTGGGGTTTATAGCGCTTTCCATAATAGTAGCGATATACCCCACGCTGGCTATTGACATAAAATTCTCCAGAGAGGTCCAGGAACATCAAAACCCGGTTATTGACAGGGTGATGTACCTGATAAGTACGCCCGGCTATATGCCCGAGTCTTTTATTATTGTACCGGTAACCGCGTTGCTTTTTTTTCTGTTTAAATATAAAAAGGCGGCATTGTTTGTTTTATTAACAGGTGCTACGGGCTTGATCAGTACCGTAGTAAAAGCCCTGGTTAACAGGCCAAGGCCATCAAAAGATTTTGTACGCATTGTTTTTGAAACCACACAGCAAAGCTTCCCCAGTGGGCATATGATGTTTTATGTAGTGTTTTTTGGGTTTTTGATATTGCTGATGGTTCAGTTAGAGCATATCCCCAAAGCCTTAAAATATATCGTCATCATTATTAGTCTCTTCTTCATTTTTACCATACCATTCTCCCGCATATATCTGGGGGCGCATTGGTTTACTGATGTACTGGGTGGCTTTTTGTTAGGAGTGCTTTCGCTTTACCTGCTCTCATGGTTATACCTGCGTAAACGTGCCACTAAAGCAGAAGCGCCGGTTGCCGAAACGGAGTAAACATCTTCTTCTATTTTGGCTAAAGCCATTTGATCGTGATATTATCCGCCCCATAAATGGGGCGGCAATGAAAGAATATTAATTCATTGCCGTTGACTTTAGCCAAATCTCCAATTTTTATTGACTGATAATTTTCTGTAATTTCAAGTCATAAAACCCTGAACGTTACAGTTATGACCACAAGCTTATCCACCAAACAGCGGGTGCAATCTATTGATATATTACGCGGCGTTATTATGCTGATCATGGCGATAGATCATACGCGCGAATATTTCCACACAGGCGCCATTACCAGCGACCCAACAAACCTCGCGACAACTACACCCATATTGTTCTTTACCCGTTGGATAACCCACTTCTGTGCCCCCACGTTTGTTTTTTTAAGCGGACTTTCGGCATACCTGGCCGGCACCCGGCGCACAAAAGGCGAATTGAGCGGCTTTTTGATAAAACGTGGGCTATGGCTGGTGTTTGTAGAGGTAGCTATCATCACTTTGGCATTATCGCTTAACCCGCTTTATAATGGCATAGCCCTGCAGGTAATATGGGCAATAGGCGTGAGCATGATATTGCTTGGCTTATTGGTGCGTTTACCAGCACGGGCGATAGGATTAATAGGGGTATTGATAATTGTTGGCCATGATCTGCTTAATAACATACAACTGGCACCCAACGGCACCGAAGATGTGTTAATGAAGCTGTTGTTCACCGCCCGGGGGACTTTGTTCTTTTTAGATAAAACGCATGTGGTATTTGCCCTTTACGCAGTTATACCCTGGACTGGCGTAATGTTGCTGGGTTATGCTTTTGGCGGTTTATACCAGGCCAAATACAAGCCGGCAGATAGGAAGATAATGCTGGTATACGCATCATTATTATTATTCCTGGTGTTTATGGCGTTACGGCTGGTTAATGCCTATGGCGACCCGGCGCCATGGTCGGCACAAAAAAACGGGATGTTTACTTTTATGTCGTTTTTGAATGTAAGCAAATACCCGCCATCGCTCATGTACACTTTGCTTACCTTATCAGTAGCGTTATTAATATTGGCACTAACAGAAAAATCGGCGGGGAAACTGGCGGGGTTTTTCAAAGTGTATGGCAGCGTACCCTTCTTTTATTACGTGTGTCACTTTTACCTGATACGGGTTCTAACAGTTATTGTGTTCTTTTTACAGGGGTTCAAAACCTCGCAGATCGTTACGCCAAACGCTCCCTTCCTTTTTGCGCCGCCGGGGTTTGGTTTTAGCATAGGCATAGTTTACCTGATTTGGCTGGGCATTATTTTATCGCTTTATTACCCATGTAAGTGGTTCTCTGGTTATAAGAAAACCCACAAGCAATGGTGGCTAAGTTATTTGTAGCCGTTAAGGCTTAATGTATTGCTGAATAACCTGCTGCAATTGCCCGGCTTGCATTACGCCGCTTTGGCGCCATTTGCTTTGCCCGTTCTGGAAAACCATTAAAGTGGGCACGCTTTGTACACGGTAAGCGCTGGCAGCCGCGGGGTTTTTATCAATGTCGATCTTGATGATGGTTACCTTATCGCCAAGTGCATCTTTAACTTGCTTTAAAATAGGTGGCATCATTTTACACGGCCCGCACCACTCTGCCGAAAAATCGACCAGCACGGGTTTGTCTGATGCTATAATATCCTGAAAGTTTGCCATGGGTTTATCTCCTTTTAGTAATAACGGATAAATTGTGATTACGTTTTGCAGCGTAAAATTATTCTCACGCCAAGACGCTAAGACGCAATCCGATTAAAGTTTTTAGCGTCTCTGCGTCTTTTCGTGAAATAAACCTTAATGCAAGATCTTCTTTCGCTCGGGTTGCAAAATATTACTGTCCTGCAGCCAGTCGGCAAGGCGCTGCGGCCAGTTATTGATAGAGACCAGCTTGCGGTTGGTGCCCATATTAAAGGCATGGTCGCCTTTGGCATATAGATGCATCTCTACCGGTACTTTTGCTTCGCGATAGCGCTGTAATAGCTGTATGATGGGTAACGAGCAGCAGACATCATCATTGGCGGCCACTAAAAAGGCGGGTGGTGCATCTGTAGGGATGGTTTCGGGTACGAAGCCCGGGCCGGGATACACCTGTACAATAAAGTTTGGTTTGGCGTTGGCACGGTCAATCGGGTCGGCGGCTTTTGGGTCGCCTTTCCAGCCGCTAAAGGCAACCATATCTACCACTTCGCCACCTGCCGAAAACCCCATCATACCTATACGGTTGGTATCAATATTAAACTCAGCGGCGCGGCTGCGTACCAAACGCATGGCGCGGTAAGCATCTTGTTTGGGATGTATATCAACCTTATAAGGTGATAAAGTATCCCTGCCTAAACGGTATTTTAATATAAAAACGGTTATGCCTAAACTGTTATAGAATTTAGCCGGCGCCACACCTTCCGAATTGTAAACCAATAAACGGTGCCCGCCACCAGGGCAAATTACCACCGCCGCGCCATTGGCCTTATCGGCAGGGGGCAGGTAAACCGTTAAGGATGGGTTATGGATATTTTTTACCCAGTAATCTTTAGCCTGCTCAGGTTCGTTACGGCGGTTCTCAAAACCCGGCGCGCCCTTAGCCCATAGCGGGATAACCGTTTGGGCCTGCGTTGCAAAACTGCACAGCATCAGCATAAATAGCGTTTTACAAAATGATACCGTGTTTTTCATACCATAAATTTACATTATTTATGCGAATCAAGAGTCAAGAACCAGGATATGTATAGCGATTAGGGGGCTCCGCTGGAGCCATTAAATATCTGGTCTTTTCTATAAACAGGTAGTTCCTATGGAACTATTCATATTTTAAATTCTATAACTCCAGAGGAGTCGCCTGTTTATAGCATAAATTGAATAGTCAATGGCTCCGGAGGTGCCTCCTTAGCTGATTCTTTTATTCTTGATTCCTGACTCTAAATATCCTGACCCTTGGCGCTACTCATAAAACGTTTCCACCATTCCGAATTATAGGGGCCGTTTACCTCGGTAGGTTTACCGGGCTCGGGCATAAATAACTTGATGTTTTTTTCTGCTGCAAGCTTCAATAGCCTTTCTGCCGGTTCGTACCACGCATGGGGTGCCAGGCTAAATGTGCCCCAGTGTATAGGCATCATGATATTACCTTTTAAGGCAAGGTGTGCATTGGTAGCGTTATCAGGCCCCATGTGTATATCGGGCCAGTATGTGCCGTATGCGCCAACCTCCAGCATGGTCAGATCGAACGGTCCAAAGGCTTCGCCTATCTCTGCAAAGCCAGGGAACCAGCCCGAATCGGCACCGAAATAGATATTATGCTGCGGCCCTTTGATGACAAAAGATGCCCAAAGTGTTTCGTTACGATTGATAATCCCCCTGCCAGAAAAATGCCTTGATGGAGTAGCCGTAATGTTGCAATGGCCTATCATCACGCTGTCGCCCCAGTCAACCTCGTTGATATAGTTTTTCAGGATGCCCCAATCTTCCAGGTATCTGCAAACACCCATTGGGGTAATAAAGGGGATATGCTTGCCTGCAAAAAACTTAATAGTGGCTTTATCCAGGTGGTCGTAATGGTCGTGCGATACGATAACCGCATCCAGTTCGGGCAGGTCTTCCAGCGCTATGGGCGGTTGGAAAAACCTTTTAGGGCCAAAAGCTTGCGAAAAAGAAACCCGCTGGCTCCAAACCGGGTCTGTTAAAATGCGGATGCCATCAATCTCGATGAGCAAACTGGTATGGCCAACCCAGGTAATGCGTAAACCGCTTGCTGGCGGCGTTTTATAAATAGCAGTATCTGTTGTAAATGGGCCTAAGGGAATTTTGGGTACGTTTTCGGCCGTATTATTCATGTACTCCCTCAGGATAGGGATCATTTTGCCAAAACCGGCATCTTCAGTAGGTATAGGGTTTAAAAATTTTCGTCCTTTTTTTTGTGCTCCGGCTAAACTCATGGGCAATTATAAAAAAATCTGACCGCTAAATCTTTAAAGTCAGGATAAAGTTTACAAATAGATGTTATATAATAATTTGCCTATACAGAAAGGACATCACGGGAACTCAATTACCAATAGCTAGATAGCACTAAAGCAGCCCTTGTTCGTGTGCAATTTTAATCAGTTCTAAAGCGTTTTTTACATCGAATTTTTGCATAAGGTTTCTACGATGGGTTTCAATGGTTAAGGGGCTCACAAAAAGTAGTTCGGCAATGGAAATGGTTGTTTTCCCCTCTTCTACAAGGCTTAGTATTTGCTTTTCGCGCCTGGTGAGCCTGGGGCGTTCTTTTAGTTCGTTAATAGATGGTTTTGATATAATTTCTTTTACCTCTTTGCTAAATGAAATTTCGCCCTTTAGGCATTGATTTATACAACATATAATTTCATCAACAGGCGAATTTTTTAATATATAACCCGATGCGCCGTTTTTCAACATCTGCATGATCAAAGTCCTTTCGATATGATTACTAAGCGCCAGGACGCAACATTTCGGATTGGTCTGTTTTATTTTCATGCACAGGTCTATGCCGTTAATATCGGGTAAAGAGAGATCCAACAACACAATATCTACTTCGTTTTTTTCTAAAAAAGGTAAACTGTCCAACCCCAATGCAAAACTTGCAATAACCTCAAACCCGTTTTCTTTTGCCAAAAGGGTTTCCAGGCCTTTTGATACAATCGGGTGGTCGTCAACTATTATAACCTTAATTCTATCGTATTTAGTCAACATCTAATTCGATATTAATTATAGTGCCTCCGTTAATGGTTGAAGAAATATCGAATTGCCCGTTAAGGTATCCAACCCTGCTTTTTATATTGCCCAAACCTAAACCTCCTTTTAGGTTGGGTTTTGTAGTGTCAAAACCTTTACCGTTATCTTCGGCTGTAATATAAAACCGGTTTTGGTTTTGGCTGCATTGCAGCATAATTTCAGTGGCATTAGCGTGCTTTAATATATTGGCTACAATTTCTTGAGCTATCCGGTAAATACCTATCTGCTGTGGCAGCGGGATAGTTTTGCTGATGTTGATAGGCTGAAAATCGACCTCGAGATCATTTGCCATCATCATTTCGCAGAGCTCTTTTAGGGCAGTTTCCAAACCATAATGTAATAAGGTTTGTGGCATCATATTACGGGCAATGTTCCTTAATTCGTTTACAGAGCCATCTAATTGAGTAATGATGCGCTGCAGGTCAGAATCTTGTGTTTCCATATTGTTGTTATTATGTTTTGCCCAACTGGATAAATTGATCTTAACATCAGCCAGCATGCCCCCTAATCCATCATGCAAATCGCGGGCTACACGGTTGCGCTCTTTTTCTTCCGCATCGAGCATCGCTTTGGTCAATTCAATCTGTTGTTTTTGTTCTATATCTGTTGCTTTTTGTTGCAGGTTTATCTCGCGTTGAGTGGCCAGCTTCTTATAATTGCGGTAATAAAAGAAAATAAAACCGGCAAGCGCTAAAAGAAATATACTTGCACCGGTCAATAACCAGTTGGTTAGCAAAGTTTGTTTTTTCTCGGCGTTTAGGGCGGTTATTTTCTTTTCGTTTTCGGCTGTTTTGTACTTTATATCCAGTGTGCTGATGGTTTCTTGTAGCTTGCTATTGTTTAAGCTATCGCTTAATTGGCTATAGCGTTTTTGCCATTCAAAAGCTTTTGGTATATCTTTTAAGCCCTCATAGCACATGGCCAATCCACTAAAAAGTTGCAATCTGTTTGCAGCATATGTCATATACTCTTTATGCTTCGCTAAATCAAGCAATACATCTTTTGATGCCGAAAAATCCTTTTTATTTATTGACGCATAATATTTTTGCAGCAAAAGGCGGTTCTCTTGATATTTCAGGTTTAACTTTCTGGCCATTATTAATCCTTTTTCAGAAATGGCCAAAGAGTTGTCAAATTGCCTGGAAACGGTAAGGCGTAAAGCTTCGGCCGCATAATAATCCAACCATATTTCAGATTGTGGAAAGGGCAACAATATGGTTTTCATGCTGTCTAAAACCATTTTAGCTTCTTTTACTTTGCCCTGCATGCCATAATTTTCACCTATAGTTTGGTAGGCTACAGCCAGGTATCGCGGCGCATTTGCATCTTTAAGGGTAGTGGTAGCCTTTTTCAAATAGACTTCGGCTTTGTCAAATTGCCCCAGGTTTTTAAACCCGAAAGAAACATCATAATAGTTTTTCCCTAAATAGGCCCTGTTGTTTGCCTGGATAGCCAGTGGAATGGCTTTATTAAGTATAATATCAATATAAGCTTTAAGGTTATCCTTAATTTGTTGAATAGTGGCATAATTATGCCAGCTCATAGATCTGATCAGCAGGGCATCCTTTGTGTTAAAAGTTTTTAATTCGGCATCCGCCTGCAGGAATAGTTTTTCGCCAAGCGAATAGTCTTTTTTTGCTTTTGCTGCCAATGATCCCTGGTAAAATAAAGCAACCGCCTGCATATACTTATCGCCTTTGCTATATTTTAAACCTAATTGTAAATAGGAGCTGGCTTTTGCAGTATCAGATTCTATATAAAACTCTGAAAGCAAAAAACTGCTCTTCGCTTTTACCGCATTTGGTAGTGACTTGTTTAATTGTTGGTTAAGACTATCAAGATACCCGTTAGTGGCCAAAGGTATTTGCGCGAAAGCATTTGTGCTGAATAAAAAAAGTGATATAAGCCAGCTCAGGTTTCTCATAACGATAAAATTGCGTTGTTTAATTGAATAACAGAAATTTCAACGAAAAATACTTGATTACCAGTAGAAAAAAACACTGATTTACTGCGATTGATAGGCCATTGCCTATTATGTTACTTTACCCTTGGTGATAGGGCAAGATAAATCCTTAAAAAGGAACATTATGACGAGGGGAAGAACACGCTATCTGTTATTAACGTTACCGATGGCGAATTTGCTGCCCGTTGAAAAATAAAGCTACTTATTCAATAAAAAATAAACACTATGAAAAAAGCATGGACAATTTGTGCGGCCATAATGGTTTTTGGCTTAACATTAACAAAAGCGCAGGGAATACTTGATAAGGCGGATCGTACGCTAAACAAAGCGGATAAGGCATCAAACACTGCCGATAGGGCATCAGGAACTGCCGACAGGGCAGGTGGATTGGGTAAGAAGATAAGCGGGTTATTTGGTAAAAAAGACAAAGCAGAGGGCGGTACAAGTACCACTATAAAATTTACCGGGGTAGATTTTGCTGCACTTAAAAGTATTAACGAAAAGGTACAATCTGCTACCGGGGTTACCAGTAGTAAAATGAAATACAGTCCGTCGGGTTCTACTATTAAATTGCAACATGCCGGTAGTACAGAGGATATATTAAAAGCATTACAAAAAGTATCGCCTGCAACATTTTCCGAGAAAAATATTGGAGGGTTAGACGATGGTGAAATTTTGGTAAGCATAAAGTAACACAGGTTGTGCTGCATAACGTGGTTTGTTAAACATGAAAAATCAATTATTTGCCATTGCGATTATTTGCACCTTGTTTTTGGGGTGTGGAAAAAAAGATATTCATAACTCCGGCGGGGATAAATCAGAAGGTACCATGTCATGCAAAATAAATGGCAAGCTGCACGAGTTTAATTACAGCACAAATGCCAATGACAAGCCAAGTACTGGAAAAGTACAATTTGTTGTAATTGGTGGGTGGGAACAAGAAGATATTAACAAATCGCCAGGTTTTGGTATCCACCTTCTGGTGCCTTCGGGTGCCGAGGAAAAAGCCTATTCGGTTGCCGGCACTAACAGTTTAGAACTTGACGGTGACTATTATATCCAAAATTTTAAAGACGGGAAACTTGTGAGTACCACCACCTTCAGCGGTGGCAGAACCACTGGTACTAACTTTACCTTAAAAATAACCAGTTTAACAAGTTGGGGAGTGACGGGGACTTTTTCGGGCAAATTAAAATTAACAGGCGGTGAAGAATATTTAAATATCACAGAGGGGCAATTTTCGGCACCTTATAATTAATATAACATACTATGAAAAACATACTATTAAAAGCTATATCAACAGGCATTTTATCAATCGCAACGCTTACTTATTTTAGCGGGTGCAAAAAAGATGGGCCCTCAAATGAAACGATACTTAAAAACAGAATAAGCGACGTAATTCCGCAAAAGTATCTGGATACATTAAAAAAGCTTCAATTCCCAATAAACGATGGTACTAACCCACCAAATATGGAAGGCGCATATTTTGCCAACCATCTAATTTTAAAGGCCAGTAATTTACCAAGCGACGTAATTGGTAATCAATTCCATGACGCTAAGTTTAAACTTTTTGATCAAAGCATTAAAGATTTTGGTATAAGTTTAATTGGCGAGCACTTTTTAACTTTAAATGATACAAGTATTGTTACCGCCATTTCAGGTTCTGGAAATAATTTTACGGTTTATGGCAAAGTTAAATCTACTACAGGTACTAAATCGGCCATATTTGCTATTATCATATCCGGTACCAAAGACGGTAACAATATTAAAAATTATACAGAAGGGCTTATCAATATTGATAACAGCAATGGCGGCACAGGGGTTTTCTTGCCGGAAGGGAAAGCAAGAATAGTGTACGATTCAGACCTTGTTTCCGAAAGGATCAATTACGATGATGAAGTTTCAGTTACGCCCAAAAATAACGCAATAGGATTATTAAACGCGGCAGCGAATAAGTAAACCGTTTAATATTTAACCGTATGCTATTTGCATTGCCTGTTTTTGGCGCCTTTTTATTTCTTGAAAAAGCTGATAGCCGCATCGCAAAAAGCCAAAAGCTGTTCAGGCATATCAGGCAATTCATAAGGCTGGCTGGCGTTAAAAGTATGGTCGGCGCCGGGGGCAACCAAAAACTCAGCAGCAGGTTGCGCGGCATGCAATTGTTCGGCATGGCTTAGCGGCACACTGGTATCAGCATCGCCATGTATAATTAGCCACGGTTGTGTAATATGGGCCGCCCTAAGCGGTATATCTAAGCGTGCAACGTTATCATCAAGGTCTTTCAATAGCGATGATTTATAGGGCATATTTTGGCCGGTGCGCGAGTTTTTCATATACATTACCCCTTGTAAGCGCCATTGCTGCTCGGCCTGCTTTGGCCAAAGGTTATGAAAGCTTGAGATAGCAGCCATGGTAATCAGTTTGGTGATGCGCTTATCTTCGGCAGTTTTGATGATGCCGATGCCGCCACCCATGCTATGGCCAATAAGGTAAACACTGTTTACCCTTGGGATGGCTGATCCGCCGCAGGTAAAATCAATAACCGATTTAAGGTCATCCAGTTCAATGGTAAAGGTGTTATCGCTAAAGGCGATCAGGTCGGCAAATTCAGTAGGGTTATCGGCGGTAGTACCGTTATGCGAAAAGTTGAACTTTAAAAAGCGAAAACCATTCTCGGCAAAGTATCTGGCAACCAGGTTATGCGCGCCCCAATCTTTAAACCCCCTGATGCCATGGGCGAAGATCACCAGTGGTGCATAAGGGTGTAAAGTATCGTAGGTGATATCGGCTGTCATCCCGCGGCCTTTTGCCCCGGGGATGGTATAATTCTGCTTAACGATCATAGCCCGAAAATTACAGTTTTTGCAGCGAAAAGCAGTAAGTAGAATTAGCATCAGCCGCTTTATTATTTTACTCACCCCGACTCCGCTTCGCTTGTCGACCCTCTCTGTTTCGCAAAGAGGGTGAGGAGAAAAGCAAAACCCTCTTTGCGCGAAGCGAAAAGAGGGTAAAAAACATATTGATGAATTAATTACTCGCAAACAACAGCGGGTACAGGCTCTTGCTCCATTATGTCATCAGTTACTTTATTGTTTGCCTTTTGCGCCTTGGTACCGGTAATAAAACTTATACCGAATGCTAATAGCAATAGGGGTACGGCCATCCAAATTATTTCATGAATACCATATTTTGCTATAACAATACCGCCCAAAAAGGCCCCCAGCGATATGCCTATATTGTAACATGAAGTGAGCAGGCTGTTTACAAATTCTAACGCGCTATGTGGCACACCCTGGGTAGTACGTATATTAGGGACTAAAAACCCGCCGGTGTGTATCATTCCCCAAAAAGAAACAATAATGATCATTGGCGTAAAAATGCCTCCAAAATAATAAGCCAATAATTGAACCGCTATTAAAAGGATAAAAAAGAACCGGCTGGCCAATATTACATTTTTACCCAGGGCAATACCCATTAGCCAGTTACCGGCTATGCCCATGCTGCCAAACAAAAGCAGCATAATGCTTATCTGAGCGCCGTCCATGTGCGATATTTTTTCGAGGTAAGCAGCCAGGTAGCTATAGCTTGAAAACATAGCAGCCAGCGTAAGAACAGTTGAAACAAGATTAAGCCATAGCCTCTTGTCTTTTAATACATAAAGCTGGCTTTCTGCAGCTTTCTCTTTATTACCCGGCATAGAAGGCACAAAAAGTAATAACCCAAAAAAGGCAACGGTACTTATAAGGCTTGTGAGGAAAAAGGATGCCTGCCAGTTATGGAAAAAATCGGCAGCGTACGTGGTTAGCGGTACACCTAATACCGTAGCGATGCTAAGCCCGGTCATTACGATAGAAACGGCTTTGGCACCTCCCTGTTTAAACGCTACGGCCAAAGAGATATTCCAAAATAGAGGGTGAAAAAATGCCGGTAGTATCCTGGCGATCATCAGCACCGTAAAGTTTGGCGAGAAAGCAGAAAGCAGGTTGGATAGGATAAACACACCCAATACCAGGCACAGCAAAAACTTGCGGTTTATTTTAGTGGTAAGGGCGGTTATAAATGGTGATGATATGGCAACGGTGAGTGCAAAAGCGCTTAACAGCCAGCCGGCGGTATCAATAGATACCCGGAACTCGCGGCTAATAGTAGGTAAAATGCCAATGACGCCAAACTCGGTAGTGATGATACCAAAAGCGCCCAGTGCCAGTATGTAAATTGATCTTTTCATGTGATTGTAATATTCAAATATTTAAATGTTTCGATATATGTATGCAGCGGTTTTTTGATTTTAATAAAGGGATCCTAATCTTTCAAGTCGTTCAAACAGTCGATATACTCGTTCAGTATCTGTTGATTCAATACGTATTTAAGATTGCGGCCTTCTTTTTGGGGCAAGAGCAGTTCGGCATCAACCAACTGTTTTAGGTGATGCGAAACCGAAGGCTGGGTAAGATCGAGCAGGTCGTTTACCTCGGCGCAGTAAAGGCAGTCCTTCTTTTTTTTAAACTCCTGTAAAATAGCTATCCGGCTGGTGTCGCTCAGTGCCCGGGATATTTTCTCTATTTTTTTGTTGTCCATTATTTGGGGTCGATCGTTTTAATTCCTGATCAACCAACTGGGACAAAGGTAAAAGTTATTATTGATATATAGAAATGTATCTATATGTTTTTTAATTTACGTCAACCCAAAAACCTGTTCCATTCGGAACAAAATGGGACAAGCCTTAAATTTAATGTATTATAAATCAAATATTTAACTTTTAATAGCTATGTGTCTATCCATGCTTGCCGTCACCTAAAAAAGCCGAATGAAGGGCGAAAAAAGGTGAATGAAGGCCGAAAAAAGTCGAAAAAATATCAAAAAAATTACTTTTTGCAGCTCAGATTTTGTCTTGTCCTGAAATAGGTTGACACAAAAGTCAGGAAATGAAAAAGACGAGCACCAAGTCAAAGATCATCCGGGAGTATTTTACGGGAGAGAGTGGATTTCGTACCTTAGGAATGAAATACGGTTA
>NZ_LGEK01000055.1 GCF_001636615.1 Mucilaginibacter sp. L294 | reverse complement strand
TGGATCAACAACTTTTAACATTTAAACTGTTAAAATATGTAAAAGGGATTTTGCAGCTTTTTACGTACAAAAGCCTTTGCTAATTAAAATGGTGCTTACAATCAATGATATATAAATTTGATGTGGCATAAGGGGCTAAGTAACAGGGTTTAGCCTTTTGTTAAAATATGCAAAACGGATTTTTTTGAGAGCAATACATTTTAGCTTAGTCGCAAAATGTATCTTAAAATGAAGAAAAACGCACTTTTCCTGTTTATTATCCCCGCCGTTATCGTATCTCAAAGCTGTAAAAAAAGCAGCTCTGCCGATACAACCCCAACACCGGTTTTCCAGGCCTACATTGGCACACCGGTTTGGACACCCGATACCGTATCAGCAAGTATAACCTACAACACCACAACCAAAACAAAAGTATTTACCTGCGGCGGCGTTAAAGACCAAAAAAAGGTAGATATAATACTAACCGACCCAACGCCCGGGGATAACAGCGGCGTTACATTAGGTACCTATAACGTTACAGCAAACTCAAATGTGTTATTTACCTATTCCACTCAAATAAAAAACACGAACGGTAACTACGTTTTTGAACCATTCGGAACTGTGCAGCCAGGTTCTGGCACGTTAATTATCTCGGCTATAGATACTGTTGCAAAAACCATAACCGGCAGCTTTAGCTTCACATCATCAAAAACTAACTATGACGAGAATGGCGGGATCATATCCGTTGATGTGGCTGCTGTATCGGCCGGTAGCATTACCAATATGCCCTATACTTTTAAGCGCGAGTAAACAACCAGTGCAGGGAAAGGTAACTAATGTAAAGTATTACGCCCATCACTATAAATAATACAATTAATAAAATGGCAATTATGCCATTGCCGCTGCCGGTGTGTTTCCCTTCATGGTAATGCTCTTTTAACAGCTTAATGTTACGGGTGTTAGCCCTGATGTAAAAATCAGAAACTTGCCCCAAAAGGGGGATGGCACCTACAACGGCATCAATACTGATGTTAATGGCCATTAGTATAAGCACTTTACGGCTTACACCATTTTTGGCCATTACATAAAGCAAAACTGCCGATACCAAAAAGCCCGACACATCGCCTGCGAAGGGGATAAGATTAAGGATAGGGTCAAGCCCGAACCGGAAATTGGTGCCCGGTATACGGAACTTATCATCCATGATGGATGCTATCCGTTCTACCCACTTCAACTGGCCGCTTAATACAACTTGCTTTGACTTATCCATGCTTCTGTAAAGCAATAAGCAAGCCGCATATTTTTTTTAAATATGCGGCTTAAAATACTAACCGGCCATTTTGGCTACCTGGCTGGGTAAAAAGCCAAACTTCTTTTTAAAGGCGGCGGTAAAATGATGCGGGTTTTTATACCCGATGATCTCTGCCACCTCGCTCACACTTTTCCCATCCTGTAAAAGGCTGTAGGCGTTATCCATACGCAGTTCAAACAGGTAACCAAAAACCGTATGGCCAAACAGCGTTTTAAACCCCTTTTTTAGCTTAAAATCATTCAGCCCTGTTTTACGGGCAAGCTCAATTAACGAACATGGCGTTTGCAGGTTTTGGGCGATGATCTGCTTGGCTTCCTGCAGGCGGGCCACATCATCTTTGCTAAAGCCTTTGGTTGCCGCTTTAGTTTCTGCCTGGTGTAATTGTATGGAAAGCAGCTCTAATATTTTTGATTCCAGGAATATACGGCGGATAAACCCGGGGTGGCCAGCCTCAAGTATCTCTTTTATAATGGCTTGCAGTCGGGTATGTTTATAGTTACCTGTGGTTACAAGCCGGGCATTATCACTAAGCGATAGTTTGATGGCATCATTACCTATCAGCTTACTTATAAATTTACGGGAAAGGCATATGGTAAGCATTTTGGCCGATCGTTTTAACGTTACTTCGGCATTTAACGCGGGCGTGTAATAGGTATGATAGCTGCCTTCGGTTACCGGGATGGATTTAACACCGGCCAATTTTACAGCTAAGTCGCCTGTCAATACAAAATTCATGAGCCAGCAAAAGCTATTACAGGTAATATTTACGGTGCATGGCTCTTGCAAAACGGCTTCGCTTTGTATCATACAAGCCCCGTCAAACCATAGCTCTGTGGCTTTGAATTTTCCCCAGGCTTCGGTTAGTTCTGTTTTACGTTCTTCATAATATCCCTGTCCGGCAAAATCTATGGGGTAGGGTAACTCCATTTTTCTTTCTGCGTACGATGAGGATACAAAGGTAAGGTGCATAAAATCCGTTTGGCGTTGTTTTCAATCCGTTTGGCGTTAACCAAGTCGTTAATGTTACTGCAAATTTGCATCATTATTTTTAATTAGTCTAAATAAATGAAATATATCTTCTTCTGCATGCTAATCGCCCTAACCATTAATGCCCAAGCGCAGCATGCAGATACCCTATCTACAGATACATCAAAAAGCAAGAAGCTAAAAGAGGTAGTAGTTACCGCTACCCGTACCAACAAAACCCTGATGCAGGTGCCTATGCCGGTAACTACCATCAGCAATAAAGAAATTAAAAACCGTGGCCTGGTGCGTTTAAACGAAATTTTAAATGAGCAAACCGGCTTAAGCGTACTACCAGATGCACACGGCCAGGGAATCCAGATCCAGGGGTTTAGTCCCGATTATACCATGATAATGCTGGATGGCTTACCATTGATAGGCCGCACAACAGGGATACTCGATTTGTCACGCATCACCACAAACAACATCGAAAAAATAGAGATAGTTAAAGGCCCGGTATCCTCGCTGTACGGCAGCGAGGCCATGGCCGGGGTTATCAATATTATATCGGCAACACCGCCGGTAGGCGCATCGGGGAGTATTTCCACCCGTTATGGTACCAACAAAAATGCCGATATATCATTAAACGGCGCGTACGCCACACAGCGTTTATCCTTATCGGGTTTTGTAAACAGGTACAGCAGCAGCGGTTACACGCTGGTGCCCGAGTCTGGCAGCGCAACGGTATCGCCGTTTTACGGGTACACACTAAACGGTACCCTTGGTTATAAATTTAGCGACCGTACTCAAATCAAATTCCAGGTGCGTGATTATACCAGCACGGCCGATAATAACTTTTTGGTTGATAATGACCGCATAACCGGTGATGGTACCGAAAAAACCCTGAATGCATCGGCTGGTTTAACACACCGCTTCTCTGATAAATTTACAGGGGATGTAAGGCTGTACCACGCCGGCTACAGCACTAAATCGCTTTTAATAAATAACACGGATAACTCCGTTTACGACGAAACCTTTTTTGACCAAAACTTTAACCGTGCCGAACTACAAGGCGATTACAAGATCATCAACAGCCTGAGGTTTACCGGCGGCGTTGGCGGGCAGGACGAAAGCGTTAAGGCCACACGCTACAACGATAAAAAAACGTTCCAGTCTGGTTATGCTTATGGCCAGGCAGACTGGACGCCCTTAAAAAAGCTGGATATTATTTTAGGCGGCCGTTTTGATGCGCATAGCGTTTACCGTTCGCAGTTTAGCCCAAAACTGGCGGCCAGCTACCAGTTTAGCGATAAGTTTGTATTGCTTGCATCAACTGGTAAAGGTTACAAAGCGCCCGATTTTAGGCAGCTGTACCTAAACTTCACCAACGCTATTGTGGGTTATAGCGTATTCGGCTATGAAGAAGCCGCTACCGAACTAAAGAAACTGCAGGACCAGGGGCAGATACAAGCCGTACTGATAGACCCGGCAACGCTGCAAAGGCTAAACGCCGAAAGCTCCACCGCTTACAACTTCGGTTTCCGTTACAAGCCCTTTACCGGGGTGATGTGGACAGTGAATATATTCCGTAACAACATCCGCGACCTGATAGATTCGCAGCCCATTGCCATCAAAACCAACGGGCAGTCGGTATTCTCGTACTTCAACATCCACGATGTTTATACGCAGGGTGCCGAAACCGATATCAGCTATAATTTTTTAACCCACTGGACAGTTGCCGGCGGTATGCAATACCTGGAGGCCTATGACCAAAGCGTGCTGGACCAGATCAAAGCCGGGCAGGTATTTGGCACCGATCAGGCAACCCGCGAAACCGTCAAAATAAAAAAGAGCCAGTACGGAGGTTTGCTTAACCGATCAAAATACATGGCTAATGCCCGCATTGCTTACCAGGATGATAAAACCGGCATTATTGCATCATTGCGGGCCATTTATCGCGGCCGCTACGGTTTCTCGGATGTGGATGGTAACGGCATTGTAAACCGCGATGATGAGTATGTAAAAGGTTATGTACTGTTCAACGCATCGGTATCAAAACTATTCCTGAACAACCAATTGCGCTTACAGGTAACCGGCGATAATATTGGCAACTATAAAAACCCCGGCGCCATCAGTAACCTGGCCGGCAGGCTGGTTTACGCTGGCGTTACTTACAATTTCAGTAAACAACAATAATCATACACACACTTAAACAAACAACATGAATAAATTTAAAACTCTTGCATTAGTATTATTTAGCAGCACTGCCTTATTGGTAACGTCGTGCTCAAAAGACAATGAAACACCCGAGCCTGTAGCAGCCGATTTAACCGTTAACACCGTTGCCGATTTAGATGGCAGTAAAGATGCTGTTTACTATAGCCTTAGCACAAACACACAGGTTACGGGTGATGATATAACCGCCGGAAAATGGGACCTTAAATTCTCAACCACAAAAATATCTGTAAACGGTGGCACATCAGGTACCGGTACAACACAGGCGCAGGTAGTTAACAGTACTTTTGCCGACCTTACAACAGCACCGGCAGATGGTTATAAAACCGATGCTGCCGACGTTGGTGCCATTGCCGGTTGGTACAAATACACTTCCGAAACAGTGCCACAGCACGCTATATTAGCCATACCCGGCAAAATCATCGTAATAAAAACAAGCGATGGTAAATATGCCAAGCTTGAGATGATAAGCTATTACAAAGGCAACCCTGACACTACTACGCCAATATTTGCAGATGCTGATAACAGGGAAACTATTACACCATCAAGATATTACACCTTCAGGTTTGCTTACCAGGCCAACGGCAGCACCAGTTTAAAATAGCCTTAAAATGAATAATTAAGATAATAAGTCCTGTGTTTGCCTGCGGTATTTTAGAGCGTTTGCCGCGGGCAATACAGGCACTAATTAAAACATCACTACTATGTGCGAAACAAGGATACTAACCCAGAGGGGCCAATCGGTAATTAGCCATTGCGCCGATTGCGGAATGATAAACATATGGCATCAAAATTTGATGCTGTGTTTTACGCCCGAACAATTCATGTCCTTTCACCGCTTTACGCAGGAAATGGATTTTGAGGACAGGTGCTTCCCATTCCCGGATGGATCTGACAGGGTAGTGCTTTGTACGCCAAACCGTGATATTAATTTTGTGTTTACCGATACCGAATGGGATGACTTTAACGCCTCGATGCTGGAAGCCATGTACCTGATGGAGGTTTATAATGACCTGGCCGTTAGCCGGAGGCGGTAGTTAGTTCGCAGTGGGCGATTGCCAGTTAGCAGTGGGCGGTTAGCAGTGGGCAGTTAGCAGTTAGCAATAACAACAACAACGAGAAGCAAGCAAACTGCCAACTGGTATGGTTGTTGCAAGGATATAATAAAGGCTGCTAAAGCTTATTTATAAACTAAAATACATCTGTTATGAAAACCCAGGATTTTAAAGGTAATGCCAGCGCACAGGGCTCATCAACTGCCGACCGCGCGTTTAACGATGCCAAGGAAACACAAAAGCAAAAGGGGATAAGCAATGGCGGTGGCCAGCGCTCCGATCAAACATCAAACAAGGACAACACCCGTAAACACGAAAATCAGAAATAATAATAATTTAGATCAGTACCCTTAAACGCCTTTAGCTTAGCTAAGGGCGTTTTTTATGCCCGACTTGTCATGCTGAGCGATAGCGAAATATTTAGTGATTTTTCCATCATGTCATTTCTCACTATCGTTTCGAAATGACAAGCGGATTATTTGCAATTTGACAAGCACGGTTCGCCAATAGATCCTTCGCTATTGCTCAGGATGACAAAAAAGTTTTATGTTTGATACCGCCATGCCAATACCCCAACTTGTTTTTTTAATTATCCTGATAGCGGCCAGCTATGCCAGTTACAAAACCGGTAAATTAACCGAAGGCGGTGCTATAACCGGTGGTTTTGTTGGTTTATGCATTTACCTGGGTACAGGGTATACGGGTATCGCCATGCTGGCCATGTTTTTCGTATTATCGGTCATAGCAACATCCCATAAAAAACAAGAAAAAAGAAGATTAGGAGAGGGAGCCCACTCCGAAAAACGCGACGCGCGGCAGGTACTCGCAAACGGTGGTTTACCCGCTATATTAGGCATATTGGCGGTAGCCATGCCTGATAATACCTTACTGGCAACGGTATTTATGGCTGCCGTTTTCGCATCGGCCACGGCCGATACATTATCATCAGAACTGGGCATGGTTTACGGCACACGCTTTTATAATATCCTCAATTTAAAGCCCGATGAAAAGGGCAGGGACGGCGTAATAAGCCTGGAAGGTACTTTGATAGGCCTTGCCGGTTCCGCAGCTATCGCCTGTGTGTATTCATTCACGTTTGGCTGGAACGGCACTTTCTTCAACATTCTCATTGCCGGTACCATTGGCAACCTTGCCGATTCGGTTTTAGGCGCCACGCTTGAACGTAAAGGCTACATGAACAATAACGAGATCAACTTCCTGAACACGTTTATAGCCGTAATAACTTCCTGCCTGTTATTGCTACTTTAACACCACCTGTGCGGTATTCCTGCTGGTTTGTTTCATTAAAACAGTTTTGCCTGCCGTTAATTCCGCAACTGCGGCATCGGTGTAATGCCTTAATGTAATGAGGGTAAGCCCGTTATTATACCGCACCTTAAAAGTTTCTTTAAGGGCTTGTAATAGCTTCTCAAAGCGGTCGGTAGTGTAATCAATGCAGGCGGTGAAGCTTAGGGCCGATGTTTGCATCATATTCACTTTTACATGATACCCGGCAAACAGGCCGAAGATCTCGCTCAGGTGGCTCTCTGATATAAACGAGTAATCGTTAGCGGATATGGATAGCAGCACCTGCTTTTGCTTTACAATGATAACCGGCTTTTCAAACTTGTTTACCACGTTTTCTTTAATGACCGTACCGGGTGCGTCGGGGTGCGTAAAAGGCTTAACCAACAGTGGTATATTAGCATTTTGCAGCGGTTTTATGGTTTTAGGGTGAATAACACTCGCACCGTAGTAAGTCATTTCTATAGCTTCCTGGTAGCTTAGCTCATCAAACTTAATGGTATCGGCAAAAAACTTTGGGTCGGCGTTTAAAATACCGGGCACATCCTTCCAGGTGGTAACAGATTCGGCGCCCAGGCAGGCAGCAAAAATGGATGCGGTATAGTCAGACCCCTCACGGCCCAGCGTGGTGGTAAAGTTCTCGGACGTGCCGCCTAAAAAGCCCTGCGTTACCACAACGCCTTTGTTAAGCATGGCAGGGATATCCTTTTGGATGCTTAGACGTGTTTTGTCCCAATCAACCACGCCCTCGCGGTAGGTGTTATCGGTATGGATATAGCCGCGCACATCAAGCCATTTGCTGGTGATGCCCTGGTGATTGAACCAGGCGTTTACAATACGGGTGGATACCAGTTCGCCAATGGATACGATCTGGTCATATATAAAGTCGTAATCATCGTGTGGTTCGTCTTCAATGGCCCAGTCGATCTCCACAAAGGTGTTGGCTATATCATCAAAAACCGGGTGGTTCTCACCAAACAGTTCATGTGCAATATGGTAGTGATAATTTTTTATCTCTTCGAATATCTCGTGCAGATCATCGGTGCCGTTGAAATAGGCATCGGTCAGTTTCTCGAGCGCATTGGTGGTTTTGCCCATGGCCGATACCACCACTAAAATTTCATTTCCCGAATAAGTATTAACCACATTGCCCAGGTTAATTACACCCTGCGCATCCTTAACCGACGCCCCGCCGAACTTAAATACCAGCATTTTTATGTATGTATTGTGAAGCGGCAGATTTTGGCCGCATTAATGTTTTAATTTGTGAATAGGGTAGCAGCAACTCGGTTTGGCCGGCAGCATAAGGCTTTATTTCGTACTGGTTGTAAACAAAACGGATGCCTGCTGGGGTAATGGAATAATTCTCATTAAGCGCAAACTTGTTATCCTTAAAAAAGTAATCATCCGCCAGCGACGAGGTATCCGTCAGTTTTTCGTCCTTCCGGAAGATCTTTTCGGCAATTTTTGTTAGCTGTGGTTTATAGCCGTCAACTAAAATATCATCAAGCGTTACAGGCTTGTCTGTTTTAACATCCCAGTTTACAAAACCTGTAAAACTGCCGCCATGGGCGCCACCCTGGTAAGAATAGCCGCCATACTCCAGCGCCAGCAGTGCCGAGTCCTGCCGAATAACCTTGGCATAACTCTCCAGCGTATAAAACATTTCAGTCCGCGGGTCGCCCTTTTTAGCATCGGTATATGATTTTAAAAAATTTGCGACCAGGCTGTTCAGGCTGGTATCCGGTTTTTCGCCCAGCATAAATATGTTAAGCAACCTGTGTTTAATGGTATCATTTAAAACTGCTTTGCCTTTAAAAACGGGATATTTGATATCTACCACCGTACAGGCGCTATCGGGTTTGCTACCGCAATCTGCCGCGCGTTCATGTATAGCCTGGTAGGTATAAGCAGCCGTATCCGTAAATATAGCCGCTGGAGCTTGTTTTTGTGGTTCGCCCCATTTGCATGAGCTTAGGCCCAATGCCGCCAAAAGCAGTAATGATGTTACCTTCATAATTTTATAATTTTGCCACCTGTTCTTTAGACAGGGACGCGTTTAACCAGCCGGCTTCTATATTAGCCTCGTATTTTTTGTAGAAGTTTATAGCAGGCTCGTTCCAGTCAAGCACCTGCCAAACCATGCCGCTAAAGCCAAGTTCTCGGGTTTCCCTGAACAACCTGTCGAACAATAACTTACCAATACCTTTGCCACGATATTCTTCGGTTACAATAAGGTCCTCTAAATACAAACGGCTGCCTTTCCAGGTAGAGTACCTTACGTAGTACAAAGCAAATGCCACTACCTTGCCATCAGCCTCAACCACAAAAGCCTTCCAAACGGGTTTGCTGCCAAAACCGGCCTCTTCAAATTCTTCAAGCGTAACGGTCACTTCTTCGGGCGCGCGTTCAAATAAAGCCAGTTCATGAACAAGTTCCAGCAGGCGTGGGCAATCTTGTTTTTCGGCTATGCGGATTTCAAATTCTTTTGTCATGGAGTCATTCGGTCATTGAGTCATTATGCTCAATGATTTTTTATTTTATTAACTACTCATCTCCCGATAGCTATCGGGGTACTTCATCAACCCTTCACTAATTATTCTTATAGTGTTTAATTACACGCCCGCCAAAAATAGTACTGCCCAGGCGCACCATGTTGCTGCCCTGTTCAATAGCCAGCTTATAATCTGACGACATGCCCATAGACAGCGTATCAAAAGAATCCTCCTTGCGGAAAAAGCTCAGTTTTATACCATCAAAAAAGGTTTTCAGCTCATAATACTCTTCTTTTACCTGTTTCTCGCTATCGGTATTGGTGGCTATGCCCATCAATCCGCGGATGCGGATGTTCTTTAAAGCCGCGTATTCTTCACTGCGTAATAGTTCAATAGCCTCGTCAAAACCCAAACCGAATTTGGTTTCCTCGTCGGCAATATAGATCTGCAACAGGCAATCAATAACACGTTTGCTTTTTTCGGCATGCTTGTTTATCTCTTGCAAAAGCTTAATACTATCTACAGATTGTATCATGCTGATGAAGGGGGCTATGTATTTAACCTTATTGGTTTGCAGGTGGCCAATCAGGTGCCACTCAATATCCCGGGGTAATTGTTCGTGCTTTTCAACCAGTTCCTGTACTATGTTTTCGCCAAATAAACGCTGCCCGGCATCGTACGCTTCTTGCAGGTCGGCGGCCGGTTTTGTTTTGGAAACAGCCAGCAGGGTAACATTTATTTCAGTAGTTTCTTTTTTTAAGCTTTTAATATTATCGGCTATGCTCATTTATCGTAATTTTGCGTTATATAAACGCCGCTAAATTACAGAATGCAAAAATATATAAGCTTGTTTTTTTCAGTATTGCTATTTTTAACCGCCTGCAAAAGCAAAGAACTACCCAAAGATGTTCTGAATGAGAAGGACATGTTAAGCCTGATGCTTGATATACATATAACCGATGGTTCGGTTTACCAGGTACCGCAAGTGCCCGATAGCCTGTACAAATACTCCAGCGAAAAATACGTTGCCCTCTTTAAAAGGCACCACACAACTGATGCGGTTTATAAAACAAGCCTTAAATATTACACCACCAAACCAGAACAGATACAGGCCATGTATGCTAAGCTCGAAACAATCATAAAGGGCAAGATCGATTCATTAAATAAAGTTACGGCTGCAGAGGCAGCTAAGGCTTCTAAAGCTACGCTTGTACCAAGAGGGCATAAGTCTGATTCGGTAGCCAGGCCGCCAATAGCTAAACCGCTAATAAAAAAGGTTTTAAAGGAAAATTAAATAATGTTATACCCCCAAAATAGTGCAGATAAGCTTGGGTTTACAGAGATAAAAGAACTGATAAAGGCACATTGCCTGAGTATTATGGGCCAGGAAATGGTTGATAAGATACAGGTGATGAGCAATTACGACCTGATCAACAAATTTCTGAACCAGGCAAACGAGTTTAAAAATATCCTGCAAAACGATGAGGCCCTGCCCATCAATAATTTTTACGATATAAAAACGCTGGCCAACAAGGCCCGTATTGAAGGATCTTTTCTATCCGAAGAGGAGTTTTTCCGCATACAGGCTTCGCTAACCACGGTTTTCGCGGTCATCGCTTATTTTAACGAACGCGAAGGTATATACCCCAACCTGGAAGCCTTGTTTGAACACCTGCCCATTGAGAAAGCTATTATCAAAAAGATAGACCAGGTTATTGACCCGAAAGGCAAGATAAGGCCCAATGCATCGCGCGAGTTATTGGATATTACCACAGGTATTGCCAAAGCCGAGCAGGAAGCCCGCAAAAAGATTGACCAGATCTTTAAAACCGCTACCGGCAACGGGTGGACGGCGGATGGTTCATTAACCGTACGTGACGGCCGCATCTGTATCCCTTTACTGGCCGAGAACAAGCGCAAGTTAAAGGGGTTTATACATGATGAATCGGCATCGGGCCAAACGGTTTATATGGAACCTGAGGAGGTTTTTTCGCTGAACAACCGTATCCGCGACCTGGAGTTTGACCGCCGCCGCGAGATCATCAAGATACTAACCGGCTTAACGGACGAATTACGGCCCTATGTGCCCATCCTGCTATCATACCACGGCTTGCTTACCAAGCTTGATTTTGTGCGAGCCAAGGCCCTGTTTGCCATTGATATTGAAGCAGAAATGCCAAAGCTGGTAAACGAGGCAAGGTTAAAGTTATACAATGCCCGCCACCCTCTGTTACTGCTCAATTTTAAAAAAGAGCATAAAACCGTTGTTCCGCTTAATGTAGCTATTGACGAGGGTACGCGCGTAATAGTGGTTTCGGGGCCAAACGCGGGCGGTAAATCTGTTTGCATGAAAACCGTTGGCCTACTGCAAATGATGGTTCAGGCGGGCTTATTGATACCCGCAAGCGCCGACAGCGTGGCCGGAGTGTTTAAACAACTGTTTGTTGATATTGGTGATGACCAGTCGATAGAAAGCGACTTGAGTACTTACAGCGCGCACCTTTCAAAAATGAAAAAATTTGTAGAGGATGCCAACGGCAAAACGCTGATATTGATTGATGAGTTTGGTACCGGTACCGACCCGCAGTTTGGCGGCCCTATTGCCGAAGCCGTGCTGGAAGCCTTAAACCACAAAAAGGTGAGGGGCATGGTTACCACGCACTACTCCAACCTTAAGATCTTTGCCAGTAATACCGAAGGGATTGAGAATGCCTCCATGCTGTTTAACAATACCGAAATGCTGCCCATGTACATGCTGGAAGTGGGAAAACCCGGCAGTTCATACGCTTTTGAGATAGCCCAGAAGATCGGCCTGCCGCAAAACGTGCTTAACCTGGCCAAAAACAAAATAAGCAGTGGCCAAAAAAAGGTGGATAGCCTGCTGGTTGACCTGGAACGCGAGAAGAAAGAGATTTTCGATACCAAACAAAAGCTGGATAAACAGCAGCGCCGGGTAGATAGCCTGCTGGCCGAGAATGAGGAACTGAAAAGCTTTTTAGATGAGAACCGCAAAAACCTGCTCAAAGAAGCTAAGCAGGAAGCCAAGAACATCATCCTGAACGCGAATAAGTTGGTTGAAAACACTATTGCCGAAATAAAAAGCAGTAATGCAGATAAGGAAGTTACCCGTACTTTACGCGATAACCTGAATACCGAGCTGAAAAGGAACACGGTTAAAGCCGAAGCGCCAAAGGCAGCCGCCACTACGGATGAAGAGCTTAAACCCGGCGATTGGGTTAAACTGATTGATGGTGATACCACCGGGCAGATCATTGAGTTGATAAAGGATAACGTGGTGATTGCCATGGGCGAATTGCGTACCGTTGTGAAGCGCAAACGTTTGGAGAAGGTTACCAAAGCCGCCGTTCCGAAGGAACTGCGCAAATCAATGACCAGCCATACCAGCGATATTGCCAGCTTTAGCCCGGAGATTGACGTAAGGGGCATGCGTACCGAGGATGCCTTGTTCGCGATTGAAAAACTGTTTGACCGGGCTTTGATGATGGGTTTTGGTAACCTGAAGATATTACATGGCAAAGGCGACGGCATCCTGAGAAAGATGATACGCCAGTACCTCAAAAAATACGACCAGGTTGACCGCATGGAAGACGAGCACCCCGACAGGGGCGGAGACGGTATTACTTACGTCTATTTTAAATAGATACGGAAGTTATATTTTAGAATTATCATCCTGAGCGTGAGCGAAGGATCTGTTAGCGGACTGTGTTTGCCGCCCTGTCATTTCGAACGAACAGGATCTGGGCTGTGAAAAGGGTGAGGAGAAATCTTTTACACTTTGCATCCTATCCTAAACCACAAGCGGGACGCTTGCGGTAGCTTCAGAGCAGAGAAAAGGCAGTATATATTTAAAATAGATTATATTTATTAACCAATGAAACGTTTTGCATTTTTCCTGTTCTTAGCATTTATCGTCCTCGACAGCCGGGCGCAAACCATTATTAATTTCGACAACCAAAACATCAAATTTATGGGCCGTATTGCGCTTACCGACAGCTCGGCGCAGCTCACCTGGACGGCATCATCCGTATTGATAAACTTTGAAGGTACGGCTGCTAAAGCCACATTAAAGGATAATACCGGAACGGACAGGGTAACCGTTGTGGTTGATGGCAAGGTAACCAATACCACCATCCAACCCGCCCAAAACCCAACCGAATATACACTGGTAACCGGCCTGCCAAAAGGCAAGCACCGTTTGGAGCTGTTTAAACGTACCGAATATGATATGGGTACGCTATGGTTTTACAGCTTTAATTTGGATGGCAAGATACTACCACCGCCAAACTTCGCGCATAAAATGGAGTTCTACGGTAATTCTATTACCTGTGGTTATGCCATTGAAGATCTTGAGGGTAAGGACAGGGGCACAGCCGAGTTTGAGAACGGTTATAAAAGCTATGCCAATATAACCGCGCGCCATTTTAATGCTTATTATCACTCTATATCAAAAAGTGGGATAGGCTTTTTAATCAGCTGGTTTAACTACACCACGCCCGATATTTACGACCGTGTAAACGCGCACGACTCGACCGCCAAATGGGATTTTAAAAAGTACACACCAGAACTGGTGATCGTTAACCTTGGCCAGAACGATTCCTGGCTCACCAAAAACAAAGATTACCCGGAATTTAAAAGGCTTTTTGGTACCACACCGCCAACAGCGGAAGTTATTATTAAAGCGTATCAGAAATTCATCACCTCGGTTAGGGGTAAGTATCCAAAAGCAAAAATTATTTGTGCGCTGGGCGCAATGGATGCCACCAGGGAAGGTTCGCCATGGCCAGGGTATATTGAAAAAGCTGTGGCCGGTTTAAAGGATAAGAATATCTATACCCACTTTTTCGCTTATAAAAACACACCTGGCCATCCAAGCGCACAAGAGCAGCAGGCCATGGCCGATGACCTGATAGCGTATATTGAGAAGAGGTTTAAGTGGTAGTTTCTTCTTACCACCATGTCATTTCGAGGGAAGCGTAGCGACGAGAAATCCTGTTCAAACAAGCCTATAGCCTACAAGCAGGTAGTAACAAGATTTCTCCTCGTACCTCGTTCGAAATGACATGCGGAATTATTTGATTTGTCATCCTGAGCGATAGCGAAGGATCTATTCGCGAACTATGCTTACCATATCATTTCGAACGAACAGGGGCAGCCTATGAAAGGGGGTGAGGAGAAATCTTTTACACTTGGCATCCGAACATGCAAAGCCGCATCTCTGTTGTAAAAGATTCCTCCTCATTCCTCGTTCGAAATGACATTCTTAAAGGATTATCTACTCCCCAACCTTCTGCTGATCAGGTACTTCATTTGGGCCGGGGATGTTCACATTATCATTACCATCGGCAGTGCCTTCCTGGTAGCTTTGCTGCGATTCGTTCCGGTTGTTATCCGTATCGTTATTATCTTTTTTTTCATCCGAACCCTCTTTTGCAGGCGCGGTGTTCTCCGTGTCAGATTGCCCCGTAGGTGCAGCACCAGATGATTCGGTAAAGTTCGACTGACCTAACTGGATCGGGTCTTTAAAATTGTTGTATTCCGGGTGTTCGTCGGATGGTTCGGTACGCTTGAAGTACCCATTGTTATCGCCCGCGTTTTGCGATGGATTGTTCTTATCATCGCCGGATGGGGTGTTGCTGTTCTCGCCAAAACGTTGTCCGCCTGCAGGGTTACCCTCCATACCGGGTTCATTACCGGTTTTTTCTTCGCTGCCAAACATAAATGCGGTTCGGCGCAGGTCTTTTTCTTCTAGGTTGCTATCGTCCTCTACACGGTGAGCATTGGGTTTTGCTTCTTCTTCATTATCGTTGTATGCTGTCATGATGTTTATAGATTGATGTACTATAATAAAGGTTTGAATTTATTAATTGTTTGTATTTTTTAATTTAAAGTTAATGAAAACATACAACAATTACGATTAATTACACACCGGAAAAAATATTATGCTTGCATAGTAAATTTACTGGCAGGGCTCAGTCAAAATGCCTAATTTTACCGCAACCAATTATAAAACATGAATAAAGTTGTGAGCGGCGCCGACGAGGCCATACGCGATATAGAAGACGGCATGACCCTTATGCTGGGCGGTTTCGGCATGTGCGGCCTGCCCGAAAAAACCATTCTTGCGCTTGTTAAAAAAGGGGTGAAGGACCTTACCTGTATCTCCAACAATGCCGGTGTCGACGATTTTGGTATCGGATTATTATTGCACCAGCACCAGGTTAAAAAAATGATATCCTCATATGTAGGCGAAAATGCCGAGTTTGAACGCCAGCTGCTTAGCGGCGAACTGGAGGTGGAACTGATCCCTCAGGGAACATTGGCTACCCGCTGCATGGCCGCAGGTTATGGTATGCCCGCCATTTTTACCCCCGCAGGTATAGGTACCGAGGTAGCCATTGGCAAAGAGGTACGTAATTTTAACGGCAAAGACTACCTGATGGAGATGGCTTTTGATGCCGATTTCGCCATTGTAAAAGCCTGGAAGGGGGATAGGCTGGGTAACCTGGTGTACCGCTCAACTGCCCGCAATTTTAACCCGGTTATGGCCATGGCCGGTAAGGTTACCATTGCCGAGGTAGAAGAACTTGTTGAGCCCGGCGAACTCGACCCGGATAATATTCACACCCCCGGCATTTATGTGCACCGTATTTTCCAGGGAGAGAATTATGAGAAAAGGATAGAACAGCGTACGGTTAGGAAGAAAAACTAAATTTATGTTAGACAAAGAAGGCATCGCAAAACGAATTGCAAAAGAAGTTAAAGACGGTTACTACGTAAACCTGGGCATCGGTATCCCTACACTGGTAGCCAATTATATACCCGATGAGGTAGATGTGATACTGCAATCAGAAAATGGATTACTGGGCATGGGCCCTTTCCCGTTTGAAGGGGAGGAGGACCCGGATACCATTAACGCCGGCAAACAAACCATCACCAAATTGGCGGGCTCGGCGGTGTTTGATTCGGCCATGAGTTTTGGGATGATCCGCGCCAAAAAAGTAAACCTCACCATCCTGGGTGCTATGGAGGTATCCGAAAACGGCGATATAGCCAACTGGAAGATCCCGGGCAAGATGGTAAAAGGCATGGGCGGCGCTATGGACCTGGTGGCATCCGCAGAAAATATTATTGTGGCCATGCAGCACGTAAATAAGGCCGGCGAATCAAAGCTATTACCCAATTGCACGTTGCCGCTAACAGGTATTAAATGCGTAAAAAAAATAGTAACCGAACTGGCCGTGCTTGATGTACTGCCCGAAGGTGGTTTTAAACTATTGGAACGCGCACCCGGTGTTACGGTTGAAGAAATTAAAGCTGCAACCGCCGGTAAGCTTATTATTGAAGGTGAGATCCCGGAGATGGTGATATAATGTCTTACAAAGCTTCTAACTTCGCGTAGATCGTTTTTTTGTCGGTATCTGTTTTAGCAAGGCGCAGGGCGTTTAGCAAATGTTCTTTGGCCTTTAATGTATTGATATCTTTATATAACTCGCCCAGCAGGGTATGGTAAAAGGGGTTGTTGGTTAGGTTTAGTTTTTCGGCTTCGATAATAGCGGCTTCATTACCCTTAACCCTGGCCAGGGCATAGGTTCGGTTCAATGCCGCAACCGGCGAATATTCGATGACCAATAAATGGTTGTATAAATGCAGGATATTCTCCCATTTTTCGGGCGTATCCGCTTTAATGGTATGCCAATAAGCAATACTGGCTTCCAGGTGATATTTTGACAGGTAGCTGCCTTGCGCGGCCATATTTAAATGCAGGGCACCTATCGTGATCAGTTCTTTATCCCATAGGCTTTCTTCCTGATCTTCGTACAATACTATCTCGCCGTTTTTGTCCTTCCTTGCCGCGAAGCGGGATGCCTGGAAACACATTAGGGCAAATAAAGCGTTCACCTCAGGCTTATTAGTTAGGGGGTAATCGATCAGCATTTTTAACAGCCGCATAGCCTCGTCACACAGATCCTTACGCAATATTTCATTTTCCGTCTCCGAATAATAGCCCTCATTAAATAATAGATAAATTGTGGTAAGTACGGGCTGCAGGCGGGCTTTTAGTTCATTTTCAGGAGGGAACTCCATCTTAACACGCGCTGCCCTCAATTTCTCCTTAGCCCTGAACAGCCTTTTATTGATGGTTTCTTTATTGCTTAAAAAGGCATGGGCAATCTCGTCAATGCCAAAGCCGCACAGTATGCGTAATGCTAACCCTACTTGGGCCTCGGGTGGGATGGAAGGGTGGCATACCGCAAACAGCATCTGCAATTGGCTATCGTGTATGTTCCGGTCGGTCAGGTCTATTTCCATCACATCTTCCGTTGGGTATTCAGCCTGTACGGCCAGACTTATTTTTTGATCGAAAAGCTGCTTGCGTGTAAGGCTGTTTTTTGCTTTGTTTTTGGCTACGGTATACAACCAGGCCTGCGGGTTTTCTGGAATGCCTTTATACGGCCAGGTATCTAAAGCAGCCAAAAATGTTTCGCTGGTGATATCCTCGGCAACATTTATATTCTCAAAACCAAATAGTTTGCATAGTACGGCCGTTATCCGGCCAAATTCCGTTCTGAATAAATGTGGTATAAGTTCTTGTTGCTGCATATAAAAATGGCCCTGCCTTGTAGCAGGGCCGTATCATTATTTACATAGGGCTAATTTCCCTTATCTCGATCTTGCCATTCAGCTCAAACACCGGCGAGCTTTTCGTCAGCGCTACTGCATCTTCGTACGATCCGGCCCTGATTATCGAATATCCCCCGATAAACTCTTTTACCTCGGTGTAGGGGCCATTGGTAACCATATCTCCCGTACCGCTAACCACCTTGCCGGTTGGGGCTAAACGGTTACCGCGGTCAACAAGGTTATCGTTTGCTGCTATGCTGCTTATCCAATCTATATAGCGTTTGGTCATAGCTTGTCTTTCTTCGTCCGATAGGGTAGCCAAACGGGTATAGTCGGCCCTGAATATTAACAAAAAATCTTTCATGATAGTAGTTTTTAGTGTGTGTTATCGTTTTTAGCTATTTTTCTTACTTCAACCGTATTGCCTTCTCCCTGCAGTACGGGGCACCCTTTGGCTAATTCAGCAGCCTCATCTGCCGATTCGGCCCTTACGATGATAAAACCGCCGATGGTTTCCTTGATATCGCCAAACGGCCCATTGGTTACCACTTTGTTGTGGCTTACCACCCGGGCCTCATCAAACGGCAGGCCTGTACCGCTTACAAATTTGTTTTGGGCTGCAATGCCGCCTATCCAGTCCATGGTTTGTTTCATCCATACCTGGATCTGCTCGGGCGATGCTACTTTGGTACCGTCCTGGTGCCTCATAATTAATGCATACTCGTTCATCATTTTAATTTTAATTTATTGAAGTATTTTGTTTTATACCCCAATAACAATTGAATTTTTACGGATTGGACAGACCTTTGTAAATTTTTTATTTATCCGCCCAATTTACCCACACACTAAGCACAATATAGGCATATCACTTTACAACCTTAAAACAATATCCCTATATTTACCGCTATGAACCACCTGATAGCACCTTCCATATTATCTGCCGATTTTGCAAACCTGCAGCGCGATGTTGAAATGATCAATAACAGTGAAGCCGACTGGTTTCATGTGGATATTATGGATGGGATGTTTGTACCGAATATTTCGTTTGGTTTCCCGGTGGTTAAGGCTACCAAACAGCACGCCACCAAACCGCTGGATGTGCATTTGATGATTGTAGAGCCCGACCGCTACCTGAAAGATTTTGCCGAAGCCGGTGCCGATAGCATTACCGTGCATTATGAAGCCTGCCCGCATTTACACCGCACCGTACAGGCTATAAAACAACTGGGTTGCAGGGCGGGGGTGGCCATTAACCCGGCTACACCAACGGCCATGTTAAAAGATATTATTGCCGATCTGGATCTGGTTTTGGTTATGTCAGTAAACCCGGGTTTTGGCGGCCAAAAATTTATTGAGCATACCTATACCAAAGTTGCCGAGGTAAAGGCCATGAGCGCCAACACTAACCCCAATTTATATATAGAAGTAGATGGCGGCGTAGGCGAGCAAAATATTAAAGGCCTTATTGAGGCTGGCGCCAATGTTTTTGTGGCCGGTAACTCGGTATTTTCGGCCGCCGACCAATCCGCGGCTATTTCCCTGTTAAAACGATCGTGAAATTATCAGTTTGATAATTTAAACCACTGATAAAGGCCTTGCAATAGTATAATTGCAATGAGGGGTCTACCTGGTGTATAAATTCTACATTTTTATAAAAATTAAAAAAATAGTCTATAAAATTTGTCGAATTTATTAACTTCGGCCTTTCTTAATACAAAGTTGATAATTAGTTATTAGTCAAATATAGTTCAACCATTATGAAACACAATTTCGGTGCCGGCCCCGGCATACTACCACACGAAGTTTTAAAACAGGCTGCTGAAGCAGTAATTGATTTTAACGGAACCGGTCTTTCCCTGCTGGAAATTTCACACCGCTCGCCGGAATTTGAAGCAGTATTGAATGAAGCCGTAAGCCTCGTGAAAGAACTTTTCAGTGTTCCTGAAGGGTACTCTGTTTTGTTTTTACAAGGTGGTGCAAGCACACAGTTTGCATTAGCCCCTTACAACCTGCTGCCTGAAGGCGGCAAGGTTGCTTACCTGGAAACAGGTGTATGGGCAAACAAAGCGCTTAAGGAAGCAAAATTCTTTGGTGATGTTGAGATTGTTGCTACCTCAAAAGAAAGCAACTTTACTTATATCCCTAAAGATTATACCGTACCTGCCGATGCTGCGTACTTCCACATTACCTCAAACAATACTATTTACGGTACACAGCTGCACCAGTTCCCTAAATCGCCGGTACCGGTGGTTTGCGATATGTCGTCAGATATATTCAGCCGCACGGTTAACGTTGCCGATTTTGGTTTGATATATGCCGGCGCTCAAAAAAATATGGGCCCTGCTGGTGTTACCCTGGTTATTGTTAAAGATGACCTTTTAGGCAAAACCGGCCGTAAAATACCGGCTATGTTTAATTACCAGGTACAGATAGAAGGCGGATCGATGTACAACACGCCTCCGTGCTTTGCCATATACGTATCTATGCTTACTCTTAAATGGTTAAAAGCAAAAGGTGGCGTGCCGGCTATCGAGGTAGAGAACGATGCGAAAGCAAAAGTGCTTTATGACGCGATTGACAGCAACCCGTTATTTAAAGCTGTTGCCGCGCCTGAAGACCGCTCGCACATGAATGTTTGCTTTGTGGCCGAAAACCCTGAGCATGAAAAACCATTCCTGAAACTATGCGACGAAAAAGGCATTGTTGGCTTAAAAGGCCACAGGAGTGTAGGCGGTTTCCGCGCATCTATCTACAATGCGTTGCCAATTGCCAGCGTTAATGTGCTTATTGAAGCCATGAACGAGTTTGCTGAGAAAAATTAACCCCCTAACCCCCTGAAGGGGGAATAGGATTTAATTGCTCCCCCTTCAGGGGGTCGGGGGGCTTAACCACTATATAATAATCATGATCAAAATATTAGCTAATGATGGTATCGACCCGATAGGCAAAAAAATGCTGGAAGATGCCGGATTCTTTGTTGAAACCAATAACATCCCGCAGGATGAACTACCTGTTCGTTTACAGGAGTTTGATGCTATAACTGTACGCAGCGCTACCAAAGTACGCGCCGCTTTAATTGATGCTTGCCCAAACCTGAAGCTTATTGGCCGTGGTGGGGTAGGTGTTGATAATATTGATGTGGACTACGCCAAATCAAAAGGCCTTGGCGTGTATAATACGCCTGCATCTTCATCATTATCTGTTGCCGAGCTGGTTTTCGCGCAACTTTTTACCGGTGTGCGTTTTTTGCATGACAGTAACCGCAAAATGCCTGTTGAAGGCGGCACAAAATTCAACGACCTGAAAAAGGCTTATGCCAAGGGTGTTGAACTGCGTGGTAAAACCTTAGGTATTGTAGGCTTTGGCCGTATTGGCCGCGAGGTTGCCAAAATTGCGATTGGCGTGGGTATGGATGTAATTGCTTACGATCTGTTCCCTTTTAACCCCGAAGTTGAAGTTGTTTTAGGTACCGGTGGTACTAAAGTTAATGTAACTGTTAAAACAGCTACGCTTGATGAGATCATCAGGACAGCCGATTTTATAACCCTGCATACACCATTTATTGATAAAGCTTTAATTGGTGCTGAAGAATTAGCCCAAACAAAAAAAGGTGTTCAACTGATCAATATCTCACGCGGTGGGTTAATTGACGAGTTGGCATTGGTAGATGCCCTGAACAGCGGACAGGTATCATACGCGGCGTTAGACGTGTTTGATAACGAGCCTACACCTCGCCAGGAGATACTATCTCATCCAAAAATATCCTTGACCCCGCACATCGGCGCCGCCACAAACGAAGCCCAGGAGCGTATAGGTGTTGAACTGGCCAGCTTAATTATCGGCCATTTTAATAAATAAAAAATACTCAGAGTAATAAAAAAGGCCCATGCAATTGCATGGGCCTTTTTTATTATCCACTCTCCCCGCGCGTCATTGCGAGATACGAAGCAATCTTCGACATGCAAGCCGCCTACTTTTCTATCGAAGATTGCCACGCTGCGCTCGCAATGACGGCTGTTTTTTTGCTCCCGCGCGTCATTGCGAGGTACGAAGCAATCTTCGACATGCAAGCCGCCTGCTTTTCTATCGAAGATTGCCACGTTACGCTCGCAATGACGAGCGGATACAAGATATATTTACTGCGTTTATTTCTTAATTTTACAGTACAATAAACCACCTGTAAACATGCGCGTTATCCTTCCACCAAAGCCCGGCGATTATCCTGCGTATGCTGATATATATATGAAGCTGATACCCACCGACGGGCTGCTGCTTAAATACCTGCAGAATAACTTTTACAGGGTAAAGGAGCTGATCTATTCGCTGCCCGAAGAGCGTTTGTTGTACCGCTATGCCCCGGGTAAATGGAGCATCAAAGAAACGCTGGTACACATTATTGATGACGAACGCATATTTGCCTACCGAGCCCTGCGCTTTGCCCGTAACGAGCAGCAAAGCCTGGTAGGTTTCGATCAGGATAGCTACGCCAAATACTCGGGTGCTGATAAGCGCGGCCTGGATAACATTTTTGAAGAATATGAAGCTGTAAGATCATCAACCATAGCCTTATTTAACGGCCTGCCCGAAGATGCTTTGGACAGAATGGGGCATGGCACCGGCACCGCCAATGATGCCACGGTAAGGGCTTTAGGATACCACATTGCCGGGCACGAAATGCATCATTACAATTTAATAAGGAGTAAGTATTTGACGATTTAGTACTTCAATCTCCCCCGCGCGTCATTGCGAGGTACGAAGCAATCTTCGATATGCAAGCCGCCTACTTTTCTATCGAAGATTGCCACGCTGCGCTCGCAATGACGGCTGTTTTTTAGCCCCTGCGCGTCATTGGGACGAAGCAATCTTCGACATGCAAGTCGCCGACTTTTCTATCGAAGATTGCCACGCTGCGCTCGCAATGACGGCTATTTTTTAGCCCCCGCGCGTCATTGCGAGGTACGAAGCAATCTCAGAACTGTACATAAACACCTTGCGTGCGCCATGCCTATCGGGAGATTGCTTCGTACCTCGCAATGACGGCTATTTTAATTATCGCTCTATATCAAGTATCTGCTCTTTTTCATTCATGCCTTTCAAATCCGCGATAGTTAAAGTATCTTCCTTTGTGGCGTAACCTTTGTCTTTTAAATTATCAATATCTGTTATACGGTCTGTTTGGTAATTATTGGCAAAGAAAAACACACTGTCTTTATTTACCCGGTTTACCTTGGCCAGGGTATAAGCGTTATCTTTTAATTTTATATGCAGTATATCGTTCTTTTTTAATGAAGGGATCATTTGAGTTACCTTCTTTGCCGTTTGCTGCTCAGATATACTAACGGCAATTGCAATTACAATGATCACCCCAATACCCGAGAATGTCCATATCGGGATGTTGGTTTGCGATTTCAAGTTATCGTAACCCAGCCTGATGATAGGGGGCATTTGTTTTAACTTTAAAACCTGTTGGCAATGGGTGCATTGCGAAACACCGGTTTTCCCAATCGGGAAAAAGGGGATCCAGAAAATGTGTGCCCATTTCTGAAAAACATTCATTTGCATACTATTATGCGTATTACAATTGGGGCAGGGTTCTGCTATAAATTCAGTTTTTAGGAGTTTAGCTCTGGTTCCGTAAACAATCATGGTAGTGCAGCAATTATTGTGATATTTAGTTGGCATGAAAATACTTAAAAAATCTATAGCTTGCCTCAACTCCAAAAAAATCTGTTCCATTTAGCAAAAAATGGAACAAAATGGAACAAGACTAAAATTCATAAGTAACTTATTAACAGGTATTTATTGTAAAATCGCTCAATTTTAGCTCAATATGCTTAGGGGCGTTCTAAGACGTTTGAGGGCGTTTGAGGTGCTAAAAAAAGTCAATTATTTACACTTTTTACCGCTTTAAAATGTATGAGATCTTGGTGCTCGTCTTTTTCATTTCCTGACTTTTGTGTCAACCTATTTCAGTACAAGACACTTGTTCCATTTTTAATAAAGTGGAACAAAATTTCTGTTTTTATAATATGTTTATAATTAGACATTTATGTCACAAATCATGAAGTAATACTTTAGATAGAGAGCTAAAATAAAAAATACAAAAATCTGATTATCAATATGTTCCATTTGTTCCACTTGTTCCATTTCACAGTGGAACAGAATAGGTCCGAAACGCTGTTTGATCCGGCCACTAAAACTGCTTTTTCTCAAAAAGCATAATTTACTTTCGCTGTATAAATAAAATCCTATTTTTGCGATAAGTTCAAATCGCGTTAGTATGCGATTCGTTATAATTCACATATTTATTAAAATTTAAATCATAGTTGTAGATGATTAGTATTACACTTCCTGATGGTTCCGTTCGTCAGTACGACAAAGGGATCACTTCCATGCAGATAGCGCTGTCTATCTCCGAAGGTTTAGCACGTAACGTATTAGCAGCCGAAGTAAACGGCGAGGTTTGGGATGCCAGCCGCCCCATTGAAGAAGATTCGGCCGTTAAATTATTAACCTGGAACGATGCAAAGGGTAAATCAACCTATTGGCATTCATCAGCCCACTTACTGGCCGAGGCTTTAGAGGCTTTGTATCCGGGTACCAAATTTGGTATAGGCCCGGCTATTGAAACAGGTTTTTATTACGATGTTGACTTTGGCGATGAGCCGTTCTCGTCAGACGATTTCAAGAAAATTGAAGACAAGGTAATCGAACTTGCCAAAACCAAAAGCGAATACATCCGCAAACCGGTTAGCAAAGCCGATGCCATTGAATATTTTACCGAGAAAGGGGATGAGTACAAACTCGACCTGATCAAAGACCTGCCTGATGGCAGCATCACTTTTTACACACAAGGTAACTTTACCGACCTGTGCCGTGGCCCGCACATCCCCAATACAGGTGCTATCAAAGCTGTAAAGCTGATGAGCGTTGCCGGTGCATACTGGCGTGGCGATGAAAGCCGCAAACAGCTTACCCGTATTTATGGGGTTACTTTCCCCAAAGCGAGTGAGCTTACTGATTACCTGCACCTGATTGAGGAAGCAAAAAAACGCGACCACCGCAAATTGGGTAAGGAGTTGGAGTTATTTGCATTTAGCGAAAAAGTGGGTATGGGCCTGCCATTGTGGTTGCCTAAAGGTACCGCCTTGCGTGAGCGCTTGGTAAACTTTTTACAAAAAGCACAGGTTAAAGCCGGTTACGAACAGGTGATAACACCGCATATTGGTCATAAAAACCTGTATGTAACATCTGGCCACTATGAAAAATATGGTGCGGATGCATTCCAGCCGATAAAAACCCCGCAGGAAGGAGAGGAGTTCTTCTTAAAACCGATGAATTGCCCGCACCACTGCGAGATCTATAAAACAAAACCACGCTCTTACAAGGACCTTCCGGTTCGTTTGGCAGAGTTTGGTACCGTTTACCGTTACGAGCAAAGCGGCGAGTTGCACGGTTTAACCCGTGTACGTGGCTTTACTCAGGATGACGCGCACTTATTTTGCCGCCCAGACCAGGTAAAAGACGAGTTTAAAAAAGTGATAGATCTGGTGCTTTATGTATTTGCTGCTTTAGGTTTTGATAATTATACCGCACAGGTATCTTTACGCGACCCGAACAACAAAACCAAATATATTGGTACCGACGAAAATTGGGCATTAGCAGAAAGCGCTATTATTGAGGCTGCCGCCGAAAAGGGATTAACAACTGTAGTAGAATATGGCGAAGCGGCTTTCTATGGCCCTAAGCTTGATTTTATGGTGAAGGATGCCATTGGCCGTAAGTGGCAGTTAGGTACTATCCAGGTAGATTATAACCTGCCCGAACGTTTTGAGCTGGAATATACAGGCAGCGATAACCAGAAACACCGCCCGGTAATGATCCATAGGGCACCGTTTGGTTCATTGGAGCGTTTTGTGGCTGTATTGATAGAGCATTGTGCAGGTAATTTCCCGCTGTGGCTATCGCCCGAGCAATTTATTATCCTCCCTATATCTGAAAAGTATGAAGAATATGCAAAAAAACTTTCAGATGAGTTAAAGAATTCCGATATTTGCGGGCTGATTGACTTTAGAGACGAGAAAATTGGTCGTAAAATACGCGACGCTGAAGTTAAAAAGATCCCATATATGCTGATTGTGGGCGAAAAAGAAGCTGCCGAAGGGTTGGTTTCGGTTCGTAAACATGGCACCGGCGATTTGGGAAGTATGAGCATAGAAGAATTTAAACAACAAATAATTAAAGAAATAACAGTATAACTTGGCTTTAAACAAACCTTTCAACAGAGGACCCAGGCTTCCATTTAAGAAAAAAGAAGCCGAACATAACATCAATCAATTCATTCGTGCACAAGAAGTGCGCCTTGTAGGTGATAACGTTGAGCAAGGCATATTCTCATTGAGGGATGCTTTGGCCATCGCACAGGAACAAGAACTTGACCTGGTTGAGATATCTCCAAACGCAGTACCTCCCGTTTGTAAAGTAACCGATTATAACAAATTCGTTTACGAGCAAAAGAAGAAGCTTAAAGAGATAAAAAGCAATGCCAAGCAAACAGTTATTAAAGAGATCCGTTTCGGGCCGAACACTGATGACCATGACTTTGAATTTAAATTAAAGCATGCGCAGAAGTTTTTGGAAGCCGGCGAAAAGGTAAGGGCTTACGTACACTTTAAAGGCCGTGCAATTGTATACAAAGAACAAGGCGAGATATTATTGCTGCGTTTTGCACAGGCACTTGAAGAATTAGGTAAAGTAGAGCAATTACCAAAGCTGGAAGGGAAACGTATGTTTTTAACTGTTGCTTCAAAAGCACAAAAAAAATAATAAGGTTATAAGTGCAAATGCGTGTGGTATGCAAATGCAATTAAAATAAAACGTTGAGATAACGTAAATCATCTAAAAACAAATAAATAGAGTTATGCCAAAAATGAAAACCAATTCCAGTGCAAAAAAGCGCTTTAGGCTTACTGGAACCGGTAAAATTGCCAGAAAAAACGCATTCAAAAGCCACATCTTAACCAAGATGTCGACTAAACGTAAGCGTAACCTTAGTCACACCAGCTTGGTATCAAAAGCTGACTTAGGCAACGTAAAACGTATGCTTTGCATAGGCAAGTAATCAAACAAATTTTTTAACCAGGTATTAGAGTACAGAAGCTCCTGAAAAGGACACTCACTACCAAAAACAACACAAAATGCCACGTTCAGTTAACGCAGTCGCGTCGAGAAGACGCCGGAAAAGGATCATGAACCTCGCCAAAGGTTATTGGGGTTCAAGAAGCAAGGTTTATACCGTTGCAAAAAACACAGTAGAAAAAGGTTTACAGTATGCATACCGTGACCGTAAAACCAAGAAAAGAGAATTCAGAGCTTTATGGATCCAGCGTATTAACGCAGGTGCCCGTCAACACGGAATTTCTTACTCTCAGTTAATAGGTAAGTTAGCCGCTAAAGAAATTGGTTTAAACCGTAAGGTATTAGCTGATTTAGCGATGAACCACCCGGATGCTTTCAAAGCAATCATTGATGCTGTAAAATAATCAGCGCATAATTTATAAGAAAAGGCCTTCTGTTTACTCAGAAGGCCTTTTTAGTTATATCATTTTCCGGAATATCAATGGTGACAGTACTTTGTCAGGTAGCAACTTACAAATACCTGATTGTAAGTTATTTATTTGTGTTCACGTGCGTTCACGGCCGTGAACATGAACACTTCATTGCCATTATTACAACGACGAATTTTCCGAACCTTGCTTTTGCTCCTCATCCAAAGGCTCAATATGCGATTGGAAGCGTGGAATATCATCTTTAGCGATGGTATCAATAAACGTTTCTTCTATTATTATTGCCACAGGTTCCTCAAAACTTACGGCCGATGGTTCGCCACCATCAATATCCATATATTGTTTAAAGTTTCGCACGTCATTATCAACCATGTTTTTAAACAAAGGGTTTAATATATGAGCGATGCCGCCGCCAAAGCCGCCTGCTGGTGGGCGGTAGGAGATCACAATATCTACCAGGGTACCGTAACCATCCGGGCTATCCTGGAAACGTACCTTACCTGCATTATCTATCAATGAATCGGGCAGCGAGCTCCAGCCTATGCTGTAACCGGGTTCGTCACGCACTATTTCTGCATTCCAGCTTACCTTGGCCACGCCGGTGGGCAGTTTAAGTACCCAATGTGAATGTTTGTCGTCAATGAGTTCCACGCTCTCCAGGTGTTTCATAAACAGGGGCAGGTTATCCAGCTTACGCCAAAAATCGTAAACTTCCTGTCGTGGTTTATCTATCAGGTATGACGACCGGATGTTCACGTTAACTGGCTCGGTGCTGTTGCGGCCCATACGCGAGTATAATTCGCAGTGGCCGGTAATGCCGCGATTTAGCAAATAGCCGCCAGCGCCAAGTTTTATAATGCTGGAAAACGGGCTTTTAAATATCCCTTTAAAACCTGATAAAGCCAGTTTTACACCGCTGGCTATTGAAATAGTACGTTCTGCAGATGATAAATTTATACTCGGCCCCTGGTCCTCAGCAGGGCCTTTCCATTTATTTTGTATTGCTAATGTTGTCATATACTGGTGGTTTGTATATTATTAACACCTCAATAAACCATGAGTTTGCTTTTATTGAAAATTATTTAACCACCGTTAGTTTTTAGCCTTTGCTATTAACAAGGGTAATGGTACATTTGCAGCGCTTTAGGTTTCTTGCCGGTTACGTTTACTGGTACGAATTAAAAGGGAATATGGTGTAAATCCGTAACTGTCCCGCAGCTGTAAGCTCCATTAACTAATGTCCAATCAAAAGTCACTGTTCGCCAACCGGCGAGTGGGAAGGCGGGGCAGAGGGGAGCAAGTCAGAATACCTGCCTCAGCATATATTATTCATAGCTTTCGGGGATTGAAGCTTGGGTGTGAATACTCTTCATAAGGCGGTGTATTTCCATTCCTGTATTTTATCCTTTTGGCTATGATCGTTAAGATCAGCATGAGGAACAACGAATTAATTACTTACCTATGGGCAGCGCTTTTTAAGTGTGGCAAACTTGCGCCTGCGATAGTTTTGCAATTGGTTGTTACCTACACCGCATTTGCTCAAACTGATACCACCCGCCATTTAAAAGAAGTGCCTGTTACGGCAACACCTGCTCCCCGGCTGCAAACAATTACCCCCGTGCAACAAATAGGCAATAAAGATTTTGCCCGTTACAGTGCTTTTAGCATAGCAGATGCCGTACGCAACTTTACCGGCGTTAACATTAAAGATTATGGCGGCATAGGCGGCTTAAAAACCATTTCGGTACGCGGATTAAGCACTAACCATACCGCGGTATTATTTGATGGCGTACAAATTAATGATGCGCAAACCGGGCAAATAGATCTTAGTAAGTTCAATCTGAATAATGTGCAGCAGATTAGTCTGTATAACGGCCAGCCACAAGATCTTTTACAGCCAGCACGCTCTTATGCTTCGGCAAGTGTGCTCAGTATTACAACTATCCGGCCGATGCTAACATCGGAAAAGCCTTACCAGATACAGGCAGGCATAAAAGCAGGGAGCTTCGGGTTAATAAACCCTTATCTGCAATGGCAGCAGCGTATTAGTAATAACTGGCAAATGGTTATTAATGGCAATTACACCAAAGCCAACGGCAGGTATAAATATAAGGTAGACGGTGATGGCTCTGACACGCTTGCCACCCGCAAAAACGGTGATGTGCAGTCTTTACAAACAGATGCCGCCCTGTATTGGAATAAAAACGACAGCAGCAAATTCAATATCCATATTAATTATTACAATGCTAAGCGCGGGTTACCGGGTGCAGTGATATTTTACAGCGAATCGCAGGGGCAGCACTTAAATAATAACGACCTGTTCATACAGGCCGGTTACCAGCGTTTGTGGAAAAACGGCTTACAATTATTACTAAACAGTAAGTTATCGCAGTTAAAAACCCGCTATCTGGATTCGCCTTATTTTAACACCAAGGGCTTTATATTGGAGAATTACCGGCAACGCGAAGCTTATCAATCGGTAGCACTTGCTTATCATATTACAAACAACTGGGACGTATCTTATTCGGCCGACGCTTCTTACACCAAAGTAGATGCCGATATAGACAAGTATGCATTTCCGGGCCGGTTAACCATTTTAAACGTTATAGCAAGTAGTTTAAAGCTTGGCAGGTGGCAGTTTCAGGGAAACCTTTTAAACACAAATATCCACGAGACGGTTGAAAAGGGGACAGCATTTCAACAGCGGTCGGTTTTGTCGCCAACTTTAATGGCCAGCGTTCAGCCATTCGCCAATCCCGATCTAAAACTCAGGGCATTTTATAAGAATGTATTTCGCGCGCCAACTTTAGATGAATTGTACTATTTCGCTTCTGCAGAGCGCACTATAAAACCCGAATTCGTTTATCAGTATGATATTGGGGCTACATACTCAAAAAACCTGAATGGCGTTTTACAATACATTACCATTACTACTGATGCTTATTACAACAATGTACATAACAAGATACTGGCCATACCCAACCGTAACCCCGCCGTATTTTCTTTTAGTAATTTAGGTAAGGTAGATATTAAGGGAATAGATGCGGGCTTTAAAACACAAACTATCCAGCAAAATGGCTGGAGTATGTTGCTCAGTACAAATTACACCTATCAACAGGCGCTTGATGTAAGCAACCCGGAGAATTCTACCTATAAACAGCAAATACCTTATACCCCAAAGCACACCCTCGCTTTAAACGCGGGTATAAATTATAAACAGGCGGGGGTGTACTTTAACCACATCTTGTCATCGGGCAGGTACTATGCGGGTAATAACCTACCCGAATATTTTGTACCCGGCTATGCTGTAAGCGATGCATCGGCCGTTTATAATTTCATTAAGGGTAAAACACCTGTGCAAGCCTCATTAGAGGTTAATAACCTTTCCAATAAAAACTATTCAATTATCAGAAGCTACCCCATGCCGGGGCGTTCTTACCGATTATCATTACAAATAACTATTTAACACACAATTCTATGAAACAATTTCAACTTAAAACCATTTTAGGCGCTGCCATGATACTATATGTGCTTTCAGCGTGCCATAAAGACAAGATAAACCCAACGCCTGAGGTTCCCGAAACTGGGGTGTATGTGCTTAATCAGGGTGGCATTACGCATAACAACAGTACACTGAGTTTTTACAGCTATGCATCAAAAGCAACCACCCCTGATATTTTTTCGGCTGTAAACAGCCGTGGCCTGGGTGACACCGGCAACGATGCTAAGATATACGGTTCAAAAATGTACATCACCGTTAATTATTCAAGCACATTAGAAATTGTAGACGCCCGAACAATAAAATCCATCAAACAAATAAAAATGGTAGATGGCGCTACAAACCGCCAGCCGCGTTATGTTGTGTTTGATAAGGGTAAAGCCTTTATATCATCATATGACGGTACCGTTGCTGTATTAGATACGGCTACTTTAACTATCGACAAATACATCAAAGTAGGCCGCAACCCCGAGCAAATGGTCATATCAAATGGTAAATTGTATGTGGCAAACTCAGGCGGCCTTGACCTTAGCAACCCCGATAAAACTGTTTCTGTTATTAATTTAACGTCGCTTGCCGAAATAAAAAAGATAGATATTACCAATACTAATCCAATAAACATAGCTGCAGATGCTTATGGCGATGTTTATGTAATTGCATACGGTACTGATTATCCTGCTAAACCAACGTTAACCATAATTGATAATAATACCGATGCTGTAAAAACCACTGCTGATATTGATGCCGGTTACGGAACATCATTTATTGTAAACGGCGACCTGGCTTATTATTTAACAGATGCCGGAAAAGTAAAAGTATACAACGTTAAAACCCAAACCGTGGTAAAGGAGAGCTTTGTTACTGATAATACGAGTATTAAAGTACCCTATGGTATAGCGGTAATACCCGAAACAGGGCAGGTGCTTGTTACCGATGCTGTAGATTACACTAACAACGGTAAGCTATTTGCCTTTAATACAGATGGTACCCTAGCGTATAGCTTTACTACAGGCATTAACCCGGGGGCTATAGTTTTATTGAAGAAATAGCATTTTATATTACAGTGTATTATCAATAAATTTGCACAACATTATAAAACATGGCATCACAAAAGATAAATTCCCGCACTACTGTACTTATACTTATGATCATCGTATCTATAGCCATGCGTATAGTTACATTAGAATTTCAATGGCTGAGTAATTTTACGCCAATAGGTGCAGTAGCTTTATTTGGAGGTACTTACTTTACCGACAAGTGGAAGGCCTACGCTGTTGTGTTAGCTTCCATTTTTTTGAGTAACATTCCTATCAATTATTTTTACTTCCATAAAATAATGTTGTTCTCGGTAGGCGACTTATGGATGTACGGATGTTTTACACTAATCATCTTTGCAGGAACTTTAATTAAAAAACTTACGGTTTACAGTGTTGCATTAGTTGCCTTATTACCGGTTCTTATTCACTGGTTAGTAATGGATCTGCCGTGGATAACAGGTTATCCAAATACACTTACGGGTTACGGTGCATCTTTGGTAGCTGCCATCCCGTTTGAAAAGAATATGCTATATGGCGATCTGGTGTTTGGCATTATCCTTTTTGGAGGTTTTGAACTGGCAAAAAGCAAATACACCGTATTACAAGGGAAAAGACAACTGGCTTTGTAAGCTGATAATACAATACTGAAAAGCGGTTGATCCATTGGTTAACCGCTTTTTTTTGTTTTCGGGCGTAATACAGCGTTGTTACTTAATACATTTTTGTTTATTTATAGAGGCACGATACTTCGCGCCTAATTAGAATTTATATGAAAAAGGCAATAGTACTCACCGGCGCGGGGATAAGCGCCGAGAGCGGCTTAAAAACATTCAGGGACAGCGATGGGCTATGGGAGGGATATAACATTGAAGATGTAGCTACACCCGAGGCCTGGGAGCGCGATCCGGCACTGGTACAGGATTTTTACAACCAGCGCCGAAAATCTGTTTTAGAGGCCGAGCCGAACGCGGCTCATTTTGCTTTAGCCAAACTGGAAGAAAGATATGATGTAACCATCATCACCCAAAACATCGACGATTTGCACGAGCGTGCCGGCTCAACAAAAGTGGTGCATTTGCATGGTATTATCACCCGCTCGCAATCCAGCATAAAAGCAAGCCTTACTTACCCCATTAACGGATGGGAAATTAAAATGGGGGATACCTGTGAGCTTGGCTCGCAATTGCGTGCCCATGTGGTATGGTTTGGCGAGGCCGTACCGATGATAGAAACAGCGGCGAAACTCTGTGCAAAAGCCGACTTGTTTATTCTGATTGGTACCTCGCTGGCGGTTTATCCGGCAGCCGGACTAATTAATTATGTACCCCGCGAGGTAACCAGGTACATCATCGACCCAAACATCCCTACGGTTAGCAACAGGCGCATTGTTGAGATGCCTTACAAAGCTACAATAGGGGTACCCATGCTGGCAGATGAATTATTAAGTTCTAATTCTTAATCCAGCTAAATAATGATCCCTTGCATATTTAATTGGAGCGGCGGGAAGGATAGCGCACTGGCGCTTCACTATTGCCTTCAAAATCCCGAACTGGATATCAGATATCTTGTCACTACGGTTAATGATGCTGCAGACCGTATATCTATGCACGGCGTTCGTACGGAATTATTGATACAACAGGCCGAAAACATAGGCATACCGCTTTATCAAATTCGTTTACCCGAAATGCCCGATATGGCTACTTATGATAATGTGATGACCACACATTTAACGCATTTCAAAAATGAAGGGATAACACATTCCATCTTTGGTGATATTTTTTTGGAAGACCTCAGAAACTACCGGGATAAGCGTTTAGCAGAAGTAGGTATGACCGGAATTTACCCGCTTTGGAAACGTGATACAGGAGACTTGATCAGTGAGTTTTTATCGCTGGGGTTTGGTACAGTGATAGCCTGCGTTCAACATCATCTGGAAGAAATAGTTGGTAAAGAAATAGACCTGGAGCTTATTAAAAGACTACCGGAAAATGTAGATATGTGCGGAGAAAACGGTGAATTCCATACGTTCGCTTTTAGAGGCCCAATCTTTAAAAACGAGATTAAATATAAAACAGGGGAGAAGGTATTTAAAGAATACAAAGCTCCTGTAAATTCGGAAGCCTCCTGCGGAGAAAACGCTGATAAAATACTATCCGGCTTTTGGTATTGTGATCTTTTGCCTGCCTGAAATTTTTAATTTAGAATAATGTTTGGAAATAGGTAGAAATGGTATATAATTACCCTCATTAAGTTAAAAATAACACCCAAATAAAATTCTGTTCGCCTTGCTATTAATGTTATAACTTATTAATTATCAATATTTTAAATAGATTATATCAGCATAATATTCACGCCAGTTAAGGGTACTTTTATCGGTAAACATCGATTTATACTCAAAAGGCTGTCTCTTATACACATC
>NZ_LGEK01000056.1 GCF_001636615.1 Mucilaginibacter sp. L294 | reverse complement strand
AGATGTGTATAAGAGACAGAAACCAAACCGTTCAATTTTTGGGAGTTTTATAACGGTTTAAAAAACCGGACCGATTATTTAGATGGTTATTGGGAGAGTTTCCCCAAGCGTGGCTTTAAATTTAAAAAAGAAACTCTTTCGCTGCTGAATGAAAATATCGAAGCAAAAGATGCGAAAGGATTATCTAACACACTTGGTGTAATTTATTGGGACGGTGCAGACCGGGATTATACCAGGCTGATGTTATTTCTGTTAGATGAAAAATGGCATATTTCTGAAGAAGATATTGTGGACATATTGGAAATGATAAAAGACCCTGATAGTGTTGACAAATTATATGAAGTGGCTGTTGACGTACCCGAATATGACGAAATGCGAGCATTGGCTAAGAAATGCATGTGGGCGCTTTTCGCAATAAATTCTCCCAAATCCGTAGAAAAACTCTTCTTGTTAAAAGAATTAAACGATCCCATTATCAGTGAAAACGCCGAATTTCAACTTAAAAATTTGGGCCAGCTTTAAACTTGGGTTTACAATTTGCTTTTTTCGCCCTTATTGTCTTATTACCAACAAACCGCAATATATATTGGAGGTTATTCACAAACAGTGAGATTTTTGTTTTTTGTAACCCGCTTACATTCAGCAATAGACTTTATTTATAGCCCATTGGGGATAATTATTTCTTTTTTATCGCATACTAAAATAAATACAATTAAGTTTTACCTTTGTCACCTGAAAAAAACAGCATAAGTTGTTGAAAGCTTTGCTAAAAACGTTTCAAAAATTAATAAAGCAATAGGTGCAACAGTTGATATGCGGCTGTTAAAACCGTTCGGGAAATGAGTTATAAAGACCAGATAGATCTTCAGAAATTACCCCGCCATATAGCTGTTATTATGGATGGTAACGGCAGATGGGCAAAGGGAAAAGGCAAGTTAAGGGTGTTTGGCCATCATAACGGGGTGCTGTCTGTAAGAGATATTGTTGAAAGCGCCGGCGATTTGGGGATAGAGTATTTAACCCTATATACCTTTAGCGCCGAAAACTGGAGCCGGCCCAAATTTGAGGTTACCGCTATAATGGAGTTGCTTATCAGTACCCTTAATAAGGAAATTGCTAAGCTTGTGAAAAACAATGTACGTTTAAACGCCATAGGCGATTTAAACATGCTGCCGGGTAAATGCCACCAGGAACTAAAAAACGCCATAAGCAAAACAGCCGCTAATACAGGGCTGGTGCTTACGCTTGCGTTAAGCTACAGCTCGCGCGGCGAAATTGTACACGCTGCTAAAGCTTTAGCGGCCAAAGTGCAAAGCGGGGAGTTAAACCCTGCCGATATTGATGAACAATTGTTTGAAGATAATTTATATACCGGCGGTATGCCAAACCCCGAACTACTGATCAGGACGAGTGGCGAGTACCGCATAAGTAATTATTTACTATGGCAAATTGCCTATGCCGAGTTATACTTCACCGCAAAACTTTGGCCTGATTTCAGACGCGAGGATTTGTATGAAGCTATACTTGATTTTCAGAAACGCGAACGCCGTTTTGGGATGACAAGCGAGCAGGTAAACTAAATTTTTACTTTTAACACTTTTTAACAACTGTATAAATTATTTTTAGCCCACTAAAATATTCGAATGAATAAAGTTTTTTTTGCTCTTCTCTTCTCTGTTATAAGCACGGCAGCACTGGCACAGGTTAATGGTACAAGGCAGTCCGCATTAGCCGGTGGCTCTATCCCTGCCGATAGTTTGAGCTATCTTAATCCAAAAGATTATATTATAGGTGGTATAACTGTATCAGGCGCCAAGTATTTAGATAAAGATGTATTAATTACCATCTCTAAATTAAATAAAGGCGATAAGATAAACCTGCCGGGCGAAGCCAACGCCAACGTTATAAAGGATTTAAACAAAACAAATCTTTTAGATGATATACAGTTAAATGTTACCAAAATAGTGATGGATACCATTTACCTGGAAATTGCAGTTGTTGAACGCCCCCGCTTATCGCGCATGCATATAACAGGTATCCGCAAAGGCGAGATAGAGGACGTAAATAAAAAATTGAACGATAAAACAGGGAAGATTGTAAATGAAAACCTGTTAAGCACCACAACCGCTATCATTAAAAAACACTTTAATGAAAAAGGTTACCTGAACACTACGGTAAAAATTACCCAAACAAAAGACCCCGGCGATGCCAATAATGTGATACTTGATGTTGCGGTAGATAAAAAATCTAAAGTAAAGATCAACAGTGTTGAATTTGAAGGTAACAAGGCGTTCTCTGATGCCAAGCTTCGTAAGATGCTTAAAAACACGCGTGTCAAAAAGTTCTATAATATATTCGGGTCTAAAAAATTCAAGCAGGATAAGTACGAAGAAGATAAAGAAACCCTGGTAGAGAAAATGCAGGCCAAAGGGTATCGTGATGCCGAAGTTGTAGCTGATACAGTAACCGCACACGACGAGAAAACCGTTGATGTAAAAATTAAAGTTTATGAAGGCCCTAAGTATTATTTCGGTAATATTAAATTCTCGGGTAATGCACAATATCCGGCAGAAGTACTGACAAAAATATTGCAGTTAGAAAAAGGGCAGGTGTTTAGCGAAGATGAGTTAAACAAACGTTTAACAGGCCCAACACCAAATAATGATGACGTATTATCACTTTATTTGAACAACGGTTACCTTACCGTTAACGCCGACCCGGTACAAACAAGGGTTTACAACGATACCGTTGACCTTGATATAAGAATATATGAAGGCCCGCAATACACCATTAACCGCGTAATACTAAAAGGTAACGATGTTACTAATGATAAAGTAGTAAGGCGCGAAATAAGGACAAAGCCAGGCCAGAAATTCAACAAAGAATTATTGATACGCAGCGCGCGCGAAATTGGGCAGCTGGGTAACTTTGACGAACAAAAAACCGAACCAAGGCCAACAAACATTAACCCTGTAGATGGTACTGTGGATCTGGTTTACAACGTAGTTGAAAAACCATCAGATCAGATAGAGCTGTCCGGTGGTTTTGGTGGCGGCCAGTTGGTAGGTACATTGGGTTTAACATTCAACAACTTCTCGTTACGTAACCTGTTCAACCTAAAAGCATACAAACCGCTGCCAAAAGGCGACGGGCAAAAACTAAGCTTAAGGGGGCAATCAAGCGGGCGTACTTATCAAAACTTCTCGTTCACCTTCTCCGAGCCATGGTTAGGTGGTAAAAAACCAATTTACTTTGCATTATCTGCTTATACACAAGGTAGCTCAACAGGGCAGTATTACCCTAAATCAAGCCCTTATTATAATAATCTGCGTATAAACGGTGTTGGTATAACATTAGGTAAGCGCTTAAACTGGCCTGATAACTACTTCCAGCTAAACTACTCGTTAAACGTTGACCACTATGACCTGGATAACTATGGCGGTTACCTGTTCCAGAACGGTACCTCATACAACATCAAGTTAACACAGGAACTTAGCCGTAACTCGATAGATATGCCGCTTTATCCTACATCGGGTTCAAATATCAAATTAACTATACAGGCAACACCGCCATATTCATTATTTAATAGCTTAAATTACAATATAGCTACGCCGGCCGAACGCTACCATTTTGTGGAGTACTACAAATGGAAGTTTGATGCGCAATGGTTTCAGCGTATAACCGGTAAGTTGGTATTAATGTCGCAGGTACGTTTTGGTTACCTGGGCCAGTATAACAAATTGGTTGGTCCGTCACCGTTCGAGCGCTTTAAATTGGGTGGCGATGGTATGCAGAGCTACCAGTTTTTACAAGGTACAGATATAATAGGCTTACGTGGTTACGAGAACTTCTCGATAGTACCGGTAGGTTCAAGCCAGGATGCTAACACAAACCAGGGTAGTGCTATTTACAATAAATACACCATGGAGTTAAGGCATCCGGTAATTACAGGCCAGTCTGCCACCATATTCTTACTGGCATTTGCTGAAGGTGGTAACGTTTGGGATAATTTTAGCCAATTTAATCCGTTTAACGTTAGGCGCTCTGCTGGTGTGGGTGCAAGGATATTTTTACCGATATTTGGTTTGTTAGGTTTAGATTACGGTTACGGTTTCGACAAAATACCGGGCCAGCCTGATGCGAATAAAGGACATTTCCATTTTACAATTTCACAAAGCTTAAGCGGAGGATTTAATTAAATTTGCACAGCAGTTTATGAAAAAGATAATTCTAATACTTTGTTTTACGTTTGCAGCCTGCACAGCAGCACTAGCACAGCGCTTTGCATATGTTGATTCTGATTATATTTTAAAACACATGCCCGAGTATGCTTCATCACAAAAGCAATTGGCATCGTTGTCAGAATCTTGGCAGAAAGATGTTGATAGCCGTTTTCAGGAAATTGACCGTTTGTACAAAGCTTACCAGGCCGATCAGGTTTTAATGACCCCCGATATGCGCAAACGCCGCGAAGCCGAAATAGTTGATAAAGAAAAAGCAGCTAAAGACTATCAGCGCCAGATATTTGGCCCGGATGGTGAGCTTTCTAAAAAAAGCACCGCACTGATTAAACCAATTCAGGATAGGGTGTCTAAAGCTGTACAGGCAGTTGCCGAAAGCGAAAGCCTTGATATGATATTTGACAAAAATAGTGAAGTGATCATGCTGTACGCCAGCCCGCGTTATAACAAAAGCGACGAGGTGGTTACAAGGTTAGGCTTAAAGCCGGGAGTATTTGCCAAATAAAAATTTTATATATATTAGGACTATTATTAAACACAGAACAACAAAAATGAAAAAACTATTTAAAGTTGCTTTAGTTGCAGCAGGAATGTTATTTGCAGGCAACTTTGCCCAGGCACAATCAAAAATTGGCCACATTAATTTTCAGCAGTTAATTGATTTTATGCCAGAAACTAAAACTGTTAAATCTCAGCTTGAAATTTATCAAAAACAATTCATTGATCAGCTAACTGCAATGAATAACGAATACCAGGCAAAAGGCCAGGCTTATCAATCAAAAAGAGCTACCATGACTGATGCTGCAAAAGGTGCTGCAGAAAGCGAATTGCAAGATCTTGGTAAACGTTTACAAGATACGCAAACCTCATCTCAGCAAAAAGTTGAAGAAAAACAACGCGAGCTTGGTAAACCATTAATTGATAAAGCACGTGCCGCAGTTGCAGCAGTAGCTAAAGAAAAAGGTTACGGATATGTATTGGATACCACCAGCGAGTACTTAGTTGTATCGCCTGATGCTGATGACCTGATGGCTGCTGTAAAGCTTAAATTAGGATTAAAGTAATCTGAAAATTAAATTATTTAGAAAGCGCCTCCATTACGGGGCGCTTTTTTTATTTTTAACCCATTATGGCGTTTGTTTAAATAAATACTTCATTATGTTTATTTTGAAACCAAAATATTTATTTTAACCACAGAGGCCGCAAAGAAAAAAAACACAGAGTTCACAGAGAATGTATAATGACAAAAATAATTCATTAAAAATAAGACAGAAAAGCTTTGTGCTTCTCTGTGAAAACCTCTGTGAACTCTGTGGTTAAATAGCAAACTATATAAAAAGTTTAAGAACTTATTTTGACAATATTACTATGTTATCACTTGGGCCAATTGGGGTATTTGATTCGGGTATAGGCGGTTTAACGGTGTTCCGTTCTATTGTAGCGACTTTACCCGGTTACGATTATTTATACCTGGGCGATAACGGCCGCGCTCCTTACGGTAACCGCTCGTTCAAAACCATACACCAGTACACCTGGGAGTGTGTGCAATGGATGTTTAAACAAGGCTGCCCGCTGGTTATACTGGCCTGTAACACAGCGTCGGCAAAAGCGTTGCGTACCATACAGCAGCAGGATATGCCCGGTTTGCATACCGATAAGCGCGTACTTGGCGTTATCCGCCCAACAGCCGAGGTTATTGGTAATTATACCCAAACCAGGCAAATTGGTGTGCTGGGCACTAAAGGTACTGTACAATCTGGCTCGTACCTGTTAGAGATTGAACACTTTTTTCCCGAATTAAAGGTTTACCAGCAGGCTTGCCCGCTTTGGGTGCCGCTTATTGAGAACGGCGAGTACAACAAACCCGGTGCTGATTATTATGTGCAATTGTACCTGGATCAGTTGATGCAGCAATCGCCTGATATTGATACCATATTACTGGCCTGCACACACTACCCATTATTGCAGGATAAAATAAAAGCGCATTTACCAACTAACATCAATGTGGTTGCCCAGGGCGATATTGTAGCCACCAGCCTGGTTGATTACCTGCAACGCCACCCCGAAATGGAACAACGGCTCAGTAAAAACGGGCACCGCGATTTTTATACTACCATTGATGATACCCCCGATTTTGACCACCACGCAACCTTGTTTTTTGGGAAGGAAGTAAAAAGCGAGTTTATTGATGTAAGGGAAGGATGCTGATTTTTTGATGTGCAAGTGTGCGGATATGCAGATGTGCGGATGCTGCTAATCAGTGTAATCAAAACCAATCGTTGTAATCCCCCAACGCGCAGCGTAAAAAAGCACGACCAAAACAGTCAACTATCCTTAGCATTTATTAAGTTTGCAGCCAAAGCAAACGCCCCTTGAATTTTTACATTACATATTTTATTGTAGCAGCAGGTTTATTTGCTTTTGTGGGCCTGTTTACTATGTTTGGCGTATATGCCGAGCGTAAGGTAAGTGCGTTTATCCAAAACCGCCTTGGGCCTACCGAAACGGGTAAATTCGGCACACTGCAAGTACTGGCAGATATGCTTAAAATGGTGCAGAAGGAATTGATCATCCCGGCAGCGGCCGATAAGATCTTGTTCCTGGCAGCGCCTGTCATTATATTCATAGGCGTATATCTTGGCTTTGCGGCATTACCCTGGGCACCAGGGCTCATCCCCGCGCACATCAACATTGGTTTATATTACATCTTCGCTATCATTTCAATAGAAACATTGGGTATACTGATGGCTGGCTGGGGCTCAAATAACAAATATTCTATATTAGGCGCCATGCGTTCGGCGGCGCAAATTATCTCGTATGAGATCCCGGCCGGGTTCGCGCTGATCTCTGTAGTGATGATAGCGCAAACCCTGAATTTGCAGGATATAGCCATGCAGCAGGGCATCCTATCGCCAGATAAGGCAAAGTTTTTTGGCTTTTGGGATGTATCGCAAATAGGGGGCGTGCTTTCATGGAACGTTTTCCAGGCGCCGCATTTGCTGGTGGCTTTTGTAATATACTTTATTGCATCACTGGCCGAAAGTAACCGCGCGCCTTTTGATATCCCCGAGGCGGAATCAGAACTGGTAGCAGGGTTCCATACCGAGTTTACAGGGCTGCAATTCGCCTTAGTGTTTTTGGCAGAGTACTCTATGATGTTTTTGGTATCGATGGTTGGGGTGATCCTGTTTTTAGGCGCATGGAACACGCCGCTGCCAAATATAGGTTCGGTAACTTTGGCAACATGGACAACCAGTACCGCCTGGGGGATTATCTGGATATTGATAAAAACCTTATTATTGATAGGCATACAAATGTGGATCCGCTGGACGCTGCCACGTTTACGGGTAGACCAGTTGATGAACCTGTGCTGGAAAGTATTAACCCCGCTTGCGTTTTTATGTATGCTGATATCAGGCATATGGCGCCTGTGGGTAATGTAGTTTTGGAGAGGCAAGATTTTTAGAAATTTAGTATTTAGAGTTTAGTATTTAGAATTTGATAAAGAGGGCAATAAACGGTTTTACTACGGCATGGAAGGGGCTTTCCCTTACCATCAGGGCTTTGTTTGCCTCAAACGCCAAACGTAATATTACGGCCATAACAAACGATAATTACTTCCATCAGCAAAACAATACCAATACTATACAATACCCTAAACAGGAGTTGCCGGTGCCCGAAGTGGGCCGCTACCAGTTGGATGTGGAGATTGATGATTGTATTGTTTGCGACCTGTGCGCCAAAATTTGCCCGGTTAACTGTATTGATATCGAATCGATAAAATCAACCGAAGGCTCGATAGGAGAAACATCCGACGGGTCGAAAAAACTGCTTTACGCCGCCAAGTTTGATATTGACATGGCCAAGTGCATGTACTGCGGCTTGTGTACCATTGTATGCCCTACGGAGTGTATTGTGATGACTAACCAGTACGATAAAACGGTGTTCGAGCTGAAAGACCTGAACTACGAGTTTTCGGACATGTCGCCCGAGTTTGCCGCCGAGAAGCGCGACCTGCTGGAACGCCAAAACGCCGAAAAACAAGCCGCCAAATTAGCTGCCATGAAAGCGAAGGAGGGTGGGGCATGAGCGTAGTGCAGATCATGTTTTACATAATGGCGTTTATAACGCTGGGTTCGGCATTGGTTGTGGCTATGGGCAAAAATTTGGTGCGGAGCATCTTCATGTTCTTTGTAACGCTGTTTGGCCTTGCCGGCCTTTACGTTTTGGCCCTGGCCGATTTTGTCGCCGTTACCCAGATCGTGATCTATGTAGGCGGTATTTTGGTGCTGATATTATTTGCCTTTATGCTATCGGGTAAGGAAGCTTTGGCTACCGCGCAGCAGCAAAGCACCCCATATATTACCCTGAAGAATTTACCCGCGTTTTTATTGGCCGCCCTGTTTTTGGTGGTGATGCTAAATGTAGTTTTTAAAGCCGATGTAAATAATCTGCCATGGGTAAAAACGGCTATCGCTACAAAAAATGTGGTACCGGTAAACGGCACTATCAATGATATAGGCATCAGTTTGATGACACGTTATTTGCTACCATTCGAGGTGATCTCCATTTTACTGATGATAGCCTTGGTAGGCGCTGCCCACTTATCCCGAAAGGAGGATGCAAAAGCATGATAGGCCTTAACGATTTTATGATAGTGAGCGTGGTGCTGTTTTGCATTGGCCTGTTCATCATCGTATCAAAAAAGAACGCCATACAAATACTGATAGGTATAGAGCTAATGCTGAACGCCGCCATTTTAAACCTGGTAGCCTTTGGCAAGTATGATCGTATAAACAATGGCGGGCAAATGTTTGCGTTATTTGCTATAGTATTGGCAGCTGCTACAACAGCTGTTGCGCTGGCTATTATATTGAATGTGTATCGCCAGTATAAAACCATTGATCCGGATAAGGTAAACCAATTAAAAGATTAATGATGAAAAAGCTGGTGATCATATTGTTGTTACTGGTAGCTGTAAGTGCATCTGCTCAAACAACAGATTCTGCCGGGGGCTCGGGTAAGGGTAATAAAACTATGCAGTTGCATTACAATAATGCAAGGATTATTATGGTTGATGGAAAAAGGTTTAATGGAGATATTGCCAGGCTTGATACTAATAGTATTATTGATGTTAGGGTTTTAAGAAGTTCGGCGTCAAAAATATATGGGTGTGGAACTGGCAGTGACGATGTGCTGGTAATTACAACTAAACAACAGAAGAGTAAAAAGAAGGCCATGAATAAAATTAACCAGTTAAAAGATTAAAAATATGAAGAAGCTAATTTTTGTGTTCTCGTTGTTCTTGTCGGCAAGTGCCTTTGCGCAAAATGCCGATTCGGTTAAAAAAGAGGTTAAGATTAACACCGCCTCTGCTTATGGTAGCTTACCGCCTTTAACAATGGTTGATGGCGTTAAATTTAATGGGGATATTAACAAGATAAACCCCAACGACATAGAAAACATAGAGGTGTTAAAATCAGCGTCGGCAACAGCACCATATGGCGCAGACGGCGTAAACGGGGTGATTTTAATATCCACTAAAAAAAGTAAAGCAAAAAAATTAATAACAACAAGTACTGTTACTTCCGCAACCGATACTACGTCAACCCCGTTATATATTATTGATGGCAATACTGCTACCTATAAAACTTTTCGCAGCCTGAACCCAAATGATATCGATAATATCTCCGTATTAAAAGATGCTTCGGCTAAGTCGATATATGGCCCGGCAGGTAAAAATGGTGTAGTGATCGTAGTTACTAAGGCTTTCAAAAAACAACAGGAAGCCAAAAAAGCCGAAGCTGAAAGACAGGGTAAAAAGAATTAACAATGAAAAAACTCCTTTTAATATTGCTGATGTTACTTACTGTTGGCGCTTTCGCGCAAACACGGAAGAAGCATGCAACAAAAAAGAAGGCAAAGAGTACTGCTAAGCATTCTAAAAAGCGTTCATCAAGGTATCGCTTAAGCGGAGGGGAGGGCCGGGTAGAAGAGCCTGTTGAGGAAGAGGAAAGGGTTGCCTATCCGTTCTTCTCGATAGATAGCGTAACTAAAAAGTTGGTGCTAAAAGATCCGCCTGAAGAACGCGACCGCCCATTTGTATTGGTGAACGATAACGTTTATACCGGCCGACTGCAAGATCTTAAACCCCAAAACATCCTGGATATATCGGTTGTAAAAAGCAAGGGTGCCAAAATGATGTACGGACAAAAAGCCGCTGCCGGCGCTTTGATCATCAAAACCAAACAAGCTTTACCGGCAGACCTGCCTAACCCGTTGTTGCCTTTGCCAAAACAGCCAACTAACCAAAAAGGGTTTGTGTTGAATGAAGAGCCTGCATTTGGCAAGGTATCAGATATCGACCCTAAAACCATCCTGAAGATCGATACCTTAATACAGCCAAAATTTGTAGGTGCTACACAGAACGATACCACGGTAAACGTAACCACCAAAAAATACGGCACCAAGCTGTACCAATGGAAATTCGGCACGCTATCAAAAGCTTATAAAACCTACATCAGAAGCCGTCGTGGTAATGATAATGGCGTGAATTATGTATTAAGCGACGGAATTATTTTAAAGGGTGGAGAAGAAGAGGACTTGATCAAATTACTGAAGGTATATAACTCGGACCCAAAAGCTGCGAGTTTTACCGGCCCCCAGGGTACGCGTAAAAACCGCAAACCGGCAACGCTAACTATTGAACTAAACCAGCCACTGAATTGAACCCAACCTTACCATATAACGACGCGCAAACCATAACACTTGCTATAATAGCAGTGGTGTTGCCATTTGCTGCCTTTTTGGTAAACTTTTTACTGTTGGGTAAAAGCAAGGCGTCGGGTTGGGTATCTACGCTGGCTATTTTGGCAAGCACGATTTTTGCTGCCGATGTGTTTTTTAAAGTTTGGGATAACCACACCATCCACCTACAGCAGGTTTGGTTTACCATTGGTGCCACCAAAGTGCAGGCCGGTATATTGCTGAATAATCTTTCGGTGTTGATGTTGCTGCTGGTTTCGGTTATCGCCTTACCGGTGCATATCTACTCTACCGCTTACATGAAGGATGATGAAGGCTACAGTCGCTACTTTAGGTATTTAAGTCTGTTTTGTTTTAGCATGCTGGCTTTGGTAGTAGTTGATAACCTGATATTGCTTTATGCCTTTTGGGAAATGGTGGGTTTCTCATCCTACCTGCTCATCGGGTTTTGGTTTACCCGCGAGAGCGCCATCATTGCCAATAAAAAGGCTTTTATCATGAACAGGATAGGGGATATTGGATTGCTTACGGCAATCATCATCCTGTATACGCAATTCAATACTTTTGATTTAGAAACCCTGTTTGGCAATAAAGGCCTCATCTCATTATCCAATATCGTAAATGGCGAATGGATATCTGCTATTGGCAGCATCCCGGCCATCTGGCAATACATAGCTTTTGGCGGAATGTTTTTGGCTGTTGCTGCAAAGTCGGCGCAGTTCCCTTTACATACCTGGCTACCCGATGCAATGGAAGGCCCAACCTCGGTTTCGGCACTCATCCACGCGGCTACCATGGTAGCGGCAGGCGTGTTCCTGCTGGGCAGGTTCTACCCCATGTTTAACGAGGCTGAACTAACTGTACTGGCTGTAATTGGTTGCTTTACCGCTTTTATGGCAGCAAGTATCGCGCTCACCCAAAACGATCTGAAACGCATCCTGGCATACTCCACCATATCGCAACTGGGCTTTATGGTAATGGCTATGGGGGTTGGGGCATATGCATCGTCGTTGTTCCATCTGGCAACGCATGCTTTCTTTAAATGTTTATTGTTTTTGGTTGCAGGTATCGTCATCCACCAGATGAAACACATCAAGGACGATAACAACCTCGATATCGACCCGCAAAACATCCTGCACATGGGCGGCTTGCGTAAAAAACTACCACTAACCTTTATTGCTGCACTTATCGGCGGATTGGCATTAGTTGGTTTCCCATTAACATCGGGCTACCTGTCAAAAGATGGCATCCTGATCCAGGCGTTTGATTGGAGCGATGGTAAAGCCGGCATCTTAAAACTGGTACCTTATGTAGCCTTGCTTACCAGTTGGCTAACCGCTTTTTATGTGGCAAGGCTGATCGTTAAAGTTTTCTTTGGCGAGTTCCGCCTGCAAAAAATGAACCCGCACATCCATATCCACATGGGTGATGGTGGCTGGCAATATAAACTACCACTGGTGTTTTTGGCTATTTGCTGCCTGTTCCCGGTGTTTTCGTATAGCCCGGTGTTTTATGAAGATGCCTGGCTGTTTAAGGGCTTTTTACCTATTAACCATTTAGCGCGCGAGAATTTGTATCATGTGATCATCCCGCTACTGGTGGTTATTTTAAGCGTGGTGGTAATGTACAGCGCTTATGTAGCTTACGTAAAACGCAATAGCTGGTCGTTCCCGCAAAAGGGCTTACTATACCGCTTATCATTCCACGAATGGTATATCGATAAGTTTTATAACCGTGTTATCGTACGCTTTATCATGTGGTTCAGCAACGCCTTGTATTGGTTCGATAAGAATATCATAGATGGCATAGTAAACCTGCTCGAAAAAATTGGTATCGCATTGGCCGGTATCGCTGCCTGGTCCGACAAACATATAGTGGATGGCCTGCTGCACCTTGTTGCCGGTATAGTACAGGCTATAGGCAATTTTGCCCGCCGGTTTCAAAGCGGCAAAATTCAATATTATTTATTCAGCATGCTGCTGGTGCTCATTGCTGTGTTTATCTTTAAACTGATCTGGAACTGATGAATATATTAACCCTGCTCATATTTACACCCATACTGTTTGGCCTACTTATTTTGCTGTTGCCATCATCTATGCGTGCAAGTTTCAAATACATCACGTTATTTGCTACCCTGTTGCAGTTGTGTTTCAGTATTTATATATACCTGCACTTTCAAACAGGGGCTTCATTCGCTGGTATCAGTAATGAAGGCCAGTACCAGTTTGTACAAAAGCTACCCTGGATCAGTCTCGACCTGGGCACCGTAGGTAAAATGCAGATAGAGTATTTTGTAGGGATTGACGGTATTTCGGTTACGTTATTGGTGATGACATCGCTGGTAATGGTGATAGCCGCCATTGCATCCTGGGAAATAACCAGCAACCTAAAAGGGTTCTTCGCGCTGTTCCTGTTATTGGATATGGCCGTGGTAGGCGTTTTCTGCGCTTTGGATTTTTTCCTTTTCTATACTTTTTACGAACTGATGCTGCTGCCGTTATACTTCCTGATAGGGATGTGGGGCGGCGCCAGGCGCGAATACGCGGCTATTAAATTTTTCCTGTATACCCTGTTCGGTTCGGTATTTATGCTGCTGGTGATGGTAGGTTTATACCTTTCGGTGAAAGACCCTGTTACAGGCAACCATACTTTCAATATCATCCACATGATGAACCCGGCTAATTATATAGAAGGTTCGGTGTTCTCCGTATTAAGTCATGCCACCATACTGGGTATGCCTGCACGCACGGTTGGTTTTGTGGTGCTGTTTATAGCCTTTGCTATTAAAGTGCCAGTGGTGCCTTTACACACCTGGCTGCCCGATGCGCACGTAGAAGCACCAACCCCGGTATCTATTATCCTTGCGGGGGTCTTGCTGAAGATAGGCGGTTACGGTATCATCCGTATTTGCATGGGCATCTTCCCTGAGGTTGCTTTGTCGGGAGCATTTTGGCTTGGCCTGCTTGGGGTGATATCCATATTATACGGAGCATTCAATGCCCTTGCCCAGCGCGATCTGAAACGCATGATCGCTTACTCGTCTGTATCGCACATGGGTTTTGTATTGCTGGGCCTTGCCTCTAACACTGCCGAAGGTATCAGCGGCGCGGTATTGCAAATGGTTAGTCACGGCTTTTTATCAACCATGTTGTTCTTCCTGGTAGGCGTAGTTTACAACAGGGTGCATGACAGAGATATTTATAATTTCCGCGGCTTAGGTACATTGATGCCGCGATATACAGTTTATGTAATGGTGGCGTTTTTCGCATCATTAGGCTTGCCGGGTTTTTCGGCTTTTGTGGCCGAGGCATTTACATTGGCAGGCGCGTTCAAATCCCATTCCGTTAATGGCCTGCTGCCATATTGGATGGCCGTTTGTGGCTCGGTTGGTATTTTGCTTAGTGCCGCCTATTTCTTGTGGACACTGCAACGCATGTTCTTCGGAACCGTATCCCTAAAAGGTGGCGATATCTGGAAAGTTGCCCTGAAAGACCTCAACATGCGCGAAACCGTAACCCTGTTGCCACTGGCGCTTATTGCTTTGGCTTTAGGTATTATGCCATCATTGGTGTTGGGTAAGGTGAACGATTCGGTACTGGCGCTGGTTGCATTTACTCAAAACGTATTACGTTAGTCTATTTATGAACGATCTGGTACCACATATTCACGCTCAGTTGAACGAAGTTTTAGGCAGCCTGCCTTACTTTATGCCCGAAGTTTATTTGACCGTGCTTTTCATCGTAGTATTGGTAACAGATCTTTTGTTCGGCAAAAATTCGGCTAAGCTTTGCCGTGCCGTGGCCATTGCAGGTATGTTCCTGGTGGTATTTAAAGACTTGCAGCAGGTTGCTTTGGTGGGTACCTACGCTGCACCCATATTCAGTAATATGCTGATGCTGCACCGTGCGGCTATCAATTTTAAATTTGTTATTGATGTGCTGGCCATTATACTGCTACTGTATTTTGCCTGGGATAAAAAGCTGCAATCGCATAAAAAGGGATTGTCCGACCTGTATAGCATTGTGATAGGCTCGGTTTTAGGGCTGCATTTAATGACGATGGCCATTAACCTGCTCTCAATTTACCTGGCTATAGAAATGGTATCTATCGCATCATACCTGCTGGCATCATACCGTACCGAAAACGCTAAAAGTACAGAAGCAGGGTTAAAATACGTATTGTTTGGCGCGGCTGCATCGGCGGTAATGTTATATGGTATCTCCCTGATGTATGCTTACACCGGTTCGCTGGAGCTGTTCTCTAAAGAAATGGCAGATGCCTTGCTGCATACCAATAGTTTAAGTGCATCGTTCGCGCTGGCGCTGGTGCTTATTGGCATTGGGTTTAAGTTATCGTTTGTGCCGGTGCATTTTTATGTACCCGATGTTTATGAAGGGGCAGCCACGCCGGTAACCGCTTACCTGTCAACCTTACCTAAAATAGCTGCTTTTGCCCTGCTGGTGAATTTTGTATCCAAAAACGGGTTTTTCCTGCAATGGAAAGCTTTCGATTTCAGGCTGGTGCTATCGGTAATTGGCGTTATAACCTTAATAGGTGGTAATTTTGCCGCGGTTTGGCAAAACAATGTAAAGCGGATGCTGGCCTATTCGGGTATTGGGCATACGGGTTTTGCCTTAATGGCGCTGGTAACTTTTACCTCGCAGGGCCTGTCGGCATTAACCTATTACCTATTTATGTATGGCCTGGCTAATATAGCCGCCCTGATGCTGGCCAATTACTTTGAGAATAACGAGAATATAACTGATATAAGCGATTATAAAGGCCTGGGCTTTAAATACCCGCTGGCATCTGTTTGCTTCGTGATCGTACTCATATCCCTAACGGGGATACCTATCAGCGCGGGGTTTACGGGTAAGGTGTTTGTGTTCTCGGCCGTATATGGCGTTTACCAGCAAACGCATGATGTTTGGCTGATGGCCTTATTAATTACCGGCGCGGTAACCACCGTAGTTGGTTTATTTTACTATATCAAAATCCCGCTTAATTTATTTTTGAAAAGGGCGGAATTTCTTCCGAACGAAATTTCGTATTCTACTAATTTGGTAGTTTTTTCTTCTGTAATTGCATTATTGCTAATAATATTTGGAGTTTTTCCTGATTTATTGATTAAATTCCTTTAAAAATTTCCTTTTTTTTAATATTTCATAAAATATATTGTAAAATATGTATAAATTGAGGCCGTTTTAAATAAATGGTTTTAATTTGATATGAAACGTTACTTCCCCTTCTTTGTAATTTTGGTGATTTTATCACTTACGTTTATTTTCCCATCGATTGAATACGATAAATCGGTAAAATCTAATTTTAATACCGGTGATATTGCCTGGATGTTGATGTCGACAGCTCTTGTTTTGATCATGACACCCGGACTTGCCTTTTTTTACGGCGGAATGGTGAATAAAAAGAACGTAATTTCTACAATGCTGCAAAGTATTGTATGTATGGTGATCATTACGGTGCTTTGGGGTATATTTGGTTTCAGTTTAGCCTTTGGTGATAGTATTGGGGGCGTAATTGGCAACCCGTCTACCTTTTTTATGATGAAAGGTATGCTGGGCAACGCCAGTTGGCCGGCCGCACCAACTATTCCGTTGTTGCTTTTTGCCATGTACCAGTTAAAATTCGCCATTATTACCCCGGCGCTTATTACCGGCGCTTTTGCCGAACGGATCCGGTTCAATTCATATATCATATTCCTGGTGCTGTTCTCCATATTCATATTCTCGCCATTGGCTCATGCCACCTGGCACCCCGATGGTGTTTTAGCCAAATTAGGTGTGCTTGATTTTGCGGGAGGTACGGTAGTACACATGTCGGCAGGGTGGGCAGCATTGGCATCGGCCTTGTTCCTGAAACGCCGTAACGAGGCAAACCACGCACCCGCACGCATTACTTATGTAATGATAGGTACAGGCTTATTATGGTTTGGCTGGTTTGGTTTTAATGCAGGTTCGGCATTTGGCGCAAACCATTTGGCGGTAACCGCGCTGGCAACCAGTACAACCGCATCTGCGGCGGGCGGTATCACCTGGATATTTTTTGATATGCTGCGCGGCCGTAAACCATCGGCAATGGGTACCTGTATTGGTGCCGTAGTTGGTTTGGTGGCTATAACCCCGGCAGCCGGTTTTGTTAGCGTACCCCATTCGCTGGCTATCGGTATCATATCCGCGGTGGTGAGTAACCTGGTAGTTGAATGGCGCACACGTACCACAATTGATGATACCCTGGATGTATTCCCTTGCCATGGGGTAGGTGGTATGGTGGGTATGCTATTAACAGGTGTTTTTGCTAACCAAAATGTTAACCCTAATAATACAACCGGCGACGGGCTTTTCTTTGGCCATACGCATCTGTTCCTGATACAACTGCTGGCGCTTGTAGCCACATCGCTATTCTCGTTCTTTGGGTCGATGCTGTTATTAAAGATAACAGATATGATCTCGCCGCTGCGTGTATCAAAAGAGGAAGAAGAGCTTGGCTTGGATATTAGCCAGCATGGAGAGAAGTTGTAAGCATTGCGTCTTATATAATAACCGCGTATCTCACCACCATGTCATTTCGAACGAGGTACGAGGAGAAATCTTTTACAAAAGCAAAGTCGACTATATGTCTATACGGATGCACGGTGTAAAAGATTTCTCTTCGCGGCCAATGCTTTAACCCTCCCATGCTCATTCGAAATGACATCCCGGGATTTCGCTTTTCAGCCGGGCTTTTTTACTTTATATTTGAGTAACCCAATCGGCATTACCATGAAAAAGCTTTTTTTCTTTATCCTTTTTTCTTCAGTTTTTACTCAAACCCAGGCACAGGATGTTCCTGCAGATAGCGGCGTATTCCTGCTGCATAAGTTTGAGCAGCATATTGGGAAGGAAACCTACAAGATTTATAATTATAAAGATTCGAAAAAGTATGTGGTTGATTTTAAGTTTGTAGACAGGGGCAGCCCCGTACCGTTAAAAGCTACGCTAAGGGTTAACCCGGAGGCCGATCCGATAGAACTTTTTGTGAAAGGCAATACCTCCAGGTTCTCGGTAATCAACGATTCGATCCGCATAAAAGGTAATATTGCCGATATGAAGGTTAGCGATGCTACCTATAAAAAAAACATCAGCGGCTTTACCTTTCCGGTTACAGGTTATTCGCCTGCAACAGTGCAACAAGTGCTGCTGCAATACTGGAACAATAAAAAACAACCGGCAAGTATTAACACTTTGCCATTTGGCGCTTTGCAAATAAAAAATACCGGGGTTGATAATCTTACTTTTAATGGCAAGCCTATCACCTTTAAACGCTATACCATTAGCGGGTTGATCTGGGGTAATGAATTGGTATGGACAGATAATACAGGCAAACTGATCTGCATCCTGACCATTGATGCCGAAGGCGACAAAACCGAAATGATGCGTGAGCAATACGAAACGCTACTGCCCGAATTGATAAAACGCGCGGCTGGCTACGGCATGGCGGCGTTCACTAAAGCTGCGCCGGCACCAAAAGTAGCCAACCAAACCATTGCTATCACCGGGGGGACTATAGTTGATGTTGTTAACGGTACATCAACACCAAACGGCGTGCTGTTTCTGCAAAATGGGTTGATCACAAAAATAGGCCAGGCAGGAACACCTATACCAAAAGGTGCGCAGGTAATTAATGCCACCGGCAAAACCATTATGCCCGGCCTGTGGGATATGCACGCGCACTTTGAACAAACCGAATGGGGGCCGGCTTACCTGGCAGCGGGTGTAACCACCGTGCGCGATTGCGGTAACGAGCTTGGCTTTATTGATGCTATACAGCAAGCTATTGACAGCGGTAAAGGTATTGGCCCAAAGATATTATTGGCCGGTATTATTGATGGCAAGGGCCCTATGGCGCTGGGTATTATCCAGGCGGATACGAAGGAAGAAGCTATAAAAGCGGTTGATACTTATAAGGCAAAAGGTTTTGCACAGATCAAGATCTATAGTTCGGCTAAGCCGGCTATTGTAAAAGCGATATGTGATGAAGCGCATAAGCAAGGTTTAACGGTTACGGGCCACATCCCTAATGGCATGACGCTAATATCAGGTGTTGATTCGGGTATGAACATGGTGAACCACGTTCAATACGTATACAGTATCATGAAGCGGAATAAAGACCGCTCGGTGAATTTTGATGACAGCGTAAGCATAGCGGCTATTAAATTTATAAAAGATCATAACACCGTTATAGACCCAACCGTTGGGGTTTATGAACTGGCGTATCGTAACGTTAAGGATGATATTACCAAGTTGGAGCCTGCATTTAATACTTTGCCATTGCCGCTGCAAACCCAGTTTAAAACTTATGGTGAAGATTCGGCAACGGTTGCCAAAATAGCACCGATGCTCAGCAGCATGAAAATGATCGTCAAGAAACTGTATGATGCAGGTGTGCCGATTGTGGCCGGTACGGATATGGGTTTCCCGGGCTTTAGCGTTGCCCGCGAGCTGGAACTTTATGTAGAAGCAGGACTAACCCCGGCACAGGCGCTTAAAACCGGCACCATCACCCCGGCAGAAGTTATGGGCCTTGGCAAACAAACAGGGTCTATCGCCACCGGCAAAAATGCCGATATTATTATTGTTGATGGCAACCCGCTAACCAACATCAGCAATGTGCGTAATGTTAAAGTGGTTATAAAAGCCGGTAAGGTTTATGACCCGGGCACGCTGCACAGGATGGTTGGGTTTAGTAAATAGGAATGATGTTTTCAATAATAGTTATAGCATTATTCGGTGCGATTGTCCTGATTGGTTATGCAACCAGGGATATGAGAGGTAGCAAAGTGTTTTTGATTAATGCAGCTGTCATCGCATTATATAATTTAGCAGGTTGGATTTTTATCAGCAATTTTTTAGCCGGGGGCGAAAGTACAGAACCGGCTGTATGGTTAATTATCGTAACAATTGCACATGTTATAATTTCAGTGGTATTTTATGCTATATATGGTATGGTTTACGCGGCTAAGAATCAGCCTTAAGGCTAGATGTATAACTATCCTAAAGAGATTGCCTCGTACCTCGCAATGACGTGTTGGTGGAGGCTCACCCCCGACAAGTTAACTATACAACTCCGGTTTAAACCTTTTAGCCAGTAAGCCTGTTGCTTTCCCTGTATCAATTTCTGCAACTATAACACCCTCCACACCATACGCCTGGTAGGCAACGCATTTGCCATCGGGCGCTATCAGGGATGTGGCTGCTTCCTGGTATTTCATGGTGTAACCTACACTGGCGAAGTAAATGGTGTTTTCCAGTGCGCGCATCATCATGGCTTTTTCGTAGTAGGGGCTGTTAATGTTACCCCAATCGGTGAGTTGCACACCCTTTACATCACTACCCGAAAGGTGGGGGTGAAACACAATGCTTGCACCCTCGCGCGCCGCCCAGCGTACCGATTCGGGGTAGCGGAAACCTTCATGGCAAATAGTGATACCAAACTTTACGCCGTTCACTTCAAAAATGTTGCGCGCTGTTCCGGGCAGCCAGGTGGTATCCTCGCTTGGGTCGAGCTGATTTTTGGTTTGGTAACCCAATACTTCGCCGGTTGCGGATATTACGTGGGCTATGTTTAAAAACCTGTCGCCTTCGTACCAATCCATCGGCATAATAATAGCAATATTATTGGTGGCGGCTATTTGGCAAACCCTGTTCAATGCTGCCTGTAATTCTTCTGCGGAAGCTTTTTCTACCTTAATATCTGCAAGCGGATAGCCGGGTATGAAAGATTCGGGGAAACAAACGATCTGTGCATGCTGGCCGGCAGCATCTTTTACCAGCCGTTCTGTAATTGCTAAACCATCAGTTATAGATTTTGGGAACGTAGGGGAAGCAAGTGCTACTTTCATGCACGTAAATTTAATGCATATACTAATATGCAATTACATTTATTACAAACTTTTCAAATATTTAATGGTCACCGGGATCTGTGCGGCATGGTCGGGGCTTTCGTCTTCAATAAAGTAATGCTGAATCCCAACTTTTTTTGCTGCCTTAATAACCTCCGGCACGTTGATTTGGCCGGTACCCAGGGCAACATCGTTCTTAATGTCGGTCCCTCCGGTCAGGTCGTTTGCTATGCCTTTACGGATATCTTTAAGGTGCATCAGTTTCCAACGGGTAGGGTATTGTAAAAGCAATTTGGCGGGGTCGGCACCACCGTGAAAGGCCCACAGCATATCCATTTCAAAGGATACGTATTTAGGGTCGGTGTTTTTTACAATATAATCGAACAGGGAGCCTGTTTCGTAAGGGCCAAATTCGTAACCATGGTTATGATAACAAAGCGTGATGCCGTTGTCTTGTAATACCTTGCCGGCTGCATTGAAATCGGCAACAGCTTTTTTGGCATCATCAATAGTAAAAGTGTTACCATGCGGGATCCAGGCTACCATTACATATTTAGAACCAAATATTTTGGCAAGCCTTACAGCTTCCAATGGGGTAGTAGCAACAATATTATAATCGAGCCCTATAGATGGCATGCTGATGCCGCGTTCGTTAAGCATCTTTTTAAATTCTTCGGGGCTGATGTTTTTTGGATTAGGGCCTTCCATTTCGGTAATGCCTAAAGCCTTAACACTATCAAGCGTAGCGGCAACACCATTAGGGAAGCTGGCGCGATAGGTGTATGATTGCACGCCAAGAGGCATATCAAACAAGGGTTTGTTTTTTTGTGCCGAGCAGGAAACGGTAACTAACGCGCAGATAGCAATAACGATGTTTTTCATAAAGCAAATGATTGGTTAAATCAAATGTAGTGTTTCTGTAATAGCATCAAAATGCCACAGTTGTATGCGTTATAAAACGTTAAAATCGTATCAGTCAGGCCCAAGTTTTCCACATCATAAAAAATACTAACTAATGACAATATGGTTAAACACTATATAAGATAAAATTTTACCTTTGCATGCTCATTCCCAATCATGAGCGATCAGATTAAACATGAATGCGGTGTGGCATTTATCCGCCTTTTAAAGCCACTATCTTACTATCAGAAAAAGTACGGCACTGCGCTGTACGGTTTAAACAAGCTTTACCTTTTAATGGAGAAACAGCATAATCGCGGGCAAGATGGCGCGGGCGTTGCTACTATTAAGCTGGATATTGAGCCTGGTAAACGGTACATCAGCAGGCACCGATCGATGGCCTCGAACGCTGTTGCTGATATCTTCGAGTACATCCAGAAAAAATTTGCTGAGATACAAAAGGAAACGCCTGAAAAAATGGCCGACACCGAATGGCTCAAAGAACACGTAAGCTTTACCGGCGAAGTGTTATTGGGCCATTTGCGTTATGGTACACACGGCAAAAACAGTATCGAAAACTGCCACCCTTTTCTTCGCCAAAACAACTGGATGACCCGTAACCTGGTTATTGCCGGTAACTTTAACATGACCAATGTTGATGAACTGCTGCAGCAACTTTACGACTTGGGCCAGCACCCAAAAGAAAAGGCCGATACCGTGACCGTTCTTGAAAAGATAGGCCACTTTATTGATACCGAGAACCAGGGCCTTTTTGACCAGTACAAACGCGAGGGATTAGACGACAACATGGAGATCAGCAAAATGATCGCTAACGATATGGATGTTGCCAAAATTTTGCGGAAGTCGGCAAAAAACTGGGATGGTGGTTACACCATTGCCGGTATATTAGGCCACGGCGATGCATTTGTAATGCGCGACCCGGTTGGTATACGCCCGGCTTATTATTATTATAACGATGAGATAGTAGTTGCCGCTTCAGAGCGCCCTGCTATCATGACGGCGTTTAATATCCCTATTGAAGAGATCCGCGAGATTAAACCCGGCCACGCGCTTATTGTTAAAAAGAACGGTAAGATAACCGAGGATATGTTTAGCGAACCGTTAGAGAAAAAAGCGTGCTCGTTCGAGCGCATTTATTTCTCACGTGGCAGCGATGCATCCATTTACAAAGAACGTAAACAATTAGGCAGGCTGCTTTGCCCGCAGATATTGGACGCGGTTAATAACGACGTTAAGAACACCGTATTCTCATACATCCCCAATACCGCCGAGGTTGCCTTTTATGGCATGGTTGAAGGGATACATAAGTACATCAAAAAATACCAGCGCGACAGGTTACTGAACCGCGATGATAAAATTAGCGAAGAAGAATTAACAGAAGTTTTAGCCCTTGCCCCGCGTGTGGAGAAGATAGCTATTAAAGATGTTAAGCTGCGTACCTTTATTACGCAGGATGCCGACCGCAGCGAAATGGTTGCGCACGTATATGATACTACTTACGGGCTTATCAATAAAGATGCGGATACATTAGTGGTACTGGATGATTCTATCGTGCGTGGTACTACTTTGAAACAAAGCATCCTGAAGATACTTGACCGCCTTGGCCCTAAAAAGGTTGTGGTGGTATCATCAGCCCCGCAGATCCGTTACCCGGATTGCTACGGTATTGATATGTCGCGCATGGGTGAGTTTGTGGCTTTTGAGGCTGCTATCAGCTTACTGAAAGAACAAGGTAAAGAAAATATTATTGTTGAGGTTTACCAAAAATGTAAGGATAGCTCTAAACTGGCAAAAGAGGATGTAGAGAATTATGTAAAAGATATCTACGCGCCTTTTACCGACCAGGAGATATCTGACCGTATAGCTAAGATCATTACCCCGCCAAATATTAAGGCTAAGGTTGAAGTGCTTTATCAAACCCTTGATAACCTGCACATAGCCTGTCCTGACCATGCCGGCGACTGGTACTTTAGCGGCGATTACCCAACCCCGGGCGGTAACAAGGTGGTAAACCGCGCCTTTGTTAACTGGATGGAAGGTAATAACCAAAGGGCTTATATGTAAACCCCCTAACCCCCTGAAGGGGGAACAGAATATAAAAGGCGATAAGTTTAACACTTATCGCCTTTCTTGTTTATCCCAAATGTTTTTTAAGAGATCTTACAACAAGCGGTGACTTGCTGTATAGTTTACTCACCCCGACGACGCTGCGCTGGTCGACCCTCCCTGCTTCGCAAAGAGGGTGTAAAGAATAAATTATATTTCTTACCCTCTTTCCGCTTGCGGAGAGAGGGTGGTCGGGCGAAGCAAAGACCGGGTGAGTAAAAGTAGACGCGATGCAACTTCACCAAGGAATCAAATATGCGTTTCAAAAACTCCCCCTTCAGGGGGCTGGGGGGTTACGTAACCGCCGGCGCCGAAAAGATAAAGTGTGTAACCAACCGGTCTATCAATACCAATGATGCAATGATGAGGGCTATACCGGCAACCTCGTTTAGGCGGTGTACAAATTTAGAGGATATTTTTTCGCGGAGTTTGTTGGCGTAAAATGCCTTAACGGTATCCAGCCCAAATTGTATAATAAGAATGGTGAGGAACATTACCGCGATTTTTGCCGAACGGTGATGTACGCCGGCGTGAAACTGGGTGCTGGCAACACCGATAACAACCGTCCAGTGCAGTAGCACGGTTGGGTTAAAAATGCACATCACAAAGCCTTTAAAAAAATAGCCCGCGTGGTTTATTTTATTGGGGATAGTGTTTTTGTAATTAACATCGGCTTTTTTGAAAATGTAGTAAATACCGATGGTGAAGAGAATGATGCTGCCTACTATACCGGCTATGGTTTTATCGTGTGCGGATACATCAAAATACTGCGAACCGAATAAAATGGCGCCCACAAATACCATATCACTCATTACAACCCCAAGTGCGAGCGAGAGGCCGGCATGAAAGCCTTTCTCAATACTGGTTTTAATCAAAGCAAAAAAGACCGGGCCTGTTATAAACGTTAGCACTAATCCAAATCCAATTCCCGAAATAATGGCTTCTATCATTAATATAGGCTTATATATCCTTGTTTAAATCCCGTCAGGTAAAAAAATCAGGACACTAATATGCAACTTTTATCTGTTAAACAACAAAACTTAATATTGTGATTTATAAAATGAAAAAATTATAGCCATTATTATAAAATTTGATTTATGTTTAGTGTTTTAAACACACCAAAAGTATTAACCTTAATTAAACAATGGCACAAGACAACTCAAAGAGTAATGGTTCGGCTTTATATACCATCATTACCGTGTTTTTCTTCTGGGGCTTTTTAGCAGCTTCAAATGGTATTTTTATTCCCTTTTGTAAAGCGCACTTTAGCTTAACACAATTTGAATCCCAACTGATCGACTTTACCTTTTATGGTGGATATTTCATTGGGTCGTTGATCTTATACTTCGCTTCGGCAGCTACTAAAGTAGATATCCTGAATAAAATAGGTTACAAGAATGGTATTATTTATGGCCTTTTAATTTCGGCTGTTGGTGCGTTGATCATGATCCCGGCCATTAATTCAGGCTCATTCGCGTTTATATTATTAACCTTCTTTATTATAGCATTAGGTTTCTCATTACAGCAAACCGCTGCCAATCCGTTTGTGGTTGCTTTGGGTAGCCCCGAAACAGGTACCCACCGCTTAAACTTTGCGGGTGGTGTAAATAACTTTGGTAGTATTTGGGGGCCTGTTATTGTAGGTTTTGTACTATTTGGTTCGGCATCAGCAAAAATTCCGGCATCCGAAGTTAAAATAGCATCGGTAAATACATTATATATTATCCTCGCTGCGCTGTTCCTGGCAGTTGCATTGTTTTTCTGGGTATCAAAATTACCAAGTGTAACCAGCGATGAAAAGATAGAATCAAGCAATAAAGCCAACACACCATTGGGTATTATATTTGTTGCGTTCCTGCTTATTTTGGCAGCAACCCCGCTTGCACAGGCTACCGGAGTTGAAAAACAATACTTTGTTTACGCATCATTAGCTATTATTTTGTTTACCCTTATAGGTACTTCATCAGCAGCCGGTAAAGGCGGGCAAGGTTGGGGCGCAATGCAATACCCGCAATTGGTTTATGGTATGCTTGCCATATTTACCTATGTAGGTGTAGAGGTTACTATTCAAAGTAATATGGGTTCGTTATTAGAAACCCCGGCATTCGGCAACTTTAAAACCGACCAGGTGGCACCATTTATCTCTTTATACTGGGGTAGCTTAATGGTAGGCCGTTGGACAGGCGCTATCGCTGCATTTAGCCTTTCAAAAACTGCTAAACTGCTTTTAACCATTGTTGTTCCGTTTTTTGCATTTGGTGTGGTATTGGTTGTTAACCGCATCAGCGGTACAGACGTAAGCAGCTTATATCCTTACGCAGGTTGTGTGGCTTTATTGGTTATCGGTTTCTTAATGGGTAACCAAAAACCGGTACGTACATTGGCCATATTTGGGATACTGGGTGCTATATTTATGGTGATTGGTTTAGTAACTACAGGCATGGTTGCGGTATTTGCATTCATTAGCGGTGGTTTATGCTGCTCTATTATGTGGCCGTCAATCTTCTCCTTATCGGTTACAGGCTTGGGTAAATATACCAGCCAGGGTTCGGCATTCTTAATTATGATGATCTTGGGTGGTTCAATTATTCCACCGGTGCAAGGTATCCTTGCTGATGGTATCGGCATCCACAAATCATACATCATCCCGGTTATTGGTTTTGCTTACCTTGCGTTCTTTGCATTTAAAGCCGGCGCTATCCTTAAGAAACAAGGTATCGACGTTGATAACCTGGAAGCAGGCGGAGGACATTAATTTTATAGTTATTGAGTCATTGGGTCATTAAGTCATTGCCATAAGGGTAATGACTCAATGACAGCAAAGCGAATGACTTAATGACCCAATGATATAACATGAAACCAAGTTTCGAAAATATTTTCATGAACCTGGCAACCGACCTGGCCAAACGCTCACATTGCGTTAAGGCCCAGGTCGGTGCCGTTTTAGCCAAAGACACGCGCATTATATCTATCGGGTATAACGGCCCTCCGGCGGGTACACATAACTGCGACGAGGAGTGGCCCGAAACAGGCTGCGCCCGCGACTCTAAAGGCAGCTGCTCACTTGCCCTGCACGCCGAGGAGAACGCCATCCTGTATGCTGTAAAGAACGGTGCTAACCTGGAAGGCGCAACGCTGTACACCACGCTATCGCCATGCCTGCCATGCGCAAGGCTTATTTTCTCTGCCGGTATTAAACATGTTTACTTTGATAAATCGTACGCCCAATACAAGGGCTTAGCCAGCGATGAAGGAGTTGATTTTTTGAACAGGTTTGGGGTGCATACGGTTAAGGTAGGGGCGTAGCTTTCCTCGTGCGTCATTGCGAGCGTAGCGTGGCAATCTTCGATAGTAAAGTCGGCTACAAGTATGTCGAAGATTGCCACGTCGCTATCGCTCCTCGCAATGACGAGTTGATATATTTTCTATTTTATACTCCCAGTTTCTCTACCTTATCCAGCGCAAACTGCAGTTGCTCATCAGGGGTGAGATCGGTATTATCCAGTATAATGGCATCATGTGCGCGTATTAGCGGGCTTTCCTCGCGGGTTGTGTCCTGGTAATCGCGGTGGGCAATGTTCTCAAATATCTCTTCTAAGGTAACCTCAGGGTTTTTCAGGTGGATCTCGTCATAGCGCCGCTGGGCACGAACGGCCGGGTCGGCAGTCATGAAGATCTTTACAGGTGCATCCGGGAAAACGGCGGTACCAATATCACGGCCATCCATTACTATATTTTTAGACTGCCCCATACGCTGCTGTTGCTTCACCATTTCGCGGCGAACCTCTTTAACAGCCGATACCTCGCTCACTTTTTCGGATACGGGCATCTGGCGGATCTCTTCAGATACTTCTTCGCCGTTAAGGGTAATATGGGTTTCGTAATCGCGCGAGTGGAAATTAAGGTGGATGTTTTTTAAGGCTTCTTCTATCTGCGCATGGTTTTGCGTATCAATATTGTTCCTTAAAAAATACAGCGCCACAGCGCGGTACATAGCACCGCTATCAACATAAATATAATGCAGTTTTTTGGCTAATGCCTTGGCCAGTGTGCTTTTACCACATGATGAGTAGCCATCAATAGCTACCACGATATTATTGCTCATCGGAGGACGAAGTTACGATTTTTAGTTAAATGGTGAGTGGTTGATTAAGTTGAATGGTGAGTGGTTGGATTAAATTTATTAAGAGAATGGTTGAAAAAACCACCATTCACCACTTAACCAAGCCAACCACTCACTATCTTTGCTGCTATGAACTTAAATAAGGCCGACCTGCAACGCGAGATCTCCTACAAAACATCGCGTAGCGGGGGCAAAGGCGGGCAAAACGTAAACAAGGTATCAACCAAGGTTGAGCTGCTTTTTGATATCAATAATTCTGCATTATGTACCGATGAGGAGAAGCTTTTACTGAGCGATAAATTACAAAACCGTTTTAACAAAGATGGCCTGGTGCAGGTAATATGCGATGAAGAGCGCAGCCAGTTTCTTAATAAGGAGATAGCGGTGGAGCGCCTGATCGTACTGCTTACCAATGCGCTGCATAAGCCAAAAGTGCGCAAGCCAAGTAAAGTGAGCAGGGCGGCTAAGCTGGCGCGCCTGGGAAATAAAAAAATGCAATCGGCTAAGAAAGCCGACCGCAAGCCAAATTTTGATTTTTAATTAAAGCGGTATAGCACTGTTAATGATCCCCATTGGTGGGTGCTTTTTACCATTTGTTTAACTTCGCGGGTATTGATAACCGCGCCAACATCAAACACAAAACGGCTGGTGGTAAGTGCTACACCTAACTGGTTGCTAAATACAAAATGGTTAATATCGCCAACAATTTCCTGCGTACCGGGTTCAGGGTGGTCCTTAAATATATTCCCCTGAACAGTCGCGTCATATACAACCGCATTGATCTGCGGCTTGTAATAAAAGAAGAATTCGTTGTTGTGTAACAGTGTATTGTTACTGTTTTTGCTTACCGAGCTTTGAGTACTTACCGATTGAAATAATTGGTTAAAATTACCCAAACGTACCATTGGGCCAATACCTGCGGCATTGAAGCCTGTACCGGCGTTAACATAACCCGAAAAAGTTAGGTCGGCCCATGAGCCACGGGCGATAAGTTTATTCAACTCAGCGCTCAAATTTAATTGGGGCGCATTACGCACCTGGTATTGCCAGCTGTTCAGTTCATAAAAGCCAAAAGTATTGTGGATGAATTTTTGAATAGGGTAGCCTCCTGCTGCAGGGCCAACTATGCCAACTTTAGCACCAAATTTAAGGGTGGTTTCGTCCTTATATAAAAGGTTGGCCGATGCGCCCAGGTACAGGTAACCGGCAAATGGCCTGTCAACATCAGCTGCTGATGGTAGCTGGCCCGATTGCGCGTTGTAGATCTTTTGGCCCAGCTCTAAACCAAACACGGCGTTTGCTAATTTGTCGTTCTTCATTTTGTTTACATCCATCGCGTGGCGATAATAAAGAAAGAAGCCGTTGGTGTAATAACGATCAGACCCCTGCGCCAGAAAAGAATCGTTATCAGATTGGAAGCCGATCTCGTTTGCGCGGTTTTGCGCGTATGAGCCAATACCCGCTAAAAGGCCTATGGCTAACAGGAATAGTTTTTTATTCATCAGGATTATAAAAGTATGCTAATGTAAAAAAAGCAAGGATAATATCCCTGCTTTTAAATAATTAGAATGTATTATGTTATTGGTATCGCAATTAAAAGCCGTAGGCTATACGTAATGCCAATGTACCATAGCCGTTGTTATTGGCCGCGTAGTTTTCATACCGCACGCCCACATCCCACGATTTGTTAGCCCAGCCAACACCCGGCGATGCAATAAATACTCTTTTTTTCTCCCGGTTTACTTCAAAGCCTACACCGGCTTCGGCCGCAAGGTAAATATGGGGTAATACAAATGCTTTTATCCCCACTTTTACGGGCACAAGCCTGTAATCTTCGACACCTAAATTTTTATACGGGGCTTTTACAAAGAAATTGTAATACCCGGCCGTAAAAGTTAGCGCAACTCTATCAGAAAGGCCATATTGCATGCGAACGCTGCCGCCGATACCAAAATCCGACTCGCGGTGAAAATGACCAACAGGCCGGAAGGTTTCTTCGGCAATACTCCATTTAAAGGTGTTTTTGGTGATTGATTGTGCCTTGCCTGTTAACGAGGTGAATAAAAAACCAAGTGTAATTGCCGTGATTAATAGTGCTTTTAATTTTTTCATCATGTTGTGGAGGTTAATTAATAATTAGATTTATTGTTTCACAATTATAATTAGCCCAATCTGATAGTCGGTTTTAATTAACCTACTTTAACATCATTAACTTATTTTAACATTTGGGGTATCTTTAAAACAAAACAGCCGGTATTGCTACCGGCTATTTTGTTTTATATGGTTGAAGTGTAAACGGATCGGAATTAATTCAACGCCGGTTTTACTTCCTTTTCTTTAACGGTTAAATCAAGCGGCTCTTTTACCAATTCATCCAACAATGCCAGGTTTATTACCTCGCGCATATCGGTAACGTAATGGAATTTAAGGTCGGTAATGTAACCCTCTTTAATTTCCAGGATATCCTTTTGGTTTGATTTGCACAGGATGATCTCTTTGATATTGGCACGTTTGGCAGCCAGTATCTTTTCTTTAATACCACCAACAGGCAATACCCGGCCGCGCAGGGTAATTTCGCCCGTCATGGCCAAATGTGGTTTTAATTTACGTTGCGTGAATGCCGATACCAGTGCCGTAAGCATGGTAACACCCGCCGACGGGCCATCCTTAGGGGTAGCGCCGGCCGGTACGTGCACATGCACATCCCATTGTTCAAACAGTTTTGGGTTGATGTTAAAATAGGTAGCATGCGCGCGCAAATAAGCCAACGCAATGGTTACCGATTCTTTCATTACATCGCCAAGGCTACCGGTAAGGGTAAGTTTGCCGTTACCCGGGCTTAAGCTGGCTTCAATAAACAATATATCGCCACCAACTGATGTCCAGGCCAGGCCGGTTACTACACCTGCTGTATCGTTGTTTTCGTACAGGTCTTTATCGTAAAAAGGTGCACCAAGTATCTTCTCTACTTCTTTTTTGTTTACCAGGGTATTGTAAGGCTCTTCCATGGCTATGTTTTTGGCCACGCCGCGTATTACCGAACCTATCCTTTTCTCTAAAGCACGCACGCCCGATTCGCGGGTGTAATCTTCTATCAGTTTTTCAACAATATCACCTTTTATAATAACATCCTTAGCGGTTAGGCCATGCGCTTCGCGTTGTTTTGGCAGCAAGTGGCGTTTGGCTATCTCAATCTTTTCTTCAACAGTATAACCGTTCACCTCTATAATTTCCATCCTGTCAAGCAGGGCGGGTTGTATACTACTCAGCGAGTTTGCGGTTGCGATGAACATCACGTTAGACAAGTCGAAATCCATCTCTACGTAGTTATCATAAAAAGTACTGTTCTGCTCAGGGTCAAGTACCTCTAACAAGGCCGATGATGGGTCGCCACGGAAATCAGTGCTTACCTTATCAATCTCATCCAGTATGAACACTGGGTTTGCAGCACCTGCCTTTTTTACCGACTGTATGATCCTGCCCGGCATAGCGCCGATATAGGTTTTGCGGTGCCCGCGTATCTCGGCCTCGTCACGTACCCCGCCCAAAGCCATCCTTACATATTTGCGGCCTAAAGCTTTTGCGATAGATTTACCCAATGATGTTTTACCAACACCTGGAGGACCAACCAGGCAAAGGATAGGGGCTTTCATGTTGTGTTTTAATTTTAAAACAGCTAAATATTCAATGATCCGTTGCTTTACCTTATCCAGGCCGAAGTGATCCTTATCCAATACCTTTTGAGCCCTTTTAAGGTCGAAATTATCCTTTGTAAATTCGTTCCAGGGCAGGTCGAGCAATAGCTCCAGGTAATTTATCTGCACCGAGTAATCTGCCGCGGCAGGGTTGGTGCGGGTCAGTTTTTCAAGCTCTTTGGCAAAGTGGGTTTTTACTTCTTTATCCCATTTCTTTTTCAGGGCACGCTGGCGCAGGTTCTCTATCTCCAAGTCGGGCGATGTGCCGCCAAGCTCTTCCTGTATGGTTTTTAGCTGCTGGTTCAAAAAATAATCGCGCTGTTGTTTATCCAGGTCAACCCTTACTTTGGTTTGGATCTGGTTTTTCAGCTCCAGCATTTGCAGATCGAGCGTTAAATGCTCCAGCACCATATTTATCCTGTCGCGCAGGCTGGCGGTTTGCAGTAATTGCTGTTTATCAGCCATATCCGCGTTCATATTTGATGATATGAAGTTAATGAGGAATGATGTGCTCTCAATATTACGGATAGCGATACCTGCCTCGCTCGGTATGTTTGGCGATAACTGTATAATGTTCATGGCCATGTCTTTAACAGACGATACCATTGCTTTAAATTCTTTGTCCTCTTTAGCTTTTATCTCTTTAAATGGTTCAACGGTGGCCTTAATGTAAGGCTCGCTTTGTACCTCTTCTTTCAGCACAAAACGCTTTTTCCCCTGTAGTATCACGGTGGTGTTACCATCGGGCATTTGCAGCATTTTTATGATTAGGGCAATGGTGCCTACCTTGTTCAGCTGGTTAAAGGTAGGGTCTTCAATACTTACATCCTGCTGGGCTACAACACCAATCAGGCGGCTGCCTTTATTGGCATCGCGTATCAGTTTAATAGATTTATCGCGACCAACGGTAATAGGGATAACAACACCCGGAAACAATACGGTATTGCGTAGCGGAAGTATAGAAATAATATCGGGCACCTCTTCATTATTCATTTCCGCCTCATCCTCTGATGACATCAGTGGGAAAAACTCGGAATCCTCATTAATGGAAGGCATAGTATTTTTAAAATCGAACGGATCAAAACTCATCAATCACCTTTTATGTATGCCGGTAACGTCATATTGGCAGGTCCGGAAACTCCGCCCTTAATATTATGGGTTAATCAGCAGTAGTTAATTATTCAAATATACAGTTTCAAGAGCTATGCCAATATAAGTTAATTAGCCCCGGTAAATGTTATCGAGTTGTAAAATATTGATTTATTGGCGGTTATGATATTGAAAAGATTTAAGTTGATTTTTACAATTTTTGTACTAAAGTGGAAAAAAAGTCATGCAGGGGAATTTGGATACCCAGAGTATTTGCAAAGCAGAGGCATGCATCAGCCAAATACATTTATGCTAATACCTTTTCCTTTTTTGTTTTCTCCGCGTGCAGTTCCTCAAAATACTTTTTGCGAACAACGTGGGTCATCTTATGGTCGCCGGTATGGCTCCAGCCGGGGGGCATAAAAATGTAAAAGACCTTGTTTTTGATACCGGGCGCACGGTAAACATCTTTTGCAAGCGCCACAATCTCACCAAAATAGGCATCCAGAAAGCTGTTTTTGATCATGGGGCGACTGATACCGTATTCAATAGGGATATTGCGGTCCTCAGGGTAATAGGTGCCAAAAACTTTATCCCATATATTAAGCAGGTTGCAAAAGTTGGTATCCATGTACACAATATTACGGGCATGGTGCACCCGGTGGTGGGATGGGGTAAGTATAATATTGTTTAAAAACCCCAGGCGGCCATCTTTTATAATGTTTTCGCCCACATGGATCATAGCGCCCCAGGTGCCATCAATAAACATAATTACGAATAACATGGCGGGGTTTACACCCAGCAAAATGCAAATGCCGGTTCGGATCAGATCGGCGTATGGTGCTTCTAAAAAAAAGTGGGCGTAGGTAACTGAAAGGTTCATGGTTTCGGGCGCGTGGTGGGTAGAGTGCAGGCACCAAAGCAGGCGTACCTTATGCGCAAGGTAATGGTATATAAAATGCGCGAACTCCCATATCACGTAGCCATAAATAAACCAATACCAGGTAAACGTGGTTTTTAAAAGCGCAATGGGTAAAAACCATTTAATACAGAGCCCTATCATGGCTATAGAGATAACCCGGCCTACAAAGGCGTTTAATACATAGGTGAAAAAGGAGATCTTATAATGGATAACCTTAAACCTTTTATAAAAAGCTGCCCGTATAATTTCGAGCAGGAGCAGGAATGGGGTAAGCGGTACCAGTAGCGATGTAATACCACCATAGGTAAGAAACTTACTGTAATCGCCTGATTTGATGATCTCTAATAAACCACCAAGCCCCCAAAAGCCTGTAAACTCGTTAGCTATAGCCTTTAAAAAATCCATAAGTTGATAAATTGGTTAATACTATGCTTGCTAAAGTATTAACGCAATTAACTCAACAAAAATGTATAAACCAAATATACAGGCTATAACTTTTCGCTATAATTAAAGTTTATCCTGCAATCCTCATCATAAAATCTATAGCCCCAGGCGAATGCAATATCTCTAACGATTGGATAGACTGATCTGCAACCTCGGCAGCCCTTATACGCATCTGTTTTTCAAATGCAGTAATTGCTGCCAGTGTATCGGTATAAGTTTCATCGGTAAGGGCACTACTTAGCTCCAATGCATCCAGCATGGCCATGTTTACACCTTCGCCGGCGTAGGGCGGCATCAGGTGGGCGGCATCGCCTATCATAGTTATGTTGGGTTGTGCTTCCCAGGTTTGGTCTAATGGCATGGAGTATAGAGGGCGGGGTACAAATGCACCGTTTGCGTTTTCAAACAACTCCAGCCAGACATCGCCCCAGTTTGAAAACTCGGTTTTAAACCAGGCAAGTACCTGCGCTTTATCCGTAAAGTCAATACCAGACTCTTTCGCCCAGTTCTCATCTGCCTTAAAGCAGGGGTAAAACACCAGGCTGCCATCGCCTTTGGCACTTACTATCAGGCTCCTGTTATCGCCCATGGCAAAAATTTTGCCGCCGCTTAAAAGCTGGTGCATTTTGGGGATAACCTTTTCCGACTGATAAACTGCACCCTCTATAGCCGTATGGCCGCAGTAAAATGGCTTGATAGGAGTAAGGTAGGGGCGAAGCTTTGAATTGGCTCCGTCCGCGGCTATAACCAGGTCGGCTATAGTTGTAGTACCGTTCTTAAATTCAATTTTCCAACCATTGTTAAGCGGTGCAAGCGATACAAACTGGCAATCCCAAACTATGGTGCCGGGCTTAAGCGAATCAAGCAACAGTTTTTGTAATGGGCCACGGTCTATTTCGGGGCGATTGCGGTGAGTTTCGTCCTGCTCAGCTATGTGGTCATCCAATACAATATTTGCATGCTCATCGGTAACACGCATTTTATCGGCACCGGGGCGGTAATTAGCTTTAAATTCATCCATCAAGCCGGCTGCTTGTAGAGCCGCCAGGCCCGATTCTTCATGCAGATCGAGCGTGGCACCCTGCGCGCGGGCATCCTGGTGAAGGTCGCGTTCGTAAATGGTAACATCGGCACCTTTTAATTGTAAAAGCCTGGCAAGTGTTAAACCACCCGGGCCGCCACCAATAATGGCTATCTTTTTATTTTTTATAGTATTCATCTTATGTTTAGTTATAAAGGGTTTATACCTTACCGCTTTAGACGAACAACACAACATTATCTTTTAAATAATTAAAAATTATCAGCCTTTCAGCTTGTTTTGTTCCATTGCGAAATGGAACAAACGGAACAAATGGAACACATTGTAAGTCAATTAATTAGCATTTTTAAATTTCCATTCTATTTAAAGTTTTACTTTGTAATTTTGGTTTAAACTATTAAATCTGTCTCTTATACACATC
>NZ_LGEK01000051.1 GCF_001636615.1 Mucilaginibacter sp. L294 | reverse complement strand
AGATGTGTATAAGAGACAGATCATATATTTTCCCAAAAAAAAACAAATGTAAAAACACAATACGTTGCCTCTTAAATCCATTATCATTCCCACACCCGTTCTAGTGTCATTCTTGACCGAACAATGGTTTGTGTATCCACATTCAAATAACCCTTTTAGGGAAACGTTGGCTTTAAGTTTTAGATTTATTTACTAGCTATCAATCGCTACTTTTTCAACCATCCTGTTAATGTTAGCCCTTGAACGATAACGGAGAAAACAACAATAAAGAAACTACAGGTTAATATGAGTGCGCGGTAAGGGGAAGTTGGTAACGACAAGGCAAGAGCCACTGAAATACCACCTCTTAATCCACCACAGGTAAGGACTAAAATGCTGTTTATACTTTATCTTAAGCGTTCTGCGAAAGAAAACGACGGGCAGGATAATACTGGCTGCCCTTGCGATTAACAAAATAATAATGGCGACAATACCTATCCAGAAATAGCCGGCCGAAAAAGTTACACTCACCATTTGGAGCCCGATCATTACAAATAGTATCGTATTCAACAGGTCATCGGTCAAACTCCATATCCTGTCGAGATACTGATTCAGGTGAAGCGACGGTTCCTTTCCGAAAGGACAGGTGCCGATCAGCAATCCGGCGGTAACTACTGCCAAAGGAATCGATACATGAAGATAGGTTGCAGCTACTGAAATACCCATCACCAGGGTAAAAGTGATCAGTACGATGATCTGAAATTCGTCTATCGTTCGTATCATCCGATAGGTCAGCCAGCCGGTTATTAAACCTAAAGCTACTCCCCCAAAAATCTCCTGTGCAAATAGTTGCAGCATCACGGCCCATGAAAAGCCATGTTCGGGGCTAGCGGCAAAATCTGAAAAGGTCACAAAAAGCACGATCCCTATACCATCATTAAAAAGTGATTATCCGGTAATGATTGTTCTCATGCATTCCGGCATTTTTGACTCTTTTAATAGCGCTGCGACAGCAACGGCGTCTGTGGGTGATATGAGCGCCCCAAATACCAGGCAATAGATAAAGGGCACCGGCAAATGAAAGAGATTTAGCAAATAATATAAAAGACTTGCAAATATCAGGGCAGACAGGACAACCCCTACCGTACTGGTAGTGAGCACTGTCCTGAGGTTCTCTTTTAGCCTATTAATATCAAAATGTAATGCGCTTGCGAAAAGCAAAAACCCCAGCATCATATTGAGCAGCGTTTTTGAAAAATCTATCGAGTTCAATACAGACAGGCTGTAACTGTGAACAAAGGGAATTGCCTTTCCGAAAGTGATCAGGAACAGTGCAACTACAATATCCAGCAGCATGACTCCTATTACGCCTGGCAACTTGATCCAACGGGCGTTAATGTAACTGAAAAGCGAACTGATAATGAATAAAACGGTTATTACGGTAAATAAGTTCATAGGCAATTAATTATGACCATCGTTTTAGGCTGAATTAAAAAAACAGATTGCATATATTAATTCAGCGCTAATGCATAAATTGCGCCGCTACAATAACCGCTACCAGCGCCAGCAAATTTGCCAGTGTCATTCCTATGAACAGATCTTTAAATGCATTTTTATGGTTCAGTCCTGTCAAAGCGAAAAGTGTCAATACCACACCGGCGTGTGGCATCACTGTAAGTACGGAAGAAGCGATCGCGGATACCCGGTGTATGACTTCATTAGGATTCAAACTGTATCAAATCGATTGTGGGAAATTCGGGAATTACCACATCTTAAAGATTGTAAATAATTGAAAACAAGGGCAATATAGAACTCGGTTCGAGTCCCCGTCTGCAAATACCACAATAACAAAAAGCTCATTTCCTAACAGAAATAGGCTTTTTGTTTGTTTTAAGGCGTATAAGAGACAGTAAGTCTATATTGATATTATTGAATAAAGAACTTGCGTATATGATACGGCAGGTTAATCAAAGAATTCACATCAACTTTACCCGCATTTACCATTCTGTTATCCTGCAGATAAACCTTACCATTTCTTAATACAGCCGGGTGGGCTTTGCCATCCTTAAAATAATTGCCGGGAAGCGGCACGTCGCAGGGCTGGCCGAATTTTATGGGCTCTTTCATCTTATCAATGATCCACTCACCTGTTGAGGGGCGGAACACAGCCATTTCTGCCCTGCCATCGCCATCATAATCTGCCGGGACAGGGATATCACCCGGAACATGCTTTAATTGTAAAGGGATATTGCCCATGCGGTCTATCTGCCAAAGCGAGTTCTTTGTATTAAAGAAACCTATATCGGTGATCCCGTCGCCGTCATAATCGGCAGGAACGGGGATAGCACCTTTAGCTCCGAATTTAAAACTATCCAATCCGTTGATATACCAGGTCATGTTTGATGGGCGGTAAACTGCGGCATCGGCAAAGCCATCACCATCATAATCTCCAACCACCGGTATATCACCGTCCTGGCCAAGTTTTATAATTTTACCATCCTGCATGTAAAATGCCCCTTCGGATGGGCGGTAAACGGCAAGCTCTGCTTTTCCATCGCCATTGTAATCGGCAGGTACGGCAATATCGCCGTCTTTGCCAAAGGCAACATCCGGCTGCCCAATTATTTTCCATGTGCCTTTTGAGAAGGAAATCAGTTCGGTAGTTTGATCATTGTTATAATCAAGGTAACGGGCCACGTTGGTATGGTGGAACCATGGGGTAGTAAATTCACTATCCCCATCTTTCTCATCCTCATGGGTGTATGGCGAAAAGGTATGTACGCTCACCAGGTCTTTACTTTTTGAGAAACCCATGATACGCATCAACCCATGTCCGCCATTTTCTCTACTCTGATAATCAGACAGGTACGATTTGATGATATTACCTGCGTAACCATCCTGGCGATAACCCTCGCCGTTATCGCCAACGTGGCCGGATAACGTCATGAAAACATTTTTATACCTTTTAAAACGGTCGAACACCCGCTGGCCTTGTTTGCTGAATTTCGGAAAGCCTTTCTCGTTTGTGCCTGTGGTCTTATTGAAATGTATAATAGAGTGGCTTATCAGTATCGCTTTACGGTCTTTATATTTTTCAAGTAGCTGGCTTGCCCAGTCGTTTAAGCCTTCAATGTCTTCATCATACGAGTCGTACTCAAAAAATATGGTGATAAAGTTTATACCACCCGCGGTAAACAGGTCGTAATGGCTGTCGTTATTGTCGCGGTAATGGCCGCCATACCACGGTTTATTTTTAAAATGGCCTATACCGAAATACTTGTTGTACTGGTCGGTTTTGCCCGATAGCGGGTACTGGCTCTTGGTTTGGTCGTGGTTACCTACTGCCATACCATAAGGGATTCCCTGCGGATAACCGGCCTGCGGTTTATCAAGCACGTACATAGCTTCGGCTGCGTTTTCCCACTCTTTCGGGAATTTCTCGCCGTCATCAGATATATCGCCCAGTTGTACCACATAGGCTATTTTTTCTTTAGCGCCATTTTTAACTATCCAGTCGGTTTGGGCTTTAAACATCTCGTTTTTACCGCCAATCTTTTCTGATGTATAGTATTGCGTATCGGGCAAAACAACAATGGAAAAATCAACATCCTTGTCGTTTTTTAGTTCATCGTTTACCGGTATCGCGCTTGTGGCAATGAGTAATTGTATGCTTAAAAAGGCACAAAGCACTTTTTTAAACTTGTTTGATATAGTGTTTAATTGCATAATTTTAAATAGTAAAATTTGTGTGTGATGTTTATTACCTGTGCAGGTTAAATGCGATCATGGCCCTGATAGAGTACCCATTTTGCGCGCTTGAGTTACCAATATCCCTAATAGCACCTGATGCTACAGCTGTACTATGGGTAGCATAAAACACCGGCCCGCCGCTAAGCGACAACGAAAAGCGCGAGTTTGCCGGGGCTACATTAATAGATGGCCCAATGAGTAATTTGGCGCCACCCTCGGCCTCGTCTGTTTCCCAAAAACCTTCCAGGTCCTGCCCCATAATTTCAAAGCCGGCAAACACCGGCCCAGTTATATGGTGTTGATACCCAAAACTGGTTACCAGGTCAATACCGTCGCGGGCATCGGCAAAGGCTTTTTCTATGCGGAGGTTACCACCCATGCGCCATTTTGGCGCATCGTATGATGCAGTGATACGGCTAAATATCGCGCCCACGTTCGAGAAATCGCGGTTGCCGCCTAACCCTACGCCAAAACGCGCGCCATAAGCTGTTTTGCCACCCACAAAATCGCGAATCACCTCGACTTGCTGGGCACTGGCTACACGGCCATTATTGGCGAAACCCAAATCGGCATTAGCGTAAAAGGTAAAACGGTTGCCCAGGTAACCTTTAACGGCCAGTTGCTGGTCGGCACCATCATAGCCAAATGCGCCTATCGTACGCTGGGCATAGTTTGAGCTTACATTTATTGCCCAGTAGGGCGTACTGCCCGTAAGCGTATTTACAGAAAACAAAAACGGTTGTATAGCAACATTGCCTGGTGCGCTCAAAGGTTGAACATCAACCGGCGATTGCGCCATGGCAGATGGACCCAGCACTAAAAATACAAGCGAAGCAAAAAAGGTATTTTTCATGAACGTAAATTTTAGTGTACGTAACTATTTTAAAATTTCTTTAGCTAAAGTGCCTTTACCATCATTTGGCAGGCCTTTGATGCCCAGTATCTGTGTCATCACATCATAAACTTCTACATTTTCGAAGGGCTTAATCTGTAAATGAGATTTAAAGGCAGGCCCCCAGGCAAAAAAGGTAGCATGCACATCTTTTAGCTCATAAGCACTAAAGCCATGCGCGCCGGGGTTCGGCTTAGGGCTGGCGTTAAAGACCTGCGGATACTTAGCCATCAGCATAATATCGCCTATACGGTTGTACTTATCATCGGCAGGGCCAAAGTGGATGTTGGCGGGCAGGTCTTTCTTTAATACCACGTTATAGCCGGGTGTGTTGTCGGCTTTTAGCTTTTCGTACATCGGTATAATATCGGCCGGATCTTTTGCATGCACGCACACGTAGTTACCCTGCGATACTGTTACGAATTTGCTTTGATCTATAGATACCGGGATGGTAAGCGGGTGTTTATTGTCTACAGGTGTCATCCCGTGGTCTGATACAAAAATGAAGTTTACCGGCAGCCCGCTTTCTTTAGCGGCGGCAACCATCTGTCCAACGGCATCATCAACAAATTGTACGGCTTGTTCTACCTCCGCCGATTCGGGACCAAACTGGTGGCCGGCATGGTCGGTATTAGGGAAATAACAGGCTATAAAATGCGGGCGTTTATCTTCGGGCAAGGCCAGCCATTTTTTGATAGCGATAACCCTGTCTTTCACAAATATCTCTTTCGCGGGGTTTGGCAAGTATGAATATGTTGGTTTAATGCCTTTTATCGGCGCTTGCGTATCAATAAAATAAAAGCTGGCGGTTAGCAGGCTTTGCTTTTCGGCGGTTACCCATAGAGGCTCTTCGCCAAACCAACTGCCATCGCGCGGTTTAAATTTTTCTTTGCGGTTGGCATCATAAAAATCGTTCCCTACAATGCCTGAGTGCGACGGGTACAGGCCGCTTACTAATGTATAATGGTTAGCATGAGTTGATGCCGGGAATGAAGGCAGCATCGATTCGGCTGCTACCCCTTGGTCTGAAAGTTTTAGCAGGTTTTGCGCTTTATATTTCTTAGCATAATCCCAACGGAAACCATCGGCAGATATTAAAATAACGTAAGGTTTTTTTAATTGCGCCGTGCTGTTGGTACGCCCTGCTACTACCCGTTGCAATGTATCCAGCTGCGCAAGGGCAAGCTGGGTATAGCCTGTGCCAAACAGCACCAGGCTTAATAGTAAAATGCGTTTCTTTATCATGGTTTGATGTTTTGTTTGATTTGTTAATCGTCGTCATCATCCTTCTTTGGTTGAAGGATCACGAATGCGCTTCGTTTAGGTGCAGGCATTACGGCGTGTTCGCCTTTAATGGCTTTCCATATCACCTCGTTCATATCCCTGTCGGGTACTTTGTCCTCATTAGCCAGGTTAAACGATTCTGACCGTTTGCTGCTTTCATTTACCGCGATGTTACGGGCATCAATATCCACCTGCGCAGGGATCAGTTTAAATGGCGTATTGTCGGGCTTGCTGGTAAAGCAATCGTACATGGGCAAAGCGGCTGCATCGTACTGGCTCATTGGTGGCAGGCCTAATATCAGCTCCATAGTACGCAACATGCCCGATGTAGAATACATGCTATGGATAACCGCATTACGCTTTACAAAAGGCCCTGCTACATAAGCAGGCGACCGGTGCGCATCCACGTGGTCGGGGCCGGCCTGGGCATCATCTTCCAGTATAAAAACTACCGATTCTTTCCAGATAGGGCTTTGCGATAAATGTTCAACAATACGGCCCACGGCCAGGTCGTTATCAGCAACGGCTGCGATAGGCGAATACTCCCCTTTTTTTTGCCCGCTGGTATGATCGTCAGATATGCGGAGTGTGTTAAACTGCGGCACGGCGTTGATGGTAAGCAATGAATCAAAATCTGCCTGCCAGGCATCGGCACGCACCTGGTCTTTTATCTTCATGTTAAACCCCGGTGATTTAGGCGCCATATGCCCCTGCAATGATTTAAGCTGGGCTTTTGCGTAATTACCGAATTCGCCGTAACTGCGGTAGGTTACTCCTGCACGCTGGCAATAATCCCAGATATAACCATCTTTAGGGCCCGATGCCGCGCCGTTATAGGCAGGGCCACGGTTACTGTAATTGGTTGGCCATGTTTTCTCTATCACATCATTGGCATAGGCTGCCATGCTCCAGTTGTGGCCATCCTCGCTTACCTCGGCATCAACATAAAAATTATCAAGCAAAACAAACTGACTGGCAAGAGCATGCTGGTTTGGCGTTATTTGTTTGCCAAACAGGCAAAGCGATGTATCGCCGTTACCCTGAGGCATATCGCCCAGCACCTGGTCGTAAGTGCGGTTCTCTTTAATGATGTAGAAAACATACTTTATAGGTGATTTTTCGCCAACCTTACGTGGAATAGGGTTTCCGGCTTTACCATCGGCAGTAATGGTTCTTTTGGTATTAAAAGGCGTGTTGGCGTATACCTGCCTGGTGTAAGCCTTTTGCTGTTCGGGCCTGGGGCTGTCAATAAACGACAGCGAACCTTTGAACAAGCCACCAATGTATTGGATCTCGCTTTTTGCGGTTTGCCCAACATGCTCGCCAATGTTATTATCCTTTTCAAAGGGCTGTGGCCCCCGCGGGTTCGCCATTGAGGTTAGGCCTTTACCGTTAGCTACAATAATTTTGTTGCCCAGGGTTTTTACATTGGTTGGGTACCAACCTACGGGTATAAAACCCTGGCTTTGGCTATTGCCGGGTTTCATCACGTTAAATACCGCAAGGCAGTTATTATCGGCGTTAGCTACATACAGGGTATTTTCATCCGGCGATAATGCCAGCCCGTTTGTGGTAGAACCCGCCAGTTTTGTTGGGTACAACACAGTAGAAATAGTTTCGATAACCTTGCTTGCTTTGGTATCAATAACCGAAACTGTATTTTCATTAGCGTTGGCTACAAACAGAATAGTCCCTTTTTTATTAAGCAGCAATTCGTTGGGGTGGTCGCCGGTGGTAATCGTGCTTTCTATTTGGTTGGTAATGGTATTATATGCTGCAACTTTTGCCATCCCCCACAGGGAGATGTATAACGTTTTTTCATTGGGCATTAAAATACAGCTGTAGGCCATGCCCGGCAGCTGTATTTTTTTGATGATGTTATGTGCAACCGGGTCTATCACATACAGGCTGCTATCCTCTTTTGTTACCGCATACAGGCGGTTATTGCTTTTGGTAACCACCATTCCCGTAGGGCAAATTTTGCCTTTGGGGAATGGCTGCCCAAGCTTTACGGTATCTGCCTTACCAAGTTTATTGTTTTTGATATTGAAATCAAGTATCCAGTTATCATACCCGCCTGATACATATAGGTGCTGCTCATCATGGCTAAAGACAAGCCCGTACCACGATTTTGCCAGCACCCGCTCGTCCAGCATTTTCTCAGTTTTGAGGTCTATCAGCTGTACCGACTGCATGCTTTGGCCATTATTGGTTACAGCCAAAAGCTTGCCGCTGGTACTTAACTGAATATTCAGCGGCAAATCGCCGATGGGTAAAGACCTACCCGCTGGGCTAAGCTTCCAGCCATTGGGTAAAAGCACCTGGCCGGTTTTTGCAATTTTACCGGGTACCTGTGCCTGCACCTTTAAGCAAAGCAGTAACAAGAGTGCTGCATAAAGGACTCTTGTTATGTGATAGATTCGATTACCTTTCATCATCATCAATTTTAGTTTTTATTAAAATGCGTATCCCGGGTTTTGAGGCATACCAGGGTTAAGGTTCCGCTCGGGCAGTGGTACCGGGAACAGGAACTTATAAGTCTGTATGTCAAAAGCGTTTGCTTCCAGGTTGGCATAGGTGGATTTTGCTTTTGTAGCGTAAGCCTTCATGATGTTTAAACCGTCGGCGCTGCGTTGCAGATCGTGGAACCTTTTGTTCTCAAACGCCAGTTCTATTCTTCTTTCATGCAATATGATCCCTCTTAGTTTTGCAGGGTCGGTTTCATGCACATCGCCCAAACCTGCCCTGAAACGTACTGAGTTAAGCGCTGTTAACGGCGATTCGCCCTGCTCGTTCTGCGCTTCAGCTAAAAGCAACAGTGCTTCAGAGTAGCGATAGATCGGCCAATTATCATTAGCGTTGCTGGTAGCCACATAAGGGCCGTGCACATATTTTTTGATGAACGGGGTATAGGCAACACCCGGGGTTGGCGTGTAACCTACCGCACTTTTTACTGCCGAGATTTTCATTACAAAACTGGCATCGTTGACACCTTCGGCAATGCCGATAGAAGCATCTAAACGTTTATCGCCAGTTTCGTAATCTTTTAAAAGGTCAAACGATGGGATGTTCCAGCCCGAGCCTGTTGTGTTACTTGGGAATGCCGCGCCGGTAATTAATACTGTGGTGGTTGTTTTTGGCATAAATTGGAAAACAAACGCGTTTGGCTGCGTACCGGCAGCAGTGCCCTGCAAATATTGCACCTCAAAAAGCGACTCTTTGCTGTTTTTGTTGGTGGTTAAAAAAGCATCGGCATAGTTACCGTTAAGCCCGTAACCCATTGCAGGAAGGGTGTTTAACAGCTCTTCGGCTTCTTTGTATTTTTTCAGCGTAACGTACACATCAGCCAGCAGCATGGTTGCCGAACCTTTTGTAGCCTCGCCCGTTTGAGGGAATTTTGTTGGCGGCAGTAATTCGGCCACGGCATCTTTAGCATCGGCTAATACCTGCGCATAAACCTCATCAACACTCGAGCGGTTTTTAAAGGCATCCTCAGCTTTGGTTACTTCCTTCAAGTAAAGGGGCACACCACCAAATAAACGCACCAGTTTAAAGTAGTTCCAGGCGCGTAAAAATTTGGCCTGGCCATCTGCACGGGCTTTGCCTTCAGCAGTAGCTTTTGCAGCCATTGGTAGGCGGCCTATTACAATGTTTGCCCTTGAAATACCGGTATAACAATGTTGATAAACGGCGTTAACATAATCGTTATTAGCATCGTTGTTCCAGTCAGATACGTTTTCGCGGTAAACGGTTGCCGTACCACGGTTATTAGGGTTAGGGATATAATGCGTGTTATCCGAACGCATTTCTGATGTGTGGTAATCGTTCACCAGCAAATCGCGCAGGGGCACGTATGCCGCTAAAACAGCTTGCTCCAATTGGTCGTCTGTTTGGAAAAATGTTTCGGGCGAAAGCGAATCTTCGGGTACCAGATCGATGTAACTTTTTTTACAGGATGATGCTATCAGTAGTACCAGCATCAATACGATATATTTATTTTTCATGTTGTTTTTGAGAAAGGAGATTATTTAAATGTTGCATTTATGCCGAAAGAGAAAGTACGCGGAACGGGGTAAGCGTTTTCGTCGACACCGATGCCGTTCAACGCATCAGATCCTGAAATACCAATCTCCGGGTTACCACCGCCTGTATAACCGGTTATAATAAAGGCTTGCTGTACCGAGCCGTATACCCTTAAGTTTTTAAGCAGTAATGCATTTTTAAGGTTGAAGGTATACCCTAACGCGATGTTCTTGGCAGTAAGGTAGGTACCGTTCTCTACCCATTGAGTATTAACAGACCTGCCGATAGCCGTAGTACCGGTTTTGGTACGCGGGTAAACGCCCGAGCCCGGGTTAGCTTCAGAGCGCCAGCGATCTGCAGCGGCTGCAAGCGGCACCCTTGACCCATCCAGGTTTGTTAAATAAGCCCATTTAGCGGCAGCTAATATTTTACCACCAACCTGGCCCGACATAGAGATACTCAGGTCAAAGTTTTTGTAACTGAAACTATTGGTAATCCCGAAGGTAAAATCAGGTGTTGGGTCGCCAATAAAAGTGCGGTCATTTACATCATCAATTATGCCGTCGCCGTTCAGGTCCTTCATTTTTAAAGTACCTATATCTGATGATCCATTGTCTGACAATCCTGTACTTTTGTATTTGGCCGAATTGGCAAGATCGGCAGCATCTTTGTATAAACCCAGGTTTACAAACCCGTAAAATTCACCTAAATGGTGGCCCACCTGGTTACGGTAATAATCGGATGATACCGTATTATTTCTGCGCAGGTAACCCGGGTCAACCAGTTTTTTGATCAGGTTACGTTCAAGGGCAACGTTCATGTTTGTATTCCATTTAAAAGCGCCGGTGGTATTAACTGTGTTTAAGGTTATTTCATGTCCCCAAAACTCAAGCTGGCCAATATTATACTGTATGTTTGTAAAACCCGATGCTTTTGGCACAGGGCGCGCCTGGATCAAACCGTCGGACATTTTATGATAATAATCATAGTTAATGGACACACGATTTTTGAACAGGGCTAATTCCAGGCCGATATCAAATTGCTTGTTCTTTTCCCAGGCAAGTTCCGAGTTACCTAACGAGCCTATGGTTTGACCTTGTACCAGTACCCCATTCAATATGTAGTTATATTTTGACAAGGTTGGGATAGCTGTAAAGTTGCCAAAGCTATTATTACCGGTAATACCATAACTGGCACGTACTTTTAACAGATCTATCTGGCTAAATTTCTCCATAAACGATTCATCGCTGATGATCCAGCCGGCAGATACCGAGGGGAAATAACCATATTTACGATCGGCACCAAACCTTGATGAACCATCCTGACGGATAGCACCCTGAAGAATGTATTTACCCTTAAAGTTGTAATTTAAACGGCCAATGGCAGATAGCAAAGAGTATTGCGTAGTGTTGCTTGAACCTGCTGATATGATAGATGCCGCGCTGATGTAAGGGATATCATCACTCGGGAAACCTGTACCATTAACCGAGTTGCTGAGTGAGTTATATTTTTGAGCCGAATAACCTGCAAGTGCTTCGATATGGTGATCTGTAGCGATGGTTTTTTCAAAGTTCAGGTATGACTCTGCAGTGTAAGAATAATTATCAACCGATGAACTGATAGCCGTTGATGCTGCCGGTGATACTGCCGAACTGGTAAGTGTGATGGAAGGCGAAAATTGGTTACGTGTTTCGGCACCTTTATCAACCCCTACGTTAGTTTTTAAGCTAAAACCCGGTAAAAATTCATAGTTGATATAACCGTTGGCCAATATGCGGGTGGTGATATAATCGTCCTTAGTTTCTTTAAGCAGGGCAAGCGGGTTAACATAAGCGCTCATCCCCTGTGAGAATGCGCCCACAGCATAAGTACCATCCGGGTTATAAGCCGGATTAATAGGGCTTGCTTCAAAAATGCGTTCGTAATAACCACCAACCCCATCGCTGGTTAATCTGTTGTTATGATCCATACGGTAGCTTGGCGCTAAGTTGAAGCCTACCTTTAATTGGTTATGGCTTCCCAGGGTAATATCATGGTTAATGCGTAAGGTTAACAGTTTAGTACCCGAGTTGATCAGCACCCCGTCCTGCGCTTCGTAACCCAACATCACCGCCGATGATGATTTTTCGCGGGCTGAAAGTATATTTAAGTTATAGCTTTGAATAGGCGCCGCCCTTGTAGTTAACTTAAACCAATCGGTACCGTGCCCGTATTGCGAAGGATTTTGGTAGATATCGGGCACTACTGCATTAAATGGGGCTTCGTATTGCTTCGCATCTGTAAATTTTTCATTCATAAACTGCGCCCATTGCTCGCCGTTCATCACTTTTGGAACCGCGCCACCCGGTATTTTTTGGATGCCGAAGTTTGAGTTAAACTCAATCCTGGTATCGCCCGGTTTGGCATGCCTGGTTGTGATCAACACCACACCGTTTGCCGCACGCGACCCATACAATGATGTTGCCGAGGCATCCTTTAAAACCGTAATGGTTTCAATTTCGCCGGGGTTGATGTTATTGATACTACCGGTTATCGGCAAGCCGTCAATTACAAACAAAGGTTGGTAATCTGTTGCCATTGATGCTGCGCCCCTGATACGAAATGCAATACCACGGCCCGGCTGCCCGCTTGTCTGGGCAACATTAACACCGGCTACTTTGCCCTGCAATTGCTGGCCAAACTGCATTACCGGCATATCCTGTAAGGGCTGCATATTTACCTGTGCAATAGCACCGGTAACTTCGCGAGCGCGTTGTTTACCATAACTTACGGTTACCTCGCTAAGCATAGCGCTGGTTTTAAGGGTAATGATAAGCTGGTAAGGCTTATCGGCAGTAACCGTTACATCCTTAAATTCCATCATGGTAAAACCAACAAAGGTGGCCTGCAGGTTATAAATACCTTCGGGGAGGCTAAGGCTGTAATTACCGTTAACATCAGCAGTGGTACCCATGGTAGTACCTGTAACCCTGATGTTGGCACCGGGCAATGGTTCCCCGGTATCATCTGTAACCTTACCGTATATTTTGCCGGGTGCAAGCCTTTTGGTGAGTAGTATATTACCCGGTGTTTCTTTGTAATCTATGTTGGTACCTTTAAATAAGGTGGCCAGCACAATTTGTAATGGTTCCTGCTTAAAAGTAGCGGGGGCAACAAATTTTTTTTTTAAACCAAGGTAGTCGGCGTCATACGCGAAAACCAGGCTGGTGTGTTGCTCTATTTTTTTTAACGCGTTGTACAGGCTTTCGTGACCAAAGCTGATGTTAACCTGCTGGTTTAGGCCTTGCGCATTAACATCGGCAGCGTTAACTGATAACAGGCCGATGGTTAATAAGATACTGAAAGATAAGATACTAATACGCATAAATTGCTTACACAAGTGTGTATAATAATTCATATTTTTGTTTTGCTTACGTGATTGTGAATAGTTACTGAGCATTGCATGACCGGATTGCCGTCCATTGTCTGCAAGAAAATCATAAGCGGTTCCTGTTTATTTCAGGGCCGCTTTTTTGTTTAATAAAGAGTTATGTCGTTGCCCTCCTTTCTAAAATGTGTATGGTGCAGCTGGCTTATCAGATCCACCACCTGTACAGTTGGAAGTGTGTGGATCAACCGCAGGCTAAACCGGTAATTTTCTATCTTTTTATTGCCTGCTTTTAACGTTAACCCATAAATATTTTTAATAATTATAGAGAGCTCTTTAAAACTGGCCTGGCTCAGGTAGGTTGATCCTTGTTTCCAGCTTTGTACCTTATCTGCATCAATCGTTTTCTGTTCGGTTTTGCCATCCAATACATTGTAGTTTAATTGTTGGCCCGGCAGCAGCATAGCCATTATTTTTGACTTGCCCGTAACCCCAACCTTACCCGTAGCAACCGATACACTTATGGTTTGCATTTTTTTATAAGCCCTCACATTAAAAGAGGTGCCTAACACCTGTATTTTTATAGCCGATGCATGTACTATAAATGGGTGCAGCCGGTTATGTTTTACCTCAAAAAAAGCTTCGCCTTCTACTAAAACAACCTCGCGCAGGCGACCTGTAAATGCTACCGGCACTTTAATATGGCTAGCGGCATTCAGCCATACTACCGTACCATCGGGCAGGGTAAGTTGCTTTAAGCCTTTGGTGCCTGTAATAACAGTAGTGTAGTTTTGGGCATCGCCGGTTTTACTCCGTGTAAACTTCCAGGCAAAAAACCCAATGGCTGATACAATAGCAAGGCTTGCCGCAATGCGGAACATAGGGAAATATATGATAGAACGTTTTATGGTAGCAGCCTTAATGTTGCCGCTCATTGCTTCGCGAAGCTTGGCAGCCTCTTCGTAGCCCAGTTGCTGCTCATCTGCATCGTACGATTTGTACCAGGCTTCTACCAAGGCGCTTTCAGTTTCGTTCGCCTTTCCTTCGCGGTACCGTTGTAAAATTTTTCTTAATTTATAAATGTCCATTAGCCGTGTTTTCAGTAGTAAGTCGCTGAAAAGAGCTTTAGGTACTTATATTTAAGATGATGTTTATGTTAATTATTTGTGAAGCATCGCCACTATCAGCACCATATAGGTAAGGTGTTTTTCGGGGTATTTTTCGGCAATAACAATACGTAAGCGTCGGGATACTTCGCTGATGTAGTTTTTAACGGTTTGGTCGGCTAGTCCCAGTTCGCCGGCAATAGCTTTTACCGATAGGTTTTCGCTGCGTAACTGGTAAACCCGTTTCAGCATTTCGGGCATTAATTCAACAGTTAACTGCAGCGTGCGCTCCAGTTCAAGATAATCAGTAAGCGATTCGATGGAATCTTCCAGCACATTTATCCGTTCTAAGGCTCCTTCTAACTGCACCTGCGTTGCTTTCGCAGAGCGATAATGACTGATAACGCTTAAGCGAACAGCGCCTTGTAAATAGTTTTCAAACGGGCCGTTTATCTCTAAGGTTGCCCTGCGCTGCCAGATCCGGATAAATATTTCCTGGACAATATCCTGCGCGGTGTCGCTATCATTTAACCTGGCGCGTGCAGATTGGAAAAGCCGCTGCCAGTAGCGGTCAAACAAAATATCAAAAGCATCATGATCGTCATGCTGCACCCTCAATAATAAATCCTGATCTGCTAAGCTTTCCATTAATGGCGCAAAGCTATTTATTCAATGTTAAGTTAACTTTAACTTAATAAAAAGCTAAACGGTAGTGTAGGAATACTCAAAAAGTATGGCTTTTGACGAGCAATAAACATATACGCACAACGAATTTATTATCTACGCATTTGTAAAAACATAATTTATCAATGTTGTGTTTGACCTAAGCATAAGATAAAGATTGACTTATATTAATCTTGCAAATGTAAACGCCGGGCATGGGGATCTCCGGCGTTTTTTATTATATACTAATATAAGCCGCCCAGCCAAACAATTAGATATTTTATTGCGCTTTTAAGATATTTAAAGTTTCCCAGTCTTTTATACCGTTGAAAAATTCAGCCAACACTTTTGCGAATACCGGGTCGGCGCCCTGTAATTCCGAAAACAGGGTCATGGAAGATTTGAGTTTGAGGTCGTCCGGACTGCCGAAGATGCGTGTGGCATGGTTGTCTTCGAGATCGAGCAGAGCGGTTGATATTTCAATAAGTCTTGAGCCTAAAATCGGGTGCCCTAGGTAACTCTCTGCCTCTGCCATATTTTGCAGGGCATAGAATTTGGAGGTTTCACTAAAGCCAAGGCCCGCTATCTGCGGAAATATATACCACATCCAATGACTGCGTTTGCGGCCGCCTTTGATCTCTGCGAGCGCTGTGTCGTAATCCTTTTCCTGGGCAACCAGGAACCTTCCAAGGTCATTTTTGCTCATGCTGCAAATTTATAAAACGCGTTGAAATCTATAAAGATATTTCCATTTAAACCTTCTAACATTAAGTTTTTAACCATTCCCCATATCACTATGACACCATGCATATTAATGAATGCGGCTATCGTATGGAAGGGAAATTTTACCGGAGAACGGTATGAAGGTAATCTTTTGTGCAGCTCTATTATTGAGTATTTTCTTAGCGAGGATTTCTACCGTCGCGAGCTTGATGAAATCGTCAAATTGTGTGCTTTTAAACCACACAATTCCAACCACCTGTACCATCCGGAATATGGTACTTATAAAAATCACCGTAATCAGTTTTGACTGTTCCATTTGTACAACAAGGGGTTATCTCCATTGTTTCTTATGCATAAGTTCTCAATGGTATTTTAATTGCTGGGCTATTTACGGCTATGCCCTCTGTTCTACTAAATGTTTCTTGTAGCGACTCTTTTATTTTCCTTAAATTGTAAGATGAATCTTGCCATAAATTTGCTGATGGAAAGACAGCGAAGTAATCTGTATCACTTCTGTGTCTGATTCCAGTACCTGCAACGAATGATCCTGTTTCAAACATTTTACTACAATTATGCTTATTTGTCAGGCAATTTTGGACGGATGTCTTATGCGATGTTACTTTTTCATGTTCAGTATTAAGTGCTTTAACCACGAAATAAATGTGTCAAATCCTTGATCTAAAGTTTTAGCCATGATTTAATAAGGTTACGGTATTAAAGATATTTTATAATTTAATTTTGTTAAACCATCTGTAAATCTTGCACTAACCGGTTCGATAATAGTCCTATTGGGGCTGCAAATAACTTAAAGATTGGCGGAAAGATACTTGATGAAATTACTCCACAAACTCTTTTGTTAGTATCCAACTAAAAAAACCGAATTTACCGCTTTCAAATCCAGTCCAAATTCAGTATACCATTCACCTTTTTGCCATACATATTTAAAATACTTTACAGTAGTTTTTTCACCCGTTTTAGGATCCCATATCTCTAATTTCATTTTCCCCGCAGCATTACTTCGGCATTTATTACGTCGGTAGTTGAGTTAGCGAAGTAATAGATTTGCTTACCATCCCTAACTTTGTGTAGATATGAAAACCTGCCGTTGCCTGCAGTGCTATTGTTGGAATCTTTGATGATAACGTCTGCATTAGGGGTAAGTTGATCTAATGTTTTAATCAGGATTGCAGAATCGGGATTTAGCAAGAATATGGCTGCACCTCCGTTGGGTTTTAAAATCATTCTTGTAGATGTTTTTTTTGTACCGTAAAACATTTCCTTAACAATGCGATTAATTCCGGTATCCAATCCAAATTCAGCCGATTTGGTTGGTAACATAGATGTGGCAATTACCTTGCCCCCCGCGTTATAAAATTGCTGTATCTTCTTAAGCGTATAGTAGGATATAACTTTGCCACCTTGGATGATGATCACTTTGTAAGCCTGACTGTTTATCTTATTGCTAAGAATGACTTGTTTATCCGCGATTATATATTGTTTGCTAAGGAAAAGCTGAGGATGAATAAAAGTAAAATCGCGGTGCAGCGTATTTGTCAGTTCATCTCCTATAGTAAGGTAATCAGTTTCCTTTGGCGCAAATTTGCCAAACCCGTTATTATCCTTAGCCTCGAAGTGATAAAAACCTTGTAAGGATGCTATCGGATAGATTATTCCAATTTCCGCAATCTGTTTCCCGCCGGTCAGCATCATGGAAGTACGAGCTGCAAAATCATTGAATTGACGAAGGGCAGATTGCAGCTTTTTACTGTATCCTGATATTAGCGGGGGTATGCGCACTGATTGCGGTTCAGTATCGTACCACATGCCATGCGGGATCAATGAATTAATACCGCGTACAAATACTTCCATCGCGGCCTGGTAAAGTGTATTTACAGTAAATTTATCTTCCTGGAATGCGCCGTATATTTCTGCGGCCACAACTGGCCTGTCATATACAGATGCGGCAGAACTGGTTAGCTTAAATCCTTGTCTGCCGTGCCCATGATAAAAAATCGCATCCATGGTAGGAATATCCTGGTAGCGGTTAAACTTGAAAATATCAAAATTCCACTTGCGCTATTGATACCTGGCTTTAAGCAGTTCTTTCATATACAAATTAATCTCGAATTGATGATCAACAGGCGATTTACCGGCCGGAACCAGCTGCATATAAGGCGGCGGCCCAAATTCAGTAGCGATAGGAAATACTTTAGTGCCCGTTTTTTTATTCGTTGCAATGATGCTATCCCACCAATCCAAAAATGTGTTAAGCGCATATTGCCATTCGGCAGCGCGTGGGTCAGGAACCTGCGGCCCTTGTTCAAAACCTACACGGGCATGGATGTAATGGGTACGGTTAATGGCAATACGTAAAGTATCCTGGAAATTTTGCAGCATGCTTTCGGTAACACAAACCCAGTGCGACAGATCGGCGGTTATAACAAAATCCGGGCGCTGCTCAAAAAAATCTGCTATCATTTGTGGTGAATAACCCAATCTGCCCCGATGCGTTTCGTGCGCTACAGTAATGCCTGTTTTGACAGTAAACTCCAATGCAATATCAACCAATTGAAGGTTTTGTTCGAACGAAAAATAATCTCTGCCCGTATGCGAATTAATTAACAACGGTTCTGCTTCGGCACAAGCTTGCAGATTTTTTAAATAAGAGGTTTTAAATTCAGCAAAACTATTGCCGTGAGCCTGATGCTGGTGCGCAACATACACCAATTGGTGTTGCTGCAGGTAATTAAACAGGGTACGTTTATCGGCAGGATTGGCGGGTAGCCAGGTGTCTATCCCGTCATACCCTGCCGCTCTAACTTTATCGAGGAAGGCACTTATCTGCAGGTGCTTATGCCCCCATTGTGGGCTTAGTATTTTTATCTCCATAAATAATATTTATACTATCGGTTTTACAACAAATTTAGCACCAGGCCTACACACTTTTTTAATAATAAGACTACCCTCAGCAGTGGTTTTTACCTTTTGGGAGAGGCCATTTATAGTATATTGATAATTGGTACTGGGTTGTAAACCATTTAACGTAAACTCGTAGTTATCTGCTGAGGTTATGGTCCACCTAAACTGGTTCTCCGCCCAATTGTCAATAGTCAAATTGATACTGTGTACTGATGCCGACTTTATTTTTAGCAGCATTTCTTCCCTATTGCCGGGATAAAAAGTGAGGCTATTGCCGGTTTTATTTGCGCCGAATGCGCTATTACATTTTACAGCGAAGCCCGTAGTGCTCATGCTGTAATTGTTTGTACTTAGCTTTAAATTATATTTAATACCGCGCAGTGTATAAGTAAATGCTGTGCCATTTAATACCGGCGATAAGTTTGGCTCTATACCCATACGGTTCCATTTTGGGCGAATGCCGTAAATGTCGCGATAAAGCGCGGTGATGCTGGTGCTTATACCGGCCAGAATATCATCGCCCAGCCCAAGCTGTGTAACACGGCTGTAGCGTTGCGATGACAGGCCATCCTTTTTATATTGGGCAAGTATATTATTGATGAATTTAAGCGCAATGCCTTTATCATAATGAACATAAGCCCGTATGCCCATATAGCCCCAGGTAGGGAAAATGTCGCCGTTCTCATATTTAGGGAACGGCCAGTTACCCGGCGATACCTCGGCCTGCGTAAATGAGTCATAACACAGCGGCCAATGGAAAAGCTTTTCCTGGTTATTTCGCTGTTCTATCTGGTCAAGTACCTGTGCTATGCGTTGTTTATCATCACATATACCAAAGGCAATGGCGGCAAAATTCACCGGGGTAACCAGGTTATCGCCATGTACCGAGCCATCATTATCGCGCCAGTACACATATTGCTTTTTAGCCGGCGACCAAAAGCCTCCCTCCTCTATCGGTTTATTAAATGCAGCTTTTAAACGTGCAGCTACGGCAGCGTAATAAGTTGCTTTTTGTTGGTTACCTAATACCTTTTCGCAATTGGCCCATAGGTTCAGAGCCTCGTAAAGCTGGGCGTTTACAAACGCGTTCTCATAGCTGGCCCAAACAATATCCAGCCAGTCGCTTGCCTTTTTCTCGGCAATATTATTGTTCAGCATTTCAAAAATACCGTTGTTATTGGCATCGCGTTTTATCATCCAATCCAAAGCCTTTTCGCACGATGTTTGGTGCGATTTTAGCCAGTCAACATCACCATTAATATCAAACTGCTCGCTTGCGTTAATTACATACCCCGTTTGCGAATCAATAGTATAGCCCCACATCGCCTCATAATAGCCTGTTTTAGTGTTGTAAGTCCCCTTTATCTCATCGCCAGGTACATTATGCCAGCGCGATAGCACACGGCCATCAGCAAGCATTGCCTGGTCGCGCTCCTGGTTGAGCGTTGCCGACATATTTTTGGTGTAATTAACATCATTAAGCGCCATCCCTACTTGCGCAAAAAACGGCTCGTGAAGGCATTTCCAGTTGGTTAGCCAACCATTTGCACCGATAATGTTATTATCAACCACGCCATAGCGGCCGGTGGTGTTTAACAACTCGCGCACGGCAGCGGCGTCAATACCGGGTAAAGTGCCCCTTGTGTACTCTTTAAAGTAATCTATATATTGTAATGTATATTCAACGCTGGTTTGCCCCTTTTGCACATCGAAAGCTGCAAATACATTTGCCCTTTTTGATACAAACCGGCTCAGGTCATAACGTTGTTGTAGCGCGTTGTTTGTTACAAGTTGCGTTGCTGTAAATTCGTTATTTGCATTATGGGAATATTTAGTGGCAATAGCACTATTGGTAGCAGGGCTGATGCGAAATCCGTTACCGCTTTCGGCATTCCAAAAGGTAACACCGCCGGTATGTACGCCATAAGTATCATCAACCTGTTTTAAATATTTACACCAAACCATCCCGCCATTATCCAGGATACCGCCCTTCCATACAGCCAGGTTGGCGAAGTTCCATTTAGGCAGGGCCATATCTTCTAATTGAGCGTTGGTACTATACTGGCGTGTAATTTTCCAGCTTATCTTATCACCGGCTATTTTAAAACGCCAGGTTTCTGTTACCGTAAGGGCATTATCGCCATAACTGATATTACTTATTATAGCTTCATTTAATTTTTGATTTACCTTAACAACCGGCAATGCAGTGCTTGAGGTAAACACCGCGTTTTTAGTAGTGATACCTGTGTAAACACCAGAAGCTGAAAGTGCGTTTACCCCCTTAATATTTAACTGTTTTACTATACAGCCCGATGAATAATCTATCAGGATAGTCAGCTTTTTATCGTCTACGGTTAAGGTTATAGTTTTGGCCGTGGTGTTATGAGTAATACCTGGGGTTTCACTATTTAAAGCAAAACCTGTGTGCCAGCTAAGCAGCATTAATGCAACAATATATATTGATCGGAGGTTCATACACATATATTAAACAGCTTGGTAAATTAAGGGGTTAAGCTCATTATTTTTTAACACATCACCAATTTTTAACCGGGCAATATCGTCGTCTTTCAAAATATTCTGGATACCGTTAAAAGTACTACCATCGGGCATATAAGCGCAGGTCATGGCACGGCGGAAACCTGGGGTCATGTTGGCATGTGCGCCGTGTATGGTTAAACCGTTGTGGAATGAGCAGCTACCCGCTTTCATAGGCGCGGCAACAGACTGTGCCGTTTTAAACTCGGGATAAATAGTAAATATAGCGCCCATGTTTTTACCTATGCCGGGATTATCAAACGTGGTTTTATGATAAGATTCAGGGATAAAAAACAAACAGCCGTTCTCATAAGTAGCGTCATCAAGCGCTACCCAGATAGAAAGCGCGCGCCTATCACTAAACGACCAATAAGGTGTATCAAGATGCCACGAAGTAGGATTAGCCCACGGCTTTTTAATTAATGCCTGATCATGCCATACCCTGATACCTTGAACCCCGGCCAGTTGCGCAGCCATTTTGCCCAAGCGTTCGTCAAGTATTACTTGTTTCATTTTATCATTATCAACCCAAAGGTTAATCAGCTGATCAAAAACATTGTCGTAATACGATTTATCGTCAGCATCTCCTTTGCCGTAAACCTCCTTACGGTCGGGCATCTTATTGCCGTTGCGTTTCTCTATAGCCTCGCTGAGTGCGGTGCGCCAAAATTCAAGCTCTTCGGCCGAAAGGAAATTTTCAATCACTAAAAAACCGTCATGACGGTATTGCGCAATTTGGTCTTGGGTTAAATCATTTCTCATTTAGGATATTATACTTATGGTTAGTCTAAAATTGATCAAATAAAATTTGGTTAGGTTCAACTCCAATTTCGACGAGCATTTTATTACATGACTTTATCATCATTGGAGGGCCGCATAAATAAAATTCAACATTGCTAATGTCTTTATGATCTTTTAAATAATGATGGTAAACAATATCATGTATAAAACCATGATGACCATTCCACGCATCATCTTTCAGTGCACTCGACAATGCAAGTTGAAAGTTGAAATTGGAATACTCGGCGGCTAATTTTTGGAAATAATCGTAATAGAAAATTTCTTGTTTGGACCGTGCTCCGTACCAGTAGCTGAGTTTGCGTTTAGTGGCATCGTTCTCAAGCAAATGCGCAATGTGTGAGCGAATAGGTGCCATACCCGCACCTCCCCCAATGTAAACCATTTCTTTTTGTGTAGGCTTTATATAAAAATCGCCATATGGGCCAAGGGCTGTTACTATATCTCCGGGTTTTAAATTAAAGATGTAGCTTGAACCAATACCTGGCGGGCAATCCTGACCAGGAGGCGGCGTTGCAATGCGAATGTTGAATTTAAGTTGCCTATCCCGTTTCCAATTACCGGCAAGTGAATAATTGTTCCGGCGTGCCGGCCCTGGATTATGACTGCATAGGTTAAATAATCCCTGAGTTTGCCAAACTTTTTGGTAAGGTTCCTGAATATCAAAATTACAGAACTGAATTTCCGGATATGGCGGAACTTTGATTTGCATATAATCGCCAGGGTTAAAGTTTATTTTCTCGTTGGCGTCAACAGGTTCAAGCACCAACTCTTTAATAAATGTCGCCACATGTTTATTGGATACAACGTGTAGTTTGTAATTTTTTTCTGTACCTACGTTAATGCCACCCGCATTTTTCAGGTTAAGCCATAACTCACCAAAGCGATCCTGAACAGGGTAAGTTGCAAGCCCCCGGCAAACCGGTGCCCTTGCCGGTGACCCGTCATGTAAATTAAAACGCCCGTTGTGTTTTGGGCACTCAATAATTTTGCCTTTTACCAATCCTTCGCTCAAATGAGTATTACCGTGGGTGCAAATACCATCCGTTGCATATAGATTCCCTTCGTTGTCTTTATAAACAGCAAAGGTTTTGTCAGAGTGGTTGAACCGTATAACGTCTTCTTTATCCAATAGGTTAGATGTACCTATTTTCAACCACCCCTCACTGTCGGGAGCCATGTTTGATTCAATAATGTTACCCCGGATATTTTCTTTTGCGGCCGGCAACTTACGCTTTATATGATATGCCGGGTCTTTCTGTTGCTTTAGCAAGGTTGGAATAATTTCCCTCCATGCAGACATTATCGACGGATAAACTGGTGGGCAATCCTCTTTTACCAACTCATGTAGTTTGGGTAAGGCATGATATGGAACCAAAGGAAACATATGATGCTCCACATGATAATTCATGTTCCAGTAAATGAAGCGGTTGATAGGGTTCATATATACGGTTCGGCAATTCAGGCGGTGGTCTAAAACATTTTCAGCAAGGCCGGCGTGTTGCGTTGTATTGTGAACAATCATCAGCCAGGTGCCAAAAAATTGTGGTAAGATGAATAGAAATATTGGTATCCAGGTGTGCAAAGCCAATGCCGAGATAATAATCAGCACATAGAGCCCGAGACAAATACGTGCATTGTTATAAACCTTTTTGTACTCGCTTTCCGGAACATAAGTTTTTTCTGTTGCTGACATCCTGCTAAAGGCGTGACGTATCAAGCCTGTATAATAACTTTTATATCCTCCAAGATTAATAAATGAAAAAAATAAACTCTTCAAATCCGGAGGGCGCGGTATTTGGATTTCTGGGTCACGACCCACAATAATAGTGTCGCTATGATGCCTAATATGACTCCAGCGCCAAACAACGGATTCCCGCATTACCATAAAAGATGCTATTTCATAAACCACATTGTTTAGCCAATCTGTTCTAAAAGCAGTCCCATGGCCGCATTCATGCCAGCGGGAGTCAGAACTTGTGCCATAAAAAACAGCATAAATCAGATAGGGGATAATTGCCCAATAAGTCCCCCAAAGCATAAGCGTGGCTGTTGCTGTCGCCAAAAGTATGGTAAACAGAAGAATTGTGTCCCGAAGTGCGGGGCCGTCTTTTCTCACCAATAATTTGCGCATGGCTGTATGCGGCACAGGGCTCTGATACCAGTCCGCCTCTGCAAGTCCTAAAGCGATAGCCCGTTCTGCACTTGATCCGGTAAGCGAATAATCAATCTTCTCTGGTATACGGCGCTCCATTATTTCCGTTATCATATTTTTATTAATCCTATAGGTATCCTTTTACCATAGCGTTTGTGTAAATAATAAGACGGTAACTCTTATTATTTAACACGGGCGTTTAAATGGCTATTTAATCCAATGCTAAAAAACAAAGTTTACGCTCCGTATAAGTGCAGAAATTGATAAAAGATGATAAGAATTTGATATAAATTGAAAGGGTATTTTGATGGATCTGGAAACGGTGCATACTTTAAAGCGTGCCATATTTACAGTAGCGTATCATCGTGGGTCGAATAATCTGAAACGCTCTTTTCGTTAATTCAAGCATACCGTCTGCGCCATAATAAACAACACAACACCTGCTTTTTTTTTCCAAACCTTAAAATTCAAATAATTACAGCTAAGCATAGTTAATAATTTGCGGCTTCACGGAGGAAAATTAAAGTCGATCAAAAAGCTAACATGATAGATCAAATTATGCAATGTAATATTTTCGTTATAAAATACTTTCGTGATATGATTATCAGCAGGATCGTATTACCCATACGCCTGGCTTGATCCAATTAAACCAATTTATAACCCAAACTGAATCGATTTGCAGAAAATTTACTGATGGTCAAGCGCTTGATGTGTCGGTAGTTCACTGTTAGATCGATTGTAATTTAAACCACAAATTCATGGAAAAAGAAAAGCTACTATGTTTTAAAACTTGCAGAAATATCAGTTCTGATGAATAAATCTTTAACCTCTATTATCAACCTAAAATATTAAAATCATGAAAAGGATTACCTATCTAACCGCTTTTGCATGGCAAACAAATGTGACGCATTACAACAGCAACATTAAATAACAATTTTTCTTCCTTGACATTAAAAAGCGGTTTGAATTCTATCATCCTAAGCGCTGGTAAAAATTTCTGCCGCATAAACTCAATAAGTATATGAAAAAATATTTACCTCAAGGCTTTAAGAGCTTTGTTTACATGTTTGTATTTGCTTTACTCTGCTCCTTTCAAGCCCAAGCACAGCAAGCTATAAATGTATCCGGTGTCGTTACCGAACAAGCAACTGGTAAGCCCTTACCGGGAGTATCTGTTAAAATTAAAAGTAGCACCAACGGAACTGTAACAGATATAAATGGAAATTATAAAATTACAGTAAAGCAAAGCTCAATTTTGCAATATTCATTTATTGGCTTTGAATCTATTGAAAGGACTATCAATTCAGAAAAAGCCGACGTACAATTAATTGCCAAACAGGGCTCATTAAATGAAGTGGTTGTAGTTGGCTATGGCACGCGCAAGAAAGCAACATTAACCGGTTCTATTGCAACAGTTAAAGGTTCGGAACTCGTAAAATCACCTGCGGGTAACTTCTCAAATTCCCTGGCTGGTCGTCTGCCTGGCCTGGTTGCGATTACCAGGACAGGAGAGCCGGGTAATGACGGTTCTACACTTAGAATACGCGGAGCTAACACATTGGGTGATAATTCTCCGCTTGTTGTAATAGATGGTATTGCAAACCGCAGCTTAGAACGACTGGACCCTGCTACTATTGAATCTGTAACTGTGTTAAAAGATGCTTCTGCCGCCATTTACGGAGCGCAGGCTGCTAATGGGGTAATTTTGGTTACCACAAAACGCGGAACAACGGGCAAACCAACTATTCAGCTGAACTTAAATCAGGGGTGGAATACCCCTACTGTATTGCCAAAAATGGTGGATGCGGCAACTTATGCAACTATACAGAACGAAATTTCTACAGCTTATCATCCTGGTAGTCCGCTTCCATATTCAGCTGAAGACATCCAGAAATATAAAGATGGATCTGACCCCTGGGGCCATCCAAATACGGATTGGTTTAAAGAGACTATTAAGAATAATTCGCCGCAACGATATGGTAACCTAACACTATCCGGAGGTTCTGATGCAGTTAAATATTTTACTTCTTTAGGCTCTAACTTTACAGATGGTATGTACCGGAATAGCAATATCAATTATTCTCAAACCAATTTTCAGAGTAATATTGATGCCAGAGTGTCAAAAGACATTCGTCTGAGCTTTGATGTTGTTGGCCGCCAGGAAAACAGAAATTATTCAGGTGGCGGGGCTAATGGTGGAAGTGCTGACGCTGCACAAAACATTTTTTGGGCTTTGAACAGGGCATTTCCTACTACCCCCGCATACTGGCCAAACGGATTGCCCGGACCCGCTATTGAATATGGCGCTAACCCGGTGGTTTTGGTTACTGATAAAACCGGATATACAAAACAAAGGGATTATGTATTCCAAAGTAATGCCAAGCTTGCTATTAATATACCATGGGTTCAAGGACTATCCATTACTGGCAATGCCGCAGTGGACAAAACGTTTACCACGTATAAGCAATTCAGAAAGCCTTGGAATCTTTACACATGGGATAAAACAAGTTATGATTCCAATAATCAGCCTTTGTTGCTCGCCAGTAAAAGCGGCAATACAGATCCACGTTTAACGCAATCATTTAATCTCCTCGGAAACATCACACTTAATGGTTTAATCAATTACGACCGCACTTTTGGAAAACATGATTTGAAGGTACTTGTAGGCGCAGAACGCATCTCTGGCGATAATATGTATTTCTGGGCTTTCAGAAGAAATTATACCAGCGACCTGCTTGATGAACTTGACCTGGGAAGTAATGCATTAAAAGATAACGGCGGCAGTTCTAATACACCATCCCCATTATCTCCTAACGCCGTAGGCGTAAAACGTTTAGATTATTTTGGCCGCGTAAGCTACGCCTACGATGCAAAATATCTTGCCGAATTTGTGTGGCGCTATGATGGCTCTTATATATTCGATCCTAATGGTAAGCAGTTCGGATTTTTCCCTGGCATATCTTTAGGTTATAGAATTTCCAATGAAAACTTCTGGAAAGAAAATCTTTCTCTCATTAATGAATTCAAATTGAGAGGTTCATGGGGCAAAACCGGTAACGACCGTATTGGCCCTTACCAGTACATGACAACCTATGGCTATAATGGTGGCTATGTTTTCAATCAAAGTGTTGTACAGCAAACTCTTACCGCATTGCGCATCCCTAACACCGGGGTAACCTGGGAAGTAGCCAACCAATCGAACATTGGCTTTGACGCCCAGTTGCTTGATAACAAACTAAGCGTTAGTGCCGATTATTTTTATAATCTGCGTACCAACATACTGGCTTATCGTAATGCTTCTGTACCGGGTTCGGCGGGCCTTACCTTGCCGCAGGAAAATATTGGCGAAGTTGTTAACAAAGGCTTTGAATTGCAGATAGGATATCAAAACAATGCCGGCGAATTTAGGTATAACATATCTGCAAATGGCGCTTTTTCGAAGAATCACATTAAATTCTGGGATGAAACGCCGGGTGTTCCTGACTACCAGCGATCCACCGGTAGCCAAATGAATGCAAACTTGTATTACCAGTCCATCGGGGTGTTTAAAGACCAGGCGGCGGTTGATAATTACCCGCATTGGTCAGGCGCAAGGCCGGGCGACATTATTTTTAAAGATGTTAACGGCGATGGCCAAATCAATGGCCTGGATCAGGTGAGAAGCAAAAAAACCTCAATCCCGACCTTTACCGGCGGCTTATCAATCAATTTGCAATACAAAGGTTTTGATCTAAGCATCCTGTTCCAGGGTGCGGCAGGTGCCGAAAGAGCATACACAGCCTTTTCCGGCGGACCAGGTGTGGGAAACTTCATGTACAATCTTGTGAAGGACCGTTGGACTCCTGAGCACCCAAGTTCGGAAAATCCGAGAGCATGGGAACGGGGGGGCGCCTACTGGATGACCGACGGTATGCCAAACAATACTTATTTCGTTAGAAGTAGCGACTACATTAGACTGAAAAATTTTGAAGTTGGTTATACTCTGCCTTCTAAATACACCAACAAAATTGGCATTCAGTCTCTTAGAGTGTTTGCAAGTGGCCTTAACGTATTAACATTCACAAAAATGAAGGATTTTGATCCTGAATCACCTGACACTGCGCCGGGTTCTATATGGGTAAACAACCAGGTTTACCCACTCAATAAAACAATAAATGTTGGATTATCACTAACCTTTTAAACTAAGGAAAAATGAATTTTAGAAAAATAAACTTAGCTGGCGCGTCAATATTATTTTTGTTATTGACCGTGTGCTCCTGCAAGAAAGATTTTCTTGACACCAAGCCAACTACTCAATTTGCTGAATCTGATGTTTGGTCAGACCCTAACCTGGTACAGCTTAATATAAATAGCATTTATAATCAAAATCCATGGAACTTTTACCTAACATCATTGTCGGTTGATGAAGCGCGCTCTTACGATGGCGGTAACGATTTTAACATGAGTAACATGTTATTGTCGCCGGATAATGCCGGTTGGGGCGACTGGAATGGAAAATATAAAGCTATTCGTGATTGCAACGTATTCCTTGAGAATATAGACAAGCTACCGGATGATGCTACTTTAATAGACGGAGTTACCTTAAAAAACAGGTTGAAAGGCGAAGCAATGTTTTTAAGGGCCTGGTATTATCAAATGCTGGTAAGCTATTTTGGCGGCGTACCGTTGATAACCAAATCATATGTTTTAACTGATGACTTTACAGTTCCAAGAAATACCTATGAGGAATGTATCAAATACATCAGTGAGCAATGCGATCAGGCGGCAGCATTACTACCACTTACTAATACAGGTGATAATAAAGGCAGGGCAACAAAGGGCGCAGCGCTTGCACTTAAATCAAGGGCATTGTTATATGCAGCAAGTGAGTTACACAATACAACCAAGTTTTCGGGATTTAAAAACCCGGAACTTCTGGGGTATGCTGGCGGCAATAGCACCCAGCACTGGCAAGCCGCTAAAGATGCCGCCAAAGCAGTGATTGATCTTGGTGTGTACAGTTTGTACCAGCCGAGCCCTTTATCACCTGCACAAGCCACGCAAAATTATGAGGACCTTTTTACCTCTAAGGAAAGCAGCGAGGATATATTTATCCGTTACTTTAACGTCTCTGCAAATATGGGTGCCGATTTTTGGACCGTTTTCCCCAATGGGTTTGGCGGTATTGAATATAACGGTGCAACCAGCGAAACAGTAGATGCTTACGAAATGGCCAATGGCACAACATTCTCACGGAGTAACCAGGCTCAGGATAAGGAACCTTATAAAAACAGGGATCCGCGGTTTTATGCCACCATTTTATATGAAGGGGCCAAATTCAGGCCGCGCGCTTCCAACCTTGTAGGCACTGATCCTGTGGGCGTTTTACAGGCCGGCACCTGGGAAAAATGGGATGCCGCAGCCGGAAAAATCACTTATGTATATGGGTTAGATAGCCGTAACAGTGCTGTTTACGGCGGTGGGTATAATAACACCGGTACATCGATGCTAAAATTCATTAATCGTAACACCGATATGTATGTTAACCACCAGGACGATCTGACCTGGCGCTATATACGCTATACCGAGATCATCCTTAATTACGCTGAAGCTTGTATTGAGCTTGGGCAGGATCCCGAGGCCCGTACTTATATCAACATGATCAGAAAAAGAGCGGGTATGCCTGATGTAACTGAATCAGGGGCAGCGCTTAAAAAGAGATATCAAAATGAAAGGCGTATTGAAATGCTGTTTGAAAATCAACGTTTTTTTGATGTTCGCCGCTGGATGATAGCGGAAGATGCATATCATCCGATGCATGGTGTAGATATAGTTTATAAGTTAAATCCGGATAAAACAACTGCTACCATCCCTACGGTAACACCTGTGCAAATTACTACAGGCACATGGGAAGATAAGGCTTATTTTATGCCAATTGCAAGGAGTGAAATGAACAAAAACCCTAAATTGGTGCAAAACCCGGGCTATAACTAACAGCCTTATTATCACAAATAGCATATAACAAAGGGGGTGGTTATTAACCACCCCCTTTGTTATATGCTATTAAAGTTTGTGAAACCAAAACGGTATTAAACGAACAATTTTTCATCGCTTTTCGCGTAACTCTTTCTAAATTCCAAAGGGGTAAGCTTTGTTTTTTCCTTGAATAAATTTGAAAAATATTGAGTTGATTCAAAATTGAGTGAGTAGGCAATTTCTTTAATTGGCCGTGATGAGTTAACCAGTTCATCTTTTGCTTTCTCCAGCTTAAGCTGAATTTGATATTGTATTGGTGCCATGCCGGTATATGCCTTAAATATTTTTCTAAACCGGGAGTAACTAATATGCAATTGATCGGCGATGTCGTGGGGGCAAATCTTGCTCTCTAAGTTAGCCCTCATTACAGAACGGGCCCGATTGATCATAGACTCTACTTCGTCTTCCTCAAATGCACACTGCTTGGATGAACTGTAAATTTGTCCAAGTAAATATATTGCCGCGCCAGAAACCAGCGGTTGGTACGCCGGTTTTTCCTTATCAATAATTTCAATAACCTGGTCAAACAGATTGATCATATTTTGATTATAGCCAATGTTGATTACCGGGCATATGGGGTCGAAAAATTCCTGATCTACAAGGTTGCTCATGAATGCGCCCTGATATCCAATCCAATATTCCTTCCATCCGGTTTGTAAATTCGGGCGGTACCTATGCCGTATATTGGGAAATATGGCAATGATCGATCCGCTTACGATGGGTATATCACCAGTAGCTTGTGTATTAAAAACCCCCGAGCCCCCGGTTACATAAACAAGCGAATATTCTTGCAACACCCGGCCATTTTCCCAACTGAAGCTATGGTGCGTTGGGTGTTCGGCATCGGGATACTGGCCGCCTGGTGCATATTCCTGATAACCAGCATGCAAAACCTGCAATCCCCAGCCTTCATCCCTGGTAGATATTGGAAGGTATTTGTAAAAATTCTTCATGATTTGATGCTTTTTCTATAATTGGTACTCTAATATCGAAGAAATTTTCGTGGAATGATCAAAATAGCAAAAAACGAACATGAAATACCAAATTACTAACATTTGAAATTAGTTAAGGTAATTAGATAGAAAAAGTGGCATACGTGTACATATATTCTTGAATTACCGGTTCAGCTATTTTCGTTCATACTACTTCACCCCTATCGATATCATCGTTTTTTAGACGCTCGGGGATTTTTGTGAGAACATCAGCAAAAAGTCCATATTATATATCAAAAAGTGTACATGTGAAACTAGTGTTGTTAATACTTTAGTTGCAATTATTCAAACCAGATTTCATTCCTCGACTCTCGAAGTTATGAATACTATTGGCCTTATTTTTAGCGCTTCATTTATATATTAACTATACAATGGGTTATAACAATTATTTGCTTAAGTCAACAAAAATTATAATTCTATCTGCAATATTGTTTGGAAAAAGCAACTTGTATGCACAAAACACTTCGTCCTCAAACCGATGGGGCAAAAATTCTTCAATTTCTAAGACTACATTAACATTGGATGGTGTAAAGCCATTAGCCAACTGGATCTGGGATTCGGGAGAAGAGAATCCGAGGAATTACTACCTCCTTGTCCGAAAGGCATTTAAGTTAGATAATGTTCCTCTTTCCGCAGTCGCTTTCATTTCTGCCTATGCATATGCAGATGTATATATCAACGGTAAATTGTTTGAGCGTTGCCCTATGAACAGTGATCCGGAGTATCAGAATTACGATAAGTTCAACATCGCCAGCTATCTGCAAAAAGGCGAAAATACCATTACTGCAGTAGTGCAAAACTTTGGTGTCGGGCTTCATTCGCAAATAAATGCCCGTGGGGGCTTTTTCTTCCAGGCAAAACTTGTTTACCCCAACAAATCCATTAATCTTTTAAGCGATAGCAGTTGGAAAGTAACCCATGCAAAGGCATGGAATACCCAAACCGCTTTAAGGGATACCAATGCCCATTTGATTGGATTTATCGAAGAATTTGATGCCCGCTTATGGCCCACAAATTGGCAAAGTACAACCTTTAACGATACAGGCTGGAAAAATGCAAAAACGATTGGCGCCCCTCCTATCGCCCCATGGAATAATCTTACTGTAATTGAACGTCCACATCTAAGCCGCAGTATCGTTAAACCTGTAAGGCAATGGAAAAGCGGTAATAAAATGGTTTATGATTTTGGGGTTGAAATTGTAGGTTATCCGCAGTTTACCGTTAATGCCCGTAAAGAGGGCATTCAATTTGAAATTGGTACGGGCGAACGGTTGGATACAAACAGGGCGCCTTTGCTTCGTGTAAGCAGCGATCACTCTGAAAAATATACCACCAGAACAGGGGTGCAAAGCTGGCGGCCTTATACCTGGAGCGGTTTCCGTTATTTTTCGATAGAAACAGATAAAGATATCGATATACAAAATGTTAGTGCGGAGTTTGCCTGTTACAATTACGAGATGCAAAGTTCTTTTAGCTGCTCTGACACCCAGTTAAACAAATTTTGGGAGATCGGTAAGCATACTATGCGCATCAACTCGATAGATACTTACCAGGATCCATGGCGCGAGCATACCCAATACATTGCCGGCGATTCACGTTACATGCAAATCTTCGGCAATTATGCTTTTGGCAAAAGTTCGCGACTGTTATCGGCCTATAATATCTTATCGGGCGCGCAATCGCAGCGCTGGCGAAGTGACGGGGCTGTGCGAAGCAGATATCCAACTGATTATTTTCTGCAACCGGGAAGTTCGGCCTACCTGGCAGATTATCAGTTAGAATGGGTGCTAATGATGTATGAGTACTTTTTATATTATGGAAAAGACGAGCTGATTGAACAGCTCTACCCGAATCTAAAAAAGGCAATGAGTTATTATCAGCCATTTTTAGATAAAAAAACTGGCCTGCTGGCCAACTTGCCCGGGTGGATAGTACTTGACTGGCCCAGTACCTACCCTATAGAGCAGAAAAAGATGATAACCGGAACCAATTGTTTGTATTACGGTGCATTGAACGCGGCCGCCACTATTGCTGCTGATTTCGGGCATGATCCGCAGCAGGCAAAACAATGGAAAAAAGAAGCTGTCCTGCTAAGGCAAAATATCAATAAAGCACTTTGGTCAGAAAAAGACCATGCTTATTTAGACAGCTATGAAGGGACACGGGTACAGCAACAATCACAGGTTTATGCGCTTGAATACGGGCTGGCCGACAATGACAAAAAAAGCGGCATGATCAACCTGATCAAAAAAAGCGGAAAAGCCAGCGAGCAATCGTTTGCTTACCGGGTATTAAAGGCAATGCTATCACAAGGAAACGAGCAATGGGCCTTAGATTACATGCGCAAAAACTGGGGAGCGCAAACCAGGCTTACTTCTTTTAATGGCGCCTGGCATGAAGGCTGGGATCTATCCTGGGGCGCTACATCTCATGCCTGGTCGTCGGGCCCAACAGCTTTGCTTACAGAAAAAATACTCGGGCTTGAACCTACGGGTTATGGCTGGAATACATTTTCGGTTAAACCCGTTACTGGAGATTTAAAATGGGCTAAAGGAAAGGTTGCTACCGTATCAGGCGATATCGTAGCTGAATGGAAAAAATCTGCCGGAGAGCATTTTGTATTAAAGTTAAGTGTACCTAAAGGTACCGTAGCCAAAGTTTACTTACCAACTGTAAATCAGCAATCAATAACTGTAAACGGTAAATCAGCTGCAAAAATGGCAGTATACAAATTACATCCCGAAGAGGATAAATGGAGTGTGCTGACTATTGGGCCAGGGGTCCATCAATTTGAATGTAAAATAAACAGGTTTTGATTGCTGAGTAATTAAAGTACGTTCTAAAATATTTTATTTTTATGAGATCAACATTTAGCGTTTTAACTATTGTTCTGTTTCTATTGATTGTATGTAAAGATGCTGTCGCGCAGCCTGATTGGAAAAAAAAGTATAACGACCCGCGCACACTGCGGAAGATGTTTGACGAGCCCCCCATGTTTTATGCGCCGCATGCTTTTTGGTTTTGGGATGATACGCTCCGTAACGACAATTTGCCGGCATCAATGGTTAAAGAGATGGCAAGCCAGCGACTAAATCCGGGTTACGCGCATCCACGTAGTTCAATGGATAGGTTAAACCCTAAATATCCTTCGCTGCCGTATGATCAATATCTCGAAAAGATCTGGTTTGACAGTTTCGGCAGCGCCGTTAAAAAAACAAAAGAACTGGGGCTTACGCTGGGATACTGTGATGATTATGACTGGCCCAGTGGACAAGCCGCCGGTCGGGTTTTAAAAGAACACCCCGAACTGGAAGCAAAATATCTGGACTGGAAGCGTTATGAAGTGAAGGGGAAAACCACATTGTCCTATAGTTCAATAGATTTTGCTATTGCCGCTAAGTTATCGGGCAACAAAATTGATGCATCTTCTCTTCGCATTATAGGTGAGGGAAATAATATTAAATGGATTGCGCCCGAAGGAAATTGGGTAGTATATACTTACGTTAAAAAGTTCCATCCCGGGATAGATGGCGGGCGCGTGAACTATCTCGACCCAAAATTGATGGAGGTGTTTATTCCCATAGTACATGAACAGTACGCTAAAAACTTTGCCAACGAAATGGGGAAAACAATACCGGGCGTTTTTGTTGACAACGAAGGTGATTACGGTTGGCAAATGGCTTGGTCTGAATATCTTGCCGAAGCATATAAGATCAAAAAAAAACGCGATATCAGATTATGGCTTCCCCTTTTAACAGAAAAAGATAAGGATGGCTTGTATGCCAAAGCAAGGTGCGATTGGTTTGAATTGATCACAGATGTGTATGACAAATGTTATTTCCAGCCAATAAATAATTGGTTGGACAAAAAAGGAATGTATTACATATCCAATCTTTGGGAAGAATCATTGCAATTGCAGGCTGGCGCGGTTGGCAATTTTATGCAGATTACAAGAACAGCCAGTATGCCGGGTACAGATTGCCTGGTAATGAAATCACAGGACGTGCATGATTTTAAAGAAACCCAAACTGTTGCGGAGTTGGAAGACCGGCCCTTTATGAGTGAAATAATGGGTGTTGCCGGCTGGGAACAAACACCGGAAATGATGAAAATGACAATCAATTCCATTACATCATACGGTGTTAACCATGTAGTACCCCACGGCATTTATTTAAACCGTAAAACAGAAACATATCCTTTCCCGGCAGATTGGTATACGGAAAACCCCTATTGGCCCTACCTACATTACTGGACTGATTTTTCGCGACGCGCATCATTTGTGAACAGGCAAAGTAAACTGGTTGCAGATGTGCTGTTAATAAACCCAATGGAAAGTATTTGGGCAGATGCAGAAGGCTTGTTTGCCAAAGACGGAGAGATAGCTAAAGGTGAGGATCCTGCTAACTGGAGTAAAGGTTCGTTAAACATCGAGTCGGTTTATTCTGAAGCAATGAGGTATATGAACAAGAATAATATCTGTCTCTTATACACATCT
>NZ_LGEK01000057.1 GCF_001636615.1 Mucilaginibacter sp. L294 | reverse complement strand
AGATGTGTATAAGAGACAGGCAAGAAAGTGCCAACTCCGTTAGATTTGTATAAAGCAAATGACAATTGCTATATCGTTCTTTTAAAAACAAACATTGTTGGGTGGTGAAATTTTTGGCAGACACACCTCCTTGTCCCGGTGGCGGAGATTATGGGAAACCCGAAGCGGGCTAACCACTCTTTGAAGGTTCGACCCCTTCCCCAACAGCACTTCAAATCGTAAGGTTTGATTTACATCCTGTAGGATGGTGAAATTTTTGGCAGACACACCTCCTTGTCGCGGTGGCGGAGATCATGGGAAACTCTTAGCAATAAGAATAACCACTCTTTGAAGGTTCGACCCCTTCTCCTACAGCTCTTCTCATAATTTAGGTTTATAATTGGTTAGTAAAGGCCCCTGCCCATCAGGGGCTTTACTTGTATAAGAGGGTTTTTGTTTTGATGATGACAGCCCGGCCATCACTCCCCCGAAAATTAAAACTAACAGCTATACCGTACGTTAACTATAATAATGAAACAGTTACTTACCCTTGTTTTTATTTTTTGTACGATAACTGGTTTTGCCCAAAAGCATACCCCATTGCCGCATGGAATGGTTTTTGGTGATAAGCCCAAAAATATTGCACCCGTACCCGCCAGTAAAATAGAGGGGTTTATGGGTGCTAAGATCAGGCAGACCACGGCCCTTGTGGGCAAAATTATTAAGGTTACTAAAGAACAAGGCGGCTGGTTTGAAATGGATGCCGGCGCCGGCAGGGTAATTGCCGCGCATTTTAAAAACTATAACATAAAGCTCCCCCAGGCTATTAAGGGCCGCACCGTAATTATTGAGGGCGTTGCCCAGCGCATGCTAACCGCTGATGATTTGCAGCATTTTGCAGGTGATACGGTAACCGGGGCCAAACAACATAAAGAGAAAGTAAACCCAAAAGCGCGTATAACTTTTGAGGTTTGGGGATTGATGGTGGATAGGTAAAGTTGGCAGTAGGGAGTTGGCAGTTGGCAAGCTTTGTCATGGTGAGCTTGTCGAACCATTGGTGGACTATGCCCATGCGCGCATCCTTCGACAGGCTCAGGATGACCCGGCAACAAAAATAGCGATGGATATAAACCCATCGCTACCTTATATTATTGTTATACGCTTACTTACGCGAACCTTGCTTGTTTTTTAAGCGATGCGGGCTCCACATCAAGGTATTCGGCAAAAAGCTCTTTTACCTTTTCGGCAACCTCGGCGCGGTTAATGGTAGAAGCATCACGGCGGCATTTAAGATAATGCTCGCGGGCAATTTTTTCAGACAGGTCGCCAAGTGTTTTCACTTTTAATTCCTTACCAAATTTACCGGCAAGTATTAAACCTGTTATAGCTACTACTGTACCTATATAGCCTACTACACCATAAACCAGGCTTACTGTTACAGCTGCAAGAAGTGCTATAACAAAAGCCCAAACAATAACGGGTTTAGGCCGTAGCAAATTCATGTGTAAACCCATCTCGCTTTCCAGGTCAGCAACAACCTCAATACGGTTATCGCGCGGAAAAAGCTCGCAAAGTTTGGTTTGTGGCTTCAAGTCGCATTTATCAATGGGCTTTTTAGCGTTAATAGCGTTACGCAATTTATAAAAAGCCTGCTGCGTTGTGCAGCTATCGCTTTGTACTTGTTTCACCTTATCAACAACCAGGTCGCATAGCGCGCCAAAGGTTTTTATGTGTGTAAGGTCTTCGTCTGTGAACCTGATATTGAATGATCTTTCGATCTTTAGTAACACATCACCTACATCCTCCGGGTCGATATTGCTTAGATTAACGACCGGCGTATTCTTTAAATTAACTTTCAATACTATAGTACTAAATTAAACCATGTAGCCACCGTAATTACACGGCGGCTAACCTTAAATTCAAAACTGATGCCAGTTTTGAATTATTTACTCAAATACATTGATTTTTCTTTGTAAAGATGCCTGAAATATGGGTCGTCCAGATCAGGTATAAACCTGATGGCTTCGCCTGTTGATTTCATTTCGGGCCCAAGCTCCTTGTTTACTTCCGGGAACTTATCAAACGAAAATACGGGTTCTTTTATTGCATATCCTTTAAGCTTGCGCTCAATAGTAAAGTCTTTTAATTTGTTGGCGCCAAGCATTACTTTAGCGGCAATGTTAATGTACGGTACATCGTAAGCCTTAGCTATAAACGGCACTGTACGCGATGCACGGGGGTTAGCCTCTATCACAAACACCTTATCGTCTTTAACAGCAAACTGTATGTTCAGCAAGCCACGAACGTTAAGTGCGCGTGCTATCTTCTCGGTGTATTCTTCCATCTGGCTTATCACATTGTCTGACAAGTCAAACGGTGGTAATACCGCGAATGAATCGCCCGAGTGGATACCGGCAGGCTCAATATGCTCCATCAAACCAATAATGTGTACATCATCGCCATCATGGATAGAATCTGATTCGGTTTCGGCAGCGCGGTCAAGGAAGTGATCTATCAATACACGGTTACCGGGTAAATTCTTCAACAAGTTGACCACCGCTTTCTCCAGGTCCTCATCATTTATCACAATGCTCATACCCTGGCCGCCAAGTACGTAGCTTGGGCGCACCAATACCGGGTAGCCAACTTCGTGTGCAACCTCAATGGCTTCTTCAGCGCTTTCGGCAACACCATATTTAGGGTATGGGATACCAAGCTCTTTCAGCAAGTCGCTGAAACGGCCACGGTCTTCGGCTACATCCATATCATTGAATGATGTACCGATGATCTTGATGCCATGCTCATGCAGTTTCTCGGCCATCTTCAGGGCTGTTTGGCCACCAAGCTGAACAATTACACCTTCCGGTTTCTCCAGGTCAATTATCTCGCGTACATGCTCCCAAAAAACGGGCTCAAAGTACAGCTTATCGGCCATGTTAAAATCGGTAGATACAGTTTCAGGGTTGCAGTTAACCATAATGGCTTCGTAACCCGCTTCTTTAGCGGCAAGCAGGCCGTGTACACAGCTGTAATCAAACTCAATACCCTGGCCAATACGGTTAGGGCCCGATCCTAATACGATGATCTTCTTTTTATCAGATACGATAGATTCGTTTTCGCCCTCGTAGGTAGAGTAGTAGTATGGCGTTTTTGCCGCAAACTCTGCCGCGCAGGTATCAACCATTTTGTAAACACGGTTAATGTTTAAGGCCTTGCGGCGCTTGTAAACATCTTCCTCGGTTACGTTACCTAAAACGTAGGCTATCTGGGTGTCAGAAAAACCGCGTTGTTTTAGGGTGAAGAAGAAATCTTCAGGGATATTATTCAGCGAGTAGCGGCGCAGTTCTGTTTCTACGTTCACTACATCCTGTATCTGGTTCAGGAACCAGCGGTCAATTTTAGTTGCTTTGCGGATAGATTCGATTGGCACACCCAGGCTCATGGCATCATAGATGTGGAACAACCTATCCCAGCTTGGATGCTCCAGGCTGTGCATTATCTCTTCCAGGTTGCGGCTTTGGCGGCCATCGGCACCAAGGCCGGCACGGCCAATTTCAAGGCTCTGGCAGGCTTTCTGTAAAGCCTCAATAAAGCTGCGGCCTATGCCCATCACCTCGCCAACCGATTTCATGGTTAACCCAAGCTCGCGGTTAGCGCCTTTAAATTTATCAAAGTTCCAACGAGGGATCTTTACGATCACATAATCCAGCGTTGGCTCAAAGTAAGCCGAAGTTGTTTTGGTGATCTGGTTCTCTATTTCATCAAGGTTATAACCAATGGCCAGCTTTGCAGCTATTTTAGCGATTGGGTAACCGGTTGCTTTTGATGCTAATGCTGATGAGCGCGATACACGCGGGTTGATCTCGATAGCGATGATCTCTTCGTTAGCCGGGTTAACCGAGAACTGTACGTTACAGCCACCTGCGAAGTTGCCTATGGCACGCATCATTTTGATGGCTTGGTTACGCATTTCCTGGTAGCAGCGGTCGCTCAGGGTCATGGCCGGGGCCACGGTTATCGAGTCGCCGGTGTGGATACCCATCGGGTCGAAGTTTTCGATAGAACAGATAATGATCACGTTATCATTACTATCTCTCAAAAGCTCCAGCTCATATTCTTTCCAGCCTAAAACAGCCTGCTCTACCAAAACCTCGTGGGTTGGTGATGCCTGCAGGCCGCGACTTAAAGCTGCGTCGAAATCTTCTTTTTTGTGTACAAAGCCTGCGCCTTTACCACCAAGGGTATAGCTTGGGCGGATAACCAGTGGGAAACCAATCTCCTGCGCGGCTTCTTTACCTTCTAAAAACGAGTTGGCAATTTTTGACGTTGCCACCCCAACGCCAATATCAACCATTAACTGGCGGAAGGCTTCGCGGTTCTCTGTTTTTTCTATCGCGGCAATATCAACCCCAATAATTTTAACATCGTATTTTTTCCATAATCCCTGCTCGTCGGCCTCTATGCAAAGGTTTAGAGCGGTTTGGCCGCCCATGGTAGGCAGTACGGCGTCAATTTTTTGTTCTATCAGTATTTTTTCAAGGCTTTCAACAGTAAGCGGCAGCAGGTAAACGTGGTCGCCAATAACCTTATCGGTCATGATGGTGGCGGGGTTGCTGTTGATGATGGAAACAGTAATGCCTTCGTCTTTTAAGGAAAGGGCTGCCTGCGAACCCGCATAATCAAACTCACACGCCTGGCCAATAATGATAGGGCCTGAACCAATAATTAATACGGATTTGATGGAAGTATCTCTGGGCATAGGGCTTTTTTAAGTCAAAAAGTTAAAATTCAAAAGTTAAAAATGGGTAGTCCATTTAACGTAAATCCTATGCGCTGAAAGGCGAAAAATCCCGACCTCAGCGTCGGGGTGCAAAGATAGTAATTTGCAGGGATTATGACGAGATTTTTGTAAAAAGTAATATCAGCATTTGTGGACATCTTTAAATTTAAGCATATCTGCCAGTCTCAGCTCTTTTTCTGTATCAAACCCGCATGAGGTTGTAAACTCTTTTGGGTTGCTGTAGGTGCCAAAAAGCATGTCCCACCAAACTATATCGCCATAATTATTGGTGTGTTTATTATACTCGTGGTGTATGCGGTGCATTTCGGGCCGTTGAAATATGTAACCGATCCACTTTGGCGTTTTTATATTGGTATGGTAAAAAAATTCGCCAAGTGCAGTACACAAGGTGTAGATAGCGCCCGCTTCGGTGTTTAGCCCCAATAGGGTAAAGACCAGTAAGCTCCCAATTATCGAGTTAACAGTCATTTCCAGCGGGTGCTTGTAAAATGAGGTAATTACTTCGATGCGTTGCGCACTATGATGTATCTGGTGAAAGCGTGTCCATAAAAAATCGCTTTCGTGGCGCCACCTGTGCCACCAATAGAATATAAAAGTGGCAATTACGTAGGCAATAATGCCACCTGCCCACGATGGTACATGATTTGATAAATGGAACACAGAGTAAGCCGACAGCCATTTTTCCCAGGTGTAGCCTGCAATGGTAACAATAGCTAATTGTGCGAAATTTACAGCCAGTACGCGGATGGTCCAGGTAGGTACAGCAGGGAGTTTCCAGCCGGGGTTGCTTTTTTCGATAATGAAACAAAGCGCGAAACAAATGAGAATTACAATAAGCATAACGTTTAATTTTATGCTGTAAAGTTGCCGCTGAAAGGGAGCGAAAAGTTTTGACTAAAGTCAAAAAATATCAGCGGGCGCGGATACGGCTCAGGGTTTCCTGTTTTATACCCAGATAGGTTGCAATTTGCCCAAGTGTTGCCATCTGCGCTATTTGCGGATATTCGGCCAGTAGCTTTTCGTAGCGTTGTGTAGCGGTTAGTGTTTGCAGGTTTATTGCCCGTTCTTCGCTACGGATATAATATTGTTCGGTGATAATTCGGCCGGTAATGTTGAATTTTGGATAAGTGGCATACAGTTCCTGTAGCTGCTCCCAACTGATGGATTGCAGGGTGCAATCTTCTAACGTTTCGATGTTTTCAAATGATGGTTTGCGCGAGAAAAAGCTGTAAACAGAAATAATGATCTCGCCCTGCCCCATAAACCAACTGGTGAACTGGTTATCTCCCTTATAATAGAAGGCTCGTACAAACCCCTTTTTTATAAAATAGATGCGATGAGCCACCATTCCTGCTTTTAACAGGATTGTTTTTTTAGGCACCTGTTCTTCAACAACAAATTCAGCGAACCGGGATTGTAGGTCGGTCGATAAAATCTGAATATTGTTTAACGTGTTAAAAAGGGGTGAGAGATCCATTAGCCTGTTTAGCAGCCAATATAACGAATAACTACTTTATTAATTTATTATTCGCGTCCGGGAAAATCAATATAGGCTCATAAGCTCGGGCTTCATCAGCTTCCATGTAGGCGTATGACATGATGATAACGATATCGCCAACCTGGGCAAGCCTTGCGGTTGCGCCGTTAAGGCATACAGTGCCGCTGCCGCGTTCGCCTTTTATAACATAGGTTTCAAAACGGGCGCCGTTGTTATTATTTACAATCTGCACTTTCTCATTCGGGATGATATTAGCAGCCTCAATAAGGTCTTCATCAATGGTTATACTGCCAACGTAGTTCAGTTCGGCCTGTGTAACCTTAACGCGATGAAGCTTTGATTTTAATACCTCAATAATCATGGTGCAAAGGTAGGAATATTTTTATCTGTAAAGTTTATAGCATCATCGCCCCATTGTAATATATACATGACGATAGCATGATCTGCTACCTACTTCATCAACATGTTATCAATCAGCCGTGTTTTACCAACGCGGGCGGCAGTAAGGGCTACAATAGTGGCGCTGTCTTTACCTGCGGGCAATAAAGTTTTACCGTCAACTATTTCAAAATATTCGGGCTGTACATCATCTTCGGCTTTTAACAGCGCTATCGCCTGCTGTTGCAGCTGCGGCAGGTTATCAATATCAAAATAGGTTTTTACCCAGTTCAGGGTTCTTGATAAAACAAGCGCGTGTTGCCTGTCGGCCGGCGATAAGTGAATATTACGCGAGCTCATGGCAAGCCCGTCGGCCTCCCGTTCAATAGGGCACATCACCATTTTTACCGGGAGGTTCATTAGCTCAATCATACGGCTAATAACCATAATTTGCTGATAATCTTTTTGGCCCATGTAAAGGGTATGGGGGGCAACAATATCCAGCAGTTTGTAAACCACCTGCGTTACACCCTGATAATGCCCGGGCCTGAACTCGCCTTCAAGTAAATGTTCAAGCGGGCCTATATCCAAATGCCATTGCTCATTAGCGTCATACATTTCGGTAACGGCAGGGTTAAACAAAACATCGCAACCGGCCTGCTCCAGTTTGGCTATATCGGCCTCAATTGGTCGCGGATAATTTTCCAGGTCTTTGGGGTCGTTAAACTGGGTGGGGTTAACAAAAATGCTGCAAACAACAAGGTTATTACCTTGCTTTGCCTGCGCAATTAAGGATAGGTGCCCATTATGCAGCGCGCCCATGGTAGGTACAAACCCAACAGTTGCAGGGTTTTGTGCGGATAGATATTCCCGGATTTGCCGGCGTGTGGTAAATATTTTCAAACTAAAAAAGGTTGCAAAAATTTGGTAAAGGTGTGCAATTACTTAAAAACTACCAAACCCACTTGCACAAGTGGTTGCCAGTTCATATAATAATGCTTATATTTGCACACTCAAATTTTTTGAACTTCTTTACATTTATTAATACTGATTAGTGATGGGTAAATCAAAACTACTGTTCATAACTCATGAAATGTCTCCTTTCCTCGAACTTACAAAAATTGCCGAAATAACCCGCCAGCTTCCGCAAGCCATGCAGGAGAAGGGTTTCGAAATTCGCATTTTGATGCCACGTTTCGGGAACATTAATGAGCGCAGGAACCGTTTACATGAAGTTATCCGTTTATCGGGGATGAACATTATTATAAACGATAATGATAATCCGTTGATCATCAAGGTGGCTTCTATTCCGGCAGCACGCATGCAGGTTTACTTTTTAGATAATGAAGAGTATTTTCAGCGCAAGCACGTGTTTAACGATAAAGACGGTAAATTTTACGCCGATAATGACGAGCGCATGATATTTTTCTGCAAAGGCGCTTTAGAAACTGTTAAAAAGCTTGGCTGGGCACCAGATGTTATCCACTGCCACGGCTGGATGAGCGCTTTAGTGCCGGCTTATTTAAAAACAACATATAAAGACGACCCTACCTTTAAAAATTCAAAAGTAGTTTACTCTATTTACGGCAATGATTTTAAAGAGAAACTGGATGCCGATTTTTCGCGTAAAGCTGTAATGGGCGATATGACCGAAGCACATACCGAAGTTTACAAAGATGGTACCAACACAGCAATGTACGCGGGTGCTATACAATACAGCGACGGCATTGTATTAGGCAGTGCTGATATTGATGCTGATGTGTTAAATAATGTTAAAAACAGCAATAAATCGGTTTTAGAATACGTTTCTACCTCTGATTTCGAAAATTATTACAATTTTTACGACGAAATCACCAATGAGCAATTGGTGGATGTTGCATAAGCTTTAAAATTATATATGAAATTTTACAAATTAGGCTTATTAACCCTGTTAATAAGTCTTTTTATTTTGAATAGCTGTAAAACCCAGGATGGTATAGGCTTAGACCCGGCTACACCGATTGCCGGTAAACTCATAGCTGATACCAGCATTGTGGCAACCACGGCTGTAGAAGACGATATTGTGACCAGTGTTTCAGCAGCCGCTGTCAACAATCCACTATCGTTTAGGGCTCCCCTGTCGTACTTTAATGATCCTGAACTTGGCAATACCGAAACTCATATTGCAGCAGTGCTGTCAACACCGGGCGCTATAGCGTATACTTTGCCAACCGGAACAATAACCATTGATTCGGCAAGGCTGATACTGCCTTACGCAACTAATGGCTTTTATGGCGACTCTCTTTTATCCACCTATAAAATTGATGTCCGCCAGCTTAAAGAGCGTATAGTAGCTACGCAAACATATTATAATACCAAGCATTTCGAAAGTTTTAGCACCTTACTTGGTACAAAAACATTTTTAGCAAGGTCACATGATACCATTAAAGTAACAAACATTGTAGCAGGAGGGCCGGATACGCTAATTAAGGTTAGGCCACAGGTGCGCATCCCTATTGATCCTAATTTTATTAATCAGAATTTCTTTTTAGCGCCTACTGCCACGTTAAGCAACCCCGCCATTTTTGAAAACACGGTGAATGGCTTATATATTTCATTAGATAAAAGCCAGACCCCGGGCGTAGGGGGTAACCTGTTCTTTAATCTTGACTCGGCATCTGTAGCCGTTTATTATAAAAACGTTAACGGTTCTACTGTTGATACCGCTATGATTTCATTATCACTTGGCAAGAAAGTTACCGAAATTATACATACCCATAGTGTTAAAGTACAAGCGGCCATAGATAACCCCTCCGAGCTTGTTTATTTACAAGGCATGGCGGGGCTTAGGGCTAAATTAACACTACCCGATGTAAAAGGCATCTTTGCCGGAGATGGTGGTAGCGATAATGTGATTTTAAACCGGGCCGAATTGATTGTTAAGGTTGACCCCAGTACTACTACCCCGTTTGCGCCAAGTAAAAGGCTAACGCTTTATAAGTACGATATTGCACACCAGCGTGTTGTTTTGCAGGATGCTTCATCAACCGACCCCCGGTCAACAGGCTTTGGCGGCGGCTACAATTCGTCCACAGGCGAATATCACTTTATAATAACCGCTTATTTGCAAGACCTGCTACGCGGCAAAACGATAGATTACGGCACTTATATTGGCCCTGTTGACCCAACAGGTACAACTGTTGATGTTACACCGGTATCAACCTATGCCGATAGATCAATTGTAGTGGGTAAAAATTCACCATACCGGATAAAACTTAATATTATTTATACCAAAATAAATCAATAAAACTTTTTAAAGCCTTTTGAAACACCCCAAATGGGGTGTTTTTTTTATATCTTATTTTTAGCATTGATAATGCTATTTATCTCCTTACTTTTGTCGCACATCTAATTCTATTAATAAAAACAAAAATTCTATTATTTATGTGCGGCATAGTAGGTTACATAGGCTTCAGAGACGCCTATCCAATAGTAATAAAAGGTCTTCATAGACTGGAGTACAGAGGGTATGACAGTGCAGGTATTGCACTGGCCAATGATGGCTTAAAACTTTTTAAAAAGGCAGGAAAAGTAAGCGAGCTTGAAGGCCATGTAAAAGGTGCAGACCTTGCAGGATCTGCAGGTATGGGGCATACCCGCTGGGCTACCCACGGCGTGCCCAGCGATCGTAATTCACATCCGCATACCTCGGGCGATGGCAAGCTAACTATTATACACAATGGTATAATTGAAAATTACGCCACCTTAAAAGAAGCCCTTGCATCAAAAGGCCACGAATTTAAAAGCGATACAGATACCGAAGTACTGATACATCTTATTGAAGAGATAAAAGATGTTACCGGCCTTGGCCTGCGCGAAGCAGTGAGGCTTGCTTTAAACCGTGTTGTTGGCGCTTACGCTATAGTTATTATGAGCGAAGATGAGCCTGATGAACTGATAGCAGCACGTAAAGGCAGCCCGATGGTAATAGGTGTTGGTAAAGGCGAGTATTTTATCGCATCAGATGCTACACCAATTGTAGAGTATACCAAAAACGTTATCTACCTTAATGATAACGAGATCGCATATATCAGGCGCGATGACCTGTTGATCAAAAATATTGATAACACCATCCAAACGCCATATATAGAAGAGCTTGAGCTTAAGCTGGAAATGCTTGAAAAAGGCGGCTACGATCACTTTATGCTTAAAGAGATATACGAGCAGCCACGCTCTATCCGCGACTGCCTGCGCGGCCGTATTGACCCTGAACATGGAATTGTTACGCTTGGTGGTATTAAAGAGTATATTGAGAAGCTAAAAAATATCGATCGTATTATCATCGTTGCCTGTGGTACTTCATGGCATGCAGGCTTGGTTGGTGAGTATTTAATTGAAGAATACGCACGTGTACCGGTTGAAGTTGAGTATGCTTCTGAATTCAGGTATCGTAACCCTATCATCTCATCAAAAGACCTGGTTATAGCCATCTCCCAATCGGGCGAAACTGCCGATACCATGGCTGCCATTGAACTGGCCAAAGAAAAAGGCGCAACCATTTTTGGCATTTGTAACGTTGTGGGCGCATCTATCCCCCGTATTACACATGCAGGGGTTTATACCCACGCAGGGCCCGAAATTGGTGTTGCATCAACCAAGGCGTTTACCGCGCAGGTTACTATATTAACCCTCATAGCATTTTATATTGCCCAGCAAAGGGGCACTATAACTCAAAGCAAGTTTGTTGAATACCTTACCGAGTTAGATGAGATACCGGCGTTGGTTGAAGAAACCTTAAAGTGTAACGATGTGGTTAAAGCCATAGCCGAACGCTTTAAAGATTCAACCAACTGTTTGTTCCTTGGCCGTGGCAGTTCATTCCCGGTTGCGCTTGAGGGTGCTTTGAAGCTTAAGGAGATATCATACATACATGCCGAAGGCTACCCGGCTGCCGAAATGAAACATGGCCCTATCGCATTAATTGATGCGGATATGCCGGTTGTATTTATTGCTACCAAAAACTCATCGTACGAGAAAGTTATCAGCAATATACAAGAGGTAAAGGCCCGTGGAGGTCATGTAATCGCTATCGTATCAGAAGGTGATACCGATGTTAAAGAGATGGCCGATTATACGATCGAGATTCCGTTAACGGGCGAAACCTTTGTGCCATTACTGGCAACAATACCATTGCAGTTATTATCATACCATATAGCGGTAATGCGTGGTTGCAATGTTGACCAGCCCCGTAACCTTGCAAAATCGGTAACGGTAGAGTAAGCTCAGATTTGAGATATTAGATGTGAGATTTGAGACTGCATGATCTCGGATCTCACATTTTTTTTTGCGCAGGATTTCCCCTCTCATATCTATCATCTCACATCCCATATCTAAAACTGGAACAATACTTGCCATACATCAACCAACAAAAACTAAGACTATGGCAAACCGGGGAAAAAGAGGCCCGTGCTGGGCTGGCTACAAAATAGCGGGGATGAAAATAAAGAATGGCAAAAAGGTACCTAATTGTATTAAAACAGCCACCAAACGCAAACCAAAAAAATAACAAAAGCCGCCTGCTGTTAGCGGGCGGCTTTTTGTATACGTGTGATTTTTCTCAAATCTCACATCTAATATCTCAAACCTAACTAAGCCGGCATATGTTTCATGGTTTCACTCAGGTCTAACTGCAGGCCTTGTGCTATAGCCATGCCCAGGCCAATATCCGCGCGAAACCAGTGGCAAAGCTGCCTGTTGGTTATCTCGTCTTTTTTAGGCCCGTCAATACCACTCATCGAGTTAACGATATTTTTGATCAGGTCTTTCTTAGCCTCATCGCTCATCAGGCGGTACAGGTTACCCGGTTGGGTGTAATGGTCGTTCTCGCCTTCGGCGTTACGGTCATACCAATTGGCAACCTGTGCGTTTACATCCCAGGCGGGTTCTTTGTAATGCTGGTCAACCTCAATATCATCAAAGCTGTTTGGAAAATAGTTTGGGTTTTTGCCGCTATTGCCATCAACCCGCATTTGGCCATCGCGCTGGTAATTGTTCACCATAAAAGGGCAACGGTTTACGGGTATCTGCTCGTAATTAGCCCCAAGGCGGTAACGATGCGCGTCGGGGTAAGAAAGTATGCGGCCCTGTAACATCTTGTCTGGTGAGTAGCCTATGCCATCTACAACGTGTGCGGGCGCAAAGGCGGCCTGCTCAACGTGTGCAAAATAATTATCGGGGTTCTCGTTCAATTCTAAAACACCCACATCAATAAGCGGATAATCTCCATGCGGCCAAACTTTGGTCAGGTCGAACGGGTTGATATGGTAGGTTGCCGCCTGGGCTTCCGGCATTACCTGGATCTTTACGTTCCATTTCGGGAAATCGCCGTTATCAATATGCGTTAACAGATCGTGTTGTGCAAAATCGGGGTTTTTGCCACGCATTTCACCGGCTTCCTCATCGGTAAAGTTTTTGATGCCCTGTTGCGTTTTAAAGTGAAACTTCACATAAAAACGTTCGTTTTGCGCGTTAATGAACGAGAAGGTATGGCTGCCAAACCCATCCATATGGCGGTAACCGTAAGGCGTGCCCCTGTCGCTCATTAAAATAGTTACCTGATGCAGGCTTTCGGGGTTAAGCGACCAAAAATCCCACATCATGGTTGGGCTTTTGCAGTTGGTGTATGGGTCGCGTTTTTGGGTGTGGATAAAATCGCCAAACTTTTTGGGGTCTTTTATAAAAAACACCGGGGTGTTGTTGCCAACCAGGTCCCAGTTACCATCTTCGGTATAAAATTTAAGAGCGAAGCCGCGTGGGTCGCGCTCGGTATCGGCCGACCCTTTTTCGCCACCAACGGTAGAAAACCGCAGGAACGTACGGGTTTCTTTTCCTACCTGGCTAAATACTTTTGCACGGGTATATGGAGTTATATCATGTGTGATGGTTAAGGTACCATACGCGCCCGACCCTTTTGCATGCACAACACGCTCGGGGATACGCTCGCGGTTAAAATGGGCCATCTTTTCGTGCAGTATATAATCCTGAAGCAGGATTGGGCCACGCGGGCCAATGGTCTGAGAATTTTCGTTCTCTGCAAAAGGCCTGCCTGATGCAGTAGTAAGCTTTTTATTAGGTACCATAACGTATTGGTTTTGTATTTTTTCAAACTTGATTAAAAATAATGGATAGAAAAAATCAATAATTACTATCTTTATATAGATTATATTGATAATGACTATAACTCAACTTGAATATGTAATTGCGGTTGATACTTACCGCAGTTTTGTAGCCGCGGCCAATAAGTGTTTTGTAACGCAGCCTACCCTTAGTATGCAGATACAAAAGCTGGAAGACACACTTGGGGTAAAGCTTTTTGACCGCAGCCACCAGCCGGTTATCCCTACCGAAATTGGTGAGGAAATTATAGCCCAGGCAAGGGTATTATTGGCCGAAAGCGAAAAAATAAAGGAAATTATCAGCGACAGGCAAAAGGAATTATCCGGCGAGTTAAGGGTGGGTATTATCCCTACGGTATCACCTTATATTTTACCTAAAATACTGAATGGCTTTATCCAGAAATACCCGGCTGTAAAACTGATTGTTTGGGAGCAAACTACCGAGCAGATCATCCAGCAGTTAAAATTGGGCACTATTGATTGCGGCATACTCTCCACCCCGTTGCATGAAAGCAGCTTAACGGAGATCCCCGTTTTTTACGAGAACTTTGTGGCATACGCATCAAAAAACAGCAAGCTGTATAAAAAGAAAACCATAACCCCCGAAGATATTGATATGGAGGAAATATGGGTGCTGAACGAAGGGCATTGCATGCGCGAGCAGGTACTAAATATTTGCCAGCGGCGTAAGGCTACCAAAGGCTTTCAGCATTTTGAATATAATACCGGCAGCGTTGAAACCCTAAAGCGCATGGTTGATATGAATAACGGCGCTACCATTTTACCCGAACTTGCCCTTGCCGAGATGAACGACAAGCAGCGCGACCGCGTACGCTACTTTAAAAGCCCCGAGCCAGCCCGGGAGGTAAGTATAGTAATGCACCGTAATTTTTTAAAGCGCCGTATGATAGAAGCCCTGAAAACGGAGATATTGGATTTTGTGCCGAAAAGGCTGCGTACTAAAAAGAAGAAAGAGATAATGGAGATTTAGCGGCCGGCGCCAGTTGTAGAATTTAACCGCGCATCAGAAATTGCGCTGAGTAATCCCTGGCATGAGTTGGTATTAACTATTTCCTTACTTTTGCAACCATGGCTACCGTTCAATCCTTTGTAAATAATCCCTACCAGGAAAACACCTACCTGTTATTTGATGAAACCGACGAATGCGCGATCATTGACCCGGGCATGTACACCGCTGCCGAGCAAAATACGGTAGTTGGCTTTATTAAGGATAATAATTTAAAACCCGTTTTGCTGTTAAACACCCATTGCCATATAGACCATGTACTGGGCAATAAGTTTGTGTTTGATCAGTATGGCTTGAAACCGCAGTTCCACGAAGGCGAATCGGAAGTGTTGGGCGCTGTTATAGCGTATGCACCCTCTATGGGCATTAGGTATGATCCATCACCATTGCCCGATACTTATCTGCCCGAAACCGGAACCGTTAAATTTGGCAATACCGAGCTGCAACTGATCTTCGCGCCCGGCCATTCGCCCGCGCATTTGTGTTTTTATGATAAAGCGGCAAACATACTGATTGGCGGCGATGTATTGTTCAGGAACAGCATTGGCCGTACCGATTTGCCGGGCGGTAACTACAGTACGCTTATCAAAAATATTGAAGAAAAACTTTTTTTACTACCCGATGATTGTACGGTTTACCCCGGCCATGGGCCCGAAACAACCATAGGTTACGAAAAACAAACCAACCCATATTTATAAATAGCCGTTGAATACCTCCATCTATATAGCCAAAAGGTACCTGTTCTCAAAAAAACAGACGCATGCCATCAATATCATATCGGGCATATCCATGCTGGGGGTGCTGGTTGGCAGCGCGGCGCTTATTATTATTTTATCGGTGTTTAATGGGTTGGAGAAAGTCATCCTGTCGTTATACAGCAACTTTACACCCGAGTTGAAGATAGAACCCCGTTTAGGGAAAACATTCGACCCCAATACACCCTACCTTGCCGGCCTGGGCCGCGATGTAAGGGTGGTATCATACACACAGGTGTTGCAAGAGAAAGCTCTGGTCAGGTATGCCGACAGGCAATTTATTGGAACGGTAAAAGGCGTTAGCGACGATTTTTTTAAAGGAAGGACATTGGATAGCACTATCCAGTTTGGCTCTTTTACCTTAAAAGATAAGGGCCGCAATTTTGCTGTAATTGGTGCTACGGTACAGGGAAGCCTGGGTGTAAGCTTAAAAAACCAGTTCACTTTTTTGCAAATATTTTCTCCCAAACGCACGGCCGGCAACTCTACCGACCCGATGAACGATTTTACGTTCCGTTCCATATTGCCGTCTGGGGTGTTTGGCATCCAGCAGGATTTTGATGACATCATCATCACCCCGATTGAGTTTACCCGCGATTTGCTTGACGAACCCAATCAAGTGTCGTCAATAGAACTCATTTACAAAAAAGGTACCGATGTGGATGCTATAGAGAAGCATATAGAAGAGAAAATAGGGAAGGATTTTACTGTAAAAAACCGCAAAGAACAAAACACCGGGTTGTATAAAACCATTAATTATGAACGCTGGTCCATTTTTATGATCCTTACGTTTGTGCTTATCATAGCCATATTCAACATCATAGGGTCGTTAACCATGCTGGTAATAGATAAGCGCAAGGATATTGCCATTTTAACCAGCCTTGGCGCAAACAAGGGCCTTATCAGGCGTATCTTCTTTTTCGAGGGGATGATGATATCTGTTATTGGTTGTATAGGCGGCCTTATACTTGGGCTTGGTGTGTGTTTAGTGCAAATGCAGTTTCATATTATTAAGATGGGGTCGTCCTTATCGGTATTGGATGCTTACCCTGTGGCTTTAAAACTAAGCGATATTGGGCTGGTATTTTTAACGGTTACTATAATAGCGGTAATTGCATCGGGCATAAGCTCAAACCTAAGCGTAAAACGCCTGGATGAGATAAAAGCGGATCTTTAAGATATAGAGTATTTATCCCGTCACCGCCACAACATATTTACAAACACTATTTTGTAGGCCATTTTCAATTCATTAGCTTTAACCATTACCTTCGCAGAATAAATTAAAAACTCATTCGCCTAAGCAGCGTTACTAAATATACTATGGAATCTAAACGTCAGCAAAAATTTGCCGGGGTAATACAAGAAGACCTGGCCGCAATATTTCAACGTGAGGGGATGAACTATCTTCCGCATACACTGGTTACTATAACTAAGGTACGGGTAACACCCGATCTGGCCATTGCCCGCGTGTTCCTAAGCTTTTTTAACAATACCGATAACCAACAGGCATTACAGGTAATAAAATCTCATGCTTCAGAGATCCGCTATAAACTGGGCGCCCGCATTAAAGACCAGGTAAGGATAATACCCCAGCTTGAATTTTTTGTTGATGATACCAGCGAATACGTTGAGCGTATGGAGAAGATATTTGATAAGATAAGCCACGAGCCGCGCCAGCCCGATACCGAAGAGAACTAAACGGAAATGAACGCTACCGAAAAACTGGCAGCATATATTAAAGTCCACCCCGGTGCTATTGGCAAAGTGGTGGACTTTGATGCTAATACAGACGCGCTTTACCCACTCGACCTTACCGCGGCCAATGCCGAACTTACCGAAGCATTGATTGCCGATACCGAAGCCTTTAGCCAATGGATAAACAAAAAGCTGGCTGATAGTAATTGTCGTTATGGCATTGGGGGCTACATGGAACACCGCACTATTTATACGCGCAGTGCTTTATTTAATACTGATGATGAACCCCGCCGCCTGCACCTGGGCGTAGATATTTGGGGCGATGCAGGTACGCCGGTATATTCCCCCCTACAGGGAACAGTGCACAGCTTTGCTGATAATGATAACTTTGGCGATTACGGCCCAACAATTATCCTGCAACACGATCTTGATGGCTTAACGCTGTATAGCCTGTACGGCCATTTAAGCAGAATAAGCCTTAAAGATTTACAGGTTGGGCAATTCATCAACATAAACCAACAAATAGCCACATTAGGTAATGCAACCGAAAACGGGCACTGGCCGCCTCATCTGCATTTTCAGTTGATGCTGGATATTGGCGATGCTAAAGGCGATTATCCGGGCGTTGGCAGGTATTCTCAAAAGGACAATTACCTGCAAAATATTCCCGACCCCGAACTTATTTTACAATTTGCTGATACGAACAAAGGCTAAGCTTATTTGTAACCACTTTATTATATAATACAGCCGATTGCATTTTACACATTAGTGCTTATATTTGCCATCGCTAAAAACTTCATTTAAATAACATAATGAGAGAAATACAATTCAGGGAAGCGCTAAGAGAAGCCATGCAGGAAGAAATGCGCAAGGACGAAAATATATACCTAATGGGCGAAGAAGTTGCCGAGTATAACGGTGCTTATAAAGTAAGCCAGGGTATGCTTGACGAATTCGGCGCTAAACGTGTTATCGATACGCCTATATCTGAATTGGGCTTTGCCGGTATCGGTATAGGTTCGGCAATGAACGGTTTAAAACCGGTTATCGAGTTCATGACGTTCAACTTCTCGTTGGTAGCTATAGATCAGATCATCAATGGTGCAGCCAAGATCATGTCAATGAGCGGCGGCCAGTTCTCGGTGCCAATTGTATTCCGCGGCCCAACTGGTAACGCGGGTATGCTTAGCTCACAGCACAGCCAGTGCTTTGAAAACTGGTACGCAAACTGCCCGGGCTTAAAGGTGGTTGTACCATCAAACCCGTACGATGCAAAAGGCCTTTTAAAATCAGCGATACTTGATCCGGACCCGGTTATCTTCATGGAGTCTGAATTAATGTACGGCGATAAAGGCGAAGTGCCTGAAGAAACCTACTACATTGAAATAGGTAAAGCAAACGTAACCAAAGAAGGTAGCGATGTTACTTTAGTTGGTTTCGGTAAAATAATGAAAGTGGTTAACGCTGCTGCTGCCGAGCTTGAAAAAGAAGGTATCCATGCAGAGGTTATCGATTTGCGTACCGTGCGCCCTATCGATTACGAAACCGTTATCAACTCGGTTAAAAAAACAAACCGTTTGGTAATTGTTGAAGAAAGCTGGCCTTTAGGTTCAATAGCAACCGAGATTGCCTTTAAAGTACAGAAAGACGCGTTTGATTACCTGGATTCTCCAATCCTGCGTATTATGGGTGGTGATGTTCCGTTGCCTTACGCGCCAACTTTAATACAAGAATACCTGCCAAACCCGGAACGTGTGGTTAAAGCGGTTAAAGAAGTAATGTACGTTACCAAGTAATTGTAACGCCTAAATATTAGAAGCCTCCCGACGAAAGTTTGGGAGGCTTTTTTTATGCCTGTAAAATCACTTTTTTGTCATATCTCACAGTTAATTGATATATCGGGAAAAACCGATATATCTTTGTGCTATGGATCAGGTAGAAATTTTCAAAGCATTATCGAACAAGGCACGGCTGCAAATTTTAAACTGGCTTAAAGAACCCGAGGTTAATTTCCCGGGCCAGGCAGAATATGGTTTTGAAAATGGAGTTTGCGTGGGCCAGATCCATGCCAAATCGGGGCTTACCCAATCCACAGTATCCGAGTATTTAACAAGCCTGCAACGTGCGGGCCTTGTTACATCAGTACGCACAGGGCAATGGACTTACTACCGGCGTAACGAAGAAACCTTTGCTGCCTTAAGTAAACTGATAGAAACAGAAATTTAATTTAACATCGATATATTTTATGAATACAGATAGTTTATTCAGCCCCTTTAGGCTGAAATCATTAGATATTAAGAACCGGATAGTAATGGCACCTATGACGCGTTCGTTCTCGCCAAACGGGGTACCTACCGATAATGTTGCAGCCTATTACCGTAAAAGAGCAGAAGGCGAAGTGGGTTTGATCCTTTCAGAGGGAACCGTTATTAACCGTGTGTCATCATCAAATGATGCCAATATCCCTCACTTTTATGGCACCGAAGCATTGGCCGGCTGGCAAAATGTGATCAATGGGGTACACCGTGCAGGCGGTGCCATGGGGCCGCAAATATGGCATATGGGCATCATGGATAATCATGCTTCGGGATGGGTGCCTTCGCAACCGTTTGAGGGGCCTTCGGGCCTAAATAAGCCTGGGTTTAACAATGGTAATACGATGACAGAAACTGACATTGCCGATACTATTGCCGCTTATGGCCAGGCTGCTGCTGATGCCAAAGCGTTAGGTTTTGACTGTGTGGAGATACATGGCGCACACGGTTACCTGGTAGACCAGTTTTTTTGGGATGGCACTAACGAGCGTACAGATATTTATGGCGGTAAAACCTTGCCGGAGCGCAGCCGTTTTGCAATAGAAGTAATTAAAGAAGTCCGCAAACGTGTGGGTGATGATTTTGCAGTTATCATTCGCCTGTCGCAGTTTAAACCGGCTGCCTATAATAACAAATTAGCCGCAACCCCGCAAGAAATGGAAGCCTGGTTAACACCGCTTGCGGACGCTGGTATAGATATTTTCCATTGTTCGCAACGCCGTTTTTGGGAGCCCGAGTTTGAAGGCGACGACCTTAACTTTGCAGGGTGGGCAAAAAAGGTAACGGGCAAAGCAACCATAACAGTTGGCTCGGTGGGTTTATCAGGCGATTTCTTTGGCTCATTTGCCGGCGAAAGCTCTCAGCCGAGTTCACTGGATGAATTAGTGAGAAGGTTTGACCGTGGCGATTTTGACCTGGTTGGTGTTGGGCGCCCTATTTTGGCCGACCCTAACTGGGTTAAAAAAATACACGAAGGCCGTAATACCGAATTAAAAGATTTTACTGTCGAAGCCCTTGGGCAACTTATAATGGAATAAAAGCAAAGAGGCTATCCAAAACTCGGATGGCCTCTTTGCTTTTTAAATACTCTCGGCTAATGCCTTCAGGAACTTGTTTAATTATATCTTTACCTAAAAAGTTAGTTATGAAAAAAGCATTCCTTATTTTAATATTATTAAGCTGCTCGGCTATCACATTCGGCCAGGCTAAGACCGATTCGGTTTTGTATAAAAAGCTAAGCGCTATGTATAAGGAAGATCAGAAATGGCGTATAGAATCGGCTAAATTATACAATCACCAAAAATCAGATTATGACCGCGAAACGATAGATAAAAACTGGGCGGCCGCCGATAGCCTTAATGAAGCCGAAGCCAAACGCATTTTAGCCAGATACGGTTATCCTGGTTACTCGCTGGTTGGCGAAAGTGGCAGCAGCAGGTTTTGGGCTATTGTGCAGCATTGCGATGATGACATCGCTTTTCAGCAAAAGGTTTTAGTGCTGATGAAAAAAGAAGTTGACCGCAACAATGCATCGGGCGAAAACTACGCTTACCTTACCGACCGGGTATTAATCAATCTTAACCAAAAGCAATTATATGGTACGCAAGGCATCAACGACCCTATAACTAAAAAATGGGCGCCCTTACCTATCAATGATGCCGCGCAGGTGGAAGCACGCCGTAAAGCCATGGGGATTATGCCACTTAAACAATATATAGCCGAAACAAACGCAGCTAATTAATTTATCTGTGTAGCTTTGTTGTATGGCAGAATCAAACGTAAAAGATAGCAACGGTAACATCCTTAACGAGGGCGACAGCGTAACACTCATCAAAAGCTTAAAGGTAAAGGGCGGTGGCGTAACTTTAAAACAGGGCACGTTGGTAAAAAAGATCCGCCTTACAGATGACGACGAAGAAGTTGACTGCAAAATTGACGGCATGAGCATTGTGCTTAAAACAGCTTTTTTAAAGAAGAGATAATAGCCATGAACCCAATACTCCACATACTTAACGGCGATGCCACGTTTGCCGGTTTTGAACAAACAGGCCTTGATGGTGATGTAATAATATGGCGCGAGGTTTTATCTGAAGGCCCGTTGTCAGAGGATATCGAGTCGGGCAAATTCTGGCAGGAGCGTGCCGCGTGGATCTCTAAAACTTTTAATGATACCCCAGAGCATTATAACGATAGTATGGTGGCACAGCTGGAAAAGTTTAGCCAGCCGTATGATGAGGTAAACCTTTGGTTTGAGTTCGACTTGCATTGCCAGGTAAACCTGCTGGGAGTAATGATGCTGCTTTCGCAAAAAACCGACTTGTCTGGTCCCGCTGTATATCTGATTTGCCCGTCAGAGGTACCCGGTGTTGCTGATTTTAGGGGGATGGGCCAATTGGATGGCGAGCAACTGGAAAGCTTATATGATAACATCCGCGTACAGCTTGGCGAGTATGATTTTGAACTGGCTACCGAAGCCTGGGACCTTTACGTGGCCGGTGATGCAGCTAAGCTGGAAGAATGGTTAAATGCCACAGCTTTTTGGAGTAATATGCACTGCCTTAAACCCGCCATGCAGGCGCATTTAAAACGCTTGCAACGCAATGCCAATGGGTTAAATTACATTGAACAAGTGTTGCTGGATATTTATAACACAGGTATTAAAACCAGGCCAGAGATATACGCCGCCTTTTGGAGTGCGGATAAAATTTATGGCATGGGCGATAGCGAGATCAATACCTACCTGGATAAACTTTCGGCCCGTGGGCTCATCAATCTATAACCTTTACTGAACAGTTACTGCCATAGTAGGCGAGCGGTCACTTTCGTTCTTCAGCCTGTCTATAGCGGTTATTACATAAAAATAAGTTTGCCCCGGCTTTACGTTGCTATCCATATAAAGCGATGTGGTATCGTATTGTATATGCAGTATATTTTTAGGGTCGCCCAGATCAAATTTTTCATTCTCCTGGAAACGGTATATCACATAGCCATAAGCCGTCTCATTATCGCTTGCCGGTAATGGCGCCTGCCATTTAAGTATTACACCTTTGTTTTCGGTATGGGCAACAAAGTTTTGCGGGGCGTTTGGCGGGATAGAATCCAGCCAAAGCATTTGCGGCGGCAGCGCCGGGTAGCGGTAAAAATCTTTCCTCAGGCTATCGGCGAGGTGGTTGGCATTGCCTATTAATGATTGCGACCTGAAGAACACGCTGCCCTGCGCGCGCGGGTTGGCGCGTATCATCCGTATCTGGTTGGGTATCTCTGATGGGTTTTTGAAAGCCGGGCTGCGTACCTCATAAAACCGGTACGGTGCCTGGCCAATATATAAATGCCTGTTATAGGTATTATTGCTCCACCAATTTAACAGCGTATCAAACGACGCGGCACGGTTGCCAATATGCCAGTAAATTTGCGGGTTTATATAATCTATCCAGCCTTCCTGCATCCATTTACGGCTATCAGCAAAATTCTCTATGTATGACGAGCCTCCGTTTGTAGCAGAACCATCAGGGTGCTGGCTTTTGTTGGCCCATATCCCAAACGGGCTAATGCCAAATTTCATGTTGGGTTTGTATTTATGGATACTATCTGCCAGCATGTGTACCAGCTTATCTACATTATCGCGGCGCCAGTCTTTTATATTATCAAAATCCTGCCCGTATTTGGCATAAGCGTCGGCATCCTGTATTACCTGGCCCCTAACCGGGTATGGGTAAAAGTAATCGTCCATGTGTATACCATCTACATCATAATTTTTTACAACATCAAGTATCACCTGTACTATATATTCGCGCACCTCCGGCAAACCGGGGTTAAAAAGCTTTATACCATCGTAAATAAAAAACCACTCGGGTTTGGTGCGGGTAATATGCTCGGGCGCCAGCGTCCAAAATTTGTTATCAAAAGTAGCGCGGTAGGGGTTAAACCAGGCGTGCAGCTCCATGCCGCGTTTGTGGGCCTCTGTAGTGGCAAATTCCAATGGATCGTAACCCGGTGCCTGCCCCTGTTTGCCCGTTAAATATTTTGACCAGGGCTCGCGGCTTTTGGCGTAAAGTGCGTCGGCGGCGGGCCTAACCTGAAACATTATAGCATTGATGCCGTTTTGTTGATGGATGTTTAACTCGTCTGTAAGTTCTTTTTTTTGAATATCTGCAGTTGCCTTTGCATTAGTGGGCCAGTCGAGGTTTACTACCGTTGCTATCCATACTCCTCTAAACTCGCGTTTAGGTTGCGGTTGTGTAACCTCTTCAGGTGTAACGGTTTGGGCTATTGACAGGGAAAGTATAGTTGAAAAAAAAAGTGTAGTAAGCAGGTATCTGTATAATTGCATTAAGCGAATATTTTATTTTTAAAAGCCTCAAAGATATAAACTCATAACTAAGCAGTTTTAGTATTAGTATAATAATTGCGCCTATTTTGTGTTTTAATCATATTGTACTTATTTTAGCCCGTACCATTATAAGTGCAAACAACATGCTTTTTAATGCGTTATGTAGTTTTTGCCTATATTTATTAGATCTTAAAAAAAGAAAGATAGCCTTAACAGGTTAGCAACCCGTTAAATTATCATAACCTTTAAATAATCACTATGGAATACCAACCAGCGGATAACCAACCACAAACACCGAAAAAAAATTCAAACGTAATTTATTTTTTGATCGCTGTTGTGGTTGCATTATTGGGTACCGATGTTTACCTCTACACGCAAAAGAATAAATCAGATGTAAAGGTAGTTTACCAGAATGACGAAAAAACAAGGCTGCAAACCGAATTGGACAGCCTTGAAGCGCAAATAGAACAGGTTAATGCCGGCCGTGCAAAAATGTCGGTAGCTATGCAAGCCAAGAATGATTCGTTACGAATAAAGATCCGTGTGTTACGAAGCGAATTGGCCAAAGGCAAGCTAACCGTTGCCGAACTGGGCAAAGCGCAGGAGGATATTAAGCAATTAAGATACTTTGTAACTAAATATACTGCCGATATTGAGGAACTTAAAAAGCAAAATACCACGCTGGCTACTGAGCGCGACACTTTAAAAACCAACCTGGCAACCGTTAGCCAAAAGGCTACCGATCTTGAACAAAAGAACCAGGAGCTGGATACCAAGGTAAAAGTAGCATCGGCTATTAAGGTAGCTACAGCGGATGTGGTTGCCTATAAGGTGAAGAACAGCGGGAAGGAAAGTGATGTAACCAAGGCCAAACAGGCTCAAAAAATAAAGATCAACTTTACGGTTGCTACCAATGCCGTTGCCGAGAAAGGCCTGCATGATGTGTACGTGCGTATTATTGATCCAACCGGCAACCTGATCACCCAGACAGACTCGGGCACGTTCAATGCCGATAGCCAGGACCTGCAATACACCTACAAAACATCAATTGATTTTAGGGACGATGGCAGCGGTTACACTATCGATTGGATAAACCCCGCACCGTTCCAAAAAGGCACCTACACTGTGCTTTTATACGCCGATGGGTACACAATGGGTAAAACCAGCATAACGCTTAAATAACAAACTAATGGATATTTGAAGCCTCGGTTGTAATAACCGGGGCTTTTTTTGTGCGTGAATTTTACTTAGGTGCGTTACCGCGACCCGTGCGCACCATGCATCTCTCGCTGCGCGTTTTTCTCCCGCGCGTCATTGCGAGGTACGAAGCAATCTTCGATAGAACAGTAGGCGGTAAAGATGTCGAGGAACTTCCACGCTACTCGGATTCCTTCCATCATTGAGGTCCGAAGAAATCTCTTTAAGCTATTCATGTATACAAGTTGTACAATTGTCCTAAAGAGATTGCTTTGTACTTTGCAATGACGGGGTGGTTTAACAGACCTAAACTACTTCCTCGCTCGCTGCCGGGAAACTAAGGTAGAAGGTAGTGCCAACATCCATGGTAGTTTCAAACCAGATCTTGCCATTGGCGTTTTCAATAGAATTTTTTACGAATGCAAGGCCCAAGCCCGTGCCAGAGCTTTTGGTGGTGAAGTTTGGTTCAAATATTTTCTCGCGCATGCTTTCGGGTATGCCGTTGCCATTATCCTTTATGGTAAGCAATATATTTTTGGTGGTAATAAGATAATTAATATCAATTAAACAGCCGGTATCTTGCGGGGCAGCTTCAATGGCGTTTTTAAGCAGGTTATTAAAGCAACGCAATAGCTGGTCGCGGTCGGCGCTTACAAAAAACGGATTGGCAGGTGGCTGGTAGTTTATGGTAACGTTATCCATTTGCTTAAATATGGTAACGGCCTGGTTCAGCATCTCAAATAGCGAGATCTTTTCGATCCGGGTATCGGGCATTTTTGCAAAGGCCGAAAACTCCGACGCGATGGATGACAAACTCTCTATCTGCTCCACAAACGATTTGCTGAAACGTTCAAACTTCTGGTCAAACTTAGGGTCTTTATCCCTCCATGATTTATCAAGCAGCTGCAAGCCCAATTTAAGCGGCGTGAGGGGGTTTTTTATTTCGTGGGCTACCTGTTTGGCCATCTCGCGCCAGGCTGTTTCACGTTCAGACTGGGCAAGCTTCTGGGCGCTGTTCTCCAACGCGGCTATCATGTTGTTATACTCTTTTACCAGCGCGCCTATCTCATCGTTACGGTCCCATTTTATAGGCTCATTCTTTTTACCGTAAATGGTTTTACTTAAGTTGTACTGTATAAAGTTTAACGGGGCTGTTATCTGCCGAGCAATAATTACTGCAAACAAGCCAATAGCTATAAATACCAGCGCGTAAACATTTATCATGATATTTAACAACGATCCGATGCGTTCGGTATAATCGGCAGCATTAGCAAAGTAAGGCAATTGCAAATAGGCAACGGTTTGGTGCTTTACATCCCTTATTGGGGTGTAAGCAGCTTTGTAGGTAAGCAGGCCTATCTTTTCTTCGTTCAGCACTTCAGAGCTTTGCGCGCCGCTTAATGAAATAAATGCACGGGCATTCATTTGCCTGCAAAGCAAGCCATAATCATAAATTTTAGGTTGAGTTGAAACCAACAGCCCCCCGTTAAGGTCATATAGAGAAAGGTCGGCAGAGTAAGTATTGGCCAGTTCATCAAATCTTATCTTATTATCCTCGGTAATTTTTGTAAAGTTATTGATAGGCCCGGCCTCAAAAGCCGCTGTTATCTGCATTATCTTGTTCCTGATAACCTTATCCTGCTGTGCCTGGTATTGGGTACTTATAGATACAAAGGTTATTATCCCAACTAATATCAGGGTTATAACAACCGCAAATATCATCGAGAACTGGATGCGCGTTTTATACAATATCCTGTCTAAACTTATTTTAAAGCTCCATTTAATACGGTTATTGCTTACGTTAAATATCCTCACCCTTATCCATAACAATCGTATAAGCAGCGCTATAGCACTAAATGCCAGCAACACTACAAAGAAAAACGTTAACGCCGTAATGTTTTCCAGTAGTACATTGCTCTCCTGGCTTACCACTATCAGATTGCGACTGGCCGGTTTATAAAGTAAATGGGTATAAGTGGTAAACTTATCTGAAAAGCCGTGTTTGGTACTTTGTGTGGTTTGGGTAGTGTATTTTTTTAGCTCGCCGTGAAACTCGTTATTGCGAATGCTATAAACATAAGTGCCGCTTTGCCCTATAAGCACGTTATCGGTATAAAAAGCAAATGAATAATTTTTAAACTCCTCCGTATTGCCTTTAACTTCTTTATCTATCAGCAGATCGGGGAAACTGCCCGCCGCAAGCAGGGGTTTTGATTTCAGTTCGACAACGATGGTACCTAACTTTTTAGCACCATCTATAACGGGTAATATGGCAAAATAGCTTTGAAACCCAAACGATTCGTTTTGGCGATAGAAATAATCAGACACCTTGAAAGAGCTGTATACCACCATGTCTTTAAATACATCGAGCGTGTAGGTTTTATCCAGCGATATAGGTTGATCGGTAGTATCGTATTCATGTACCTCAAAATCGTATTTAGACAGGTAACGGTCAAAATAAAGCTTTTGTAAACGGGTTTCCAGGTAATCTGAACTATGATCGGAGCTTTTATAATAGGCTATCAGTAATGGGTCTACAATTATTTGCTTCTCTATTTTTTTGAAGATCCCATCAGCAATAACATCATCCGGTACTTCCAGCCTTTGTATCAAAACCTTTCGCAGGTCCTGTTCTTTTACCGATTCGAAATGGTTTAGTTTTACAGCTGCTATTATAGCAGATATAAGCACAACACTTATAAATGATGTGGCTGTAAACTTACGGTCGTTGTATAAAAAGGCATAGCCCCTTACTAAAACCATTACCATCCAAAGTAAATGGAATAGGCTGAACTCCCAGTAATAAGTTACTACAGCGGTAGTAATAATAATACTTGCAATAAGCAGCAATGCCTGCTGCATGATAGGTATATCCAGCTTAAAACAAATGGTAAGTATTACTTCGGTCAGTAAAAAAAACATCAGGAAACTGAAGCAAAGCATCAGTACGCCAAGCAGGCTAAACCCCGACAGGTTGAGTACGTTATTTACATCAAAACTGATCTTGGAGTTGATGACCAGCCCATAAAAAACCCGAAGAAAATGTGTAGACGAAAGAATAAGGGTGAGCAAACACCCTGTAAAAATGATATAGCTTATTACCTTTCCCGGTACTTTTTTGATAAGGCTGGTGCGGTGGGCGTATGCAAAGATGATTGCCCAACAAATCATTAATATATTGATGCATAGATCGCCCAGGGATCCGTATATAGGCGAAGATGCGTATATTTTGGGGTTAAACAATGATAGGTCATGCGTAAAATAAGGCCAGTTATAATGCAGGTTTATAAACCTGAAACATATAATAAAAGCGCACAAAAATAACAAAGCGCCATACATATACCCTTTGCCAACCAGGTAGCGCGCAATATTATTAATCAGTAAAAACAAGGTAAAAATGGCCAAAAGCCAAAAGCCTATTACAAAATAAAAAAAGCGGTGGTTTACTCCTTTTATCAGTTTTAACGAGAACAGGTAAACGTTATTTACATCATGTACAGCGTAGATGTTTTTATCGGTAAAGTCGGCAATGGCAATGTTATTATCGGTAGTAAGGTCTTTAGCGAATACATTTTCCAGGTAATCATTTGTAAACGGATAGCTGGTTTTTACAGGGATGAAAAATATAACCGATACGCCACCCTCGGTTTTTTTAATGGTTTCGTAATATCCGTTGGGCTGTTTTATAAAAGAGCAGCCCTCTTTTAACCGGGTTGCATTTTGGGGGATTATTTTTGCCCCGGTCCAAAAATCAAGCCGTTGGTTTTTATAAACCAATATCCATATGGCGTTTTTAATGGTATACTCGTTAATATATGCCAGGCCCTTAGCGGGGGTATTACGCAGTTGTTTTATTTCATTAAATACCTGCTTGTTTTGAATGGCACCGTATACATAGTTCTCCTTACGGTGCAGGTTATTCTCTAACAACTTAGCCGTTTGGATAAGGTTGTTTTCCGGCGTGTAGGTTCTTTCAACAACAATTGCTGTAAATAACAAACTGGCAAACAGTAAGCCTAATAATACGCGTATTTTTCCGGCGGTTGTCAATTTGTTATATAGGTGCTAAATCATTGGTAAAAGTAAAAGCCACCCGCTAACTAACGGATGGCTTGTAATTTATTGTATTGCAGCGCTTGCTGTGGGTACTTCGCGGTTAACCTTTTTTACAAGGCCTTGTAAAACCTTGCCCGGGCCAACCTCGGTAAATGAGGTGGCGCCATCTTCAAGCATATGCTCAACGGTTTGTGTCCAGCGTACGGGGCCTGTAAGCTGGGCTATCAGGTTATGTTTTATCTGCTCAATATTGGTATAAGGTTTTGCATCAATGTTTTGATATACCGGGCAAACAGGGGTTTTAAATTCGGTGTTTACAATGGCCGCTTCCAGCTCAACACGGGCAGCTTCCATTAAAGGCGAGTGAAACGCGCCACCAACATTTAGTTTTAAAGCGCGCTTTGCACCCGCTTCGGTCATTTTTATACATGCGGCATCAACGCCGGCTTCGGTGCCGGATATTACCAGCTGGCCGGGGCAGTTATAATTTGCCGGTACCACAACATCTGTTAAGCGTTGGCAAATATCTTCAACCGTAAAATCATCAAGGGCTAAAATAGCAGCCATAGCGCCGGGTTGTATCTCGCAGGCTTTTTGCATGGCATTGGCACGGGCTGCAACCAGGCGAAGGCCGTCTTCAAATGATAAAGCGCCGCTGGCAACTAACGATGAAAACTCGCCCAGTGAATGGCCGGCAACCATTTCAGGTGTAAAGTCATCACCCAAAACTTTGGCCAGTATAACCGAATGCAGAAAAATTGCCGGTTGTGTTACGTTGGTTTGTTTCAAGTCATCCTCGGTGCCATCAAACATTATATCCGTAATACGGAAACCTAATATTTCATTAGCCTGCTCAAATAATTCACGGGCTTTGTCGCTTTGCTCATAAAGGTCTTTACCCATCCCCGGGAATTGGGCACCCTGCCCTGGAAAAATGTATGCTTTCATTTAATTGGTTATTGGTTGATTAAGTTGATTAGGTGAGTGGTTAAAAGCTTCAACTACTCACCTAATCAACCATTCACTATTAACTTAAGTTCGAAGAAATTAAGTTTAAAAATTCTGTTCTTGTTTGGCCTTTTAAAAATTCGCCCGTAAATGCCGATGTGGTAGTTACCGAGTTTTGTTTTTGTACGCCACGCATACTCATACATAGGTGGCGGCACTCAATAACCACGCCAACTCCTATCGGGTTAAGCGTTTCCTGTATACAATCGCGTATTTCGTTGGTTAAACGCTCCTGTACCTGCAGGCGGCGGGCAAACACATCAACTATGCGTGGTATTTTACTTAAGCCAACCACATAGCCGTTGGGGATATAGGCAATATGCGCCTTGCCGAAAAATGGCAGCATATGATGCTCGCACATCGAGTATACTTCAATATCCTTTACGATCACCATTTGGCTGTACTCTTCCTTAAACATGGCCGAGTTCAGGATCTCTTTTGCATCCAGGTCATATCCATGGGTAAGGTAAAGCATGGCTTTGGCAATACGTTCGGGGGTTTTTAGCAAACCTTCGCGTTCGGGGTTTTCACCTATCTGTTTTAAAACGTTCAGGTAATTGGCCGACAGGTTTTGAATCAGTTCGGGGTTGTAGCGGTCAATCTTCTGGTAGCCGTTTATGCCCTCGTCCCTGTCGGGAATGTTATCGTGGTCAGTCATGAGTTAGGTTTATCCGCCAAAATACTCGGCAGAGTTGTTTTCTGTTTCGTACAATTTTACCGAGTGTAAGAACACACCGGGGTAGGCCTCTATCGGGGCTTTCAACTGGTTAAATATGCCGATGCAAAGCAACTCTGTTGATGCCATTATGCCCTTCATAAACGGCACATCCATATTGATGTTCTTATGATCCAGCTTTTCTATCACATACTCGTTAATGATCTCCTTAAGCTCTTTAAGATCTATCAGGTAGCCGGTTGCGTGGGTAACCTCGCCTTTTACGGTTACAAACAAGTTGTAATTGTGGCCATGCCAGTTTGGGTTGGCACATTTGCCAAAAACCTCGTTATTTTTCTCTGCGCTCCACTCCTCGCGGTACATCCTGTGTGCTGCGTTAAAATGTTCCTTGCGCGTAATATGTATCATCATAGCAATTAATGGTGCAAATATACAAAACAAAAACAGGCGAGTTGTTTTATCTTAGCTGTCAAAAAAATAGCTTTTATGCGGATATTGTTTGTAGCGGCTACCTCTTTTGAAGTGGAAAGTTTACTTGGGAACGCGGACGCAGGAGCGAAGAGCCCCGGAAAAACGCACCAATCACCTCTCTCCACACACCATTCACTTCTCATAACCGGTGTAGGCATGGTAGCAACGGCTTTTGCCCTTGGGCGCGAACTGGCAACAAATCAGTACGACCTGGCTATAAACTTGGGCATTGCCGGCAGTTTTGAACGCGATATTACCTTGGGCGATTTGGTAGAAATAACAGAAGATACGATAGCCGAATTGGGTGCCGAGGATGATGAAATCTTTTTACCGATAAGCCAGATGGGTTTTGGCGAAAGCAATTTTAAAGCGAGTAAACAGTTATCCGATATTTATAAAGGTCGATCAATAAAGCAAGCCACGGCAATTACCGTAAATACAGTGCATGGGAACGAGGCATCCATCCAAAAAATACAGCAACGTTTAAACACGCAGATAGAGAGCATGGAGGGTGCGGCCTTCTTCTATGCCTGCCGAGAGGCGGGGGTGCCTTGCCTGCAAATCAGGGCAGTGTCAAATTACGTTGAAAAACGTAACCGGGATGCATGGCAGATAGGTTTAGCCGTTAAAAATCTGAATACATTTGCTGTGCAGTTATTAGCAGAACTACAACAATTACCATGAAACTAACTATCGGCTTTTCGCCCTGCCCTAACGATACTTTTATATTCGACGCGCTGATCCATCATAAAATAGACACCGAAGGCCTGGACTTTGAAGTGTTTTATGATGATGTGGAAACGCTAAACCAGAAAGCCTTTCGTGGCGAACTGGATATTACCAAACTGAGCTATCACGCCTTTGCCTACGCGGCCGATAAATATATTTTGCTGGATGCCGGCAGTGCTCTGGGTTTTGGCGTAGGGCCGATGTTGATATGCAAAGAAAACGCAGAAGATTTAAAAGCAAGGCTTGAAGCGGGCGATACCACCCTTAAAATAGGTGTCCCGGGCAAATACACCACGGCTAATTTTTTATTAAGCCTGGCCTACCCGGATGCTACCAATAAACAGGAACTTGTTTTCTCGGATATCGAGAATGCTGTTTTAGATAGCCGCGTAGACGTTGGCCTCATCATTCACGAGAACCGTTTTACCTACCAGGATAAAGGCCTGCACAAGATCATCGACCTGGGAGATTACTGGGAAAAACGTACCGGCTGCGCTATTCCATTAGGTGGGATTGTGGCTAACCGCAACTTGCCGCCGGATGTTCAACATAAGATCAACAGGGTGATCAAACGCTCGATAGAGTTTGCTTTTGCCAATCCAAAATCAGGCTTGGAGTACATCCGCTCGCATGCACAGGAAATGAGCGAGGAGGTAATGTATAAACACATCGACCTTTACGTCAATAAATTCTCTGTTGATCTGGGCGAAGAGGGCAGAAAGGCAGTTAAGCTTTTGTTTGATACCGCGCTGGAGAAAGGAATTATCCCGGGTGTGAGCGAGAGTTTATTTTTGAACGAGTAAACTCCCATAACCAACCTGTCATCCTGAGCGATAGCGAAGGATCTGTTTTCGAACTGTGCAATCGCATACATGCATGTCGGTTAATAGATGCTTGCATGACAAGTTATTATGGCTTATTTACTTCTCCGCCAGCAAATCATCCGTCAGCTTCTCAAACTCGCTGATAAATTCGGTATAATGCTCGCCGGTACCCGGGCCGCTAAAACCAGTATGAATCTTACGTACATCGCCCTTTTTGTCAATAATAATAGTAGTTGGGAAGCCTACAACTTTGGTAAGCATGGGCAGGCTTTTGGCGGTTTCTACCTTATTACTGGTGTAACCGGTTATCAGTATGGGGTATTTAATATCGAACCTGCTTTTTAACTGCGATAGTGCTTTTTGCGATCTGGCAAAATCAGTAGTGCGCTCATAGGCCAGGCCTATCACCTCTACACCTCTTGACTGGTATTTTTTATAATAGTTAACCATATAAGCCGTTTCGTCCATGCAATTAGGGCACCACGACCCCATGATCTGTACAATAATCACCTTGTTTTTATAGCGGGCATCGTCAAGTGATACGGCGTTGCCATTAAGGTCCTTAAATGTAAACGCCAGTTTTTTGTAGCCCGGTTTTAAAGCGCTTAAAGAGTACGCGTCCGGCAGTTTGGCATTCTCGTTGCGCACTGCGGTCCATACATCCTTGCCCGTTAAACCCGAAAAAAATTCGCCATCTGTAAGCGTGTTATTATCGGCTATTTTAGCGGTGAACAAAAACGCATGTCCACCATCAAAGCACGACAGGGATAGGCTATCGCCGCTCACGGTGCCTTCCAAAAAGCGGTAATCGCCGGTGGTAGTTAAAAAAGTGCCGGTAACTTTTTGGCCACCCTGCTTAAATTCGCCAACGGTGGTATCGCGGCCATCACCTTCGCCAATAATGGCGCTCCAGCGGCCGCTTACATTATAGGTGCTTGCTGCCGGGGTTTTAAAAAAGCGCCATGGGGTTGATGCTATCGCATTAAACTCGATCTGTTGATCTCTTTCGCCAAGGTGCCTGATAAACAGGCCGTGAAGTTCGTCGCCGGTTTGTTTTAGCCTGAATTCAGAATCAAACAGCGGCATTTTGATGAATACAGAATCGCCTTTGCCGTTTACATCGGTTACCTTAAAATGCTCGGTGGCATTTATAATAGCCAGTTCCTGCTTATCACCGGTGTTGGTTACCTCAAAATTGAAGGGAATGTAGTTGGCTGCTTTGGTTGTTAAAGCGCCGCGCCATATACCTGTTTTCAGTTTGGTTTGCGCAGTGGTTATTTGGGTAAGCGCGGTAACAAGTACCGCGCTTAATAAGATCTTTTTTATCATAGTGAAAAATAGTCTACTATTTTTATATACTTTATCAAAAGTACTAAATGCAGCTAAACTATTTCAACACCTCGCGCGATATGACAATACGCTGAATTTCAGAAGTACCCTCATATATCTGCGTGATTTTGGCATCGCGCATTAGTCGTTCAACATGGTATTCTTTCACAAAACCGTAACCGCCATGTATCTGCACCGCCTCTATTGTAGTGCGCATAGCAGTTTCTGATGCAAAAAGTTTTGCCATTGATGCAGCCTGCGCATATGGCAAACCTTTATCTTTTAACCATGCGGCACGGTAGCAAAGCAAGCGGGCGGCCTCAATTTCGGTAGCCATATCGGCCAGTTTAAATTGGATGGCTTGCAGGTCGGCAAGGGTTTTACCAAAAGCCTTGCGCTCTTTGGCGTACTGTACCGATAGCTCATAAGCACCGGCTGCGATACCTAAAGCCTGGGACGCGATGCCGATGCGCCCGCCCTCTAACGTTGCCATCGCGAATTTAAAGCCGAAGCCATCTTCGCCTATGCGGTTGGCTTTTGGTACTTTAACATCAGTGAACATCAGCGAGTGCGTGTCAGACCCGCGGATACCCAGTTTGTTTTCTTTTGGGCCAACGGTAAAGCCTTCCATGCCCTTTTCCATGATCAGCGCGTTAATGCCGCGGTGTTTTTTGGTGGCATCGGTTTGTGCCATTACAATATAGGTAGATGCCGTATTGCCGTTGGTTATCCAGTTTTTGGTGCCGTTTACCAGGTAATAGTCGCCCATATCAATAGCAGTAGTATGCTGAGATGTAGCGTCAGATCCTGCTTCGGGCTCGCTCAGGCAAAATGCGCCTATCTTTTCGCCTTTGGCCAAAGGCACTAAATATTTTTGTTTTTGTTCTTCGTTACCATATTTCTCCAGCCCGTAGCAAACCAGTGAGTTGTTGACCGATACCACTACCGATGCCGACGCATCAACTTTTGAAAGTTCTTCCATTACGATAGAGTAGGATATAGCATCCATACCGCTACCGCCATATTGTGGCGATACCATCATCCCTAAAAAACCAAGTTCGCCAAGTTGTTTTATTTCTTCTGCGGGGAATTTTTGGTGCTCATCGCGTTCAATAACGCCGGGTTTTAATACGTTTTGTGCAAAATCACGCGCCGCCTGGCGTATCATTAGGTGTTCTTCTGTAAGTTCAAATTGCATAATGGTAAATAAAGCTTAAAGGTATAATTATTATGCATGCATAGCAAAAAATCAATAACAAAAAAAGAGAGCCTTTTTGAAGCTCCCTTTTCCCCTAATTAATTTAAACTATTGATTAAACCCAAAATAAAAGAACATATTCATCTCAACTTGGGCAACTGAGAATTCGTTTTTAGCCTTAACATCAGAAAAGTTTTCATAGGTAGATGAAATATTTTTCAAGGATGTATGCAGGACCATTTAACTTTTAACAAAAGGCAAGCCATAATTCCCAAAAAGCATAAAAAAGTAGATAAGGCTCGTTGGTCAATTTATTCTTTTCAAGAACATTTTTCCTTTTAAGCAAAAATTAGTTTCTGTTCGTTTTTTTATTAAGTACTGATACTGTCTCTTATACACATC
>NZ_LGEK01000050.1 GCF_001636615.1 Mucilaginibacter sp. L294 | reverse complement strand
GATGTGTATAAGAGACAGTGCATGCATAGCAAATAATATTTTTTTAATTATTTTTCTCCCTGCTGACATAGGGCTGTCATCAGCCGGTTGTTTCTTTGAATTAAAACCCAAAACAACAACATTATGTCACTTATCAATTTTTTCCTGAAACAGTTAAATGAAGAAGCTTTAACTACCCGCAACATGTTATCGCGCATCCCTGATGATCAGTACGATTACAAACCGCACGAAAAAAGCATGGTATTGCGCAACCTGGCTACCCATATTGCCGAAATACCAACCTGGATTACGATGGCGCTTACTACCGACGAACTTGATTTTGAAAATAACGCCTGGGAACAGAAAAATGTAAACGATACCGCGGCCCTGATGGAGGTTTTTGAAGCGTCCTTAATAGATGGCCGCAGGCAGTTAATTGCCGAAAACGAAAATAAGCTTGATGAAATTTGGACCTTACGCAGCGGAGATACTATTATTAGCAAAAGAACCAGATCAGAGGTAATTCGTATGGCGCTGTCGCAGATCATCCACCACCGTGCGCAACTGGGTGTTTACCTGCGTTTGCTTAATATACCTATACCAGGCAGTTATGGCCCAAGTGCCGATGAGCAAAGTTTCACCCCAACAGAAGAAGCCGTTGCCTAATTAATAAGCCCAAACTGCCTTAAATGATGCGCCAAATGTTTGCCATGCCATATCAGCCACTCGTTGTAATCCATAGGGCCATATCCGCCATGGTTTACAACGGTTCCGGCTGGTTTAAAATACCGGTCAAAGTTTTCAAGTTCAAGCATCAACTGCTCTATCGCGGTATGCAGATCGGGATATTCATTTGTAGCGGGCAGTGGCCCTAAAATTAAATTGGGTGGTATTTGCGCGTCGGTATAGATCCACTTTTGTTTGGCCAGCTTTGCCTGTTCCTCGGGCACATCAAAAACAAAGGTGAGTTTCTCATAGCTGTATCTTACCTGGTCAATCATGTGTTCTATCATCTGCCGAGCCGTCATTTTGCCCCAAAGGGGTACAGTATCCGGCTGTAGCTTTAACAATAACTGATGTAAAGTTTCCCTGTTTACCGGGTCAGCTAATTCTTTCATCCTTAGTTAACGGATAGCTTAATAATAGTATCTACCGGATCAGCCGTCAGTCCTTCGGTATAAATAAACACCCCTTCCGGCTGTTGTTTAAATTTGACCGCGTTGCCATTGTTCAACAATACCGCGTTGCTCACTTTCTCTTTTACCTTCGGGATAAAAATATACCCCTCACCCTGTGGGGAGGTAATGTGCACATACATGGTTTTTGCTTTAGTGGTGATAACACCCCACGGCTGCGGTGGAACATAACTGCCGCGGGTACCGTAAATGCTTTCGCCGTTCTTTTGCACCCAGGCACCCACAATGGCCAGTGTATCGGTAAATTCCGACTGGATCTTCCCATTAGGCATAGGGCCTATATTTAATAAGAAATTGGCATTCCGCCCGGCATCATTCACCAGGTAGTGGATAATTTGTTTTGACGATTTAAAGTTCCTGTCGTTTATGTTAAAGCCCCAGCTCCCGTTGATGGTTTCGCAGGTTTCCAGCGGTAATTTACCAATGGTTTGGTCGGGTGCGAAGCCTGTGGTATTTGCACCCGGCAAATCCTTCTCAAACATCTGGAAATCCTCGCCATCCTTTGGTGCTACGTGGTGGTTATTGCCAACCAGTATAGCTGGGTTTAGTTTATGGATCAACCCGTAAATTTCATCGTAATGCCAATTAACTTTGGTGCGCTCCCAGTCGCCATCAAACCAAATGCCTTTTACACCGGGATATTTGGTGATCAGTTCGGTTAGCTGGTCTTTCATAAATTTAATATAGCTGTCCCAGTCGCCTTTAACAGGCTTGCCATCTACTATCTGGCTGCCAAAAGCATAGTCGGGCCTGCCCCAATCAAGCAGTGAATAATAAAAGTGCAGCTCGATACCTTCTTTCTCGCACTCCTGTGCCAGTTCCATCAATGGGTCTTTATGGTATGGCGTAGCATCTACAATATTATACGGCGACATTTTGGTGCCGAACATACTGAACCCATCGTGGTGGCGCGAGGTAATGGTAATATACTTCATACCCGCCTTTTTGGCAAAAGCTACCCATTCTTTGGCATTAAATTCCTGCGGATTAAAGAAACCTGCCAGCCGTTTATAGCTATCGTATGGGATTTTCTTATCGTGCATTACCCACTCGCCATCGCCTAAAATACTGTAGATGCCCCAGTGAATGAACAGCCCAAACTTCATATCCTGAAATTTTTGCCGCGCGGCCAGATTCTCGGCTGTAGGTACATAAGGCCCCTGCGCCATCAATCGGCCGGTAATAACAGTAAATAAACAAAGCAGTAATAGTGTTCTTCTCATGTTGATAATGTATTATAATTGGAATATTTTATCCATTAAAACCCATTTCTCGCCGGCAAGGGCGCCTTTTATCGGTTGCTGATATTTCCACATCAGGTTTTCCCATTGTTGCACTTTGGCGTTGCCTGCATCCATGGCGGCTTTTTTCGAGAAACTGAAACTCTCTTCGGCTTCTATGATCATCACCAGCCTTGTGCCCAACCTGTATATCTCCATATTGGTGATACCGGCACTGGTAATACTTTCAACTATTTCGGGCCAGATGGCTTTGTGTTGCTCTTCGTATTCGGCAATCAGTTCAGCATCATCTTTCAAATCGAGGGTGAGGCAATATTTTTTCATAGGCTTTACAGGATCAGCAGGTATCCGGTTATCGGTAGTACAAGTAAGTAAATGTTTGTGGTAAAAACAAAGTTTTATCTTCTTTATAAATACCAATTACGCTCTTTTTAGATAAATTCATAGCTTCGTTTTAAGAATTTCAAATATGCCCGATACCCTTTTTCACTCATCAAACATTAACCTAAGGCATTTTATAATTGATGATGCCGCCTTTATTTTTGATTTGCTGAACACACCAACCTGGAAACAATTTATTGGCGACAGGAACATTAACACGCATCAGGATGCTGTTAATTATATTATTAACGGCCCGCAAGGTTTGTACAACAAATATGGTTACGGCCCCTGGTTGGTTAGCCTTATTGATACAGGCGAACCTATTGGCATGTGCGGCCTGTTTAAGCGGGATTACCTGGACAAGCCCGACCTGGGTTTTGCATTCCTGCCGGGATTTGCAGGGCGGGGATTTGCTTACGAGGCTGCTACAGCATCTATTAAATACATAAAGGATAATTACGATATAGATAAACTTTATGCCTCCACAACAGATACTAATACACGGTCGCAACGTTTGTTAGAAAGGTCCGGGTTTATACGCAGTGGTTTGGTTACGCCGCCGGGCGAAGAAACCCTATTACTATACGCACTTACTTTACAATAAAATAATACTTTACATTACTATATAGTACAGGCAATTCATTTGGGTTTGATAATTTAGCAATATGTCAGATACGCGCAGAGATTTTATAAAAAAGGCAGCAATGCTTACCGGTGCAGCCGGGTTAACCAATTTTTTACCGGCCTCTATCCAAAAGGCTATGGCAATTAACCCTGCACCGGGTACTACCTGGGCCGATGCAGAGCACATTGTGCTACTGATGCAGGAGAACCGCTCGTTCGATCATTGTTTCGGTACATTAAAGGGCGTTAGGGGTTATAACGACCCGCGTGCTATTACCCTGCCTAACAAAAACCCGGTTTGGCTGCAATCAAACAAAAAGGGCGAAACTTACGCCCCGTTTCATCTTGATATAAAAAACACCCGCGCCACCTGGATGAACTGCCTGCCGCACTCATGGGCCAATCAGGTAAATGCCCGTAATGATGGCAAGTTTGACCAATGGCTGAACGAAAAACGGTCTGGTATAGAGGACTATAAAGATATGCCCTTAACGCTCGGCTACCATAACCGCCAGGACATCCCTTTTCATTACGCCTTTGCCGATGCCTTTACCGTATGCGATCAGCACTTTTGCTCGTCGCTAACGGGAACTACGCCCAACCGCCTTTTCTTTTGGACGGGAACCATCCGCGAGGAACAAAACGAGCAAGCCCGTGCCCGTGTATGGAACGAGGATGCTGATTATGGCACCCTAACATGGACCACTTACCCCGAGCGCCTGGAAAATGCCGGCATCAGCTGGAAATGTTACCAGAACGAGATGAGCGTTCCGCTGGATTTTGAGGGGGAGGAAGAATCCTGGCTGTCGAACTTTGGCGATAACCCGCTGGAGTACTTTAAGCAATACAATATCAAGCTTTATAAAAAGCATATTTTATACCTGCAAAAAAGAAAAATTGCCCTGCCAACTGAGATAGAAGCGATGGAAAAGAAGCTTGCTGCTTTGCCCAAAGGCGATGCCCACATAGATCATATACAGCTGCAATTGAAGCAGTTAAAGGCCGACCTGGAATCGCTAAACAATGACCCTTCGCAGCTTGACCCCACCAGTTTTGATAAACTTAGCGCGAAAGAAAAGAGCCTGCACCTTAAGGCTTTTGCCGTAAACACCAGCGACCCGCATTACCGCGAATTAAGCACTTTAAAATACGATGATAACGGCACTAAACGGGAAATGAAAGTACCAAAAGGGGACATTTTGCACCAGTTTAGGGAGGATGTTAAAACAGGCAAATTGCCTACCGTATCGTGGTTAACCGCGCCCGAAAATTTCTCTGACCACCCCAGTGCGCCTTGGTATGGGGCCTGGTACCTGTCGGAAGTTTTGGATATACTTACCCATAACCCCGAGGTTTGGAAAAAGACAATTTTCATCTTAACCTACGACGAAAACGACGGATATTTTGACCATATTCCGCCTTTTACCGCCCCTCATTCGCACAAAAAGGGCACCGGAAAGGTCTCAAACGGCATAGATACGCGGGTAGATTTTGTAACCGCTGAGCAGGAGCATGACCGCAACGATTTCCCGAAAAAATACGATCGCGAAAATTCCATCGGTTTGGGTTACCGCGTACCCATGGTGATAGCCTCGCCCTGGAGCCGTGGCGGGTATGTAAACTCCGAGGTGTTCGATCATACCTCTACCCTGCAGTTCCTGGAAACTTTTATATCCAAAAAAACAGGCAAAAAGGTAAAAGAACAAAACATCAGCGATTGGCGCCGTACCGTTTGCGGCGACCTTACATCGGCCTTCAGGCCATATAATGGCGAGAAAATAGCCAACCCTGCATTTTTAGAGAAAGATGAATTTGTAGAAGGCATCCACAAGGCGCAGTTCAAAAAAGTGCCGGCAACCTATAAAAACCTTTCGGCAGATGATGTGGCACTGATCAAAAAGGCACCGCATGCATCGCCATACATGCCCAAACAGGAAAAAGGTATTAAACCAGCTTGCGCTTTGCCGTACGAGCTGTATGCCGACGGTATGCTGAGCGAGGATAAAAAAAGCTTCGAGATAAAGTTTAAAGCCGGGAATACCACTTTTGGCGATAAGGCCATCGGGGCGCCGTTCAACGTTTATGCACCGGGCAAATATGCCTCCTTCCACAATCCGCAGAAGATGGAAGACGTGCGCACCTGGAGCTATGCCGCAAAAGCCGGCGATACCCTTAACGATAGCTGGCCGCTAAATGAATTTGAGAACAACAATTACTACTTGCGCACTTACGGCCCTAACGGCTTTTACCGGGCGTTTAAAGGCAATGCGAACGATCCGGGTATTGGCGTGCAGTTTGCCTACCAAACAAACGGCAAAAAGCTAACGGGTAATGTGGCGCTAACCTTCTGGCTTGTTGGCACTACTACGCCTGTAACGGTTGATGTGATTGATAACGCCTACAAAACCGGTGCTAAACAGCTAACCATTCAGCAGGAAAGTTTTGCCCCGCAAACCATTAAGCTGGATCTGAGCAAGCAACATGGCTGGTACGATTTCAGCATTAAGGTAAAGGGTTACGGCGATTTTGAAAAACGTTATGCAGGCCGCGTGGAAACCGGAAACCCAAGCTACACCGACCCGCTGATGGGTGGGGTTATCGCTTAGTTTAACACAACGAAAAAAAGAACGCATCATCCGTAGCTATCTTTATGCACTGCTGGCCGTTACCGGGGAGGCTGCCAACATAGCCATGCTTTTGCACAAGCATTAAAGGGCTTAATATAAGGGCGATGCGTCCCTAAGATCAGTTATAGTGTACTATTTTCCCCCGGTAATTACATTACGTAATTAATGTGGCGTATGTAACAGTTTTTGGGTGTTTTATTAAATATTATTTTACCAACACTACTTCCATTGGGGTAAGCTGGTTTTGGCGGGTAACTTTGTTTAAAAATACAGGCTTAAGCCTTGATACCCAATAACGCTCGAACGAGGCCAGGTGCTCAATTTTATACCCTTTTGTAGTTAATGATGCAGCCACGCTTGCCGGGCCATAAAACATAAATGGCGGTGCGGGTAATTTTCCTGTACCGTCTTCATTCACCACGGTAAGGGGTTGGTCCAGGTAAAACTCCATGGGGTAATTGGCATCTTCCCAGCTTTGTACAACAGGCAGGTTTTGGGGGTTGTTATGGTTTATCCAAACAGCAGCCTCGCTCCCGGCCTGGTACTTTAACAGCGAGGGATAAAAAACCAAATTCAGATATAGGTTCACCACAAAGGCTACGATCAGCGTACGGAACGCCGTTTGCCTTAAATCGGTATTGGCAAAATTGCCGGGCAGCAAAATTAACAACCCCAGCCATACCAGTAAGGTAAGCCCGTCATCCCACCGAAACCCATTTGGTTTAAAAAAGTAATGCAGCGCGGCTATTACAATAAGCAACAAAGCCACCAACCCTATCTGCACCGCCCTGACGGTTTTTATCGTTCGTTCCGATTGCAAGCCTACCAGGTACTGCGCGGCAATAATGGAAAAGAACGGGAACACGATATTTAAATAATGCGGCAGCTGAAATTTTGATGCCGAAAACAACAGGAAAGTAAGCAAAGCCCCGCTAATACAAAACCACTCGCGTTTTTGCACATCCTTTACCCCCGTTTTTATAAAATGCCATATTGCGGCGAACAATATAAGCGACCATGGCAAAAACGCCCAAAGCGTGGTATGTACAAAAAAACTTGGGTCGCCGTGGCCTTTGATGGGGCCGGTGTTAAAAAAGCGCCCAAACTGGCTATCCCAAAAAAAGAATTTAATGCCCGATACGCCATGGGTGTCAAACACCAGCTTTTCGGGGTGCGCGTCAAATTGCTCATACAGGCAATAGATCTCGGGCAGGATAAAGATCAGTATCAACACGGCGGCAAGCAGCCAGCGCAGGTTAAAAAGCTGTTTCCATTGCTTAGTGATGGCTAATTGCCCTACTATGGCCCCGCCAATAGGGATCAGCGCAAACATGCCCTTTGTCATGATAGCGCAGGCGGTAAACAGCGATGCCAGCACCAGTTGCCAGAAGCTTTTACTGCTGTAAGCTTTATAAAAATGATATACCGAGGCGATGATAAGCCCGGTTAAATAAGGCTCGGCGCGTACATCATTATTTGACAGCACAATGTGTTGAGAGGTTAGCAATATCAATACCGACCACAGGGCAATTTCTTTGGTATAAATCGCTTTGGCCAGTTTATAAGTATAGGCGGCCCCCATCAGCATAAATAAAATGCCGGGCAATTTGTAGGCCCAGGTGGTAAAGCCAAAAAGCTTAAACGAAAACGCGGTTATCCAAAACGGAAAGTGCGGCTTATCCAGCCAATCGGCGTTGTGTACAAACAGTTGCACATAATCGTTACGCTGCACCATGGTTTTGGCAATTACCGCGTAAAGGGTACCATCAGGCGCCAGTATAGGGATAAACAGTCCGCTGAAGTTTAGCAGAACAGCCAGCCCTATAAAAAGGTACAGCCATTTGGTTTTATCGGCGGTTTGTTGTTGATGCATGCGTGGGTAAAGTTAATGAGATACAGAAACAAATTGCTTATTGGGGTAAAAATGTTTGTTGGGGAATCGCTACCCACCTATATGTCACCAAAGACGCGAAGTATCGCGTCTCTACGAAGTAAGATAATGTAGAGACGCGATACTTCGCGTCTCCCGCCAGGCCCGCCACTCTGTGTTAGCGATTGCAGCGGATACCGGCCCATGATTAAGGCCTGCGCAGTATGAGCGAAAAGCGCGTGCCGCAGGCAACGCCATTGTAAATAATTATGCCATTCAGCAACATAATAATCAAACCACACGTCATAGTAATAATCAACTAAAAGAACAATACACCAATTAGCCCTTACAATATTAAAATCAACAATCAACCAATCACTTCCCATAAACATTCATTTAAAAATCCCTAAATTTAGCCAACCGCAATACCCCTGTTGCATCACCAAACTAACCTTCATGAAAAAACTCTTTTTTTTATTGCTGATGCTTTGCCCCTTTGTGCTGTTTGCTCAAACCGGTAAGGTATATGATAATTTAACCCTAACCAGTAAAATACTGAAAAGCGAACGCAAATACGCCATTTACCTGCCACCCGATTATGAAACCAGCGGCCGCAGTTACCCCATACTTTACCTGCTGCATGGCGCCGGCGACGACCAAACCGGCTGGGTACAGTTTGGCGAAGTGCTTAGCATTACCGACAAAGCCATACGCGATGGTGTTGCCACCCCCATGATCATTGTTATGCCCGATGCCAACACTGGCTATAGGGGTTACTTTAACCGCGTTAAGGGCGATTGGAATTATGAGGATTTCTTTTTTAATGAGCTGATGCCTTTTGTTGAGAAAAAATACAAAGTTAAAGCCGAGAAGCATTACCGTGCCATTGCCGGTTTAAGTATGGGCGGCGAAGGCAGTTTTATTTACGCGCTGCATCACCCTGAGCTTTTCTCATCCGCATGCCCATTGAGTGCCGCTACCGGTTTTTGGGCATTGGATGAGGCCAAAGATTATTGCCGGGAGGAGTATCCGGCCGTGTCAGACAGCGCTATAAGCAACTATTATAACAAATACAGCGTATCACAATTGATAAACGCCATACCCGATGCCAAAAAGAAAGACGTACGCTGGTTTATAGATGTTGGCGACGATGACTTTTTGTACGAAGGCAACGGGCTGGTGCATAGCCTGATGCGCAAGAAAGAGATCCCGCATGAGTACCGCGTGAGGGATGGCGCCCATAACTGGACGTATTGGCGCGCATCGTTACCAAACGTTTTGGAGTTTGTATCGCAAGCATTTCATCAGTATTAATTGGGGAAATTCTAAATAGATTAAGCAGTTCTTAAACTTAAAATAAAACATAACTTTAACTGATCTCTGATCATCTAATCTCTATACGCTAACTATATGGAACGCCGTAAATTTTTAATAAACACCGCTTTGGCAGCAGGTTCGCTGTCGTTTTTAACCAATAAAAGCTTTGCAGCAATGCTGGCCATGCCCGATTATAAACTTACCCCCTTGCGCAACAACGTAGGGATTTTTACCGAGCAGGGCGGTACCATCATCTGGATGGTAAATAAAGAGGGTATTGTTTGTGTTGATGCCGAGTTCCCCGAACCGGCAACGCATTTAATAACCGAGCTTAAAAAGAAAAGCGACCAGCCTTTTCAATGGCTCATAAACACGCATCACCACAGCGACCATACCAGTGGTAATATTTCTTTTAAAGGCCTGGTTAAAAACGTGGCGGCGCATGCCAACTCGTTAACCAACCAAAAGGCATTTGCCGTTGCCCAAAAAACAGAGGATAAACAACTTTACCCTGATACCACTTACACCGATAAATGGAAAATTAAAGTAGGCGACGAACACATCACCGCCCACTACTTTGGCCCCGGCCATACCAACGGCGATAGCTTTATTCACTTTGAGCATGCCAACATAGTACATTGCGGCGACCAGGTATTTAACCGCATGCACCCTTATGTTGACCGCAGCGCAGGTGCATCATGCAAGCACTGGGCGGTAGCTTTAGAGCAGGCGCAAAAACAGTTTAATAAGGACACCATATTTGTTTTTGGCCACGCGTTCGATCCGATAAAAGTTACCGGTACCATGGCCGATTTAAAAGCTATGCAAAACTATATGGAAAAACTGGTGGCTTATGTTGACAGCAGCATTAAAGCCGGTAAAACCAAAGAGCAGATATTAGCCTCTGCCGCAATACCCGGCGTAACCGAATGGCAGGGCGATGGCATACAGCGCAGCCTTACTGCCGCTTATGAGGAATTAACCGCTTAGATCATGAAATATCCGTTAGCTATCATCATACTGTTATCGGCATTGGGCTTTACCTTGCCAAAGCAGCCTACATCAACCGGGGTGATCAAAAAAATGTACAGTCGCTATCATGGTAAATGGCATACATCATTAACGTTTAGCCAAACCACGGGCCGCTATCGTAACGATACGCTACTGAAAACTGATGTATGGTACGAGCGTATTGTTTACCCGGATATGCTACGGATAGATTTTGGTGGTGATAAGGCTGGTAATGGTATTATTTACCGGGGCGATTCATCGTACCTTTTCCGTAACAACAAAGTGGTGCGTGCAACAAAGGACGAGAACGAACTGATCTTCTTTTTAGGTGGTATGTATTTCAAAACGATTGACCAGGTGTTGGCGCATTTTAACACCCTGCATTTCGACCTTTCCAAATACCATGAAAGCACGTGGAAAGGTAAGGCGGTTTATGTATTAGGATCGGCTAATGATGATGAAAAAGTAAACCAGCTTTGGATAGATAAAGAAAAACTGGTAGCCGTACGCTATTTTAAATACGACGCTAAGGGTAAAATGGAGGCCACCTTTGAAGAACACAAACTGTTAGCTGGCGCCTGGAGCGAAACCCTTTGCAAATTTTACATTGATGATAAACTATTGCAAACCGAGGTTTACCAGGATATTAAAGCGAACCAGCCTATTGATAAAAGTGTGTTTGACCCTGCTTTGATTGGGAAGTAACCATATATGCCCTCTCTTATATCGATCCCTGGCAGGCGCCGGGGATTTTTATTTTAATACCCCGCAAATTCCTTTTGTGTAATCACTACCGATCCTTTATTCTCTGTAGTGCTTATCAGCATAGTGACGAAGTAAAACTCGTTATCAAATTTGTAGATATTATTTTGCTCATCCTGCCCCTGAAACTTCATAATGAGCTTTGCACTGCGTGCCTGTGCTATCAGGTTAACAATATGCTGCGGGTCGCGGGTATCGTAAGTAACGGTACGCAGAATAACACCGTTTGATAGGATGGTGTTCTCGCCTATGGTAATGCTTTGTTCTTTTACCTGGTTAGATTTTGTGCGGAAGTGCTCAATTTTTTTTCCATCAACATCTTGCAGGTATTGATGTTTAAATACATTGCCAAGGGATAGGTAGGTATGCGCCTGCCCGTCGGTAAGGTTGGTTAAGTTTGTCAGGTCGAAAAAAGAAATGCTTTGTGCCCGTACAATTGAGCAAAGGGAAAGCATAGCCAGTAATAAGCAGTATCTTTTCATTTAATTGTGATAAACAAATATAATCAATTTTAATTTATTTGCCTATCAGTTAGCGCCTTGCTTTATAGCCTGTGGTTTTGCCTGTTGCTTTTTTAGTACTATCTGCTCGTTGAGCATTTCATACATCTGTTTATAAAAATCATGCAGATCTTTATACTCATCACGGCTGTATTTAGCTTTCGCAAAACTTATTTTGTAATTTACAATAATTGCACCCTCCATTTCGCCGACGGTACGTTTAAAAACAATGCTGTTATCGGGCATTACAATAGTTCGCAATTTTGGCAGCGCATCAACTTTATAGCCCTCGGGTATTTTGTAATGGCCATTAATCAGGTAACGGTTCAGATATACAAAGTCAATATCAGAGAAACGCACATCGCTAATGAAGGGGTTAGCATCAAGGCCCGTAAAAAGATTGGGGCTAAAATAAATGTAATCACCATCAAACCCAGTCATATCAAGCTTAAAATTAAAATTTTCCCGCAGGGGCAAGCTATCAACTTTGGTATTCATTATTTTATAGTCGGTAATTGTTACCCCTTTGTTCTTGTCATTTAATTCGCTCTCGATATATTTAGCCTCGCCTATCTTATCATACAGCTGTAGCTTATCAATACGTTTATAGGTAGAACTGCTTAACTGCGTTGTCCCCTCCATTTTCCCGGATAACATGATCTCGGCATTCACAAAAACCACCTCTTCTGCTTGCTGGTTGTTTTGTAATTTTATCAGCGCAAAGCCCTTTGTTTCCGGGTCAATACTCAGCAAGTTCAGGTTCAGCAGATCAGACGGGGTATTATTAAACGTGTTGTATTTATCCGTTGCATCTAATACGAAATAGCGTAACGAATCTATAGGCACCTGCACCACCGTTTTGTTTAAGCGGCTATAGCCGGCATTATCTTCCTCAATCTCGCCATGGTCGCGGGTACCAAAAAGTATCAGTTTAGGGTTTATGCCACTGGCTTTTAAAAAATGATATAAAATGAGGCTTATCTCGGCAGAGTTCCCTTTCTTTCGCTTCCATGCTTTTTGTATGCCATCTACCGTGTACCATGCGTCTATTTTGTTCCACTCTACGGTGTTTTTAACCAGGTTAAACAGATAGTCCATTTTTTCGTTATCTGTTTTCATGGCTTTGGCCTTAGCAATTATCGGTTCTTCCGCATCCAGCTTTTTTTCAAATTGCAATCCAAAATCCTCGTCTTCCAGCACTTCTTTAGTTAAAAAACTCCAGTATCTTAAAAGGCGGCCGGGTTTGAAATAAATGCTTTGGACATTATCCTCTATAGAATGCATGTAGGGTTCTAACCTAAAAGCGGGGATGTTTTTCATTGCCCAGATATGCCTGCTGCCCGATTTAACTTTAACAGCACTATCTATAGCCAGCTTTTGGGTTATTTTTTTTACTATATTAAAGTTGAACACATCCTCAAAACTGCCGTCAATTTCACTATACCTTACCGGGATAGATCTTTGAAACGACCAGTTAGGATAATTATATACATGAGCCGTTTGCAGTGTATACCTATACTCGATAACAGAGCCGGGCTTAATATTAGGAAAAACAAATACAATGGCCCTGCGCTGTTTATCAACTTTAATGTTTACCATCTGCGTTTTATCCAAAACAACCCGTTCTATTTTACCATTTACCAGATTGTAGGTAGCTGCTTCTATATTTTTAATCACTTCATCATGGCCACCACCCCAGTATTCTATCCGCATATCTGCTGCAGAAATCCCCTCAGTGTTAAAGATCTTAATGCGCCTGTGTTGGTTTACAACAATTCTATAAGAGTTATTATAAGTTACCTTTGCAACATCAAACAGCACCATAGCGCTGGCCCCTTTTTCAAAATCACAAGAGGTAAGTTTAAGGTCGGCGGTGCTTACCTGACCATAGGGCGATACCTGGGCATTAGCATTTAGACATAAGCATGTAAGCAGCAGGAATAAAAAGTATCTTAATTTCAAGTAATAAGGTTTAACGGTACTAATTTATATTTTTTTGTGGAAGTACACCAAGGTGATAACTTAATTTTACGCCGCCTGATGCCGGCAATTACGAGGTAATAGAAAATTGGGATACGCATGCTCACCTTGGTGCTTAGTGTATACAATAAAAACAAAGTGTATAGTTTTTCTAAAAAATAAATTAGTGCTAATAGCTTAAAATCAACAAATTACAATAGTATATGGCACTTATCAGTAGTATAATATTCTTTTATAAAATACCATGCTTAAACAAAAAATCAGGCATTTGTAACATTTGTATATGAAAAGTAATTTATCATATAATATATTTTAATGCATTCCGTTGATGTGTAACTTTGACATTTTAAGGCCCTAAAAAATATTAGGAATACTTATTGCAGTGTAACTTGCAGTATTTGAACAGATTAAGATATTACGAGCAAACCACAATGGTTTAGCTATAAAGAGCTTAGGTAAACATGCATAGTTATCTGAGGTTTAGTTGATCAACATTATTTGAATGATGTTGTAGTGCGTTCCGGGGTGAGATACGGAACGCATTTTTTTGCGCCGCATTTTCATGATTACAACTACTCACTATTCACCACTCTCCACCCACTGCTTCCGATACATCGCCATAATTAGCAGTACCATCCGGTTATAGGTATCCAGGCCTTGTGGCTGGTTATTCACCTTTAAAAAGTTATCGTAAAAAATACTGGTAAAGGTGTTCAGTTTATTTTGGTATGATAACCAGTACAACCGTTCTTCTTTAAAATCGGCCAGCACCACGGGCGAGATCCGGGTTTTGAGTTGCTTAAACACCACCGTATCTGTATAGCGCATGGTGTGCATAAATTCGTTTACGGCTATGTTATAAGCAGAATACCGCAGCAATTTATCGTCAGACCGGCTCGCCGCTAAAAACCCTACAAAGTTTGCTTCATCCTCTGCGCCATACCCCATCTGGTGCGACATCTCGTGGCAAGCCACAAAGGGGCGATTAAACACCGGCATCTGGTAGTTCATTTGCGCTTCGCCGGTAAAGGGGTTATAATAACCCGATGTACCGATGTAGTTAAGCAGCGGCGTAAGTAACGATGGCTTTACCGCGGGCCTATAAGTACCAAATTCGGCCGAGGTACCTGAAAGTTTTACGATGGCTTTTACAGCTATTTTATAAATGGAATCGTTACCGCGTTGCAAGTCGGTTGGGGTTACCCTTGCACGGCTGGCGTTTGCACTGTCAATTAATATAGTGGTAACCTTTTGCAGTTCGGCTTTGGTATAGGTACTGTCGCGTAGGTTTAACCGCTCGCCCGCAGATGGCCTGAAATAGTTTAAGCCCCAAAAAAGATAAAATACAAATATACCGGCAAGTACGCCAATGCCAACGCCCGTGGTTAAAAGCCCTGCCTGCATAAACCTTTTTTTTAAGCAAAGGGCAACCAGGCGTATAAGCGCGTAAATTAAATAACCAATAACAGCCAGGTACAGTACATCGCCAAAGCTAAACGGAAACAGGTTAAACACCAGGTGCAGTACATGGCAAATAACCGGGTAAAGGCCTTCCGAGTAATACTTCTCTACCGCCCTGGGATGATCGGCAAAAAAATTTAACAGCAAAATAGCTACTACAAGGGCAAATATAACCACCCCGCGTTTTATTAAAGCCTTTTTACCCTTTTGCTTATTCATTTATGGCGATAAATATAACATTTAAATTAAACGCAAATATTGCCTTTAATTTTATCCAAAACATACAAAAAAAGCCCCCCGATACATCGGGGGGCTTTTTGATTATTGCCGTACAATAATTACTATTTTACTTTAACCGGCACTGATAATTTATCCCAGTTTAATGAGAAACCTTTGCTGTTTATTTTATAAACCAAACGCTCGTTCAGTGCGCTTTTTACAGGCGTAACTGTTACACGTAAAGCATCCTGTGTTTCGTCGTATTTATAAGCGCCCCATTGTTTGGCCACTTTGTTGAAGATAACTGTCCAGGTAGTTTCGGTTGGTATAGCAAAAAAGCCATAAGTACCGGCAGGCAGTTTTTTACCTTCTACTGTAATATCCTTATCTGTTGTAAACACGGTAGCTTCGTTTGCACCGGCGCGCCATACTTTACCATATTTTTCAAGGTCGCCAAAAACTTTACGGCCCTTTACAGAAGGGCTGCCATAATTAATGCTGATAGTAGCACCATTTACCTTAGCGCTAACGCTGTCGCGCGGGCTTTCAACGGGCTTGGTTTGGGCGAATGTAACGGCTGAAAACAGCATAGCAAACGCAAACAGCGCCGCCGCTTTTAGTTGAATTGTTTTTTTCATGATAGTAAAATCCTTGTAGTTTATGCATGTAAAGATAGCCGTAAACCTATAACAATATAAAAAAAGTTTGCAACCGCTTACCGAAGCTAAAACTTTCAGGTAATGAGCGTGTTATGTATAAAGAAAATTCGCACTGCAATTAGGAATTGACCGAAAGGTTAAACAATTGTTGTGAGTTTTTGGCCCTCGCCGCAAGGCGGGGGTTTTTTATACCATACCCAATAAACATTGGTGGCATTAAACTTATATTTGTTGCCAGTGATGACCAATAATTACAAGCCATTTTACCTGCTGATTTTTATACTGGCGCTACTGGTTAGTTTTGCCGGCATCACCACCGATTTTTTTACCGACGACCAGGGGCTATACGCGGCTATTGCTAAAACCATGGTGCAAAAGCACGATGCGCTGCAACTGTTCACCTACAACCACGACTGGCTGGATAAGCCGCATTTTCCGTTTTGGATGGCGATGCTAAGTTTTAAGGTATTTGGCATAAGCGCCTGGGCATACCGCCTGCCGGCCCTGCTTTTCTTTTTACTAAGCTTGCTTTACACCTACTTATTTGCCCGCAGGTTTTACACAAAAGAGATTGCCTTAACCGCCGTTTTGATATTGATGACAGCACAGCACGTACTACTATCAAACCTTGATGTACGTGCCGAACCTTATTTAATGGCATTAATAATTGGCAGCATTTACCACATTGCCCGCTATAACGATAAGACTATTTTTAAACACCTCATATTAGCGGCCCTGCTTACCGCATGCGCCATCATGACTAAGGGCATATTTGTTATTGCGGCCATTTATGGCAGCCTGCTGGGGCAGCTTATATTTCAGAAAAAGTTTTTGCAGGTTTTTTATGGCAAGTGGCTGCTGCTTTACCTGCTCACCTTTATTTTTACCCTGCCCGAGTTTTACGCGCTATATATACAGTTTGACCTGCACCCCGAAAAGCTGGTTTTTGACCGCTACGGCGTAAGCGGCATCCGTTGGTTTTTGTGGGATAGCCAGTTTGGGCGCTTTGCAAACAATGGGCCAATCAAGCAACAAAAATCGGGCGATGTTTTCTTTTTCGCGCATACCCTACTCTGGGCATTTTTGCCTTGGTGCTTGCTTTTTTATTACTCGGTTTACAAAAACCTGAAAAGCATTTGGCAAAAAACAAAGCTACCCGAGTATTATACATTAAGCGGCGGGTTGCTATTGTTGCTTATCTTTTCGGTATCGCGGTTCCAGCTGCCGTTTTATACCAACATTTTATTCCCCCTGTTTGCTATAATAACAGCACCATATTGCCTTAAGCAGCTAAGCCGCGCGGGCCAATATTACAGGCAAATAGCTTTATGGTTATTTGTGGTAGCGCTGCCCTTGGTTATTGTGGTAATACATGTTTACCTAAAGCCTGCATCAAACTTATTATTTGTGGCAGATTGCCTGCTGTTTGGGTTGACGGCCTTAATTATCGTACTTAAGGTAAAAACCGGGAGTTATAAAACGTTTATGCTTGCCTGCTGCGCCGTGTTGTTTGCCAATTTTTACCTGAACACCGTTTTGTTTAAAACCATTGCTTCCTATAACGGGCAGGTGGGTGCGGCCAAATTCATCAATCAGCCGCAGTTTAAGGATGCGCGCATTTATTCGTTACGGCCTTCAAATAACGTTTTTCAGTTTTATAGTAACAAGCCCGTTGATTATATCCCGATGGAAGATTTTGGCAGGTTTACCCCAACCGGTAATACCATTTTTTTTGTTAGCCAGGCCACGGTTGATTACATCACACAAAACCATCAGTACTTTAAGTTGATAGCCACGTTTACAGACTATCCGCAGGAAAACATTTTACCTAAGTTTATAAATAGCGCAACCCGTAGTACGGTGCTCTCAAAAGTATACCTCATCAGCAAATAGCGGGTATACCATTACACCTTACATTGGCCTTAACGGTAGTAAGGTTTTATTCAGCGCAAATTATTCGTCTTTAATTTCTTCCCAATAAACGGTTTCCTGGTAAATGCCGTTTTTTATGGCAACCTGGGCTTTTATTTTATCCAGTTCGGCCTTTACTTCGTTGGGGCTTAGGGTTGTGCTTAACGATGAATAAAAAATCACATAACCAGTCTTACTGTTTATGAATTTAAAGTGTTTGTCAGCAGTATTCATAATGATAATGCTTTTAATATCACTATAGTAATACTTTAAAACGGCATATTGTTTTTAATATTACTTACCGCCTGGGGGCTCGGCAGGCATTTGGCCGCCGTTATCATCGCGGCCTTCTTTGTCCTTGTTTTTTGTGAACTCCAGCTTACCAAATTTATAGCTTAAGGTTATACCGAAAGAGCGTAGTGGCAATTGCCTTAAGCTTGCCTGGTTAAAGCCCGGGCCAGCTGTGGTTGACGACTGATTAATGTACTTGCTGAACGCGTTGCTTGCTACCAAACCTATACTTGCCTTTTTATCCCAAAACTGCTTGCGTACGGCCATATTATACCAAAAAAATTGCGGGCGGGTGCCCTGTAACGTACGCGATGATGAGTTGTAGTTACCAAACGCCTCGGCCAAAAAGTTAGACGGGAACTGGTAGCTGGCATTAAGGTTTATACGGTATTGAAACGCGGTTACCTTACCTATACCCGGTGCATCATTTGTACGGCTCACTAAAAATATATTGGTGCGCAAGTTAAGCTTGCTGGTAACCGGTATAGATGCAAACACGTTACCACCCAATGATGCCTGTGTACCCAGGTTGGCGCGCTGGTTAAGCAATACATTACTGTAGGTTTTACCGTTGATGCTTAATGTATCGTACTGCGTAGTAAATTGTTGTATGTCTTCGCTGTTATGGCGATAAAAGCTACCGATGTAAATATTGGCGCCACCATCAAACGATTTATTGTACCCCAATTCAAAGCTGTTGCTTTTCTCAGGTTTCAGGTTAGGGTTACCGGTGCTGATGTTATGCGGATCGCTGATGTTATAAAAAGGGTTTACCTCACCATAATCAGGCCGCTCTATACGGTACGAGTAACTAAATTTGATACTTTGCGTGCCCCCTATTTTATGTGATATTACAGCAGAAGGCGCAAGTGTGTTATAACCGGGTATCACCACTCCGGGGAAATCGGCATTAGTGGTAGTATATTCATTACGCAAACCCAGCTTTACATCTAAAAAGTTTTTAAATAACGATGCCGAGGTGCTTAAGTACACAGCGTAAATATTACGCTTGTAGTTAAAACCGTAGGTTTGGTCGGCATTGTTAATATAGCTGCCATCAGCCAAAAGAGTATCGGTATTGGTAACGTTTTTCAGGTCTTCCATCACCAGTTTTGCGCCGCCTTCAATAGTAAAGGTTTTTGTTACCGGGTGGGTATAATCAACAGATATATTCGTTTGCCTATCGTTACCCGGGTTAAACCCGCGGATACCGGTTGATATCATCCCCGGTACATCATAATCCTGGCGCTGAAAATAATTCACCGTATTTTTGCTATAGCTGCTGGTAAATAATATATCCAGTTCCTGCCCTTCTTTGGCAAAATTCTTCTTATAATCCAGGCTGTAATCTGTAGAGTAAGCGCTGAAGCGGCTGTCTGAGTTACGCAGGCTCATGATATCTGATAGTACATTACCCGTTGCACCGGTTATGGTTTCCCGCTGGTTGGTTAAGCCGTTGCTGTGGTTACCAAAATGATCAAACCCTACCGATGCTGTTAAGGCATCTTTTGGGGTAATATCCCAGTTTAAGCTAAGGCCCGATTGATAGCCGCTGCGTTTTGTGGCCGCGCTACCTTTTTGAAACAGGCGGGTTACATCGCCCACGCTGTTGGTTGATGTACGGTTATTAGTAGTCAGTACCGTAGTGTTTAACTGCTCGTTACCGCTAAAAAAAGCATTCACACCAAAATTACCTTTACGGGCATTCAGGTTAACCGAGCCATTTTCCTGGCGGGTGCCGGCGGTTAAGTTCACGCTGCCGTTTACGCCCTGTACTTTGCTGTCTTTTAATATAATGTTGATAATACCACCTGTACCCGCTGCATCATATTTGGCGCCGGGGCTGGTTATTACCTCAATACTTTTTATCTGGCTGCCCGGTATGGCTTGCAGGGCATCAGCCAGGCTTGCACCAAAAATACTGCTGGGTTTACCATTTATCAGGAAACGGATGTTAGCGTTACCCTGCAGCTCCACGTTACCGTCAATATCAACCGTAACCTGCGGTACTTTTTTGAGCACATCAATAGCTGCACCACTTTGTGCGGTAAGGTCATTGGCGGCATTATAAACCATCTTATCTATCCGGTTTTCAATCACCGGGGCTTTGGCCGTGATGGTAACACCGGCAAGCTGGTTTTGTATCGATTCTAAAGCGATGTTTCCTAACGCGATATTACCGCCTTCAATAACTATTACATGTTCTATAATGTGTTTTTTATAGCCTAAAAAATCAATAGTGAGGCGATAGTCGCCGGGCGCTATATTATCTAAGGTGAAATTCCCTTTTGGATCGGTACTCTGCCCGTTAAAAGGGCTTGTGCCTCCTTGTTTAAATATTGATACGGTTGCATAATCTACCGGTTGTTTGGTACCGGCATCTATAACCTTCCCGGCTATTTTGCTTTTACCCGCATTGCTGGTTTGGGCATTAATATTTATCGTGGTAACAAACAGAAAAACAAGAACAAAAAACGTACGCATATAACCTCTTTATTTCGAGGCGCAAAACTGTTAAGAAACTTTGGATTAATTATGGAGGTTTCGTAATTGTTACATTTACACTTTGTCATATTTAAAATATCAGTACTAATGTACCCGATATGATAAGCAAAGCCCCCATTCCGGTTTTCAGAGTGAGCGGTTCGCCCAAAAAAACTACCGATAATATAATGGCAATAGCTACGCTTAGCTTATCTACCGGTGCCACCTGTGATACCTTGCCCAATTGCAGCGCCTTAAAATAAAAGATCCACGACAAGCCCGTTGCACACCCCGACAATACCAGGAACGTCCAGTTCAGTTTACTTAAACCGCTTATGCCCTGGTTTGTACCCTTACAGAGTACAATTGCCCATGCAATTAATAAAATAACTACCGTACGTATGGCAGTTGCCAGATCGGTATCAACCCCTTTGATACCTATTTTTGCAAATATGGCTGTTAAAGCCGCAAACAGTGCTGATAATAAAGCATATATCCACCACATGATTTAAGTTTTACTGGTTAAATTTTTTATTGATTTTCCTCGCCCTATATAAACTCCAGGGAAATTAATTTCCTTAAAGTTTATTAAAGTGGGTATTTTTCCACACAAACTACTGAATTTTCATAATAAAATCATTTCTTTAACACGTTATTCTTATCTTCATCGTTTTAACCCTAATATGAAGAAGACTGATTTTGTTTATTCCCAGGAGTCGGAACCGCATCGCATACGTACCAAAAAGATACTGAAGCAGTTTCCGCAGTTAAGGAATTTGATAGGCAAAAACCCAAAAACCATTTGGGCTATTGTAGGGTTGGTAGCCTTCCAGGTTATACTGGCCTGGTTTCTGCGCGACCAATCGTGGTGGTTGGTATTTGGTGCAGCCTATTTATTAGGCGCCTTTGCAGACCACGCCTTATTTGTAATGATACACGAATGTACCCACCAATTATTATTTAAAAACCGTAACGCCAATCGCTGGGCATCAATGTTTGCCAATTTGCCGCAAATACTGCCAAGCGCCATCTCGTTCGAAAAATATCACATCAAACACCACTCTTTCCAGGGCATTCATGAGTTGGATGCCGATTTGCCAAACCGCTGGGAGGCAAAACTGATCAGTAACTCGTTTTTTGGTAAAGCTTTGTGGTTGTTATTCTTCCCGGTATTTCAATTGTTCCGTTTATCACGCCTACGCGAGATACACCCTTTTGATGGCTGGATACTGACCAACTGGGTAGTACAGGCTGTATTTACAGGTCTTATATATTACTTTATGGGCTGGCATGCATTAGCATTTTTGCTATTGAGCTTCTCATTCTCGGTAGGGTTGCACCCATTGGGCGCCCGTTGGATCCAGGAACATTACTTAACCCACAGTGTTGAACAGGAAACTTACAGCTACTATGGCAACTTTAACGCGGTAGCCTTTAATGTGGGTTTCCACAATGAGCATCACGATTTCCCGTCGATACCATGGAACAAACTGCCGGAGATCAAAAAAACCGCACCTGAATATTACGATACCTTGTATTATCATACCTCGTGGACCAAGCTTTTCTTCCAGTTTTTGTTTGACAGGGAAATCTCCTTATTTAACCGCATATTGCGTAAAGAACGTGGCAAAGTAGCTATTACCGATGTATCAAAACCCGATGCTGAGATGAGCTTTGCAAAAGAAACAGAGCTAACTCCGCAAAACTCTTAACGTCATTTAAAAAAAATATAATAAAACGGCTCATACTATTATGAGCCGTTTTTTGTTTTATAAGCTTAGTTATGTTTAAAAGTAAAGCTTTGAAAATATTTGTACCCGTGCTTGCCCTGTGTTTTATAGCGGCATTTGCCAAACACAGGTTGGTTGATAATAAGCGCCTGCCCGAAAGCCACCTGTATTCAAAAGACATGGACGAAACTTCGGGGCTTGTAGCATCAGCCATAAACCCCGATATTTATTATGCCCATAATGATAGCGGCGATACCAGCCGTTTTTTTGCTATTACAATCGATGGTAAATTACAAACCACCATATACTATACCGGCGATAAAAAATTACGCCGCCTTGGGGTGAAAGATTGCGAAGATATTGCCATAGGCCCCGGCCCAATTAAAAGCAAAAGTTATGTTTATATAGGTGATATTGGCGACAACTACGCTACCAGAAAATTCATCACCGTTTACCGGATGGAAGAACGGAAAACCTGGGGAAAAGACATCATTGCACACGCGGAACCGGTGCCACTCCATTTAAAATATCCCGATGGTGCAAAAGACGCGGAAGCCATGACGATAGACCCCATTGAAAAACTGTTGTACATTATTACCAAACGGGGCGATAGCGTTGGTGTTTATACCTCTCCGCTTAAATATAAAGCCAATGATACCGTTAGCCTAACCTTTAGGGGCAAACTGTTTTTTAATGGCCTAAAACCTTTTAAATGGATAACCGCGGCAGATGTATCGGCAGACGGCAAGCAAATACTGGTGAGAAACTATGAAAAAGTTTATTACTGGCAGCGTGATGCAACCGAATCCATTTGGCAAACCCTGAAAAAGGCCCCGCTCGAGCTCCCCTATAAGCAGGAAAAACAAGGCGAAGCCATAGCTTTTACACCCGATGGCAAAGGTTACTACACCACCAGCGAAGGTTTGTACGCACCTATTTATTATTACAAAACGCCCGGCAATTAATGCCCTTTTATAAGCGCTTTAAAATCTATCTTATCAAAATCAAATTCGGGCATTTTGTCTGTTTTGCAGTAATTACGCACCATGTCGAAATTTTGCGCATACTGCACGGGTACATACAAACCATATCTATAATCCTGCGGTACAGCGGTATCTTCCCAAACGGCAACCATGTTTTTAGGGTCGATGATATAGATATTGATGTTTGACTTTTTAACAAACTGGTAAAAGGGCTGCGATGTGAGTGTGTATTTACTATCACTTAGTTTTTTGAAGCTTAGCAAAGGTTTCAGGTCAGGGCCATCTGCTCCCCGATATATCAGCGTGCTATCTGTAAGTACCCGCTTGCCTGTGTTTCCCCAATCGCTTGGTGCATACAGGTAATACTTGCCTTTATAGCTGTACAAAGGCAGCCACCCCTGGCCCAATGATGCCACATCATACTTTTTAAGCGGTTTTTTAAACTTCACTTTAAGTATTTTATAGTTTTCGTTATAACTTATGCTGTCGTAGTGGTCGTATTTAAAATCAAGCAAGCGCTTGTATGCTTTGGCTTCCCTGTTCTTTTCTATATAAACCGCGTGGTAAAAACCTTTTTTTGCCTCCCGCAATAAAAAAGTTGTATCGGCAGGTTTTGTTTTCGCGGCGGTATCAGGTTGCACGGTGGCTGTCACCTTTTTATCGGGGCCGCTTTTACAGGCCGAAAGCAGCAATAACAGGTAGATGAGCTTTTTCATACCTAAATGTAACTATAAAATTTTCTTTACTTCCCCCTTTGGGTGTAATCATTCACGTAACCCCTTGGCGATTTGCCCATTATTCTTTTAAACGTTAAATTAAAATTATTAACGCTGCTAAAGCCACAATTGTAGGCAACATCGGCAATGTTATTCAGGTCGCCATTTATAAGCAGTTTACAGGCCTGGTCTATCCGTACTTTATTTACAAACGCTACCAGGGTTACCTTGGTATGTTTTTTAAAATAGCGACAAAAGGCGTTGGGGGTTAAGTGTGCCTGCCGGGCAACATCCTCAAGTGTTAATGCGCTGCTGTAGTTGTGCATAATATAGTTTAATACCGATGCCATACGCATGCCTTCGGGGTCGGTCATGGGTTGGGTATGGTTTGCTGCCGATAAGGGCTGCAGGTTTTCTATCCCCATCATCAGGTTAAGCATCCTCAAAAATACCGACATACGGTAAACGCCACTCGCGCTTTGAATCAGATCGATATCCCCTTTAAAAACGTCTGTCACCTCTACCGGTATCTTAAACCCTACCTGCCATTTATCAAAAAATGCCTTTACGGCCTGTAGCTCTGCCAGGTTAAACAATGCCGATAGCTTACCCGCTGGGTCAAAAAATATGGTAAGTTCCTGCACATCCAATTGGTTAGTTTCATCAAAATATTCGGGGCTGCTTCTAAATAAATGCGGCAGGTTTGCGCCAAGTACATATATTTCGCCGGCTTTAAAGGGGTGCATACTGTTACCTGCAAGTAAGGTGCCCTCGCCGCGCTTTATCCAGGTTATCTGTATTTCGGCATGGCGGTGCAGGTGCGGATAAAAGTGATTCTGTATCTCTTCCTGCACAATTATAGTTTGCCCTTCGGGTACGGGTATGGTAAATGGCAGTACTTTCATTAAGGCATTTAGTAAATTGCTAAGTTATTGATTTAATTATAGCTAAATTTCTTCAATATTTGCCCTGCGGATGATTTTTCCAACAAACACATATTTTTTTTATCCCACGGGCAACCTTTACACCACATCTATCGTGATGTATGCAGATAAGGTGTTAAATTAAGGCAAACAGAAACCCAAAACATGGGCGAAGAAGAATTACATCAACTGGTAAAAGGCTGTTTAAAGGACGACAGGTTAAGTCAAAAACTGTTGTATAAGGCTTACTATGGCTTTGCCATGGGTATATGCCTGCGTTATGCTGCCAACCGGTACGAAGCTTCAGAGATCATGAACCAGGGGTTCTACAAAGTATTCAAAAACCTGGCGAAGTACGATATTACCAAGCCCTTTAAAGCCTGGCTGGGCCGGATAATGGTAAATACCGCTATAGATTACTATCGCGCTAACTTAAAAATTGCTTACACCGAAGAACTTGACAAGGCTGAGCATATTAATGATACCGAGTTTGCCGACAGGAATTTAAATTATAACGAATTGCTGGATATGATAAGCCAGTTACCACGCGCGTATCGCACCATATTCAATTTATTTGCTATTGAAGGTTACACGCACGAAGAAATAGGCGAAATGCTGAACATTAGCATTGGCACCTCAAAATCAAACCTGCATAAGGCCAGGGAAAAATTAAAATTGATGATAACCGAGAGCAATAAAACGCCCGGGCAAACAAACAGACAAGCAAACAATAACATAGTACCCATTAACCATACAAAGCACACAGACCTATCCATCTCCTTTGTGAATAACGCAACCAAACGATGAAAGAGGAAAAAGAAAATAGTATTGATAAATTGTTTAGCCAGGGCTTAAGCGAGCCGGGCGACAATGCATCATACCAGGAGCAAGACTGGGATGCTATGGAGGCTATGCTTGATGGTAAAAAGCCAAAGGGTATTACCCGCAGCCTGGTAATATTAATCAGCACTATTGCGGCAATGCTGCTGCTAGTTGTTGGTTGGCTGTTTTTTAACCCCACATCAAAACCCGATAATACAACCCAGGTGGCTAAAAAAGCTACACCCATACAAAAGGATTCCGGTAACTACGGCCCGCCCGTGCAGCAACTGGCAGATCTCAAAAGTAATACGCTTTCGGCAAATGATAGCAGCGCAACCAGTGCGGGTGATATAAGCCGTAAAAGTAAATCGTTCTTCACCTTATCTGCTGTACCGGGCGGCCGTAAAACTACCGGTATTGATACTTATGGAACCCAACAGGCATTTATAACAAAAACACCCGATACCATTATTACTGATAAAACACCCAACTACGCTAAGGTTGATACTATTATTACCGGTAAAACCGCTGTTATGGCCAATAACAGCAACCGGGTAGATACCATCACCGGAAAAAAACGCGAACTGGTATCAGTGATGGATGATGTAAGGCCAAATAAAAAGCCCGCACGGTCGCACAGCGCATCGGGTGGTAGCGCTATGGCTTTTAAACCAACCCTGGCGCTAAGCTTTGTGGCATCGCCTGATATTAATAGCGTTAAAGGCTTTTCGCAAAACAAGGTGGGTACAAATGCGGGGCTGCTGTTAACCGTAGGTGTAGCACGTAAGTGGAGTATAACTACCGGCGCAATTTATGCCGACAAACCTTACCTGACAGATTTTGCCAATTACGCTACTACGTACAAGTTTGGCACCAACCCCCAAAGTGTAAGCGCAAGCTGTACTGTGCTGGATATACCTATCAATGTAGGTTACCAGGTTTATAACAAGGGCGTAAACAAGTTCAGTTTGGGTACGGGCCTGTCGTCGTACTTTATGCTGCGCGAAAATTACACATTCAACTACGCCGGCGGATACCCCGACGGGCCGGCAACTTACAATGTCCGTAACAGGAACCAACATATTATGGGCGTACTAAACCTTAATGCAACTTATCAGCGCGAGATAAGCTCAAAATTTGGTGTAGCTGTGCAGCCCTATTACAAAGTACCGCTCACCGGCATAGGCGTTGGGCAGGTAAATCTGAAATCGGCAGGGGTTGCCGTGGGAGTAACGTGGAAGATTAATCCGGGAACAAAACCTTAGAAAAAACATGAAGTATATCACTCTAATTTTACTCGTCTGGTTTAGTACAAACCGGGCGGGGCAGGACATCTATGTCTGTAAAAATGCTACCATAAGCATCTATTCAAAAGCACCTATTGAAGATATCGAGGCGAAAACAGATAAAGGCACCTCGGTTTTTAACGCTGCCACCGGCGAACTTGCCTTCAGTATGCCTATCCGCTCGTTAAAGTTTGATAAGGCTTTAATGGAGGAGCACTTTAACGAGAATTATATGGAGAGCGATAAGTATCCGCAAGCCAGCTTTAAGGGTAAGCTTGCGCAAACGCCCGATATAACCAAAGACGGTGTTTACCCGGTAACGGCCAGCGGCATATTTGAAGCACATGGTGTAAAGCAAAGCCGCACCATTCCGGGCAAACTTACCGTAAGCGGCGGCACAATAAGTCTTTCGGCAGAATTTATGGTTGCCTGTAAAGACCATAAGATAGAGATCCCAACGCTGGTATTCCACAACATTGCCGAAACCATTAAGGTGCAGGTTAACGCAACTTATTCGCCCTATAAATAATAATCCCTAACACTCATCATTATCATGAAAAGATCCCTCTTACTTATTGCGCTGTTATGCACAGCCGGTTTGCTAAAAGCCCAAACCATCACAAAAGATACCGCCAAAAGCAGTACAGACTCGTTAATGAATACCCTGAGTGCCCCCGAAAAGGGCGAACCCGTTATGGCTACCTTTAAGGCAACGCGTTTAATACTTTCGCAAACCACAGAAATCGTTAAAAAGAAAGAACTTAACTTTTTAGTGATACACCGTTTTGGTGATATTGGCGGTGCAGCAGGTGGCGGCAAAACCCTTTGGGGACTTGATAACTCATCTGATATTTATATTGGTTTTGAGTACGGCCTTACCGATAACCTGAACATTGATTTTGGCCGCAGCAAATTTGAGCAGATGCTTGAGCTGGGTTTAAAATACAATATACTGCACCAAAAAACAGATGAGAGCGCACCCGTTGCCATTACACTGATAGGTAAAACAGGTTTTAAAACATACCACACAGAAAGCACTATGTTTGATAATTATGTAAACCGTTTCTCGTATCTGGCGCAGGCGGTTATAGCGCGTAAATTTTCGTCAGCGTTATCGTTGCAGGTATCGCCTATGTACTTGATGAATAATGTGCCATACCCTTTTGTAGTGGGTAACGAGAAAAATATTTTCGCCTTATCGGCAGCGGGCCGTTTAAAATTCAGCAAACGGATGGGTTTGGTTATTGATTATGTGCACCCGTTCTCCAACTTCAGGAACAACAGTGTTGACCCTCGCTTTTACGACGGATTGGGCGTAGGTATAGAGATTGAGACCGGCGGGCACGTGTTCACCATCAACTTTACCAACGCGCAGGCTATCTCTGAATTTAATTACATCAACAACACCCAATCAAGCTGGAGCAAAGGGCAGTTCCGTTTAGGGTTCACCATCTCCAGGATATTTGATTTTAACAAGAAACACAAATCTGCCTACTAATTAATACCGATTTGGCGAAAACTGGCTGATACCGGTTGATGGGGTGTTGTTATTCAGCACCTCATCAATCAATTTGCCGGTTGCAGGGGCAAGGCTTAATCCCATCATGCCGTGCCCTGTGGCAACAGCCAGGTTGCTATACTTGCCGGATAAACCGATGTAAGGCAACCCATCAGGCGAACACGGCCGGAAGCCAAACCATATATCTTTTTGCCGCGGTAAAGCAGGCGCAAAATCTGGGAAATATTGAGGGATTGATTCCACGATGCCTGCCACCCGGTTCATATTAACCTGTTGGTTTATCTTACCAATTTCCATGGTGCCGCCAAAGCGGATCTGCCCGTTCATGGGCGTTACCGATACCCTTGCCTCGCAAAGCAGGGCGGGGATGGCCATACGGTGCTGCGGTTCATCAACCATAAAAGAATAACCTTTGCCCGGCATCAGCGGGATATTTAACCCGGCAAGTTTTGCTATAGCGGGTGTCCATGCGCCGCCTGCCATTACGTAAGTATCAGCGGTAAAGCTTTTATCGTTACTAATAACTTGCGTTATCCTGCCATCGGCATGTTCTATTTTGGTAACAGGCGTATTCCGATAAATCTTTACCCCTGCTTTTTCCAGATGATTAACCATCCCGGCCATTAATTTATTGGGGGATAAATGCGCGTCGCAATGGTAATGCACCGCGCCTAATATGTCCAGTTCAATATCCGGCTGTAATTGGCGGCATTCATCGGCGGTAAGGTATTGCGCATCTAAACCTAAACGAGTCGCTTTTTCGGCGGTATGACGTTCCTCCTCCTCAAACTTAGGGGTTTTAAAAAGCATCAGGATGCCTTTATCGGCAAAGCCAAAATCAAAGTCGGCGCGCAATTCCAGTTCCTGGTATAGCTTTTTGCTGAGTAGGGATAAGTCGCGCAATGCGATTGCCGAGCGTTCTACATGATGCTTGTTAGCCGCTTTCAGGAATTTTAGTCCCCAGCCTATCAGTTCGGGGTTTAAGGATGGCTTTACGTAAAATGGACTCTTACTGTTAAACATCCACCTAATGCCCTGCTCTATCATGCCCGGCGCCGCCAGTGGTATAAAGTGACTGGGTACGATCATGCCTGCATTACCAAACGATGCGTTATCTGTCAGGTCGCCCTGCTCCAGTATTTCTACTTCCCAACCTGATCTGTTCAGATAGTAGGCCGAAAAAAGCCCTATTATTCCGCCGCCAATTATTATTGCTTTGCTCATTAACCTCTATATTTTCAACCCGTCATTGCTTCGTACCTAGCAATGACGGTCCTATTATTTATTCTTTTTAGCTTATATCACCTGAAACCCAAACGCGTAAGGGTCATCCTCATCATCAATTTTGATGGTGTTGTAGCCGTAAACTTTTGCCCAGCCTTCAATACCGGGGATGATGGCCGGTTTATCGCCAAGCATTACTTCATCCTCTACCGTGCCGATGAACTGGCTGCCGATGATGCTTTCGTGGATGAATTTATCCCCCTTTTTTAATTTGCCTTTGGCATGCCACTGTGCCATGCGGGCAGATGTACCGGTACCGCAGGGCGACCGGTCTATTGCCTTATCGCCATAAAAAACAGCGTTACGAGCGGTTGCCTCCGGCGATATGGTTTTGCCTGCCCACAGGATGTGTGAGCAACCGTTGATGGTTGGGTTCTCGGGATGAACAAAAGTGTATTTTTCGTTTATCCGCTGGCGTAAAACACGGCTCCACGATACCAATTGATCGGCAGTGTGGTTTTCCAGTCCTTTAAAGTTTTGCTGCGGATCTACAATGGCGTAGAAATTTCCGCCGTAACTTACATCAACAGTAAGCATCCCCAGATCGGGGCACTCTACCGCTAAATTCTCGGCAGCCAGGTAGCTGGGCACATTCACCAACTTTACCGACTTTACTTTTTTGCCCTCCTTTTTGTAAGATATCAGCACCAAACCTGCGGGTGCTTCCATCCGTACTATGCCCGGTATTTTAGGCGTTATTAATCCTTCCTCAATGGCAATAGTGATGGTACCGATAGTACCATGCCCGCACATGGGCAGGCAACCGCTGGTTTCAATAAACAGCACGGCCACATCGTTCTGCGGATCGTGAGGCGGGTACAATATACTACCCGACATCATATCGTGACCCCGGGGCTCAAACATCAACCCCTTGCGGATCCAGTCGTACTCTTTTAAAAAATGCTGGCGTTTTTCGCTCATGTTGGCGCCAACCAAATTTGGCCCGCCGCCGGCAACCAGCCTTACCGGGTTGCCACATGTATGCGCATCTATACAGAAGAATGTTTTGTTCATAATTAAACTTTCAACTATTTCGTAAACTCCCCATTAACCAACCGCCATATATTTAGCGGGTTACCGTCTTTTAATTCTTCGGGCAGCAGGTCGTGCTCCCAGTTTTGCCAGCATACGGGGCGTACAAAACGCTTAATAGCGCCTGTACCTACCGATGTAAAACGGCTATCGGATGTTGCGGGGTACGGGCCGCCGTGTTGCATAGCGTTGCCTACCTCAACGCCAGTGGGCGGCCCGTTCAGTATTACCCTGCCGGCCAGTTTTGCCAATTTATCAGTTATGTTTTTATATCCCGGAAGCTCCTCTTTTTCGGCCATGACGGAGGCAGTTAATTGCCCGTGTAATGAACCTACTACCTGCTCCAATTGTGCAGCATCATCTGCCACAACTAACATAGAATATGGGCCGAAAACTTCTTCCTTGAATTTCTCATTGGCTAAGAAATCAGCTGCACTTATTTCGGTAACAATAGCCGCCCCCTGGTTCACTTTCTCCGCATTTACCTTATCAGATTTTGCGATCACTGTAACCGAATCATCCTCCAGCATGCCGCCCGATAGTTTCTCAAAACTGGCGTAAATGCCCGGCGTAAGCATAGTTGATGATTCCACATTTTCAATCGCAGCAGCAAGCGCTTTTTTAAATCGTCCTAATGCATCTGATTTAATGGCCAGCAGTAAACCCGGCTGCGTACAAAACTGCCCGGCGTTATTAGTAATAGCAACCGCCAGGTTTGCCAGTTCTTCCGCACGATTTTCAAGTGCTTTTGGTAATAATATGATGGGATTGGTGCTACCCATTTCGGCAAATACCGGGATAGGCTCGTCGCGCTCCTGCGCCATTTTAACCAGTGCCATACCGCCCTTAAGCGAGCCTGTAAAGGTTACTATTTTTGTTGCAGGATGCTTCACCAATGCTTCGCCAACGGTGTACCCATCGTCATAAAGCAAAGAGAAAACACCTTCGGGCAGGCCATGCTTTTCCGCCGCTTTTTTTACGGCTTCGCCAACCAGTGCGCTGGTGCCAGGGTGTGCCGGATGCGCTTTTACCACCACCGGGCAACCCGCAGCCAAAGCCGAACAGGTATCGCCGCCGGCAACAGAAAAAGCCATGGGGAAATTACTTGCCCCAAACACAACAGCCGGGCCAACAGGTACCGCCATCCTGCGGAGATCTACCCGCGGCAGGGGCTTTCTATCGGGTATGGCGGTATCAATAACAGCGTCTACCCAGCTACCTTCTTCCAGCAAGTTAGCGTACATATTCAGCTGACCGGTTGTGCGACCGCGCTCGCCCTGCAGCCTTGCCTCGGGCAGGCCGCTTTCGGCCATAGCCTGGTGTATCAGTGTATCGCCAAGCGCGTTTATCTCATCGGCAATGCTGCGTAAAAAAGCAGCTTTGGTTTTGCCATCCGTAAGGCTGTATGTAGCAAATGCCTGAGCCGCCAATTGCATGGCTTTATCGGCATCTGCTAAGCTCGCGGCGTTAAATTCTGCATCAAGCGCTGTACCTGTTGCCGGGTTTATGCCCCTGAAAGCTTTGCCACCTTTTATATATTGATAACCGATTAAATTACGTGTTTCCATAGTATAGTATTTTTCATAGTAGGCTTCGTTAATAATGGCGATATGAGTGTTCATGTTCACTGCCGTGAACGCGCGTGAACATGATTAAATTATTGATAATTAACAGTTTAAAAAAACAGCTACTGACAAAATATCGCCACCATTTATAAAGAATATATCATCAGCCGCTTATTTTAAAACGCAGACTGACATAAAATATTTAGCTAACCCCTGTTACATCAACCTCGGCCTCAACACCCCAACTACCAACAGGCAACTCGGGGCGGTTCTTAACAGCGTTGTTAATGATGCCTAAAACCTTATCGCGTTCCTTGCCGGTAATTTTAGCCCTTGGTAGCCTAACTGTTTCAGTTCCCAGGCCGGTAACAGACTCGGCCAGTTTAATGTATTGTACCAGTTTTGGGTGGATATCCAGCTCCAGCACCGGTAAAAACCAGCGGTAAATTTTTAACGCTTCCTGCATGCGGCCTTCTTTAGCCAACCTGAAAATAGCAACCGTTTCTTTCGGGAAAGCATCAACCAAACCAGCCACCCAACCATCGGCGCCCATAAAAAGGCTTTCTAAGGCCAGGGTATCCACACCGCAAAGTATGGCAAACCTATCGCCAAAGCGATTGATCATGCGGGTAACGTTGCTCACATCACGGGTTGATTCTTTCACCGCCTGAATGTTCTTGTATTGCGATAGCTCCTCAAACATATCCAGCGTAACCTCTATCTTATAATCGTGCGGGTTATTGTAGATCATGATAGGCAGCTTGGTGCTTTTTGCCACTGCTGCAAAATAATTTAAGGTTTCCTGCTCATCAGCCAGGTAGCGTAATGGCGGCAGCATCATTAAAGCATCAGCGCCATACTTCCCGGCATTTTCGGCACAAAGCAGGGCGGCTTTGGTAGTTTGCTCGGCAATGTTGAGCACCACATACGCACGTTTTGCAACTACCTGTACGGTGTGCTTTAACAGCTCTATTTTTTCCTCGTCGGTTAGCACACTCGCTTCACCCAGCGAGCCACCAATGATGATACCACTTGCACCGGCTGCTATCTGCGCCTCGATATTTTTATCGAAAGCATCAAAATCAAACTCATCGTTTTCGGTAAATTTTGTTGTTACCGCCGGGAATACCCCTTTCCAAATTACACTCATATTATTGCTTTTTGTGTTCTTAACTATTCTTGCGCCTAACACACACACCTACTTTTTAAAATCTTTCCCTTTAGAAAAGGTTGGGTGAGCTGTAAAGACTATTTTGTTATCAATTCAATATATTTTACCTGTTGCGGGAACCAAATCGTCATCTCGCCCTTGCCTCGGTTAGCCCATGAATAGTACGGGATGGCTGTCATCGTTTTATTTGTTGTGCTGATGTTTTGCCCATCGGCATCAACCTTCACTGTTTTTACATCGCCTTTTAAAACGGTTACGCCATTAAGCAGATCGGCATTGTAAGCAGTAGTAAACGTTGTGTTTTGCGGGATAATGATATTGGATGCCTTGCCATCGTTATCCTTCCATTCGGCGCAGTACATGATGGGGCCGCGCTGCAGGGCAATTTTACCGGCATCTTCGGTTAGTTTATCTGTAGCAACAACCCGCTGCACATCCATCGGCAGGTTCATTTCTACCTTATCGCCTTTTTCCCATTTTTTACTGATGACTGCATAACCATTCTGCATCTGGTAATCAACCGGTTTACCATTCAGTTTTACCGTTACCTTTTTGTTTAAAGGCGTTGGATAGCTGTACAGATCGGACGGTACTGCCTGGTTCTGCGCCCAGCCCGGTACACGGATCTTCAGGTTCAGGTCCATGCTGCCTGCGGGATCAATTGTAAAAGCCAGCGCGCCATCCCATGGATAATTATTTTGCTGGGTTATCCTGAGGTCTTTATTGTTCACCTTCATATCACCGCTACCGCTAATAAAAAGGTTTACATATACATCTTTCCCATTTTGCGCGTAGATGTAACCGGGGATAGAAGGCATCAGCCTCACCACGTTAGTTGGGCAGCACGAGCAGGTGAACCACCCGGCACGCTCCCGTTCAATATCAGGGTGGTTAAATCCATCACGAACCTGCATGGCATTGGTATAAAAGAAGGATTTACCATCCAGGCCAACGCCGGAGATCAACCCATTATAAAGGGTTTTTTCCAGCACATCAATATATTTGGCATCGCCGTGCAAGAGGAACATCCTTTCGTTCCAAAACACGTTGCCTATGGCTGCGCAGGTTTCGTTATAGGCTGTGGCGTTAGGTAGTTCGTAGTTATCGCCAAAGCGTTCACCATCGCCAACGGCGCCAATGCTACCCTGTACGTACATTTTTTTGCCCACCATGTTATTCCATATCTTATCAATAGCGGCCAGGTATTCCTTATCACCTGTAAGTGCGGCAACATCTGCCATACCCGAGTACAGGTACATGGCGCGCACGGCATGGCCTTCGGCTTCGTCCTGCTCAATTACAGGTTTATCATCCTGCCAGTAAATCCCGTTTTCGTATACGCTTTTGCTCTTTTTGTTATATTCTTTATGGCCGCGCTCATCAATAAAAAACTTAGCCAGATCAAGGTATTCTTTTTTACCGGTGATACGGTACAGCTTTACCAGACCCATCTCTACCACCTCATGCCCGGGAGCTACATGCCTTTTGCCCGGACCAAAATTGCGTACCAGCAGATCGGCATTTTTTAGGGCGATATTGAGGAAATTACGTTTGCCCGTAGCTAAAAAATGAGCGGCGGCACCTTCGTACATGTGGCCGGCGTTGTATAATTCGTGGCTATTTTCCTGTTCTTTTACCCATCTTTCGGTACCCAACCAAGCGCCAACATGCAATGGGTCGATAGTACGGGCGGTGTACAGGTAGCCGTCGGGTTCTTGTGCACGGCCGATGATGGTGATCATCGAATCTACGTAATGATCCAACTTTTTATCGGGATGCAGGGCCAGCGAATAAGATGCAGCCTCTATGGTTTTATAAATATCGGTATCATCGAACGGGTAGGTAGTGCAAAATTTACCCTTGCGCTCGGCCGCCATCTGGAAGTTTTTTACACGCCCTGTGCTCTCACAACGCTCAAACGACGCAGGGATTGTTACCGTGCGGTTGGTCTCGATGCGTGGTGTCCAAAAATGGTCGGTTAGTTTCACTTGGGTGAAGGCAACCGGCTGTATGGGATAATCCTGTTTTTGGGCCATGGCAGCAAGACTGCAACAGGAAAATATCATCAAACAAAACTTCCTCATGGATTTGATTTATTAAAGCTACCCAAAATTAGGAGATAATTACGCCGGGGTTGGTCAATAATTACCCAGTTATAGCATAATATTACCTTAATTAATATCAAAATATTTAATTTATGGATAAAATACTGTGATTTTATTTAAACCCCGGATAAAACCTTAGCTGTTTGGCAGACGGCAAATAAAACCAAAGGCTTTTGCCCTCATGACCTATCTTGGAGAATTACAAACCCCAGGTATTAATTTATCAACTCATTATCAATA
>NZ_LGEK01000049.1 GCF_001636615.1 Mucilaginibacter sp. L294 | reverse complement strand
GTGTGTACCTTGTGTTTTCATCATTGTTCTCTTTGTGATTAAAAATTATTATTCAATTTACTATACGTTAAAACTGAAAAATAAGTTACTTAACTTAAGTAGCAGTTGTATAACTGAAAAATAAGTTATATGTTTGATTTATGGAAGAGTTAACCAAAACAGAAGAGCGGGTAATGCAGGTTTTATGGAACCTGAAAAAAGCTTTTGTGAAAGATATTATCGAGGCTATGCCTGACGACCCCAAACCACCATACAACACCATATCATCGGTAGTGCGCCTGCTGCAGAAGAAACATTATGTTGATTACACAGCATACGGCAAAACCTACGAATACTTCCCGGCCATAACCAAAGCGGAGTACCGTAAGGCATCTTTCAAAAAAATGTTCACGGGATATTTTGATAACTCGGTTGAGAGCCTTTTATCCTTTATGGTTAAAGAACAAAAGCTGGGAGAGGACGATATCAGGAAGATCCAGGAACTTATCGATAAAAACTCAAAAAAATGAAGTCAATCATCTATCTGCTGCAAGTATCAGCGTGTACCGGCATCTTTTATATTTTTTATTTGTTAATGCTAAGCAGGTTAACCTTCTTTACCATTAATCGCTGGTACTTGATGGTAACACTGGTTTTAAGTTTTGTAATACCATTACTTACCATACCTATAAACGGGCAATTCACTCCGATTATTCAGCAGGTTTTATACGTAAACCGGTTACAGGTTTTGCCTGCTCAGCAACAGGTGGCAGATCTGCATCAGCCGGCTGCTACAATTACCTGGGTAGGCTTATTAAAAGGTATATATTGGGCAGGTGCAGCCGGTTTACTTATAAAACTGGCAATATCGTTTGTGGCTTTACGCATAAACGTAAGGAATAGCAAAATTACCCGTATTGGTAACGTTAACCTTATCAGCGGGAACAAAAAGGTAAGTAACGGATCGTTCTTTAATCATATCTTTTTAAATGATGATGAACTGAACACCGGAGAAGTGCAACAAATTATAGCTCATGAAATGTTGCACGTTAAACTTTACCATTCGGTTGACAGGCTCGTCTTGAAAATAATGCAGATTGTACTTTGGTTTAATCCGTTCATCCATCTTTATGCCCGCGTTGTTGAACAGAACCACGAGTTTGAAGTTGATGGCGAAATAACCCAATCGACAGATAAAGGTAAATATGCCGATATGCTGCTGGATTTGTCCGTAACCAGGCAAGGCATTCTTTACCACAGTTTTAGTAAAGCGCCGTTAAAAATGCGCATCAGTATGTTATTCACTAAACCCACAAACCATATGAAAAGAATGATTTATGTATTTGCGCTACCCATTGTGTTGGTAAGCTGCCTGGCATTTGCCAATGTAAAAACAGATGCGGCTAATGCATCCCATACAAATACAATAGCTGTAAATACCACTGATGTCGCATCAGATTTTTATACCCGTATTCATATTATTAAAGATGGAAAAAGCTCTGACAAAATAATCTTTAGGCTCGCAAGGGAGTCTGGGTCTGCAAACCTTGCTGCAGGTGATCAAGTAGGAACGTTTATCGATGGTGTTTTTTACAATGAGGATGAGATCAAAAAACTATCTGCCGAAAAGGTGGCATTGTTATCATTTGATAACGAAGGGTTTAAAGCTGATAAGATCCCAGAAGGAAATTACGCGGTTCCGTTTAGCTTTAAAACTAAAAAGGCCACAGCGCAATAATAGCTATTCACCTAAACGCTATCTATCATAACCCCTAATTGCTGTAATACGCAATTGGGGTTATGATAGATATAATGCTTAATATGAAGTTTAATTCATCTCAAAACATTAATTGTTAAAACACATAATTGCTTTATCCTGTTAGGTACTATAATGCAGCTTCATCCTGCTGTAGGTTAATAAAGATATATGCACTTGTTTTTGATCATCGCGCTCCTGGTAATTGTTAGCGCTATCTATTCATACATCAACGCGCGATGGATTAAGCTGCCCGGTACCATCGGTATCATGACGCTGGCCATAGTAGGCTCGGTGGTAACATTGATTATAGACAGGCTTAACCCTCATATTGCCGATTACCTGACCGTTTTAGCCAAAAACATAAACTTTTCTACCACGGTTCTCAATATTATGCTGGGTTTCCTGCTTTTTGCAAGTGCCTTTAACCTTGATACGCGAAAATTAAGGAAAGAGATGAGGCCGATATTTATTCTTAGTACGCTGGGAGTAATTGTATCAACAGCCATATTCGGCACCTTGCTTTATTATGTAACGCAGCTAATAGAGGTTAAAATACCATATATCTATTGCCTGCTGTTTGGTGCGCTGGTATCGCCTACAGACCCGGTGGCAGTAGGGGCTATTATTAAAGGCTCCAGGCTGCCCGCCAGTTTGGAAACCATTATCTCCGGCGAATCATTATTTAATGACGGTATAGGGCTTGTATTGTTTATTACGCTGTTGGAGATAACACAATCAGGTACAGATAATGTCGATTTTGCAAAAACAGCCATACTTTTTGTGCAGGAGGTTTTTGGCGGTATCATACTTGGTGCGGTTACAGGCTACCTGGCATTTAAGCTCATGAAATCTATTAACGATTTTCAGACTATTGTGCTGGTGTCATTAGCATTAGTGATGATCAATTCACTGGCGGCATCGGCTTTGCATTTGTCTATCCCCTTAGCAGTAGTAACCGCCGGTTTATTTGCAGGTGGAAGGTCGATAAATTTAGATAACAAAGACCATTCGCACCAGGCGCTTGAGAGTTTCTGGACACTGATTGATGAAATGCTGAACACTATGCTTTTTGTGATGATAGGCCTGCAGATGGTTAACGTACCCTTCATCAGTAATTATTGGATAACCGGTTTTATTGGCATAATTATACTGCTGGCCGCAAGATGGGCAAGTATTATGCTGCCGCTTACTTTTTTAAGGCGATCATTAAACGTGAATTATGGCAGTATTAATATTTTAACATGGGCAGGGTTACGGGGAGGCATCTCTATAGCGCTTGCGCTGGCTTTACCCATTTCATCATACAGGCATTTTATACTGGCCGGTACCTACTTTATCGTGATATTCTCCATCATTGTGCAGGGGCTCACGTTAAACAGGGTAATTAACGCATCGTACAACATAAAGTCTTAGTTGTCTTTTTTCAGAGCTGACATATATGCGGCTATTTCCTGCTCATTTTTATCGGCAGATGAACTGAATGAGGATATGATGTTTTCCCGCTCTATCTCCGTGCGGTTTTGGCTGAGTTTCTTTTTGGCTTGCAGGTCGGTAACTACTATCTCAAAAGCGGTGATGCCGTTCATCATTTTGTGTTTGTAGTCGTCAGGTAAATTATCCCATTGCTTACGGTAAGCGACCTCGTAAAAACCGATCATCTTTTCCAGTAATAGGGCAACCTTTGTTTTATCGTCAATTAAAGTGGCTTTACCGTAGGCATGTACCGAAAGATAATTCCAGGTAGGTACGTTTTGTTCTTTTTCGTAATTTGATGGGGAGATATAAGCATGCGGCTCGGTAAATATCACCAACGATGTTTCATTAAAAACTGCTCCGGCTTGCGGGTTTGCTTTGGCGAAGTGGGATATCAGTACCAATTGCTCGCCGCGTTGTTCAACCAAAAATGGCAGGTGGGTAGCTTCGGGCACACCATTCAATACTGTAACTATCGTAGCAAAGCTATACTTCTGCATAAAGCTGATAGCTTCCTGATGATCGATTAGTTGAAAGTATTTAGGAGTGTACATAGGAATAGACTTAAGACATAAAGATTCAGGAAACAAGACAGGAAGAAACTCCGTTTCATTTACAACGCTTCCAGCATTTGCTTTAACACAGCTTGCGCGGCCCAAACGCGGTTACCCGCCTCATGTATCACGATAGACTTTGGCCCGTCCAGTATTTCTGAGGAAAGCTCCAGATCGCGGCGTACGGGTAAGCAGTGCATTACTTTGGCGTTTGGTGCAACCGCATCCAGCTTGGCGTTGGTTAACATCCAGTCTTCGTTACCGCCGGTTACCGCACCATAAGGCTCATAGGCCGACCAGTTTTTTACGTAGATAAAATCCGCATCCTTTATCGCTTCATCCTGGTTATGGGTGATGGTGGCGCCGTTGGTAAAATCGGTAGAAAGCTCGTATCCGGCCGGGTGAGCGATAGTGAAATCTATATCAGCCTTGCACATCCATTCGGCAAAAGAGTTCGGTACAGCCTGCGGCAGGGCCTTTATGTGTGGTGCCCATGTCAGTACTACCTTGGGGCGTGCTGTGGTTTTCAATTCTTCAATGGTTACCAGGTCGGCAAGGCTTTGCAGCGGGTGGCGGGTAGCCGATTCCAGGCTTACCACAGGCACTTTACAAAACTCTACAAATTTATTGAAAATGGTTTCGCTGTAATCTTCTTCACGGTTCTTTAATCCCGGGAAGGAGCGTACCCCGATAATATCCGAATACTCGCCCATTACACCGGCAGCCTCGCGGATATGCTCCACCGTGGTGCCGTTCATGATCACATTATCGCGCAGTTCAAGCGCCCAGCCTTCTTTATCAATGTTCAGCACAATTACGTTCATGCCTAAATTTGCACCCGCTTTTTGGGTGCTCATGCGGGTACGCAGGCTTGGGTTCAGGAAAACAAGGCTCAGGGTTTTATTCTTACCCAAATGCTGGTGCGCGTATGGGTTTTGTTTTAATTGCAATGCTTCGGCAACCAGTGCCGGCACATCTTTAACGTCATTTACCGAAGAGAATAATTTCATGAGCCTTGTTAGTCCTTATGCTTGTAAAAATATAATTAAATACTGTAACCCGTTATTTAAGAGTTATTTAAAGTTGTGCTGAATGCTTCCAAAAACCTGTCGGCATAAGCCTTAGTCAGGTTAAGGGCAGGTAATAATCTTACCACATTTGGTTTGGCCTCGCCTGTAAATATTTTATGTTTAAAAAGCAGGTCTTTCTTCACGTTAGCCAGTTCTTCGGGCAGGTCTATGCCAATCATCAGGCCACGGCCACGCACTTCTTTTACTTTATCAAATTTCTTTAGTTCTTCAATAAGGTATCCGCCCAAATCAGCCGCGTTTTGCATCAGGTTGTCACGTTCAATCACTTCCAGTACTGCTAAACCAGCGGCACAAGCCAAATGGTTACCACCAAAAGTAGTGCCCAGCATGCCATAAGCAGGCGCTATCTTAGGCGATATAATGATACCACCTATAGGGAAACCGTTGCCCATGCCTTTAGCCATCGAGTAGATATCGGCATTGATGCCCGCAAAATCATGTGAGAAGAACTTGCCTGTACGGCCATAACCGCACTGTACAGAATCGGCTATAAAAACAGCGTTGTGTGCATCACAAAGCGATCTTATTTTTTGAAGGAAGCTAACAGGGGCAACCTGTATGCCGCCTACCCCCTGTATGCCTTCGATAATTACAGATGATACCTCATGATCTTTAAAAGCCTGCTCTAATGCAGCTTCATCGTTCCATGGTAAAAACACCACGTTATCAGTTTCGTTAACCGGGGCAACAATTTTGGGGTTGTCGGTAGCTGCAACTGCTAATGATGTACGCCCGTGAAATGCTTTCCTGAAAGCGATGATCTTCTTTTTTCCATTATAGAACGACGCCAGTTTCAAAGCGTTCTCGTTAGCTTCGGCACCCGAGTTGCAAAGGAACAGCTGGTAATCCTCTTTACCCGAAACATGACCAAGCTTTTCGGCCAGTTGTGTTTGTAAAGGGATCTCGATAGAGTTAGAGTAAAAGCCTATCTGGTGCAGTTGGTCTTCTAAACGTTTTACGTAATGCGGATTGGTGTGGCCTATAGAAATAACAGCGTGCCCTCCGTAAAGATCGAGGTACTCGGTGCCTTTGTCGTCATAAACAAGGCTGCCTATGCCACGGGTAATATTTATATTATTTATTGGGTAAACGTCAAACAGTTTCATTTTAAAATTTGATATGGATTAATACTTAATGGATAAACGCTAAAGTGGCGAGCACGGCTTAAAAACCGGTCGCCTTAAGTCGTAAACCTGCGCGTTCGTCCAAACCAAACATGATGTTCATGTTTTGTACGGCCTGGCCAGACGCACCTTTAAGTAAATTATCCATTATGCTGATAATGAATATCTTATTGCCATGTTTCTTAACCTGTAAAAAGCATTTATTAGTATTCACAATTTGTTTCAGGTCGATATCCTTGCTGGTTACATGCGTAAACGGATGACCTGCATAGTATTCCTGGTATAGCTTTAACGCTTCTGCTTCACTTAGGTCACTCTCGGTATAAATAGAGGCGATAATGCCTCTTGTAAAGCCGCCGCGGTATGGTACAAAGTTGATATCCTTATCAAACCCGCCTTGTAATTGCCTTAATGACTGACCGATCTCATTTAAATGTTGGTGGTTAAATACCTTATAAACAGACAGGTTATCATTCCGCCACGTAAAGTGCGAGGTAGGTGAGAGGCTTTGCCCTGCACCGGTAGAACCTGTAGTTGCGGTTACATGCACTTCGTTGGTCAATAAACCTTTACTTGCAAGCGGTAATAAGCCCAGTTGTAAACAAGTAGCAAAGCAGCCCGGGTTAGCAATATTATCTGCCGATTTTATTGCCTCGCGGTTTAATTCGGGCAGGCCATAAACAAAGCTTTTATTGCCGATAGTCGAATTTTGGCTAAGCCTGAAATCCTGGCTTAAATCAATAATAAGGATATGGTCGGGGATGTCATTAGCCTCTAAAAATTTCCGGGCATCGCCATGGCCCACGCAAAGGAACAGCACATCAATATTGTAAGCCAATTCTGATGAAAAGGTTAGGTCGGTATCGCCAAACAGATCGGTGTGTACATCATAAACATGATTACCCGCGTTGCTGTTACTGTGCACAAATACGATCTCCACATTAGGGTGATGGATCAATATCCTGAGCATTTCGCCGCCGGTATAACCTGCGCCGCCAACAATGCCTGCTTTTATTTTAGAGGTTGATTCTGTCATTTTTTGTAGATGGTGATGAGTACAGGATAAATTCCAGGTCGCTGCTCTCTTTATTGCTGATAAAGTGCTTTTGGCCCGGTTTAATTTCTATCCCTTGCTCGGGTTTTAACACGCTTATTTCCCCGTCGATGGTAAATGTTGCCCTGCCTTTCAGCACAAAGAAAAACTGCGAGGCTTTCTCGTGATAATGTAATTGCTCGGCAGTATCCGGTGGCATTAGTTCCTGTTTTATTGATAATGCATCGGTGTCAACATAGTTCCAGCCGTAGCAATCATCGCCCCACTTATAGGTGCTTAAGCATTCGCTTCTCGAAAAGATGGGGTTCTCCATAATTAATCCTGTCCGTTTACTTTGTGGTATATCATTACCTGGTTGCCAAATATTTTTGAGAACCCTTTAACGTCTTCGCCGCTCCATGAATTGTTCATTTCGCCGTAGCTGCCAAACTTGTTACTCATCAGATCATGTTCCGATTCGATACCGATCACCTGGAAACGGTATGGGTGCAGCTCAACAAATACCTTACCACTCACATTCTTCTGCGTATCGGTCAAAAATGCTTCCATGTTACGCATAATAGGGTCGTGAAACTGCCCTTCGTGCAGCCAGTTACCGTAGAAAGCAGATAACTGATCTTTCCATGAAAGCTGCCATTTGGTTAAAACGTGTTTCTCAAGGGTATGGTGTGCTTTAATGATCACCATTGGGGCAGCAGCTTCAAAACCTACACGGCCTTTAATCCCGATTATGGTATCGCCTACGTGGATATCGCGGCCAATACCGTAAGGCTGTGCAATAGCTTGCAGTGCCTGTATCGCTTTGGTTGGGTGGTCGTATTTCTCATTATCGATGCCAACCAATTCGCCTTGTTCAAAAACTAACTCAAGCCTTCTGGCTTCCGACTCGGTTACCTGCGTAGGCCATGCTTCTTCTGGTAAACCCAGGTTTGAGGTAAGGGTTTCTTTACCGCCAACAGATGTTCCCCAGATACCCTTGTTGATAGAATACTTTGCTTTCTCAAAGTTCATTTCAACGCCGTGTTTTTTCAGGTATTCAATTTCTGCTTCGCGGCTTAGTTTCAAATCACGGATAGGGGTGATGATCTGTACCTCCGGTACCAGTATGTTGAAGATCATATCAAACCTTACCTGGTCATTACCGGCACCGGTGCTGCCATGGGCAACATATTCGGCACCAATCTCTTTAGCGTAATTGGCAATTGCGGTAGCCTGGCTCACACGTTCGGCACTTACCGATAATGGGTAGGTGTTGTTTTTTAACACATTGCCGTATATCAAAAAGCGTACACAGGTGTTGTAGAAGTTGGTGGTTTCGTCAACCACGTGGTGTGATGTTACGCCCATTTGGTAAGCACGTTCTTCAACGCCTTTAAGCTCTTCCTCACTAAAACCACCTGTGTTTACAATTACCGAGTGAACCTCGTAACCCAGATCGCGTGTTAAATAAATACAGCAAAATGAGGTGTCTAATCCTCCGCTGTATGCCAGTACTACTTTCTTTTTATCCATGTTTGTATTTACCGTAGAGACGCGATACTTCGCGTCTTATTATATATTATTCAAGACGCGAAGTATCGCGTCTCTACAATTACACTATTTTTAACTGAACGCAATAAACTTCTCCATGCGTTTTTTGATGGCTTTTTCAATACGCTCAAGCAGGGTAGCTTTATGCGTTATTTTCTTCATTTTCTCTTCGTATTGCTTCTGAATAACCTCCGGATCGAAAAGCATGGCGGTGCACATGCAGTTCTTGCGGTCCTTACTCATTAATATGTCGTAGTTAACGCAGCTGCGGCAACCTTTCCAAAAGTCCTCGTCCTGCGTAAGCTCAGAGTAGGTAACCGGTTCGTAGCCAATTTCTGAATTGATCTTCATTACGGCCAGCCCGGTGGTTAAACCAAATAGCTTGGCTTTTGGGTATTTGCTGCGCGATAACTCAAATATTTTATGCTTAATGGCTTTGGCTAAACCTGCTTTACGGTAAATGGGGTTTACTATGAGGCCCGAGTTGGCCACAAAATCGCCATGGCTCCAGGTTTCGATGTAGCAGAACCCAGCCCAGGTGCCATCTTTATGCAAAGCTATCACGGCTTTACCTTCCAGCATTTTATTGGCAACATACTCCGGCGAACGTTGGGCAATACCTGTACCCCGTGCTTTGGCCGACTCTGCCATCTCATCACATATAATAGCCGCAAAATCTGCATGTTGTGCAGTTGCTACGGTTATGTCAAAATCTTGTATGGTCATTATAATAGAAAAATTACCGTTAAATTATTGGCGTTTAAAGCCATAATAATTAGAGGGACATTGTTTAAAGAAGTTTAATAAAACAACTTCTTTATTTGGGTGGAGATTAAAACCTAATTCAAACCCGTGGGATGAACACCCGTCGTCGGCTGGGAGAGAATAATAAAACAAAAGAAACTAAAGCAGCGGCAACCGGGGCGAAGATCGTCCTGATATCCATTCTGTTTATGTTTTGTTTAATCATTTTAGTAAAGTATGTGGTACTTTTAAATTTTGTGCAAATTATTGCATTAAATTTTACTTATGCAAGAAAAAACTATTATAATTTGCCTGCACGCATAAAACATTACAATCAAGAAATATTCTGGTAACACATATAGCTTCAAATAAGTAAAAATGAGTTACCGCCGTTGTTGGTATTGTCATCAATAATATTCCGGTGGGTAGTTCACAAGCCATGCTAATAATGCATTTTACGTAAACGATTACGTAAATATAAACCGCAAATGCTACTAACATAGTCATGTGTTTTATTGAACTTTAGATACCAATTATAAAAAAGACATCAAAGTTTTTTATCTGAAATTCAATCAAAAAATAATTGATTATGAAAAGTTTAAGTGAAAATGAAATAGCGCCGTTAAGTAGTTTGGATGTATGGGAAGATGATGTTTTAAAAAGATACCCCGAAGCCGGCCCAACAAAAAGCAAAGAGGAATTCAGGAATTACGATAGCCCGGAAAACGACTCGGTACGTGAGTTTTACAGGTTGAACCATAAGTATCAAACCTATGATAACGTGTTAGCAAAAAAAGCTAATTTTTTAAAGTTTGATAAAAAGGAAATGCCCTGGTGGGATGCCATGGATTATTTAAATACCCTGGTTGATGACTCTGATCCTGATACCTCTCTTGATCAGCTGCAACATTTATTGCAAACAGCCGAAGCCATTAGGGCCGATGGGCACCCGGATTGGTTTGTACTAACCGGCTTTATACATGATTTGGGAAAAGTGCTCTGCTTATTTGGCGAGCCACAATGGAATGTAGTAGGCGATTCTTTCCCGGTAGGGTGCAGGTTTTCGGATAAAATTGTATATCCCGAATTTTTTGCCGCCAACCCAGATAATGATGACGAACGTTATAATACCCAATATGGCGTTTACTCGCATCAGTGCGGGTTAGATAATATCCACATGTCGTGGGGGCATGATGAATATTTGTATCATATAACTAAAGATCACCTTCCCGAACCCGCTTTGTATATGATACGCTATCATTCGTTTTATTCCCAGCATCGCGAAAACGCTTATAACCACTTGTTAAATGCTCACGATAAAGAAATGTTTAAATGGGTTGATAAATTTAACCCGTATGACTTGTATTCTAAAAGCCCCAAACCGCCTGTGGTTGCCGAGTTAAAGCCATATTATGAAGATCTAATTGCGAAGTATTTACCGGAAACGGTTAAACTTTAGTTTATTTAACAGCCTGTTGATGCTCTTTTGATCAGCGTAGATTTTAATACGACTATCTCGTCGGTATCAACCTGCTTTTTATTCAATAATTTCAAAAGAAGGGTTGCCGCTGTTATGCCAATTTCAAATGCAGGCTGTGTAATGGTTGTTAATGATGGATTTAAGAATGGTGCTGTTTTTAAGTTGGAGAAACTTATTATTTTAAGATCATCGGGGATACTTATGTTTAGCTCTTCGCATATCGCGTAACAAGGTAATACCAACTCCTCGATAGAAGAGATAATGCCATCTGGTTTGTTTTTGGCGAGTAATTTTTTTATACGTGAATGATTTTGACTTTCATTTTTATCGCAGGTAATTACTTGGTTTTTATCATAGGTGATATTGTTGCTTGCCAAGGCGTCGGTATACCCGCTTAGCCGGCTTTTACCTGTAGAAAGATTATTAAGTGCGAAGAGAAAACCTATTTTTTTACAGCCACGTTCAATTAAGTGTTCTGTAGCAATATAGGCACTTTCATAATCGTTGGTTGTTATTTTAACAGCAGCAATATCTTCTAACGTTCTGTCAAAAAACACAACGGGGATATTTTTATCCAGACTGTTAATATGATCCTTATTATTTGTTTCGCTCGAAACGGATATTAAAACACCATCAACACGGCCGCTCAATAAACTTTTTATAAAAGCCGCTTCTGTTTCGCTGTTATCATGCGTTTGATAAATTAATACATGATAACCATGTTGCCTTGAAACTTCTTCGATACCGTTAATTGCCTGCGAAAAAAAGTTATTGGCTATTTCAGGAATAATTACTGCCAGTGTTTTGCTTTTGTGGCTTCGTAAAGTACTTGCCGATGGATTAGGTTCATAGTTTAGTTTTTTAGCTAAATCCCAAACCCTTTGTTTAGTTGCTGCACTAATTTCGTAACTATCACTTAATGCCCTTGATACGGTAGCAGCAGACAAATTTAATTCCAGGGCGAGCTCTTTAATAGTTATATTACTCATAAAACTGAGATGTATGTAGTTAATATAAGGTTTTTAATGCGATAGCTAAAATATCGATTTAGAGGCAAAATGCATTTGTTTTAAATAAGTGGAATATAAATCTGTTTAGTAGCTTAAAAATGTAAATTAGGCAATCATAGCCAAATCAAATTATGAAAAAAATATTTGCTTTATTTTTTATGCTATGCCCATTATTTAGTATGGCGCAAAATATTATCCCCCAGCCATCTTCTATAGTAACAAACAAGGGCGAATTTGACTTAAAAGAGGCAACGCAGATCGGTTATAATGATAAGTCGTTGGCTTGGTTGGCTAAATATTTAGAGAGCCAAATATACTTAACCTGTAAAGTAAAGATAAAGCACCCTAATGGCGTGCACCCAAGCTTTTACCTTAGGCTAAAAAAATATGCTAACAGGGAGCCAAAAGGATCATATAAATTGAGTGCCAATGCAGGTGGGGTACTTATTGAGTCTGACAACAAAGAAGGACTATTTTATGGGGTGCAGTCGTTATTACAACTCATCAACATCCATACAAAAACAATATCCGAAGTAGAGATAAACGATGCCCCGCGTTATCAATGGCGCGGTTTTATGCTGGATGAATCGCGGCATTTTTTTGGCAAAGAGAAAGTAAAACAGCTGATTGACCTGATGGCCCGGTACAAGCTTAATAAGTTTCACTGGCATTTAACCGATAGCCATGGCTGGCGTTTGCAGATCAAAAAATACCCTAAGCTTACTACTATTGGCGGCATTGGCAACTTTACCGATTCGGCCGCCACCGCCCAATATTACACTCAGGCCGATATCCGCGAGATGGTGGATTATGCCAAAAGACGTTTTATTGATGTGATACCCGAAATTGATATGCCCGGCCATGCCACCGCGGCTAATAAAGCCTACCCGCAATTTAGTGGGGGGAGCGTTGCTGGTTACCCAAACTTTACGTTCGACCCATCAAAAGAAGAAACGTACAAATACCTGTCGACCATTATTAAAGAAACCAATAGCCTTTTTCCGGCTAAGATGATCCATTTAGGTGGCGATGAGGTTTTTCTTGGGATTCAGGCCTGGTTAAATAAACCTGACATAACCGCTGTAATGACAAAGAATAATTTTAAGAGCCCGACAGACCTGGAGCATTACTTTTTCAGAAGGATGGGAGATACGGTGATAAAATTGGGCAGCAAGATACTTTGCTGGGATGAGGCCGTTGAAACCAACCTGCCGGCAGATAAAACCATTGTATTTTGGTGGCGACAGAATAAACCCCAAAGCCTTAAACTTGCGCTCAGTAAAAATTATCAGGTGGTGTTGTGCCCGCGCCTGCCTATGTATTTTGATTTTGTGCAGGATAGTACCCATACATCGGGCCGTAAGTGGGATAGCACCACGGTTGCCGGTTACCATTTGCAGGGTACATACAATACCGTACAGGATGTTTATAATTTCCCGGATAAATATTTGGATGGGCAGGACTTAACATCTAAAAACATAATAGGTGTACAAGCCAACTTGTGGACAGAGACGGTAGGCACAGAAAAAAGACTGGATTACCTTTTACTCCCGCGGATGGCTGCACTGGCTGAAGCAACCTGGAGTGCCGAATCCAATAAAAACGAGGGTACGTTTAATGATAAACTGAAGGCAGAAATTGAGTGGTATAAAAAAACGGGGCTTTATTATTATAACCCGTTTAACCCTGCTGAGCATCCCGAAGTAGTTGATTTTGCGCCTAAAAAACAAATTAAGGATTAGGCTTCAGATTTTTTCTCCACAATGTCTTTAATGATCATATCCGCATGTATGCGCGAGTTCTCGATAAACCAAAGGTGTGTATCCAGTCCGCCTACAACTACACCGGCAAGATACAGGCCCCGCTGGTTGGTTTCCATGGTTTCAGGGTTATAGGTTGGGATGAATTTATCTTCGGTTAACTTGATGCCAATTTTAGCCAGGAAATCGAAGTTGGGTTTATAGCCCGTCATGGCCATTACAAAATCATTAGGAATGGTTATTTTACCTTCAGGGGTATCAATATCCACCTCGGTTTGCCTTACGGCTGCAAGGCTCGAATTAAAATACGCCTTGATGCTGCCTTCTTTGATACGGTTAATTATATCCGGCCGTACCCAATACTTAACCCGGCTGCTTACTTCGCTGCCGCGTATAACCAAGGTTACTTCGGCACCTTTGCGGTAAGTTTCTAAAGCCACATCAATGGCCGAGTTACTGCTGCCCACAACTACAACTTTTTGCGAGGTATAATAATGCGGGTCCTGGTAGTAATGCTTTACTTTTGGTAGGTCTTCGCCGGGGATATCAAGGTTTACGGCGATATCATAAAAACCAGTGCTCAGAATAACTTTTTTAGCCTGATAAGTGCTTTTTGAAGTGGTTATTTCATAACCACTGTCAATCGGTTTTACATTAGTAACCTCTTCAAATAAGTTTAGCGGCAGGTTGCTTGATAAAGCCACACGGCGATAATACTCCAATGCATCGTTACGGGTGGGTTTGTTATGCACGGTTACAAACGGCACGCCGCCTATCTCCAGTTTCTCTGAAGTGGAGAAGAACGTCATGGTAGAAGGGTAGTTGTACAACGAGTTTACCAGGCAGCCTTTTTCAATAATAACAAAACTTAATCCGGCTTTTTGGGCTGCCAGTCCGCAGGCCAAACCAATGGGGCCGCCGCCTATAATGAGTATATCGAGCATAAGGCGAAGATAGGCAGTAATGATTAAGAAAATATCGAATAATGAATGCTGAATGTCAAATTTTGAAGTACAGCTTCATCCAAACATGGGGGTCAGAAAAATGAGGGCATAAAAAATGGGATAAGCTACTTTTATCGCGCCGCTCAACTCTCTACCCTTGCTGCGTTCCCACCCTGGGGGAGTTCAAGAGGAGCTGGCCGTAAAAGACTTATCCCGCCGCAAAGATAGAAAAAGGATGCATTTTAGGTTAAGAAATTATTAAAAAAGGAAATTGCGGGGTGGAGGTGCTGATAATCAGGCTGTAAAATTACTTGCGCTGATTTAATAACCAGTGCTTAATATGGGTTGGCAATTATATCGCCTGGTCGCATCGCAGATGCTAAACCATGTTAAGCACTCGTCGCAGACGAGCGCAAGTGTAAGCGGCAATCTTCGACATGCTTATCGCCAACTTTTCTATCGAAGATTGCCACGTCGCTACGCTTCTCGCAATGACGCGTGGTTAATTAGAACAGATTTATCTGTTTTTTCACCTCTTTACTTTGCATGTCCTCATACTCAAAAATTTTTGTTCCATTAAACTGAAAAGTTTTAAAAGGTTCCCATTTAGGCATACTACCAAACGTTTCGCGTTTTACTATTTTTAATTCCTTAATCCAAAATGGCTCTACCAGTTTTTTGTGGCGAAAATGCGGCCATAACGTATTAAAATCAACCTCGGGGATATTCCTCACCACGGTAATATGCGGCACCAGCGTTTTTTTGACGCCCAGGTTTTTCTTTAATAATGTAAACCATGCATCCACCGCAGGGGTAATGCGAATGTGCGCATAAATGGTATACTGACTATGCAGGTGTGTGAAATATTTAAAGCCATCAATATGCAGTAAAACCGGCGGCATAGTGTTCAGGGTTTGCTGTATCCGAGTTATGGCATGGTCGCCAAAGAAGGGTTTTTGGCGTTCGGTATGCAAAATAGAAATATGCGCCGGTGCATCCATGCTTTTAAAGTTACCAATATGCTTCGCCGATGCCTTTTTATACTTGCTGACGAGCTCTTTAACGGGCTCGGGAGGGGAAAGCAGGAACAAATAATCAACATAGCCAGTCATAACATCATTTATTGCTTCAAAATTGCTAATAAAATTAGCACAATTCAAAATATATTTTCATATTTGTGCATGGATGCTAAGCGGCATATTGTACATATCGACCTTGATTCATTCTTCGTATCTGTAGAGCGGAAATTCAACCCTTCGCTTATCGGCAAGGCTGTTATTATTGGTGGCTCGGCGGATAGGGGTGTGGTGGCTTCATGCAGTTACGAAGCGCGTAAGTTCGGTGTGCACTCGGCCATGCCCACAAGGCAGGCGTTAAAGCTTTGTCCGCATGCTATTGTGATACATGGCACGCACGGGCGATATTCAGAAGCTTCACGCGAGGTAACGCAGATTATCCATAACATGGTGCCGCTGTATCAAAAATCGTCGGTAGATGAGTTCTATATCGACCTGAGCGGTATGGAGCGTTTTCATGACCCATACCAGCTGGCTTGCGAGCTGCGCCAAAAGGTGATCCGCGAAACCGGCTTGCCAATTTCCTTCGGAATGGCATCGGGGAAAACCATAGCTAAAATGGCCACAAACCAGGCCAAGCCTAACGGGCAGCTTTGGATAAAGCACGGTAAAGAGAAAGAGTTTTTAGCGCCATTGAACATCGGTAAGATCCCCGGCCTTGGCGAGAGCACCTGCCAAAAGCTTTATCAATACGGTATTGAGAAAATAGGCGACCTGCAACGGGTAAACCTGAAATTTCTGGAGGCGGTATTCGGCAAAATGGGTACTTACATCTACAACAAAGCCAATGGCATTGATGATAGCGAGATTGTCCCGCATAGCGATCGTAAATCCATCTCTACCGAACACACCTTTGAAAGCGACGTAAAAGATATGCGCACGCTGGAAAACATCCTGGTAAGCATGACCGAAGAATTGGCCGGTAAACTGCGGCGCGAGAATAAGGTATCATCCTGCCTGGCTATCAAGATCCGTTACGCCAACTTTGAAACGCACACGCAGCAACAAAAAATAGCCCTTACCGCTGCCGAGCATATCCTGATACCGGGTGTTAAAAACCTGCTAAAAAGTGCCTGGAACCAGCATCGTCCTATCCGGTTGATAGGGGTACGGCTAAGCAACCTGTGCACCGGCAGTTACCAGATCAATCTTTTTGAAGACAACGAGGAACGCATAAAACTTTACCAGGCTATGGATAATATTAATTTTCGCTTTGGCGATAAAACTGTTTGCCGGGCTGCGGGGATGGAAATAGGTGCACGGACGTTTAATCCGTTTTTGAAAGGGTAGGATATTGATGTGCAAATATGCAGATATGCGGATATGCGGATTACAGATGGTATGGCTTGGCATTTGCACATTTGCATATCCTCGCATCTGCACATCTATAAGCTCTTCCGCATTAAAATATCCGTTTGTTCATCACCGCCCAACATAAAAGGGTGGCTGCCGAATTGTTCAAAGCCTTTGTTTTTATAAAAACTGATGGCTTTTTCATTGTGTTCCCATACGCCAAGCCACACATAGTTGAGCTTTTTGCTTATGGCGGTATCTATCACAAAATTAATAAGGTGTTTACCTATTTGCTGCCCCTGGTATTGCTGCAGTATGTATATGCGCTCAATTTCTAATGCATTAGTGTCTTGCAGTTCGGTTTGGGCGGTGTTATAGTTGAGTTTTATATAACCTGCAATATTGCCTTCAATCAATGCAAAATAAAATTCAGAATCGGCAGTGCCCAGTTCCTTTTCAAATTTTTGCAGGGTGAATGCGGTAGCGGCATAGGTCTCCATATCGGCAGTATTGTTTTGATGCAAAAATGCATCAAAGAAGGTTTTACGGCTTAATTCAAGTAAGGGAGCAGCATCGCTGATGTTTACCTGTTTTATTTCGATTGGATGGAGCATCTCTTAATCAAACTGATCTTGCAGGCGCACAAGGCGGTCTATCATCAGGTTTAGCTTTTCTTCCTCGTTTTTAAACATCCTTGGTTTTAGGTAGAATGTAGTGAACAGGAACCAGATGATAATTGAGCCATAAGTAACCCCTTTAAATACTCCGGAAGCATTTTGCAACACTTCTACAAAATATAGTGCAAGGCCTCCGCTAATCAATAAAGTATAGATATAATAGAACCAGCCAATAACTTTCGATCGGTTGCGCTGGTACTCTTTAAGGCTGTCCAGGTACTCGGTAGGGTTAACGGTAGCGTCCTGTTTGCTGAGGATGTGGTAATGCCTTACAATAAGCGTTAAGTACATTAGCATAGTAACCAACACTATCAGTATACCAACAGTGGTAACCCATGAGTTAAATGCGCCAAAAAGGGTAATGATAAATGCAAAGGCAATTATCACAACCATGGCTACAATGCTCCAGTATATGCGGTTGGTTAAACCACGCACACCGCTTTTCACCTGTTTCAGTACTTCATCTACCGAAAGGTGTTCCTTTTTTGGCTGCGCCTGCCAAACCGACATTAAATGATCAAAGTCTTTCATGCTGATTGTATAACTCTGTCAATTTTTGTTTAATGCGATAGATCTTCACTCTCAAATTCCCCTCTGATATCCCCGACACTTCTGCAATTTCGGGATACGGCACTTCATCAAGCACCAACGTTATAATAATTCTTTCTGATTCTTCCAGTTTTGAAATACACTTATAAAGCAAAGCAACCTGCTCGTTCTTTTCTGAAAACTCTTCGCGTTTGTTTTCAGCAATTGCCGGAGTAAGCTCGTCTTTTGCTTGTCGTTTTTCTGATCGTAAGTAGGTTAAGCAGGTATTAACAGCTATGCGGTAGATCCAGGTAGATATCAGCGCCTGATTACGAAACTTATGCAGGTTTTGCCAAACTTTAAGGAAAGTTTCCTGCAACAGATCGTTCGCGGCATCGTCATCGCCGGTATAACCATAGCACAAATGGTAAATTTTCTTTGAATTAGCTTCGTATATTTTCCGGAAAGCGTCTTCTCTGTCTGCCACCTGTTTTGTTAAGTTTTATTTTTTGACAAATTAACACCATAAATGTTACAACAGGTAACTTTTTTTATTTAACCAAGGTAATTTGTTGTCGGCATCATCTAAAAAGCTGTTATAATCCTGGCTATAATCAAATTGGAGGTCCTCATGCAATTTACCAATAGCCGTGCGTACTTTCTCTATCTGACGGGTGAGTATCAGGCGGATAGGCTTATGTGATGTTTGCTTAATTACATATTGCAGGTAGTTTTGGCAAAAGTTTAAAAGCAATTCTATCTCGGCAGGTTTAGAACCAATGAATTTGGTGTATTTACTCAGCATTTTTAATATTTTACGAAGCCCTTTGGCCGTAAAATAGCTTTGCGATGGTAACTGACTGAACATAAAACCGGCTTCGGCTTTAATGCTCTCCACAAAATCATGCTCGTTATGGGCTTCAAACAGCAGGTAGGCTAATAATTCCTTGTTTTCTTTTTTATAACGTATCAGGCGCAGGCATAGTTCGGCCAGTTGCTCCTGCGGTAAATGCTGAAGTTCTTTCTTAATTTGTTGTAATCCGTAGGTAGTAATACTCATCGGTATATATAAAGCTTAATTTTTGTAGTTTTGCGACACCATATAAACACATGCAGAAGAGCAAACTAACCCTGTACATTTTTATAGCATTAATATTAGGCGTAATAGCCGGGTATATTTACAATGCTACAGTAATAAACAATATTAATACCAAAATAAACGCCGCCGAGGTAAATATAAAAACATTAGACGAGCAAATAGCCACCGCTACAGATACTACCACCGCAACTTTCAAAACGTTAAAGAAAGATCGCGCTGCCCAGGCATCCATCCGTAAGGTAAGTGATACTGCCCGTGAAGATAAGCTGGTTGGCTTTACCATATTAAGCGACATATTTTTACGGCTGATAAAAATGATAGTAGCCCCGCTGGTGTTTACAACACTGGTAGTGGGGGTTGCTAAAGTGGGCGATATAAGCGCGGTAGGCCGTATTGGCGGCAAAACCCTGCTTTGGTTTTTAAGTGCCACGCTGGTATCCCTTTTATTAGGGATGGTACTGGTTAATTTTTTTAAACCGGGCCAGGCTATGCACTTGCCGTTACCTGATAGTCATTTATCTACCGGGATCCAAAAAACGGCATTATCATTACGCGACTTTATAGGCCATGTTTTCCCGAAAAGCTTTACCGAAGCTATGGCTAATAACGAGATCCTTCAGATCGTTATTTTCTCCTTGTTCTTTGGTGTGGCAACTGCTGCCATTGGCGAAAAGGGCCTTATTGTAATAAAGGCAATGGACGCTATTGCACACGTTATTTTAAAGATAACCGGTTATGTGATGCAACTGGCGCCTTTGGCGGTGTTTGGCGCTATAACGGCCATTATAGCTAAGCAGGGTTTAGGTATCCTGTCAACCTACGCTATATTTATAGGCGAGTTTTACTTTTCACTGATCATATTATGGCTGGTAATTATACTGGCAGGTTCTGTAGTGTTAAAAGGCCGTGCGTTTAAATTAGTGGCGCGGATCAAGGATGCTATGCTGATAGCCTTTGGTACTTCAACAAGTGAGGCCGCATACCCCAAAGTATTGTTAGAGCTTGAACGCTTTGGTTGCAATAATAAAATTGTAAGTTTTGTATTGCCGCTTGGTTACTCGTTTAACCTGGATGGCTCTATGATGTACATGACCTTCGCGTCGCTTTTTTTGGCGCAATCTTATAATATTCATCTATCATTTGAGCAGCAATTGTCTATGCTGCTTATCCTGATGCTTACCAGTAAAGGTATCGCGGGTGTTCCGCGTGCATCGCTGGTGGTTATTGCCGGTACTATATCCATGTTCAATATCCCCGAGGCCGGTTTGGCCTTATTGATAGGTATTGACCCATTGTTGGATATGGGGCGCTCTGCTACAAATGTGCTTGGTAATGCCATGGCTACCGCTGTTGTAAGCAAGTGGGAAGGGGAGTTAGGAGATGCTGAACCGGAGGTTATTGAATAGCTTTCCTGACTATCGCATGATCCATTTTAAATTTTTAAGCTTTTAATTTGCAAGTTCACTAACTCACTATTAAATATAATGACCACCCGTTCAAAAAAGATCTTCCTTGTAATGAGTATCGTAGTGCCATTTCTGGCATACTGCCTTTATTATTACGGTATGATGATCAAAAACGCCCCGTATAAGTTCTCCGAGTTTCAGTCGTTACATTTTGAATATGGTTATGGCGATACATTGAATAATAGCTACGATTCAAAAACCGGTGTATACCAATTTGTGAACAGGCGCGATTCGCTGGTTAAGATAAATATGAAGTTAAATAATGACGACCTGTTATACCTGCACCGCAAAGCTGCCGACCTGGGTTTTTGGGATTTCCCTTCAAATGAACTTAACCCGGATGTAAAGGGAAGGGTGCCACGGTTCCTGATACAATTTAATTACCTGCGCAAAAGCAAAAAAGTAATGTTTGATGCCTCTTTTGATGGCGACCCCAAACTGGTAGATGCCAACGAAAGGCTGATAAAAGAAATAAAGAAGATATTGGACGAAGCCGAAGCCCGCCAAAGAAATGCTAAATAATGTGTTGTGTATTGATTTATTAATCCATATATTTGCACCTCAAAATTTAAAACAATAATTATTCAACAATGTACGCAATAGTAAGTATAGCCGGACAGCAATTTAAGGTTGCAAAAGACCAGCAGATCTTTGTACACCGTTTACAGGGAGATGAAGGCGCTAGTATTGAATTTGACAATGTGTTGTTAGCAGAAAACGAAGGTAAATTCAAATTAGGTTCTGATTTGAAAAGCGCTAAAGTTTCAGCTAAGATCGTGTCTCATTTAAAAGGTGATAAAGTAATTATCTTCAAAAAGAAACGCAGAAAAGGTTACCAGAAGAAAAATGGTCACCGTCAGCAATTTACCAAGATCGAGATCACCGGTATAACATTATAATTAAATTTTAACCGACTCGATTCATTAGGGTCACAAAAGAAATTAAGAAATGGCACACAAAAAAGGGGCCGGTAGTTCAAGAAACGGCCGCGAATCACATAGCAAACGTTTAGGTATCAAAATTTTCGGTGGTCAGCCAGCTATTGCAGGTAACATCATCGTTCGCCAACGTGGTACCAAACACAACCCGGGCCTTAACGTAGGTATTGGTAAAGACCATACTTTATTTGCATTAAAAGCAGGTCATGTAGTATTTAAAAAGAAAGCAGACAACCGTTCATACGTTTCTGTTATTCCTTTTGAAGTTGCACCGGTTGCTGAAGATGCAGCACCTGCACCAGCTGTTAAAGCTGAAGCAAAAGCAAAAAAAGTTGAAGCACCTGTTGCAGCAGCAGAAGTAGCTGAAGAAGCTCCTAAAGTTAAGAAAGCAGCAGCGCCAAAAGCAAAAAAAGAAGCAGCACCTGATGCTGAAGAAGCCGCAGCTGAGTAATTAGCCAAGCTTAAAATATAAAAAGCCCTTATCAATTTGATAAGGGCTTTTTTTGTGGGATAATAAATGATATGTCATCCTGAGCAATGCGAAGGATCTATCCGCTATGCACGTATGCGATAGATGCTTCACTACGTTCAGCATGACAGGAAAGAAGGAAAAGCTGCCATGTTGGTGTTGTCACCAACAACATCCGGAATTACTCCAATATCACTTTCTTCAAATACCATCCATCCGCATCAATAGCAGGTGTGGTTTTGCTTTCAACTGTAATGCCCTTGGGTGTTAGCGCCATTCGTTTAGTACCGGCATCGGTAGTGACATCAACAGGCAGTTCTGTACCGATGTTGAGCAGGGTAATAACATATTTATCGCGCGGCCTTGCTTTTACGCTCACTTCCAGCTTATTGGTGGTGCGGAGGTAGAAATCAAACAAAGGTTTAAGCGATTTGCCATAAGCTTTGCTGAAGTACTGTTCTACGTCGTCGGTAACGTTTTGGTGGTCATAGGTAAAATTAGGATCAGTAGCAAAGCCTTTTAATGTAGCAAAGAACAAAGTATCGCCCATTACATAATGCAGCGTATGCATAAAGTACGCGCCTTTTGTGTAAATATCGTTATTGTAGGCAGATTCCTCATCAATATCTTTGCCTAAAACTATAGGCTGCTTGTTGGCAATACTAAAGGCGGATTGTTTAAAATGCTTAATATAAGCTTCTTTTCCTTCCAGGTCGAGTATCGGCAGGGCGTCGGCATAGGTATCAATCCCTTCGTGGATCCAGTAATCGGCCCAGTCGCGCGCGGTTACTTTATTACCCCACCATTCGTGGCCAAACTCATGGTACATCAACCTATCAAAATCCTGCCCGCCAACTTTTGTATAACGGAATTTATTGCCATAAGCATTCATGCTCTGGTGTTCCATGCCCAAATGCGGGGTTTCGGCAATACCCAGCTTTTCTTTAGCCCAAGGGTATTCGCCAAAGTATTTTTCCTTTTCCTGCGCGGCCTGTATCACCATGCCGATAAAGTGCGGGCCTTTATCGGCATGGTATTTTAATACATAAAACTGAACAGGAACCGTATTGCCAGCTACCGATTTGTAGCTGCCGGTTACCATTTTATAATCGCCAACGTTAAATACGATGCTGTAGTTATTAATACTGTATTTAGTTTGCCAGTGATAGGTAGCCGTGCTGCCTTTTTTGCTTACGCCTTTTAATATACCCGGGCCTGCCACAACAAGGTCCTTAGGTACGGTTATCAGCATGTCGGCGCCTTCGTTTGGCTCGTCGCTGGGGTGGTCTTTACAGGGGAAGAAGATCTTACCACCGGTACCTTCGGCCGTAACGGCCAGCCAGGGGTGGCCGGTAGAATCCTGCGTCCAGGTGAAGCCATCATCCCAGGGCGGGTTTTTGGCTATGCGTGGGCGCCCGCCGTATACTACTTTGATGCTCGCCTTACCTGCCGGTAGTTGTTTTGCGGTATTGATGGTAATGAGGCCGTTTTTATGCTCAAATGCTTCCTTTTTGCCGTTTACTGTAACTATACTTACATGCAGGGAATCCATCAGGTCGAGGATCAGCACCTTGGTGGGTTGTGCCATGATCACATCAATTACGGTTGAACCATCGATAGATTTTTTAGCGAAATCCATATTGAGCGCCACGGTATAATGGCGAACATCCATGATGGCCTGTTCGGGCTTAAGCTTACCACCCGAGGTTTGGGCTTGCGCAGCAAAGTATGAAACAAGCAGGCACAATGCGGCAAAAATAGTTCTTGTAATTTTCTTCATCAGACAAGGAATGATTTTTGTGCTAAAGATAAGCATGTCAATCAGTTTGCTAATGGTGAGACATGTAAATTTTATATTTACGGATATAGTTATCGAAAATGGGCTTTGCTTGTGACAGTAGTAATAAGGGCAAAACAACCGTCTGTCATTTCGAACGAGCGAGAGCGAGGAGAAATCTTGTTCATTATGCAAAGTGTGCGACAGGATTACTCGCCGCCTGTCACATGAACAAGATTTCTCACTATCGTTTCGAAATGACAAGTAAGAGGGGGGTTAATACTCCCTCACCAGCAATCCGTCTGCAAAATCGCGCAGGTACTGTTTGCTGTCTTCGGGCAGGTTTATTTTATCAAGGGCTTCAAAAGCTTTTTCGGCGTAGGCCTGCATTTCGGCCTCGGCAAACTGGCGGATATTTACACTGTTATAAATTTCGGTAACGGCAGCAACTTTCTCGGCCGGGTCAAACTTGGGGAAAGTAATCCAGCGGGCAAGTTCCTCGGCATCTGTGCCTTTAACCAATTCAAGCGCTTTTATCAACAGGTAGGTTTTCTTATTAGAGATGATATCCCCGCCAACCTGTTTTCCAAATTTCTCGGGGTTGCCATATACATCCAAAATATCGTCCTGTAACTGGAACGCGATACCCAGGTACTCGCCAAAGCTGCAAAGCAGTTCGGCATCTTTTATATCGGCTTCGCCTATTAGCGCGCCTATCTTTAAAGCGCCCCCAAGCACCACAGCCGTTTTAAGGCGAATCATGTTGATATACTCGTCAATGCTGATATTGTTGCTGGTTTCAAAGTTCATATCCAGCTGCTGGCCTTCGCAAACGCCTACAGCGGTATCATTAAAAATATCAAGCACAGTGCGCAGGATATTCTCACGTACCTGCATCATTAGCTTGTAGCCCTCAATCAGCATCACATCACCGGATAGGATAGCCACATTGTTGTTCCACTTTTCGTGTACGGTGGTTTTGCCACGCCTTTTTGGGGCGTTATCCATAATATCATCGTGCATCAGCGTAAAATTATGGAACACCTCTATAGCCAACGCAGGGGGCAGGGCTGCTTCTACATCGCCTCCAAAAAGGTCGCAGGCCATTAGGAGCAGGGCAGGGCGCATGCGTTTGCCGCCCAAAGCCAGTATATACTTTATAGGTTCGTACAGTTCCGCGGGATATTCCGGGTATTTAAGTTCAGAAACGGAACTTGCAATTAACGATTGCAGATCTTCAAGTTTTCTCATGTATCCGAGTTAGATTGAGTGAGTGGTTGATTGGGTTAAGTAGTTATTAAACCACTCACATAATCAACCACTCACCAATCAACCAATATTTAATTATTTACTAATGAAAAGTCTATCTGTTTTTTGGTCAGGTCTACATTTTTCACCCTTATTTGTACCTCATCGCCAAGTTGGTAAGTTTTCTTTTTACGCTGGCCAATAATGGCGTAGTTCTTCTCGTCTAAAGTGTAAAAATCATCGCTGATATCGCGCAGGCGGATCATCCCCTCGCATTTATTCTCTACGATCTCTACATACATACCCCATTCCGTAACCCCCGAAATAATGCCGGTAAACACATTGCCTACCTGGTCTTTCAGGTATTCGGCCTGTTTGTATTTAACTGACGAACGTTCGGCATCAGCGGCTTTTTTCTCCATCATCGAACTGTGTTTACACAGTTCCTCGTAATGGTCGGCGTTAACGCTTTGGCCACCGCTAAGATAAAGTTGCAGCAACCTGTGTACCATCACATCCGGGTACCGGCGAATAGGTGAGGTGAAGTGGGTGTAATAATCAAAAGCCAAGCCATAGTGGCTACTGCTTTTTGTTGTGTATATCGCCTTAGCCATCGAGCGGATTGCCAGTTGGGTAAGCACGTTCTGCTCTTTTTTCCCTTCTACATCCTCCATTAAAAAGTTAAGGGATTTAGCGGTTTCCTTGTCAGATTTTGTATTGATCTTATACCCAAACCTTGCTGCGAACTGCGCGAAATTGGCCAGTGCGTCGGGCTTTGGCGTATCATGCACGCGGTAAACAAAGGTGTATTTATGTTTGCCTTTACCCATTTTACTTACATGCTCGGCAACTTTGCGGTTGGCCAGCAGCATAAAATCTTCAATGAGTTTATGGGCGTCTTTACGTTCTTTTACGTAAACACCAATAGGCTTGCCTGTTTCATCCAGCTTAAATTTAACCTCGGTAGTTTCAAAGCTGATGGCGCCGGCCTTAAACTTACGCTCGCGCAGTTTGTAGGCCAGGGCATTTAGTTTTAGTATCTCGTCAACGTAATCGCCATTTTGGGTTTCAATTACGTCCTGTACTTCCTCGTAAGTAAAGCGCCTGTCGGAGTGGATAGCGGTTTTTCCGAACCATTGGTCAACAATGTTGGCATCCTCATCCAGCTCAAAAACAGCGGCAAAGCAAAGCTTATCTTCCTTAGGGCGAAGCGAGCATAAACCGTTTGATAATCTTTCCGGCAGCATCGGGATTACCCTGTCTACCAGGTAAACAGATGTACCACGTTCATAGGCCTCTTTATCCAAAGCCGAATCGGGGATGATGTAGTGCGATACATCTGCAATGTGCACACCAACTTCGTAATTGCCGTTATCGAGCTTTTTAAACGATAATGCATCATCAAAATCCTTGGCATCAAAGGGGTCGATGGTAAAGGTAAGCACCTCTCTGAAATCGCGGCGTTTGGCAATCTCTTCAGCGGTGATGTCATTCGGGATCTCTTCCGCCTCGCGTTCTACCTCGGCAGGGAAGGACAGGGGGAAACCGTACTCCGCCAGGATGGCGTTCATTTCGGTATCATTCTCGCCCTGCTCGCCAAGCACATGTTTTATGCGGCCAATTGGGTTTTTGGCTCCCGCGGGCCAGTCAGTGATCTCGGCGACCGCTTTAATGCCGTTTTTTGCACCGTTTAGGTCACTAATGGGAATAAAAATATCGTGCATCATCTTGCGGTCATCGGGGATGAAGAATGCAAAACGTTCAGATAGTTTTACTACCCCGGTAAACTCCATTTTATTGCGTTGCAGTATCTCTATTACTTCGCCTTCCTGTCGTTTACCGCGGCTTTTAGCATATACGTAAACTTTTACGCGGTCGCCATTAAGGGCGTTGCGTAGTTTACGCGGGGCAACAAAAATATCGGTTTCGCTGGGGTCGTCGGTAACAATAAATGCAGAACCATCATTGGTCAGATCAACTTTCCCTTCAACAAAGGTTTTTAACTCAAGCAGCTGAAATTTGCCAGGTGTGATCTCTTTTAGTACGCCTTTAAAGGCCTCATCCTTTAAAATATCAAGGATAACGCCGCGGGCATCGGGGTCGCGTACGTTTAATTTGGCAGAAACTTGTTTATGATTTAATGGCGTATTGCCGTTTTGTTCAAAAATATCGAGCACCATTTGCGTGAGCACCTGGTTTATTGAAGAATTATGTTTGTGTTTTTTAGACATGTATAAATGTTTGATGCTAAGGTACGAAATGGTAGCTGCTTTTATGCTGTAACCACAGCTAAACAATTTACAACCGTAACTATAATGTAAAATATGCCGGGTTTGTTCTCCAAAATTGAAGATACAGCTAAAGCATTTGCAAATAATGATAGTTTTACCACATGAAAACCTTAGGACTTATCGGCGGTACCAGCTGGGTATCTACCATTGATTATTACCGTTTTATTAACCAGGGAATTAATGATAAACTGGGAGGTGTAAACGCGGCGCAACTGCTGCTGCACTCCTTCAACTATGCCGATATAGCCAAAAACCACGCCGCTAACGATTGGGCTAAAACCACTCAAATGGTTGTTGAGGCCGGCATCGGTTTAAGAAACAGTGGGGCAGAGGCTATAGTACTTTGCGCCAACACCCTGCACCTGATAGCCGATGAAGCCGAAGCGCAGATTGGTTTGCCGGTAATACACATTGCAACAGCAACAGCGCAGGTAATTAAAAAACATGGACTTGCTAAAGTGGCGCTTCTGGGTACTAAGTTTACTATGGAAAATACTTTCTTTACCGATAAGCTAACCGAAGCCGGCATTGACAGCATTACACCAAATGATGCCGACAGGGCTTTTATCCACCAAACGCTAATGGATGAACTGGGGAAAGGCATTTTTTTGCCCGAAACCAAAATCCGTTACCTGCAAATAATAGATAGCCTGGTAAAACAGGGTGCTGAAGGTATTATTTTAGGCTGTACGGAAATACCATTGCTGATAAAACCCGAAGATACCAATGTGATACAGTTTGATACTACACAGATCCATTCGGCAGCAGCGGTGGAATTTGCTTTGGGATAAGGTAACTATTGATTTTTTCAAATATTTCTTAAACTCTAAAAATTGCATACTTTTAATGTGCAATGCAAGAAAAAAATAACCCTAAAACCATCCGTGCCTGGGCCATGTTTGATTGGGCCAATTCGGCCTACAACCTGGTGATCACCACAACCGTTTTCCCCACGTATTATGTAATCATAACAGAAAATGCTGCCAATGGCAACCGGGTAAACTTTTTTGGCCATAGCTTTATAAATACGGCGCTAACAAACTATGCTTTGGCTGCTGCCTATATGGTTATGGTTCTTTTACTGCCCATACTAAGTTCCATTGCCGATTATCGTGGCAACAAAAAGGTATTTATGCAGTTTTTTACCGTGCTGGGTTCTATTGCCTGTTGCGGGTTATTCTTTTTTAATGCGGAGCGTATTGAATGGGGTATAATCTGTTTTGCCCTGGCCGCAATTGGGTATAGCGGGGGCTTTGTATTTTATAACTCCTACCTGCCCGAAATAGCAACGCTTGACATGCAGGATAAGGTAAGTGCTAAAGGGTTTACCTATGGTTATATAGGCAGCGTATTGTTACAGCTTATTTGCTTTGCCTTTGTTTTGAGTCCCGGTACATTTGGCATTACCGATAAAGCACTCCCTGCACAGATTTCCTTCCTGCTGGTTGGTGTATGGTGGATCGGTTTTGCCGCTATCCCTTTTTCCATCCTGCCAAAAGGTAGCCCCAATGCACAAACACATCAGCATAATATAATAAAAGGCGGTTTTATAGAACTTGGCAAAGTATGGGTTAAAATAAAAGGAATGCCTTTATTAAAGCGATATTTACCCTCTTTCTTTTTCTACTCAATGGGTGTACAAACCATTATGCTGGTTGCAACTGCTTTTGCAGCTAAAGAACTGCATATGAAAACCCCTGAATTGATTGCCATAATCCTTATTATACAGATCGTTGCCATTGGCGGGGCTATGCTTATGTCGCGCTTGTCTGACAAGTATGGTAATGTGCGGGTATTAATATTTGTAGTATTTATGTGGGTAGGGATCTGCATAGCGGCCTATTTTACTACTACTTCATTACAGTTTTATATCATTGCTGTTGTTGTGGGCCTTGTAATGGGTGGCATCCAGTCGCTTTCGCGCTCCACTTATTCAAAATTTTTACCTCAGGATATACCGGACACGGCTTCGTTCTTTAGTTTTTATGATGTTACCGAAAAATTGGCCATAGTAGGCGGATTGTTCAGTTTTGGGTTTATTGAAGAACTAACCGGCAACATGCGTAATTCAACCCTTGTTTTAGGTTTATTCTTCGTTATCGGCCTTATCTTATTGTTTTCTTTATTAAGAACTGAGCAAAAAGTTCAGAAAAATGCTGAATTTAGCGCTCTTTAAAGATTTGTGCAGATGACAATTGAGTTGTTTATTCCGTGTTTTATAGATCAGTTGTATCCGGATACCGCTTTTAATACCGTTAAGGTGCTTGAAAAGGCCGGCTGTACGGTAAACTATAACCCCGAACAAACCTGCTGCGGTCAGCCTGCTTTTAACGCCGGTTTTTGGGATGATGCCAAAGCGGTAGGTACCAAATTCCTGAATGATTTTAAGGAGGATAGCGTAATTGTATCGCCCTCGGCATCGTGCACCGGCATGGTGCGTAACTACTATAACGACCTGTTTACCAACACTACCGCGCACAATAAATGCCGCAACATTCAAAGTAATATTTACGAGCTGAGCGATTTTTTGGTGAACATACTACAGGTGGATTATTTTGGCGCTGAGCTGGAAGGCCGTGCCGTTTACCATGACAGCTGCGCCGGACTGCGCGAATGCAAAATTAAAGACGAGCCCCGCCAATTGCTCTCCAAAGTATTGGGCCTTGAGATGGTCGATCTGAAGGATAATGAAACCTGCTGCGGCTTCGGCGGTACGTTTGCCGTTAAGTTTGATGCCATATCAACAGCCATGGCCCAGCAAAAGGTAGATAACGCCCTGGCGGCCAAAGCCGATTATATTATCTCTACCGATGCTTCCTGCCTGCTGCACCTGCAAGGCTATATCGATAAAAACAATCTGCCTATCAAAACCATCCACATTGCCGATGTATTAGCGCACGGGTGGGGGAATGTGTAACGTTTCCACGCGTCATTGCGAGGTACAAAGCAATCTCCCGATAGGTAATAACGAATGCAAGGCGTTTATGCATAGTCTTGAGATTGCTTCGCACCTCGCAATGATGCGCGGGGAAGAAATCTCTTGTCTGTCGCAAAATACCTGTTATATTGTCTTAAATCGCCTCACACCTTATTTTGCATTGCCTTAAATTTGCTTTATCAATTAAGTAATTATGAAAGCATTACGGGTACATTACACCACAACAGCAGCATTTGCGCCGATAAACCAGGCCAACATTGCAAGCATCGTAAAAGAATTAAAAGAACTTAATTATCCCGGTATCAAATACAGCACCTGGCTGCTGCCGGATGGCAAAACCTTTATGCATTTCGATCAGTTTGAAAATGAAGAGGCGCACGAGATATTAATTTCACTCGCATCATTCAAAAAATTTGATGAAGAGCTTTGGGCCAGCGGATTAGAATCAGAACCGGTATTAAAGCATGTTACCTTAATTGCAGCTACAGGGGAATTTTACAAATAATATATGCGAAGACACCATAAAATTCTATTAATCAACAACTTGGGGCGCCTTCAAAATGTGTAAAAATAGAAATTGCTGATTATAAAGCAGATACAAGCGTTTATTCACGTTCACGGTCGTGAACGTGAACACTATAGGTAATATAAGTCGTTTTAAAGGCGGTTTTGGCTGTTTTAAAGCGTTACAATTCGTACACCACACTTTTCTCCGGTATAGTTACCTTATAACCATCCTGCTCTAAACTATCTGCCATGGCCTGCATGCTGGTTGCCTCGCCATGCACTAAATAAACCCCTTTAAGCTTGTTTACGTCCTGAACCTTAATGTTGTTCACAAGGTCTTCATGATCGCCGTGGGCGCTTAATACATCGGTTTGTTTGATGGTGGCATAAACCGACAGGTCGCGGTCTTTGATGTGTACTATTGGGTCGCCACGAAGCAAGCGATAGCCCAGCGTACCTTTGGCGCAATAACCTATAAATAGGATAGTACAATAGTAATTTTGGATATTGTAGAACAAATGATCCTGGATGCGGCCACCCTCCAGCATACCAGCTGATGAAATGATGATACAGGGCTCATAGTAATTGGATACCTGGCGACTATCTTTTAAAGTTTCTACATAGGTAAGGTTCTCAAAATCAAACTCATCCCCCTGCTTATTGTAAAATTCCTGCGCTTCGGTATTTACCAGGCTGTGGTGTTTGCGGTATAGGCCGGTGGCCCTTGCAGCCATTGGGCTATCCACAAAAACAGGCACTTTGGGCAGTAAACCGCTGTTAAATATCTTATTCAGGGCAAACACAAGTGACTGCGTACGGCCAATGCTGAATGCAGGGATAATTAAACGCCCTTGCTCAACAATGCAAACTTTTTCGATGGTTTCTATCAGCGTTTCCTGCACCGATTTGCCCTTGGTATGCATCCTGCCGCCGTAGGTAGATTCTGATACGATATAATCAACAGGTGGCAATGGCTCTGGGTCGTTTAGTACGGGGTAGTTTTTGCGGCCAATATCCCCGGTAAAGGCGATGGATTTTTCCTCGCCATTATCATTGATCTTTAATACCGCCGCTGCTGCACCAAGCAGGTGGCCGGCCTGGATAAACGTCAGTTCGATATCGCCGGTGATGCGGAAGGGTTTGTTATAAGCGATGGTAACAAAGCGCTCCACTGTATCCATTACATGCTTTTGCAGGTATAATGGCTGCGGGCCGCTGCTGCTGTGTTTGTGCTTGCGGCCACGACCGCGTCCTTTTTGCGCTTTGGATAAAAAGATATTCACCGAATCAAGCAGGAGTAGTTCAGTTAGATCTGCAGTCGGGGGCGTGCAGAGGATCTGGCCGTTAAAGCCCATACGTACCAATGTAGGCAGGTTACCTGAGTGGTCGATATGGGCGTGGGTAAGGATAACCACATCAATCTCCTCCGGCCGGAAGCCGAAATCTTCGTTTACCTGTATATTATGGTCTTTTTCGTAATCCAGCCCGCAGTCTACCAGTATCTTATATTGCCCTACCTGAAGCAGGTGCATGCTGCCCGTAACCTGGCGGGCAGCGCCGTGTATCGTTAGTTTCATGTATATAGTTCGCAAGGCGGCACACAAGGGTGCGGCCTTATGCAATAATAACGATTAATCCTTAAATATGTTGATGTGATCAACTTGTTCTGTTCCATTTTAAAACGGCAAGTGGAACAAACGGAACATATTGATAATCAAATTATTAACATTTTTATTTTTTCATTCTATCTAAAGTATTACTTCACCAAATTAACATTAAGTATTTGTAAATAAACATATTATCAAAATTGAAGTTTTGTTCCACTTTTATAAAAACGGAACAGAAACGGGGCCGCCCTACATCGATTTCATTCGCCTTTTTTCGACTTTAAAACGTCTTTTTTGGGATTTACAACGTAACTAAAAGCTACAATGAGTATTGAGTTATCCTTAATTAATCAATTGATTTGCAAATACTTACATAATTAAGGCTTATTCCATTTTGTTCCGTATGGAACAAGCAAAATATGCCGTTTAGTTCTGCGCTGTCTCAAATTGCAGCTGACTTAAATAGCGGTACAAGCCCTGCTCGTTGGCTATCAGTTCCTGGTGGTTGCCGGTTTCGATGATGTTGCCTTTTTCCAGCACGATGATCTTATCCGCTTCGCGGATGGTTGACAGGCGGTGGGCGATGATAATAGACGTACGGCCTTTCATCAGCACTTCCAGGGCTTCCTGCACCAAACGTTCCGATTCCGAATCGAGCGAAGAGGTGGCTTCATCCAATATCAATATGGCCGGGTTCTTCAGCAAGGCACGTGCAATGGCTATACGCTGGCGCTGGCCGCCGGATAGTTTTACGCCACGTTCGCCAACAATGGTATCATATCCCTCGGGGAACGAGGTGATGAACTGATCGGCATTGGCTTTTTTGGCTGCCGCGATGATTTCCTCATTGCTTGAGCCTAATTTACCGTAAGCTATATTCTCCAGAATAGTACCGCCAAACAGCAATACATCCTGCGGCACAATAGCTACCTGGTTGCGGATATCGGTTAATGCGTATTCTGCGGAATCCAGTCCGTCAAAGTAAATGCTGCCGCTTTGCGGATGGTAAAATTGCAGGATTAGCGCAGCCATGGTTGATTTACCCGAGCCGCTTGGCCCTACAATAGCCACCTTTTGGCCTGCATTGGCGGTAAACGAAATATCTTTCAGTACGGTAAGTTCCGAACGCGATGGGTAAGCAAACACCACGTTGTTGAACGCCAGGTTACCGTTTATTTTTTTGCTGATGGTATTGTCGGCGTCGTGGATAGAAATATCTTCGCCCTTTTCGTCCAATATCTCTAAAACGCGTTCGCTGGCGCCCACAGCCTTTTGCAGGTTGGCATACAGCTCAGGGAAACTACCCATGGCCGCGCCCACAAATACGGCATACAAAGTAAATTTAAATAATGCGCCAATAGTAAGATCACCGTGGCTAACCAATACAGAACCATACCATATTACGGCTACAACTGCACCAAAGAAACAAAATACGATAAACGAAGCAAAAATGCCCCTGAATTTAGCACCCTTAACAGCAATGCTAACTACATCACGTAATATCCTATCGTACCGGGTTGCTTCATAGGCTTCTTTAACAAAGGCCTTAACGTTGGCTATGCCCTGTAGGGTTTCCTCAACAATGGTATTCGATTCTGCAAGTTTATCCTGTGCTTCTCTTGATATTTTTCTGATAAAACGCCCAAAAAATATAGCTACCACAATTAAAACAGGTAACATTAATAATAGGGCCAATGTTAATTTAATGGATACTACAGCCAAAAAAACAATACCTCCAACCAGTAAAACAAACTGTCTTATTATTTCGGCAAGTGTTGTGGTTAAAGTGTCCTGTATTTGTGAAAGATCAGCAGATATGCGACTGTTAAGCTCACCAACACGGCGATTAGCAAAAAAGTTCATAGGCAGCGTGATCAGCTTAAAATAGGTATCACGCCTGATATCAGCCAAAGATTTTTCGGCCACCTGTACAAACCAAAGGATCCGAAAAAAGGAAACAAAAGCCTGGCAAAATAAAACTATAAAAGCAAGTGCACCAATTCCCTGCAATGTAGCAGGCAAAAGTTTATTTGAATGTTTGCCTTGCGCGGTATCAACCAAAGCACCTAAAAAAGTTGGAAAGGCCAGGGCTACCAGGCTTGATAGAAAAAGGCATACCATACCTGCAATAAACTTCCCCCTGTAAGGTTTTATATAGGATAGCAGCTTACGTATATTATGTATGCTCTGCCTGTTTAATTTTGCCTTTGGTAATTCTGCTTCCGACTTGCTGCCACTATTCAATCGTCCTCGTGCCATTTATATTTTTTGGGTTATCAACCTGCAAAATTAAGGGTTTAATATTTGTATTTAACCCTGGTTTGTAAAATTGACGTTAGGATGAGTGGATTTTTGTTGAAAAACATCAGCGACCTATTAAGCACGGTTTTAACCGGGATAAAAACAACCCGACAAATGTTAATTTAGTTAAATGCTGACAAAAAATCAGCTTGCTATTTTAACTTTACTAAATGAAAAACCTGTACTTACTTTTAGTGTTCATATTGGCGTTTGGCTATAATGCAGTGGCGCAAATAACTTTAAATGCTGCAGTAGATACGATACACAATGTAGATAATAGAAAGGTGATAAATACCTTAAGTAACTATCTCACAGCGCGCCGCAATAATGACAGCGGTAAAGATTTTTGGCTGCGGGCAGAAGCCGCCCGTTTAAAAAAGTATGATTTATATGAGGCGCATAATCTGTACCAGATACCATTTGACCAGACAATTATTTTAGGCGTGACCCAGCCCGAAAAAGAGCTGTTTAAGGTAAAGGTGCTGTTTAGCTATCTTGGGACTGACAGTATCAGAACAATTTGGGCCGTAAATGATTTTTATTTGCTCAAACAAAACAATTCACTCAAACTCTGTAATGCTTTATATGTGAATATGCGGTTAAACCACTATCAGTCGGTACCGTCAGCGCTCATCAACTATCATTTTCCGGGCGGTTATAAGTATAAAAGGGCCCGGATCGATTCTGCAAATCATTTTTTACGGGCGATAGAAGCATTCTTCAATAAAAAAATACCAGGCAAAATTGAATATGTAACTGCACCAACCTGCGAAAGCCTATATGCCATTTTGGGCTCATCTTACCAGGCTGGCAGCATGTCGTCGTCTACCACGTTTTGCGGATATTTCGATGCTGATAACAGACTGATAATATCATCAGGAAATGAGTATTACAAGCACGAATTGTTACGCTCTATGAATTTACTTTATCCAAAGGCACCCGACCTGTTGCAAAGCGGCATCACGTCGCTTTGGGGGGGCACCGCTAATAAAGCAGTGATCTATCACGTAAAAAAACTTTATCCCTATCTTTTAAAACATCCGGAACTACTGGATAAGCCCGACGATTTCTATTACTTTGATGATGAAACAAACCCTTCCTTTATTTTTGAAGCGATTGTAATTAATTATGTATTGAAGCAAGAAGGGAAGACTGGCCTGGTTAAGCTTATGGATAAGCTTCCGAACAATACAACTATAGCAGGTTTTCTGA
>NZ_LGEK01000014.1 GCF_001636615.1 Mucilaginibacter sp. L294 | reverse complement strand
TATTCCGGATTTTCTTTGAATTCTGTTTTAAAATTATTCAGTTTAGCCGACTTTGAAATATTCGCAGGAATTGCGACATTAAGGTTGAAAATCAAACTCCCATCAAATCCTAAAATATTTCCGATCTCCTCAGCTTTCTTTTTTGTCAAACGTCTATTTCCATTAAGTAAGGCGTATAGTTGGCTTGCAGACGAATTTATGAACAATGCGAAACCCTCAAGTTCTAAGTCGCAAACAAGCATGATTTCTTTCAATCGATTGCCAACTTCCTTGTTGTAAAAAGACTTGTCTATAGGTATCATCCCATAAAGGGAGATAACTTTTTACGCTAAAAATTATTCAAAAAAGTTTCATTTGTTATATCCATTATGTTATATTTACATCAAGTAAAATATAAAGTAACAATAGTTTAAGTTTTAAAAGAGTCTTGCGGTTACAATTTCTGACGCCGTTAACGCAGGACAGCAGATAAAACCCTAATCTATGCGTAGACATGCTATATTTGTATGTCGAAGTAGATTTGGGGTCTGCTGTAAATCCATGTTAACGTAAGGCGTCAGAAACTTTTATGTAACCATGGTTTGCAGACCCCAAATTTATTTGGTTTGTAAGTTCAACAAGGCTCATAGAAATATGAGCGATGAAACCAACCCGATTTAGATCAGATACTCTTAGCGCATTATCTCAGGAGACTGGGATGATAGCTATTCTGGTTTCTGTTATTATTGGAGGCTTTGTTCATTCCCATTCCCTCCAGAACCCCATCAAAAACATCATCCAACGCCCCACATAAATAACGACAAACGGCAGCCCACCAGTTAATAGTTATGCTAAAGGCTGCCGTTTGTCTTTTGTCACAAATCCCTTTTTACCAATCATTCCCTAAGTTTTCATCAACCGGCCATCAAGCCGGAGTAGCCCTTATTTGCCTTTTTTTATGAGTGCTTTAGTCATCGACCTGAAAGATTTCGCCGTACGGACACCCGAACAAGTGATCCGCGTCTTCTTCAAACTATATAACGCTGACAAGGTCAAAACCGAACTCTGGCACCTGTTCGGCACCTGGGCCAAAACCCTCGAAAAAGAAACAGTGCCCGGTGATACCGAAGCACAGGTCGCCTTATTATTCGACCAGCTCATCGCCTTAACAGAAGCACTCGAAAACCTAAGAAACGGCAACACCAGCTCCATCAGCTGCGTCGTTTGCGGCAGCAAAAGGGAAAACAAAACAGGGGAGGAGCCCAAAGGACAAGCATAACAACCGTCCAGTAATCCATGACTAAATACACCAAATGAAGCCAATTTTCAGCTTCCTGGCCGCGCTTTGCCTATTCATCAACGCAACCGCACAGGAAAATATAACCAACAAAGGCATCCGCATCGGCCAAACCGTTCCCGATGTCACCGTCACCGGCGCCACCGGATTAAAAATTCATAACCAGGCGGTCACCTCGTTCCGCTTTTCCCAGCTCCAGGGCAAATTCGTCATCCTCGACTTCTGGGCCACCTGGTGCGCCCCCTGCCGCAAAATGGCACCCGTACTCGACAGCCTCCAAAAACAATTCGGCGACCAGGTCATATTCCTGCAGGTCGCCTACGAAAGCGCCGCCACCGTAGCGCCCGTACAAGCCGCCATGCAAAAAGTGAAACCCTACCAGCTGCCGTCCGTAACCAGCGACATCGTACTCAACCAACTGTTTCCCCACCGCAGCCTCCCGCATTTCGTCTGGATCGATAGCAGGGGAGTAGTCAAAGCCATCACCGAAGAAAAAGAGGTCACCGCCGCCCATATCCGCAAAATGCTCCAAAGCGGCGATCAGACAGCACCCGCGCTCGCCGTCAAACAAGACCTCGTGCTGCCCTATGACCGCAAGCAGCCCATGTTCACCGGCCGTAACGCGCTGCCGGCAGGAGCGCTCAAATACCATGCGGTCCTCTCCGGTTATGTACCCGGCCTCGAAGGCGGCATGGATATCTACCCGTTCGACAGCGTTTCCGGGCAGCGGTCCAATGTCAGGAACGTCCCGCTTCCCTGGCTGTTCCGCATGGCCTACAGCGACCATAACCGCTGGTTCTCCGGAGCCACGATGCGCCTGCTGACCGCCGACTCCGCCCGAATGGAAACCAAACTGTCCGGACAAGCCTATGAAGACTGGCTCAGCAAGGGTAACGGCTATTGTTACGAGCTCATCGTTCCGCCCGCCCTGGCGCCGCGTTCCTTTGACATCATGAAAGAAGACATCGCGCGCCTGTTCCCCCAATACCATGTCGCCGTCGAAAATAACCCCACCCGCTGCCTCGTGCTCGTGCGCACCACCGCGGTAGACAAACTAAAAACAACCGGCGGAAAAAGCACCGTTGACGTCACGCCATTCAAAGCGGCCTTACACAATACCCGGCTCGGGCAGCTCGTCAAACGCCTCCAGGTGCAGTTCCTTGAACAATACCCGCTGCCCATTGTCGACGGCACGGGCTACCAGGGCCCGGTCGACCTGGCGATCAACGCACCACTGAACGACGTGGCCGCCATGAACCGCGAGCTGGCCGCCTATGACCTCCGCTTTGTAGAAAAAGAGACCAACGTCGACCTGCTGGTCGTCCGCGACAGCGACCCAAAACTACCCAATACAGACCTAAACCCTTAAATCATGAAATACTTATTTACCATCCTTCTTTTTGCCCTACTGACCGGGGCAAGCTACGGACAGGGCAGACCGTCCCTGGCAGGACTTGTCCGCGACAGCACCGGGCGCCCGCTGGCCGGCGCCAGCATCGTGCTCAGCGGCACGACCATCGGGACCGTGACCGACAGCGCCGGCCGCTTTTCCCTTTACGCCCCGCCCGGCAGGTTTATCCTGCAGGTTTCCTACATCTCCTATGCGCCCTTGCGGCGTGCCGTTGTCCTGCCCTACGGTGAGCGGCTCATGCTCGTAATGACCGCCGCCAACCAACTCGCCGAGGTTACCGTGTCCACCGGTTACCAGGAGCTACCCAAAGAAAGGGCGACCGGCTCTTTCGTCGCGGTCGATAAAGCCCTGATCAATCGCAGCGTCAGCACGGACGTACTCGCCCGCCTGAAAGATGTGGTACCGGGACTGATCTTTAATAACCTCGGCACCCGCATCAGTATCCGGGGACAAAGCACCTTGTTTTCCAACGCCGAGCCGCTGATCGTGGTCGACGGTTTCGCCTATAACCAGCCCATAGAAAACCTCAACCCCGCGGACGTGCAAAGTATCAGTGTGCTGAAAGATGCCGCGGCGGCGTCCATCTGGGGCGCCAGGGCGGGGAACGGGGTGATCGTGATCACGACCAATAAAGGCGGCTTTGACCGGCCGATGCGGATATCCCTGAACGCCAGCGTGACCGCCGGTGAAAAGCCGGACCTGTATTACCGTCCGCAAATGAGCACTGCCGACTATATCGGCCTGGAAAAGCGCCTGTTCAGCGAAGGCTATTTTACCAATACCGAGGGCGCCTACAACCACCTGCCGCTCTCCCCGGTGACCGAGCTGCTGATCGCCAACCGTGACGGATCGCTGAGCAGCAGCGCGCTCGATGCCCGGATCGGCGCCCTGCAGAAAAATGATGTACGGCAGGACCTGGAAAAATACTTTTACCGGAAAAGCGTCAACCAGCAATACGCCCTTAGCCTGGACGGCGGTTCCGCCGGGCAGCGGTATTACTTCTCCGCCGGTTATGACCGTAACCTGGACAACGCGGCCGGCAATGGCTTCAGCCGGCTGACGCTGAACGGCAACCAGACCTGGAGCGCGTTTCACCGGAAGCTCGAGATCAGCGCGGGTATTTATTATACCCAGAGCAGTACCGACATGAACAACCCCGGGCTGCCTACCTGGAACAACGGCTATGCGATCTATCCCTATGCCGCCTTGGCAGACGCTTCCGGCAACGCACTCGCGGTGACCCATGACCTGCGCCAGGGTTTTGCCGACGCCGCGCCCGGCCAGGGCCTGCTGGACTGGAATTACCGCCCGCTGGACGAACTGCGCCTGGCCGACCATACGCAAAACGTCATGGACGCCCGGATCAACACCGGCCTCAAGTATAAGCTGCTGCCCGGCCTGAACGCGCAATTCCTTTACCAGTACGACCATAGCAGCTCCTCAGGCCGGAATTTTATGGCGCAGGACAGTTACTCCGCCCGGAACATCATCAACCAGTACACCCAGGCAGGCGCTGCCGGCGCGCTGTCCTTCCCGGTGCCGCGCGGCGCGGTGCTCGACCTGAACCAAGGCAATTCGGCAGGGCATGACGGTCGCCTGCAGCTGAACTACGACGGCGCCTTCGGGGCCAGGCACGAACTGAGCGCCATCGCGGGTTATGAAGTGCAGAGCCTGCACGTGACCGGTAACGGGAACCGCGCCTACGGCTACGATGCCGAACACGCGACCATGCAGCAGGTCGACGGCACCGGTTTCTACAGTTTTTACAACAACCCGTATGGCGGTGGCACCATCCCGCAAAACCAGTATGAAAGCGACGCGACCGATCATTACCTGTCCTATTACGCGAACGCCGCTTATACCTACGACCGCAGGCTTTCCATATCCGGTAGCGCCCGGCTGGACCGCTCCAACCTGTTTGGCGTGAACACCAACCAGAAAGGCGTACCGCTATGGTCTGCCGGCCTGGCCTGGGAGCTCAGCAGGGAAAGTTTTTATCATGTTCCCGCATTGCCCTACCTGAAGTTCCGGGCGACGTTCGGCTACAACGGTAACCTCAACAAGAACTTGTCCGCCTATACCACCGCCAGCTACTTCGACGGCAGCGGCACCTCCACCAAGCTGCCTTACGCGGAGATCATCAACCCGCCCAATCCCGGCCTGCGCTGGGAACGAAACCAGCAGATCAACTTCGCGCTGGATTTCGGCATCGCCGGCGGACGGGTTTCCGGCAGCATAGAATATTACCTGAAGCGGGGCCTTGACCTCATTGGCCAGACCTCCTATACACCTTCAACGGGCATCACCGCCTTTACCGGTAATACCGCCGACACTAAGGGCAGGGGGCTGGACCTGAACCTGAACACCCGCAACCTGGACGGAGCCCTGAAATGGAGCACCGCATTCTTCCTCAGCTATGTGACCGATAAAGTTTCCCGCTACGGCCAGGCGTCGCTGGCCTCCGACTACCTGGAATTCGGCTATACCGGCAATTACGCGCTGGAAGGCAGACCGCTTTTCGCATTATACAGTTACCGTTCCGCCGGCCTTGACCCCCAAACGGGCAATCCAAGGGGATACCTGGACGGCCAGGTCAGCAGCGATTACGCGGCCATGCAAACGGCAGCTACGCCTGCCAACCTCGTTTATAACGGCCCCTCGCGCCCCGTCGTGTTCGGCGCCTTCCGGAACACTTTCTCCTGGCAAGCCTGGAGCGTGTCCGCCAATATCAGCTACCGCCTGGGTTACTATTTCCGCCGGAATTCCATTTATTACGGCAATGACTATGGCCTCTCCGGACAAAATGGTGATTTCGCCCTGCGCTGGCAGCAGCCCGGCGATGAGCAGCATACGTCCGTACCGTCGCTGCCATCCGTTCCGAACCTGCAGCGGGATAACTTTTACCGGTTTTCCTCCGGCCTGGTCGAGAAAGGTGACAACATCCGGCTGCAGGATATCAACTTATCCTACCAGTTAAAAAAAGGCTCACTCAAATTTTTACCCGGCGCCGATCTCCAGCTTTACATCTATGCCGCCAACCTGGGCATTTTATGGCGGGAGAATAAACTGCACCTCGACCCGGACGCGGGCAATGCCTTTCCTGCACCGCGCACCATCGCCGGTGGTATCCGCTTAACCTATTAATCCCCTGATATGAAAAAGATTTTTTCCCAATTAACGCACCTGCTTTTACTGACCGCCCTGCTCACCTTGCTGCAGGCCTGCCGCAAAGATTTTTTAGATGTCAGGCCAAAAAAGTCGCTGCTCGTGCCTGCGACCCTGGCCGATCTCCGCGTACTGCTGGATAACAGCGATGTATTCAACATCCGGCCGAACCTGACGCCGCTCGCCGACGGTGATTACTATACCGACGATGCCGGTTACGCCAGTTACGGACTTGACATGGAACGGAACAGCTACACCTGGTCAAAAGATATCTATGCCGGTATCAGCACGGGCGACTGGAACACGCCCTATAAGCAGATCTTTTATACAAACGTTGTACTGGAAGCAGCGGGGCGGCTGCCCGCGGCGGATGCTATGTCAGCGGCTGGCCGTGAGGTCAGGGGGACCGCGCTGTTCTTCCGCGCATTCGCCTACTTCAACCTGGCCAGCCAGTTCGCCCTGCCGTATGACCCGGCAACGGCAGCGCCCGGCGTTCCGCTGCGCCTGCATGCCGACGTGACCGAAAAAGCAGGGCGGGGCACCCTGGCGGCAACCTACGCGCAAGTCCTGGCCGATCTGTCCGCCGCAAGACCCTTGCTTCCTGTGGCGTCCAGCTACAAAACGCGCCCGACAGTAGCTGCACTGCAGGCGTTGCAGGCGCGCATCGCCCTGGCCATGGAGGATTACCCGGCAGCGGGCAACTATGCGGATTCTGCTTTGACGGCCAACCATACCCTGCTGGATTATAACACGCTGAACCCCGCCGCGGCCAGGCCCTTCCCGCGGGCGCTTCCAAACGGGAACGACGAGGTGACTTTCTATTCAGGGCTGCTGCCCTATACATTTGACGGACCATCGGCACCTACCTATGCGGACCGGCAACTGTATGATTCCTACAGCAATAATGATCTCCGGAAAAAACTCTTTTTCAAGGAGATGACACCGGGTAATTTCAAATTCAAAGGCAATTATGCGGGCTCCGTCACCTTGTTTGGCGGGCTTGCCAATGATGAACTTTTCCTGACCAGGGCGGAATGCCGGGCAAGGGCAGGGGACCGGGACGGCGCTATGACCGACCTCAATACGTTGCTCTCCGCGCGCTGGCTGGCTGGCACCTTCGTGCCCTATATTGCTGTGGATGCTGAGGATGCCCTGAAACAGGTACTGATGGAAAGAAGAAAGGAACTGATCGGCCGGAACCTGCGATGGAACGACCTGCGTCGCTTGAATAAGGACCCGCGCTTCCGGGTGACCTTGACGAGGACCGTTAATGGAAAAGCCTACACGCTTGAGCCCGGAAGCCCGCGATATGTGTACCCTATACCCGATGAAGAGGTTAAACTTGGCGGCGTACAGCAGAACGAAAGATAAAAAAAAGCCGCCCGCGCCGGGCGGCTTTTACCAGATGGATGGTTTACAAACCGCTGAAAACACCGGCTACCGTGCTGATCGGGTTAGCAGGGTTGGCATTCGGGTTTTGCGTGTCCGGATACTCCGCTTTACAGATCTGGGTGGTACCGGTACACCTGTAATCTGCCGGGTCTTCGCCAGTCAGGTCCACGTAGCTGCCGTCTGTACGATGGCCCCAGATCTTGGTGTTCAGGTGACGCGGCGCGGCGCTGGTCAGCAGTGCAGAGCCTAAACCTAAAACCAGGGCGAAGACGGCGAATGTGCTTTTTAAATTTTTCATAACGATGAACGCTTTTAGAGTCAAAAACGAACGAAAACTTTTAGTGAAAAATAAAAATACGGCCTACTCTTTTCGAAGGTTTTCGGCTTTCCCCTTGTATTGTTGGGCCAGGGCCGCGAGGCTGATGGCCAGGAAAAATAAGTTAAACACGAAATGCCCCCGCCAGGACATGTTTTTCAGCACGCCGCCGCAGGAGCAGGGCAAACGCTGCCAGTATCCCGCCAGTACCAGGCCGATATACCCGGTAAATACAGCCATTAGGATAGCGGATAAAACCAGCCCGGCCCATTGCCATTTTTCGGTCAGCAGCAATGCAATAGTTGCGATCTCCGCGAAAGGGACAACAAACACCAGCGCACCCGCGACTTCCGGCGGGAAGTTCTGGTTATACATTTCGTGCCGGAACAGGGTAAAGTCCGCCAGCTTACTGACCGTAGCGTATGCGAACAGCAGGATCAGCAGGGCAGGGGCGACGGTTCTCAACATGGTTTTCATAGCGGTCGGTTTGTGGAAACAAAGGACGGCAGGATGGAAACACCAAAACAGTATGAAATAGGTATGCACCCTCAAATAAATAAAACGATGGCCCTTCAGGACGAATATGAATTTTTAGACCAACTCTTTGTCAGGTCGCCCTTTTACAGCCCGGATGATTATGCCCCGGACCAAATCCGGCAGGTCATGCGCCGCGCTGATTTCCGCAACGCGCTTTGGCTGGCCAGTCCGGGCTTCTATCAAGTGCTGGAAAAAATGCAGTTCAATTGGGACCTGCTCGGTAAAAGCGAGCGCTTGTCGCTCCTCAAATATTATAACCGCATGTCCTTCCGGGCAACCCCATTCGGCGCCTTCTCCGCTTTCTCGCTCGTGCCCTGGGATGCCGGCGACCGGGTCCGGCTGGTTGAAAAGGGGAGGTCCATGCTTCACCTGCTGCCTTCATGGGAATGGCTGCAGGCGCGCAGGACACGCTTCCAAAAGGAACAAACCGACTATTACCTGCTGGGCAACCCAACCCTGTTCCGTATCGGCGACCGGCTGAGCTTTATCCGTTCCGAAACTGACGGCGATGGCAAAATGCAGTTCAGCCTGAACGGCATTACGGCGGAAGCGCTGAACTTACGTATCATCAAACTGGCAGAAAAAAAACCTATGCTGAAGTCAGTGATCAGGGACATGATCTGCCGGCTGACCGGCTGTAGCGAGGAAGAAGGATCGGTTTACCTGGAGTTTTTGATCGCTGAGCAGGTCTTGCTGACCGAATTTACCGGTTCGCTCATCGAAGGTGCTCCCGGCCCATCTGGAGCAGGCTGCTGGCAGCGGATCCATAGTGTCCCGTTTACCGATGCGCTTGACCTGAATTCCGTATCGGGGGAGCTGTTCGTTAAAGACAAACCGGACCCTTTTGCGGGAAACCAGTTTTACAGCGCCCTCGAACGGCCTATACAAGCAGGAGGGGTAGCCCTGGAATGCCAGCAGGATATTCTTGCTGTTATCAAGCTTCTGGGTAAAATCGTCATACCTTATCCTACCCCTGCGCTGGAAGTTTTTTCATCTGCATTCCGGGCAAGGTTCGAAGACCAGAAAATACCGCTGCTGGCAGCGCTTGACCCGGATACCGGCGTCGGCTATGATGATTTATTTGGCAGCCCCGGTCAAAACGAGCTTTTAAAAGACTTGCCTTTTCCCGCAACGGCAAGCGAAACCCGGCGGATCGACTGGACCCCTGTACACCAGTTATTTTTCCGTCTCTGGCAGCAAAAGCCAGGAGCCTTACCCCATGATCCGCTCGTCATCCGTGACGCTGACCTGGAGGAACTTGATAAAGGACAGCCCCAAGTGGCGCTGCCGCCATCGTTAGCGTTCTTATTTTCAAGGACAGCAGACCAACTCGTGCTCGATAATATCGGCGGGGCAAGCGCGACCGCCCTGGTCGGCCGCTTTTCGGCATTCAGTACTTCCGTAACAGCCCTTTGCCGCGGAATCGCCTCCGCTGAAATCCAGGCCAACCCGGACGTCATCTTTGCCGAGATCGATCAGTTGTCAGATAGCCACGTCGATAATATCAACCGGCGAAGAGCGATCTATGACCATATTATCCCGATCAATACCTATGCGGGAACTTCTGCACAGACGGTGATCCCCCTCAGCGACCTGGTGGTTTCCGTACGGGCAGGGAACATTATAATGGAATCTGTTCGCCTTGGAAAAAGGATCATCCCCAGGTTGCCCACCGCTTTTAATTTCCACCACAACCAACTGGCTGTTTTCAGATTCCTGGGTGACCTGCAATTCCATGGTTTACAGGCGAACCTGACCTTTGACCTGGAGAAGCTCTTTCCAGGTGCGGAACATTATCCCCGAATAGTTTATAGGAAAGTGATTATCGCGGCTGCAAAATGGCGGCTTTCCGCACGGGAGGTCGGACCACTGACGGGCAAAAAACAGTCCCTTGGCGCGTTGCACCTCCTCCGGCAGCAGAGGGGGATACCGGCCTGGGTCACGATGGGCGTAAGTGACCGGCAGTTAACATTTGATCTTGCCTGCGACGAACAGGCCATGTTTTTCCTCGAATGTTTAAAAGAACAAAATACTGTCCTGATCCGGGAGTATATCCATTCCGGGGATTTCCTGAAAGGAGGGAAGCAAAAGCTTGCCGGGCAATACATCGCGCTGCTCACCAAGAAATCAAATGTTTACCGCGGTATGTCATCGGAAACACCGGACCGCGCCGGGCACCTGCAAAGGGATTTCGTTCCCGGAAGTGAATGGATCTATTTCAAGATCTACTGTACCGATGAGTCCGCTGGTCATTTATTGAGCACATTTATCCAGCCCTTCATCAGCGCAAACGGAATAAAGATCAAATGCTGGTTCTTTATTCGCTACTATGATCCCGGCTCCCATATCCGGCTTCGCATCCTGACGTCCGCAAAAAATTACGGGCCACTTGTTAAATCCATTCGCAGGGAACTATCCAAAAGTCCTGTTTGCTTTCGTGTACAACACCTGTCACTGGAGACTTACCAACGGGAGATCGAACGCTACGGCGCGGAAACGATGGGGTTTTCAGAAAGCTGCTTTTATAAAGGAAGTGTTTTGGCGGTCAACTGGCTAACCGCAGCAGCGGATAAACAAAACGATTTGTCCTTATCCGCATTCCGGCTGGTTCATATCATGACAAATCTTTTTATCAGCGACCCGGCCCTGCGTTTGCAATTTTATCATGAACGTTCCCGTTCGTTTATGGCAGAATTTGGCGGTCATAAAGAATTTCGGTTGTCCCTTGACCGGAAATACAGGGCCTTGTACAAACTGCTGTCGACCGAATTACAACAAGATCTTTCGTCAGCTCAGCCCGTTGCGGAACAGGAGTTTTACGCATCAGTCCGGGTCATTGCCGAACAAACAAAACCCTGGCCCTGTGATAAAAGGCTCCGGCTGCTGGCCGATCTCGCCCATATGCAGGTCAACCGGCTGTTCAATTCCAGGCAGCGTCAGCATGAAGCGCTGATCTTTTTTTGCCTGGCCAAATATACGGCATCTGAACTGGCAAGATAAACAGATCAAGGAGTGATGTTGATCTGTATTCCGTTACCGATGCCTGTGGCCGTACCTGTCTGTTAATTGATCACTAACACTGTTCTTTAGGGTTTTGGTTGATTAAAGAACTTATCATACCTTTATTCAAAAAGTTTTGCGATAGCAGATCGTATCCAATGATCGAACCTGTTTAATGAACTTGTATTGAAGAGAAATATACTTATTTTAAATCAAGCAACCTATTCCTGACCAACAGACGGGCTCCAATTATTCCAGCTTTTTCGCCCAGTTTTAATATTTTTAATTGCATATCATTATTTACAAGACTAAGAGCGTATTTGTTGATAGCACTCTTGATAGGGAGTCGGATATAATCACCTGTGGAAGCAAGGCTACCGCCCAATATCACCAGTTCGAGGTTGAAAATATTAATTAAAAGCGCAATACCGCGGCCCAGTTTTTCGCCAATTTGAGCAATAACGTCAATAGCTAAAAAATCATCATTTTTAGCTCCTTCAATAATAACTGCTAACCGGATGTTGGCCGATGTTGGTTTTTGTTGTGCGATGGTCGTTGAGGAACCCGTCTCGATCCTATCTTTAAACAACTTGGTAAGCGCCCAACCCGAAGCCTCTGTTTCCAGGCAGCCCTTCTTGCCACAGTGGCAAATTATTTTATTGTTAAATAAAGGTAGCGCCGGGGTGCTTTTTTACTTAATAAAATAGTGAAGAGATAAATGTACTTTCAGGATTCTTTCATTTAATACGAATAACGAGTTATCATCCTTATTCAAAATAATAAAAACCAGTTAAAAACATACCGGCTTCTTCTACTGAGTGAAATCATCGTAAAAATAAAAATACATTTTGTACAGTTTATTATCAATTGATGAACTATAACTTTAAACGTCCAAACGCAGAATTTATGTAAAAATTCTCCCTTTTCTCTGCGCAAACAGTTGGTAAAAGTTATATATAAAAATATTATTAGATTTGATGTAACCAATTATTTCAGCCGTAAAATGGCCGGGCAAAAAAAAACAAGCGATAAATGAGTGCTTATAACTCTTTGAGTGATATGGAATTGCTGGACTTGGTTAAGTCTGACAACGAAGTTGCATTCGCTGAGATCTACGACCGTTATTTCGGGGTGCTTTATTTGCACGCTTATCACCGTTTGCGGGATAAGGATGAGGCAAAAGACCTGGTTCAGGAGTTATTTGTATACCTGTGGTCGAAACGAGCTCTGCTTGAGCCCAAAACAAATTTCTCTAACTACCTGTACACCTGGGTAAGGAACAGGGTACTTAACGCCATTGCCCATAAGCATGTGGAAGAAAAGTACCGGTCGGCCCTGGCTACCCAGGTTGATGTAGCCGAAGCATTTACCGACCACCGGGTGCGCGAAAGGCAACTGGCTGCCATAATAGAGCGTGAAATACATGCCCTGCCGCCAAAAATGCGCGAGGTGTTTGAACTAAGCCGTAAATATAACCTAAGCTATAAGGAAATTGGCGACAAGCTGAACCTTACAGAACAATCGGTAAGGAGCCATGTTAAAAATGCCTTAAAGATCTTACGGATAAAGCTTGGCATCGTGCTTTTCATCTTCTTTTTATTTTGTAAATAATTTACATTTCGTTACCCCCATGGCGTATCCCTTAGCTGTCTATGTAGTAATTAGATATAGAAGAGATAATGCAAAACCTAAACATTAAAGATTTATTAGCCAAATACAAAACCGGCACTATATCTGCCGACGAAATGATTTTACTAGAAACATGGTACCTGCAATGGGACCCTGAGAAGCAGGAACTGGCCGACGCCGAGCTCCTGGCTATTAAAGACGAAGTTTGGCAATCAGTAGCCCCGCGCAAACAGGTTACGTTTAAACGTGCATGGCCGCGTATTGCAGCAGCAGCAGCCCTGCTGCTATTTGTCTCTGTATCTGCTTACTATTTATTACATAAAACGGCACCTGTTAAACCAACGGCTATTGCGCAAATACAAAAGCCCGATTTTAAACCGGGCGGCAATAAAGCCATCCTTACTTTGGCCGATGGCAAACAGATCTGGCTGAAAGATGCTACTAACGGTAAACTTGCCGAACAGGGTGCTGTGGTGATCAACAAAACTGCGGAAGGCAAGGTCATTTACGATGCGCTTGCCGGTAATACAATAGCCGCCGCATCTGCATTTAATACGATGAGCACGCCACGCGGCGGGCAATACCAGCTTACCCTTGCAGATGGAACAAAAGTATGGCTGAATGCAGCATCGTCTATCACCTTCCCGGTTGTGTTTTCAAAAAACGAGCGCAAGGTAAGGGTGAATGGCGAGGCTTATTTTGAGGTTGCTCATGATGCCGGCAAGCCGTTCATCGTGGCAACCGGCAACCAGGAAATAACCGTATTGGGTACGCACTTTAACGTAAAAGCCTATGATGATGATGCCGGGATAAGCACAACCCTGCTGGCCGGAAGCATCCGGATAAAGAATTTAACATCGGGCAAAGCCGATCTGTTGACCCCGGGGCAGCAGGCAAAAATATACAGGGATAAAAATGATATCAACATTAAAACGGTAAATACCGATGATGTTATTTCGTGGAAGAACGGTTACTTTTTGTTCGATAACCAGGAGATCAAAAGCATCATGAAAATTATGAGCCGCTGGTATGATGTTGATATAGAGTATAAAAACACAAATAAGCAAGACAGGTTTGGGGGCACGTTCTCGCGCTCATCAAACATGTCAGAAATTTTGAATAACCTGGAACGGATAGGCAATATCCATTTTAAGATGGAAGCCAAAAAGGTGATCGTTTTAGATTAAATGCCAATCGTAATCAATACAATAGTTCTGAAACCTTAAAATCCAAATAACAAACAATTACCAATTAAGAAAGGAGCAAATATCGACGAGAATTAGACAACACCCCCGCATGTATTACCAAAAAAACCAAGGACGTTGAAGCGCCCCTGGTTCTCAGCAAATGCTGTGTCAGGTAATGTTAATTAAAAGCTAACCAATAGATTTAAATTAAACCTAACAATCAAATGTATAAAAAATTTACTGAATTACTTTTCAGGAGGGATTCCTATGTATATTCCAATTTTTTCCTAAAAATGAAGCTAACTTTCGTTTTACTAGTCCTCGCTTTTTTACAGGCAAAAGCAGAGATATACGCACAAAAGATCACCGTAATTGCGCAAAATGCAACCATGACCGATATCATTGCGCAAATAAGAAGGCAAACGGATTATGATTTTCTTTATAACAACCAAACCCTAAAAGATGCCAGGCCAATAAGCATAAAGGCGAACGACCTTGATGTGAAAAAAGTGCTTGATATCTGCTTCAAAGATCAGCCGTTTAGCTATACCATCCGCAACAAAACAGTGCTTATTGTTGAGCGGCCGGGCAATGCCACTCCGTTTCAAAACAATGATGCGGTTGCTTTTCAAAAAATAACCGGGGTTATTAAAGACAGCAAAACCGGCGAATTGCTGATAGGCGTAACCATCGGCGTACAGGGAACTTCCGTTGGTACAAATACCAATGTGCAGGGAGGTTTCAGCCTTGATGTGCCGGGGCCAAACTCTATACTGGTTTTCTCTTATATCGGCTACGAAACACAAAAGATAACCGTTAACGACCAAACCAATATGGAAGTTAGCATGGTTAAAACCGATACAAAGCTTGATGAAGTTGTGGTAGTAGGTTACGGTACCAGGGCAAAAGGTGCTATTACCGGTGCTATCTCTACCGTTAAGGCCGAAGTATTTGAGAACAGGCCGGTTACCAATAGCTTTGATGCCTTGCAGGGCACTATACCGGGCTTAACCATCACCAAAGCAAGTGGGCAACCGGGCGGCAGTAACTTCGACCTTAAAGTTCGTGGTAACTCATCTATAAACGGCAACTCGCCGCTGATACTGGTTGACGGCGTACCAAGTGATATCAATACCATCAACACAAATGATATTGCCGAAGTAAGCGTATTAAAAGATGCTGCTGCAGCCATTTACGGTGCACGTGCGGCCGACGGGGTAATTATTGTGACCACCAAACGTGGCAAAAAAGGCCCGCCCGAAGTTACCTATACCGGCAACTTTGGTATAAAAACGCCTACCTACCTCCGCAAAATGATGAACACCCTGCAATACGCCGAGTTTGCAGACGAAGGCTTAAAAAATGCAGGCCTGCCAGGTTTTGACCAGGAAGTGTTTGAGAAAATAAAATCCAATGCACCGCCAGACCTGGATAAAGGCTGGAATTATGGTGTAACCAATTACCCCGGCTTTTACGGCTATACCGACTGGAACAAAGTTGTATACAAAAGCTCGTCGCAGCAGATCCACAACGTGGCCATATCAGGCGGTGGCGAAAACAACAACTACCTTGTTTCTGTAGGTTACAAAAGGGATAATGGTATTTTAAGGTACGGCGATAACAAATCTGACGGGTACAACCTGCGCTTAAATTACGATTTCCGTATCAGCAGCAAACTATCGGTAGAAACACGTACCAATTTTGATAACACCGCTACGGTAACCCCATCAGAAATTAACGGCGAAAGCCCGTTAAAGAATGTAACAAGGCAGTTCCCTTACCAGCCACTTTATAACTCTGTTGGCCAGTTTTATAGCTACCAGGGTTATGCAAACCCGGCAGGTTACCTGGAAGAAGGCGGGGACACTAACGACAATTTCTCCCGCTTTGCTACAAACTTTAAAGCCGACTACACTATTATTCCCGGCCTAAAATTAACAGGCCAGGCTGCTTTCCGGATGGATTACCTGAACAACAGCGCTACCCACCCTACCATCATCCGCAGCAATTATGCCGGTGGTGTGCAGGACATCAGGAACACGCCAAATTCGGCATCATACTCCAATAGCAAATCGTTAAACAAATTATACCAGGTTTACCTGGATTATAACAAACAGTTTGGCGCAGATCACCATATCAATTTCACCGGTGGTGCATCGCTCGAGCAAACCAATTACCAATTCCAGCGCACAACAGGTTATAACTTCCCTAACAATAATCTGTTCACCCTAAACCTGGCCGACCGTACCAAGGTTGAATACGCCGACTTTACCGGTAACCTAAACGACCAGGCGCTTGGTTCGTACTTTAGCAGGTTTAGCTACTCGTTTAAAAATAAGTTTATTTTAGACCTTACCGCCCGTGCAGACGGAAGCTCGAAATTTGCTCCTGAAAAACGATGGAGCGCAGTGTTCCCGTCAGCTGCCTTAGCTTATAATTTATCAGAAGAAAGTTTCATCAAATCGATGAATGTTTTTGATATGCTGAAACTTAGGGTATCCTACGGCAGAATGGGTAACCAAGAAATTGGTGCATTAGGCCTTTACGACTACATCCCTCTGATCTCTATAGGCGGCAATTACCCGTTGGGCTCGCCAAATGCAGGCCTTACAGGTGCTAATGCTAACCCTGCCTCGTCTGACAGGACATGGGAAACCATTACCAACAAAAACATTGGTATCGACCTGTCTGTGCTGCGTTCAAGACTTACGTTCTCGTTCGATTATTATAACAAGATCAATAACGACATGCTGGTAAACGTTGCCGTGCCGGCAACCTTTGGTGCAACCCCGCCATCAACCAACCAGGGTAAACTGGTTACTAAAGGGTTTGAAACTTCCCTCACCTGGAAAGACCAGATCAATGATTTTAAATACAGCATATCGCTACAGGTGAGCGACAGTAAGAACAAACTGGTTGAGTTAAAAAATACCGACAGCTACAGCGAAGGCTTAAATCCTTACCGCCAGGGTTACGCCATATACTCTTACTTCGGCTACGTGTCTGAAGGGATCATTAAAACCCAGGCACAGCTTGATGCTTACAAACAGCCTCAGGGTGTACCGTCAAGGATCGCTATTGGTGATATGATGTATAAGGATGTTGATGGCGACGGTAAACTAACCGCCTTTGGCGATAAATCAAAAGGACTTGCCGGCGATATGGTTTACCTCGGTAATGTTACCCCACGGTACAACTTCTCGTCGAACATCACCATGGGCTACAAAAATTTCGATCTACAGTTGTTCTTGCAGGGTGTTGGTAAAAGGGATGTTATTTACGAAGGTAACATCAGCAGGCCAAATACCTTCTTCTGGCCCTCATTAGCTTATTTTTATGGCAAAACGTACAGCGCCGACAGGCCTAACGCCGAATTCCCAAGGTACCTGCCGGGTAACTTAGGTTATGATGATGTAGCCGGTTATGATTACCATGCATCTACCAAAACCATCCAAAGCGTTGCTTACCTGCGCTTTAAAGTAATTACCTTAGGATATAACCTGCCGGATGCAGTTGCCAAAACTATCCGGACGAAAGCTGTCCGCGTTTATGTGAGCGGCCAGGATCTGTTCACCATATCTAAAGGAACATTTGGCGGAAACTTTGACCCCGAAGACGGTTACCGTAACGAGGGCACCTACCCATTCAACAAAGTTTATTCACTGGGCCTAAATGTTAAATTTTAAAAGATCGTTATCATGAAAAGAAAATATTCATATCAACATTTTATAAAAGCACCCATCCTTACTTTAATGTGCCTGGCCGTTTTGGCCTGGAGTGGTTGTAAAAAAGACCTGAATCTGGTTTCGAAAGACAGCATAACCGATGCAACCTTTTGGAAAACTGGTGCCGATTTTAAACTGGCGGCCAATAACCTTTATAATGGTTTAGACAGGTTTGGCGAAGAAGACGTAGAATCTGACATTGCCTTTAATACCCCCAATTCGGTTAGTAACGGCAACTTACAGCCATCAGAAACCTCCGGCACATGGAATGATAGTTACAGCTACATCCGGTCGGCCAACAACATTATGGAAAAAGGCGAAGGTAAAGACGATGCGGATATTAAAAAGTATGTGGCCGAAGCCAAGTTTTTCAGGGCCTGGTACTACTGGAAATTATTGCGCATTTATGGTGGTGTCCCGCTTATTACCAAAGTGCTTGGCACCAATGACCCTGAACTATTCGCGCCAAGATCAAGCCGTACCGAAACAGCCGACCTGATCTTGAAAGACCTTGACGAGGCCAAGAACGACCTGCCCGTGCAGTCTGATCTTTCAACCCCCGATATCGGCCGCATCACAAAAGGTGCAGCGCTCAGCTTAACTGCGCGTGTGGCCTTATTTGAAGGTACCTGGCAAAAATCAAGAGGCGGCGCTACGGCTACCAAATACCTGGATGAGGCAGTAACGGCATCACAGGCAGTGATAAACAGCGGCGTTTACAGCCTTTATACCGGCAGCGGTGCGCAAAGTTATCGCTATTTATTCCTGGAAGCAGGCGATGATTCAAAAGAATCTATACTGGACAGGCGTTACGCCAGGAACATCATCGGACACGATGCCCCTTACATGTACGACCAGGATGGTTATAACCCAACGCGTAAAATGGTTGATATGTACCTGGATAAAAACGGTTTGCCGATTACAGCGGCAGGCAGCGTTTTCCACGGCTATAGCACGTTTACGTCAGAGTTTCAGGACCGCGACCCACGTATGACGCAGACCATGATCATCCCCGGCACTTTAACCAACAGGGTTTTTAACCCCGTAATAAAGGTAGCCAACTGGCCTGATGCACCTCAGCGCAACTTTAATACCGGCTATATTTTGTACAAATACATGTCAGAAGATCCTTTGGCCAACAACTCCGGCCGCGAGGGCGATAATAGTTTATTTGATTACGATAAGCATATCATCCGCTACGCCGAAGTATTGTTGATTTATGCCGAGGCTGTTTATGAGAAAAATGGTTCGATAACCGATAACGACCTGAACCTATCCATCAACAAACTGCGCGACAGGGTAGCCATGCCGCACCTTACCAACGCATTTGTTGGCGCAAACAACCTTGATATGCGTACCGAAATAAGGCGCGAACGCACGGTTGAGCTTACACTGGAAGGTTTCCGTTATGATGATATCCGCAGATGGAAAACCGCCGAAACGGAGTTACCGCAGGATGTTAAGGGGATTAAAATAACCGGCACAGACTGGGCTACAAGGGCACCTTATAACGACCCAAGTTACGCCACTAAGGTAGATGCCAATGGTTTCCTGGTAGCAGAAAAAAGCAGGAAGTTTGATGCTGCTAAAGATTACCTGCAACCACTGCCAACAAAAGAAGTTGCCTTTTACCAGGCAAGCGGCCACACACTGGAGCAAAACCCGGGCTGGTAATTTATGAGATAAAGGGCTGGTTTAAGCCGGCCCTTTATTTTTTGTTCATCAAGATCCACAAACCAAACATCTATGAGAATAAGATCAATATTGCTATTATCGGGCCTGTGCTTGGTAGCGTGCCTGGCTGTGCAAGCGCAGGTTAACAAAACAAAGAAAGCCCCAGGGCTGATGGGCAACCGGTTCCTGACATTTAATACCGTTATCCGGGTGAACCAGATAGAGGTTGCGAGAGACCGTAACGTAGGCGAAGACGAACGCGCACTGCACACGCCGGAGAAGGTTGCTGCTTTCAGGAATGCTGTAGCAGAAGGTTTCCCGGGCGGGAAAATGACATGGTCGTTCAGCTGGCTTGCCTTAAATGATACAAGTGCCGCTTACAGGGAAATAAGGAAACTGGTAGTTGGCTATCATTACAAGTATGGCGACGATGTTACATTTATACCCGGCGCCTACTTTGCCAATGCCTATAACACTACCGAACAGGTAAATAAGGACCTGCACGATGCCTTGCAGATCATAACCAAACTGGTTGGTACAGGTTACCGCCCGCAAAGTATAGTGGCGGGCTTTATGTCGGCCAAAAACCAGCAGTACCTTGCCGAAAAAGAAGGCATCCACGTTTGCCAAGGCAATATCTGGAGCCAGTTTAGTATTGATAACCAGGATGGCGACGGGTCTGTTGTTTACCCTTTCTATCCATCAAAAGAACATTTTTGCAAACCCGCCCAAAACAAAAGTGATTTTATTGACTGTGTAAACCTCGATGGCTGGACGGTTGATTTCCTGGCCGGCCGCAGGCAGGGCTTTGCAGATGGTTTTAACAGCCGTATGGGTGTTGGCCCAATAGAGACGATTGGTAAATATGGCAAGGAAACCGGGCTGAAAGAAATGATGCACTCTACCGCTATCCATTTTGATAAAGGTTTTGAGCTTAACGGTTTTGGCTGGGTAACCAATTGCTGGGAAATTTCCCTGCCTTATGCCCCATCATCTTTAAAAGCATGGTTAAGCGCTATAAAAGAGCGTTGGCCCGACGTTAAAATGATAAACCAAGGCGAATTTGGGCTGATATGGCGCGCGCACTATAAAAGCAATAGCTTCAATTATCGCTTTGTAGAACGTGGCTCGGGCATTGGTGGCTCGGATGCTAATAACGAGATAAGCTGGTATATGAACAAAGACTTCCGCCTGGCGTTGCTTAAAGACTGGAAGCAAGGCACGCCCGCAAAGGTGATAGATTTTACCCGATACGATCTTAAGGCCACAGAGCCTGCGGAAATGACCCGTAAATGGAGCTTATTAGGGCAGATTAATCAAAAACAATCGCGCCCGCAGGATAAACCCGTTCCGCTGGATTCACTTTCAACAAAAGCACGCGCTATAATAGGTGCACGTTATAGGTCATTAGTGAGATAACATTAAATTAAATTTAATTTTATTCAAAACAAAGAGGCAGGCTATAAGCCTGCCTCTTTGTTTTTGCCTGTAATTTGCAAAAGTGCGAAAACAATGTGCTGTTTTTCGATTGTATAATCTTTTCTTTCTGACCGCCCTCAGACTAATCTGACGGCGGCCTAACCGGTCACCAGAACAATGCGATTTATTAAATATTTTGGTTCGGTCTAAAAACAAAAAAAACGCCTTAAATGCATCATTTAAGGCGTTTTGAATTGTTTAATATGTTATCCGCGGAGCGCCAGGGAAATCGATGTTTAATTTGACTATTGCAAACAATTAATTTAGTTAGGTAATGCTGTCAAGCATGCTACTACTTTAAATAGAATTGACCCAATCATTTGATGTATTTTTACTTCGAAAAATTTACTCAACTGGTTTTACCCTAAACGGGCCTATATTAATTATAGGCACTTGATCGAAAGGGAATAACTTGTGTAAGAATTTAATCAGCAGATTCACGAGGGTTTAATTAAGTTTGACGTTAATAACCTAAGTTTATTCTGCAGACTTCACCAACTCCTAATGAAAACATTTTCAATCATACTGTTGATATTGTCGATGCGTTGCGCCGTATTTGGCCAGTATGTTTATCATCAGATAGATAATAGTAACGGACTGTCTAACAGTATTGTTAACAGGATGTTCCAGGATGGAGATGACCTGCTTTGGATAGCTACACTTGATGGGTTGAACGTTTACGATGGCTCTACTTTCCACGTGTTTAATTACGAGCATCCTGACGTTAAAAATGCCATTGCCAGCAATATCATTTACCAGTTAAGCGAGGATAAAAAGAAAAACATTTGGCTGGCTACCGCTGAAGGGGTAACAAAATATAACAAGCTTACCGGACAGTTTGACAATTATCAGCTAAATAGCGCATCCATGGTTACCAATGGCTATTTTTTGGGGTTAGATAGTGTAGGTAATGTTTATACCGCACGCATTAACACGGGCGAGGTAAGTTACTATAATGCGGCTAAAAGCCGCTTTGAACGCGTTTATGTAGAAGGCCTGAGAGATGCGCGCATTACCAAGATGGCTATTGATAAAACCGGCAAATTGTGGCTGTTTAAAGATGGAAGCCTGGCCGTTTACCAGAAAAAAAGGAACGGTTTTTATAAGGTGCCGGGTTTCAAAAGCATCACAGAAGTTGACAATCTTCTCTACACTAAACACACCATATTTTACACCAACTACAGTAAACAATTATATAAGATCAATGATAACTTGCAAGGTGTATTTGTGGCTAATTTGCCTGATAAAGTCCGTTCTATGACTGCTTTTGGTCGCCATTACGTTTTTGCATGGGGGCTTAGGGGGCTAGGCGAATACGATGAAAACTTCCGCCCGGTAACCGAAATTGTTGGTGCTGTACCAATGTTAAAAAGAGTTAAAATTAACAATATTATAGTAGGTCACGAACAAACGCTGTGGTGTGGCACCGACGGTAACGGGATCATCAAAATCGCCAAAAAAACCAACGCTTTTAAAACAGCAAGTGCCGACAAGCTATCGCTAAATGTTCCGGTAAATAGTTTTTGTAATGTTGATGGCGACACCTGGGTAGGTACTAAACGCAACGGCATCATGCTGATGAAGGAGACACCGGGCAAGCAAAGCACATTGGTACCGGTGCCATCAAAATATAAAAATTACAATCTTGCCGACAATACCGTTTATAGTATCTGCAACGGCGATGACAATTTTGTCTATATCGGCTCGGATGCAGCGGGTGTTTATTTATATGATACCAGCCAAAAGAAATTTATCAGCTGGGCTGATGTTAAAGGCAGTACTAGCTACCCGGCTTTTAATTCGGTGCATGCCATACTGCCGGATAAGGACGGCTCGGTTTGGTTGGGGACTTATGGTGGCGGGCTTTATCACCTGAAACTAAAAAGAGATGCCGACAAAAACCTTTCCATTGACCACCTTACTAAATATAAATATACGGGCAACAACAGGGGGCCGGGTAATGATGTGATCAATGCGTTGGCAGCGGGTGCCAATGATAATATTTGGATAGCTTGCCGCTTTGGCGGGTTGAGCGTTTTCAATAAACAAACACGTAAATTCCAAACTTTTAAAGCGTCGTTACAACCCGGCAGCTTATCGAACAATGATGTACTGTCGCTTTATAACGATACCCGCGGGCAGCTTTGGATAGGCACCAGCTATGGGCTCAATATCATTAAGGACGATTACCGCGGCCAAGCCAACCTCAATTTTAAAAAGTTAAATATAGAGGATGGCCTGCCCAATAACACCATTCACGCAGTAGGGGAGGATGCGAATGGTAAGGTTTGGATCAGTACCAATAAAGGCATTGCCAAAATAGACCCAGCCCGGTTAAGCGTAATGCAGTTTAAAGAGCAGGACGGTTTACAGGGCAACGAGTTTAGCGACAATGCCATTTGGCGAGATCAAAGCAACCGATTGTTCTTTGGTGGGGTGCGTGGATTTAATTATTTCTATCCGCAGGCCATTGAGGTAAATAATCAACAGGTTAACCTGGCCATAATTGATTTTAAAGTAGCCGGTCGTCCAGAAGGGCCTAGTGCTACCAATATTATCAATGCTAAAAGATTGGCCACACGCCCCATTCCCTATTATGAACTGGGCCGGCGCGATAACTTCTTCGACTTAAAAGTAAATACAATCCAATTCAGCAACCAGGAAAAATGCCAGTACACCTACTTTTTAGAAGGTAATGATAAGGATTGGCATTACGTGGGTGACGACAAACGCATCTCGTATAGTAATCTGCAGCCGGGCAGTTACACATTAAAGATCAAATGGTCTAACGGGAGCGGTGCCTGGACGGGCGAGGTAGCGGCGTTCCGCGTTACTATTAAACAATATTTTTGGCTTACTTGGCCGGCGTATCTGCTTTATGTATTAGTTGGTGCCATAGGTGTTTACCTGGTGCATGTTTATCGTAAAAATAAACTGGATAACGAGCACAAGCTGGCTATGGAATACGCCCTGCGCAAAAAGGATGAGGAGGTGCACCGCGACCAGCTGGATTACTTTACAAATATTGCGCATGAGCTGCAAACGCCCCTCACCATAATCACGGGCACTATGGAGCGGTACTTTTACAAGGTCAAAAAAAAGATTAACGATAGCCAGAATGATCACCTGCTTTTCGCTGTTAATGAGCAGGCCTCCAGGTTAAATTATCTGGTTTACCAGTTGCTGGAGTTCCGTAAGGCCGAAGATGGCCACCTCGAAAGTCATTACAGCCACCTCGACGTATCCGCCTTGTTGAAAAACATTGCCGAACTGTTTAAACCATTGGCCGAGCAAAAAAATATCGATTGCAGCTGCTATGCAGAGCCGGGCGTTAAACTATGGACTGATAAGGATAAGCTGGAAAAGGTAATTTTCAACCTGTTATCCAACGCCATCAAGCACGCCGGTAATAACCAGCAGGTTATATATGCTTTAAACCAAGAGGGTAATACATTAAAACTAGTTGTAGCAAATTCCGGATGTAAATTGACGGATGACCAGATCCAAACCCTGTTCACCAAGTTTTTTGTGGCCGATAGCAACCAGCAAACTAAGATCAGTACCGGCCTAGGCCTTGCATTTACTCGGCAGCTTGTTGGCTTGCTTGGTGGCCAGATCGATGTAAGCTGCACAGATGGTTGGATCAAATTTAAGGTAAGCCTGCAATTGGATTTTGTGCCCCAAGAAAATGAACGTATTACCGGGCAAAATGAGAAAATGGAAACGCCATCTTACCTGCTCAGTTCTATCATCAGCAAAAACACAACGCTTAATCATCATACGAGTGAGAAAAATAATAAGCAGTCGTTGTTGAACAAACTGGAGGGCTCCGATAAAAAAAGTATTTTGATCGTAGAGGATGAGCCTGCTATACGTTTCCTGTTAAACGATATCCTGAAAGAAAGCTACCTGGTTTACGAGTCCACTAACGGGCGGGAAGCATTGGAACTGATAGACAAGATTATCCCCGACCTGATTGTGAGCGATATTATGATGCCGGATATGACCGGCCTTGAAATTTGCAATCGTATTAAAAACCTGCCGCATACCTGTCATATCCCATTCCTGATCCTATCAGCCAAGGGCACTATGGATCAGCAAATAGAGGGTTACGAAGCGGGTGCCGATGCTTATATTGCCAAGCCATTTAATATAGAACATTTAATGGTAAGGATTAAAAGGCTGCTGGAGTACCACGGCCGCCTGCACGAATTTTTTAGCCAGGCCAGCGTGATAGAAAGCCTGCCTGCCTCGGGGATGAAGGATGACGACCGCATTTTTCTGGAAAAAACAATTGCCCTGATAGAAGCCAACTTTGAGCGCGATGAACTGGACGCCCAATTTTTAGAAAAAGAGTTAGGCATGAGCAAGGCTTATTTTTACCGTAGGCTTAAAACCTTATCTAACATGACCCCCGGCGAGCTCATCAAAAAGCTGCGCCTGCAACACTCGGCGGCGTGGCTTCAAAATACCAACCTTACGGTCGCCGAGATCTTTTACCGCTCGGGTTTTAACAACCAGTCACACTTTTTCCGCGAGTTTAAAAAGCAGTACAACCTATCCCCCAATGATTATCGGTTGCAGTTTAAAGTGGCGGAGTAAGCATCGCTTAGTTTAAATTCATATGGCCTCCTCGGCCGTCGACTCAACCCGCGGCACTTCGTGCGCGACTCTCTCTCCGCTGCGCGAAAAGAGGATGCGGAGAAGAAAACAAAAACAAAAAAGAGTTCACCCTCTTTGCGACAGCAGAGAGGGTAGACCAACGGCGCATATTCGGGGTGAATTAAATGGCAAGAGGATGTAACCGCCAGGCTATTTAACTCACTCCGCGGCACTTCGTACGCGACCCTCTCTTCGCTGCGCTTAAATAGGGTGAGGAGACGAAAATAAAAAAAAGCAAGATGAGCTCACCCTCTTTGCAAAAGGAGAAAGGGTGGTCGAACCAAGTGATCACCGGGTAAGTCAAACGCGAAGCGGACTAAAGTGATTTTTATTTTGATAATTAGCTATCTTAAAAAGCGCCTTTTAAGCTACTTTAAGGCTGTTTTATACTACTGTACAGTAATCAAAGACTATTGTACACTCCCATTTATTGACCTTGCAGTATCATTGTCCCAACCAATATTATTGTAATCTAAAGTATAATCTATGACTTGATCTGAAAGCGAAACTTTCCGCGTTTGCCGATGGGATATTAGCCCGCGGAATTTAAAATCACCTCTAAAAAATAAACCAATTATTATAAAATCATTTTATGCATAATCATTTACCCTTCAAGAAAATTATAATAAGTATACCACTACTTTTGTTTTTTTGCACCGGCATGGCCTGGGCGCAAAGCAATAGAAAAGGCACTGTTAGCGGTAACGACGACAAGCTTCCTGTCATTGGCGCATCCGTTACAATAAAAGGGACAGGCATCGGTACAATTACCGATATTAATGGCGCCTTTAGTATCAACGCCAGCGCGGAAGATGTGCTGGTGATAACTTACATCGGATACCAAGTATCAGAAGTTACGGTAGGCGATAAAATAATTATTCCGGTACTTTTAATCAAGGCAAGTACCACCCTAAACGAGGTTGTGGTTACCGGCTATACCTCTCAACGAAAAAAGGATATCACGGGTTCTATAGCTGTCGTGAATATTGCCTCGCTGAAATCTGTACCGTCTGGTTCTACTGAGTCGTTGCTGCAAGGTCAGGCATCAGGTGTGTCTGTAGTAAACTCGGGTAACCCGGGCGGTGGCAGCCAAATCAATATCCGTGGCATAAGCACGCTGGGCAATTCCAGTCCGCTGGTGCTCATAGACGGGGTGCCGGGTAACCTGCGCGACCTAAACGTGAATGATATTGAATCGATGCAGGTTTTGAAGGATGCCGGTTCGGCATCTATATACGGTGTGCGCGGTTCGAACGGAGTTGTAATTGTTACGACCAAAAAAGGTAAAAAAGGCAAAACGACCATTACTTATGATGGCTATTATGGCACACAAATGCCGCTTGCTAACGGTTTTAAATTGGCAGGTACACAAACCTATATGGATGCCTTATTCCAAATGCAGAAAAATTCTGGTATTGACAATCCGACCCACCCGCAGTTTGGTACCGGCACTTTTACCATTCCTGATTACATCCTACCTGCAGGTGCAAAAGAGGGTGCTCCTAATACAGATCCGTCAACCTACAATATCAATACTAATCAAATTACCCGGGCAAATAAAGAAGGTACTGATTGGTATCACGAAATCTTTAAGCAAGCGCCTATCCAAAGCCATAATGTTACGGCTGCTGGTGGTTCTGAAAAGTCAAATTTTTTATTTTCTCTGAATTATTTCGATCAGCAGGGCACATTGATTAATACTTATCTGAAAAGATATTCGGTCCGTGCTAATTCCGATTTTAAAATAGGGCACGTGCGAATCGGCGAAAATCTCTTCACGTTTTTTAAGGATAACCCCATCATCAGCAATCAAAATGAAGGTAACGCTATAGCTTATGCCTTTCGTGAGCCGCCTATCATACCTGTTTATGATATCATGGGTAACTTTGCAGGTACCAAGGCACCAGGCCTGGGTAATTCACAGAATGGAGTAGGTAACCAAATTCGAAGCAGGGATAACCAGGGTTACAACTGGCAAACCAATGGCAACGTTTTTGCCGAGGTTGATTTTGCCAAAAATTTTACAGCCCGCAGTAGTATTGGAGGTAACATCGAAAATTATTACAGCTATTTCTTTTCACCAACGTTATATGAAAACGCTGAGGGTAATACCAGTCCTAATTCATTTACGGAAATCTCAGGCTTTAGGTATAACCGCACCTGGACGAATACTTTAAATTATTCGCGAAGGTTAAAAAACCATGATATTAAAGTATTACTAGGTACTGAAAATATAAAAAATTATGGTCGGGGGCAGTTTGGTACCAGGGGAAATTATACGCTTTCGACTGATCCCAATTACGTAAATCTAAATACAGGAAGCCCGAGTACGGCAACTAACGGTGTCCAGCAACTGTTCTCTAATACGTTAAATTCCTATTTCGCCCGGATTGATTACAGCTTTAAAGACAGATATCTTTTAAGCGGTACCATCAGACGGGATGGTTCGTCATTTTTCGCGCCCGATCAACGCTGGGGCACATTTCCTTCAGTGACTGCAGGCTGGCGAATCTCCCAGGAGAATTTTATGAAAGGGATAAGCTGGTTAAATGACCTCAAATTTCGGGGTGGTTATGGTGTTTTAGGGTCACTAAGCGGAGTTAGCAATCAACCAAATAACGCATTCTCGCTTTTCGCGGCAAGCCCTTCGAACTCCTATTATGATATCCGGGGTACAGGAAACAGTACCATTTTAGGTACTTATAAAAGCCAGTTAGGGAATTTAGGCACGACATGGGAGAGCGATGCTATTGCCAACCTAGGATTTGATGCAACCCTTTTCAATAACAAGCTGGAATTATCTTTCGAAGTATACAAAAAAACTATAACCGGCTTATTATTCCGCCAAAGTATTCTGGCAACGGGTGGTGGAGCGGCGGCGCCATTCGTTAATGGTGGCAATATTGAAAATAAGGGTATAGATTTCAGCGCAACTTATCACGGCACTGTACGGGACGATTTGAAATTTGATGCAGGTATCAACCTTAGTACTTATAGTAATAAAGTAGCCAGCTTACCAAACGGACTCAGATATCAGGATTATAACAGTGCGGGTTCTACCCGTTTAGGCAGTTTTGTTAGATTGCAGCCCGGGCGTTCGGTAGGTGAATTTTTTGGTTACCAGGTAGAAAGACTTTTCCGCGATGCTGCTGATGTCACCGCATCACCAACCCAGGCATCCGCAGCGCCGGGCAGATTTAAGTATAAGGATGTCAATAACGATGGAAAAATTTCAGAGGACGATCGGACTTTTTTTGGTAATCCAAACCCCAAATTTACAGGTGGCTTCAATCTGAACGTAAGTTACAAAAACTTTGATATGAATGCATTTCTTTACGGATCTTACGGGAACAAGGTTTTGAACCTGGTGCGGTACTGGACCAATTTTCCACAAGTATTTGGAGGTAACGTTTCAGCTGATATCATATCAAACTCATGGAGCCCTACAAACCAGAATGCGAGGATCCCTATACTGGAAACATCTGCAAATTTTAGCAACACAGGTGTTTTCAATTCCTTTTATATGGAAGATGGCTCGTATCTCCGCTTAAAATCATTAACACTGGGCTACACTTTACCCGGCGCCAAGCTAACTAAATATGGCATCAGCAAAATAAGGATTTATGTGCTCGCTACCAACCTATTCACCCTTACTAAATACACAGGCCTGGATCCTGAATTACAAAATTCTAACCTAAATGATAACACCAGTTTCGGTATTGATTTTGGAAACTATCCGGCCAATCAGAAGAACTATAACATTGGTTTAAACGTCACTTTTTAAATCATCATTATAAAATCAGATTATGAAAACATATATAAAATTTATCTTGCCAATTAGCGTAGCGCTAGTGGTAACTATAATCGCCTGCAAAAAATCATACCTGGAACAGCCCCCTTTGGGTGTCTTAAACTCAGAGACTCTAGCTAACAAGCAAGGCGTACAAAGCTTATTAGTAGGCGCATACTCACTTTTAGATGGCTTCGGTGGTAATAGCGGAGGAACCCGGTCGCCTGCATCCAACTGGGTAATCGGAAGTATGGCAGCCGGTGATGCTTATAAAGGGTCTTCACCTTCGGATGGCGCAGCTGATGTGCAACCTATTCAATTATTCAACTTAACTACGTCAAATACAGCGGCATCGGCGAAATACCTTTTGATGTTTGATGCGGTGCAGCGATGTAACGATGTGTTGCGGACGTTAGCCCTGGCGAAAGATGTAACCGATGCCGATGTTAAACAAATAACAGGTGAAACTAGGTTCCTGCGCGGATTCTATTATTTTGAGCTAAAAAAAATCTATAACAGGATTCCATATATAGACGAGACAGTCACCGATTATAACCAGCCTAATGACAAAGACATTTGGCCAAATATTGAGGCGGATTTTAAATTTGCGGCTGATAACCTGCCCGCAGTAGAAACTGACAGGGGCAGGGCAAACAACTGGGCTGCTAAAGCCTATCTTGCCAAAGCTTACCTATATCAGAAAAAGTATGCGGATGCTAAACCATTATTTACCGATCTGATAGCCAATGGTGTTACCGCTGGCGGCCAGAAATATGCGCTAATTCCTTTTCAGCAGAACTTCAGCCCGCAGGCAAGCCAAAAAAATGGTGCTGAATCTATTTTTGCTGCTCAAGCATCTGTAAACGATGGTTCGGTAGCCTCGAACGGAAACCGGCCAGATAATCTGAATTTTCCTTACAACGGCGGGCCAGGTGGGTGTTGCGGCTACTTTCCGCCGTCCCAATCAATCGCAAATTCCTTTAAAGTAGATGCTAATGGTTTACCTGCTTTCGATACCTTTAATAATGGTAGCGACGTTAGCGGTTCTACTTCGCCTTATACCGGTCCGCTTGATCCTCGTATTGATCTGACGATGGCACGCCCCAATATACCGTACCTCGACTGGGGTGTTCCATCCGCTTCCTGGATCCGTGATCCGACAAACGGGCGTTTCCTGCCGCGAAAGAATGTCTATTCTCAAAGCGAAAAGGGCGTAAATACCAGCACTGAAAGTGGATATTGGGGCGCGACATCAGTAACATCGAATAATGTAAACCTTTTGCGCTTTGCAGACCTGCTTTTAATGGCGGCTGAGGTAGAGATTGAAGTCGGCAGCCCTGAATTAGCACTTGATTATGTAAACCGCGTAAGAAATCGTGCAGCTGACCCGACAGGTTGGGTTTATAAAAGCTCTGCTTATGATGCTACTAAATCGAAGTACAATGTACAAACAATCCCTGCAGATAATTACCTGATCAAACCATATCCGGCTGGCTCATTCGCCAATAAATCGTATGCATTAAAGGCCATTCATTTTGAAAGGAAAATTGAATTGGCAGAAGAAGGTCACCGCTATTTTGACCTGGCGCGCTGGGATGGCGGTACAGGCACGATGGCTGCTGAGATCAACGCGTTTTTACAATATGATGTGAAAATAAATTCTACGCTGCAAGGTGGCAAGTTCGTGAAGGGTACGCATGAATATATGCCCATACCACAATCACAAATCGACTTGTCGGCGTCAAAAGGGGCTGGAGTATTAAAGCAAAATCCGGGTTATTAATTGATTTAAGATACTGGAGATAGTTGATGAAGGTGGGGCGGAGGCCCCGCCTTTAAATTCAATAAAAGCCAATAAACGATGCATAATTTAAAGAGTAAGATTTTATTGGTGATTTTGTTCACATTCAGCTTAATATGCCTCCTGGTGTGTAGCCAATGCCGTGAAAGTCCAGAAGCAAAAGCAATCACTGAGATAACCGACGGCAAATATCTGTCTGTAAAATATTGTAAAAGTTGCCACATGTATCCGCAAGCTAATTTAATTGATAGATCCCATTGGGAAAAAAACGTTTTGCCCGGTATGGGCCAGCGTCTTGGGTTAACGCATTGGGGTTCGGGTTATTTCGCGGGCAAGCATTCGGCAATCCCAATTAATGATTGGTACAAAATCGTTAAGTATTATACTGAAACTGCACCCGTAAAATTAGCGTCTGCTGATAGTATCGAAACATTTAAAGATTGGGGGATTTTCAACCTGAAAGAGCCTGGAAAAGGTAATTCCGCGACAGGTGCCATCACTACAATGATTTCTTATGATACTGCGGGTAAGAACTTATACACTGCTGACGCACAAAATAACCTTTTTAAGTGGAGTAGTAGCTTTAAGCCGAAACTGGTGCAAGAGTTACCCTCACCGGCTACAAGTGCTGTATTTGTTGCTGCCGAAGACAAAAGACAAATGCTTCTTACCTGTATTGGTACACTTGCACCTGTTGACGCCGACACCGGCAAACTGGTAAGTATCAATCTGCAAACTGGCAAGCCTAAAATATTGCAAGGCAATCTGCCAAGGCCGGTACAAGTAACCGCTGCTGATTTGGATAAAGATGGGATTAAGGATTACGTATTATGCAACTTCGGGCACAATAGGGGCGGGTTATACTGGTTAAAAGCATTGCCGAATGGTGGGTTTGAAAACCGAACTATCAGCAATACACCTGGTGCCACCAGCGCCGTGACAGGCGATTTTAACCACGATGGTTTAACAGATGTTATCTGCTTGTTTGCCCAGGGAGATGAAGGAATTTGGCTGTTTCTGAATAACGGCAAAGGTGGCTTTAATAAAAAGATCCTGCTGCGCTTTCCGCCAGTGTATGGGTCGAGTAATTTTCAGCTCGTTGATATCAACCATGATGGAGCCCCCGATATTATTTATACCGCAGGCGACAATGCCGATCTTTCACCCATACCCAAACCATATCACGGTGTTTATGTGTTTTTAAACGATGGCCGAATGAGCTTCATCCGAAAATACTTTTACCCAATGAACGGCTGTACAAAAGCCATTGCTGCCGATTTTAAAGGCAACGGGGTATTGGATATCGTGGCTATAGCATTTTTTACGCCAAAAGAAAAACCTGAACGGGGCTTTGTTTACCTGGAGCAATCGGCAGGGTTAAAGTTCAAAGCCCATCAATTACCTATCGCCAACAAAGGCAAATGGCTAACCATGGATGTAAACGATTACAACAACGATGGTTACCCTGATGTGGCACTTGGGAATTTCTCATTCGATAATTTAACATCCGTAAGTACAAACAGTATACAAAATGAATTGCCGCTTATTATTTTAGAAAATCAATCCCGACTTAATAAAAACAAGCCGTATATGATGGTTAAAACTGCGCTTTTACACTAAATCGATACTTCGGTGCAATTAAACGCAAATGTGTTAAAGTATAATTGATAAATAAATAAAAACATTCCTTTTGGGAAATATATAAATCTACATGTCTATAAAAACGTCAATCAGGGCAGCTATTTTATTGCCCGCGCTAAGCATATTTTCCTATATATCCGCAGAGGCGCAAACGGCTAGTCTATGGCTGAGCACCACGAATCGCGATAATACATTTACTCAACAGAAGCGCACCTACACCTTCGGCAACACCACCAATCCCGATCAAACCATCAGTATAGATACTTCGAAAACTTATCAGACCATCGATGGCTTTGGCTTTGCCTTAACAGGCGGTAGTGCCCAGCTAATGATGGCTATGAGCCGGTCTGCACGAACGTCATTGATCAGAGACGTATTCGCATCAGATGGTGACAACATTGGTGTGAGTTACATCCGTTTGAGCATTGGTGCATCCGATCTTAATCAAAGTGTGTTCACTTATGATGACCTGCCGGATGGCCAAACCGACCCAACGCTTAAAAAGTTTAACCTGAACCAGGACCTAAAGGATGTGATACCCGTGATAAAAGAGATTTTGGCGGTTAACAAAAACGTTAAGATCATGGCTTCGCCGTGGACGGCACCAAGCTGGATGAAGACCAATAATGACATTAAAGGCGGCAAGCTTAAATCTGAATTTTATAAGGTTTACGCCAACTATTTTGTCAAATACCTTAAGGCTATGCAGGCATTAGGTATCAACATTGAGGCCATCACTATCCAAAACGAACCACTTAACGACCGCAATACCCCAAGCATGCAGATGTTTGCAGAGGAACAGCTGGACTTTATAAAAACCGCAATGGGGCCGGCCTTTAAATCCGCTGGTATCAAAACAAAGATCATTCTGTTTGATCATAATTGCGACAAACCTGAATATGCTATGAGCATCCTTGCCGACCCGGAAACTGCCAAATACGTGGATGGCTCAGGTTTTCATTTATATGCTGGAAACATTGATGCGATGAGCAAAGTTCATGATGCTTACCCAACCAAGAACCTTTACTTTACCGAGCAGATGATTATTGAGCGTCATGCCGTAACTATCGGTGTACCGGTAGAGCGCGTCATCATTGGCGCCACCAACAACTGGAGCAGGAATGTAATCCTGTGGAATTTAGCTGCCGATGTCAATTTCGACCCGCATACCGATAGCGGTGGTTGTCCTATTTGCCAGGGTGCTATCACCATTGACGGTGACAAGTTTATCAAAAATATTGCTTATTATACCGTAGCGCATGCCTCTAAATTTGTCACACCTGGCTCGGTAAGAGTTGGCTCAACCGCATCAACCGTATTGCCTAATGTAGTATTTAAAACTCCTGAAGGTAAAATGGTAATGGTGGTTGTAAACGTGAGCGGCAGGCTGCAAAAATTTAACATTGCCAGTAACGGCAAAAAAGCCGAAGTTGCTTTAATGAGTGGCTCGGTTGGCACTTACGTTTGGTAATCTTGTATAAACCTACTTATGAAAAACAGCTATAAAATTTCAATGCTCATCTTGGCGTCTATCGTTTTTTCGACTGCCGCATTTGCTCAATTGCCTGTAAATACCTACAGCACCAAAGGCTGGTACGGTCCGCCAAAGCCACCTTACTCGCCCTTGGTCAATAAGGACAATAGTATTACTTTTCGCACCAAAGCTAAAGGCGCTGCCAAAGTAAATTTGCTTTTTGGCGAGTGGGATGTAAAGCCCCAGGCTATGAGTAAAGATACTGACAACAACTGGACAATTACCATTGCACCCGTAAAACCAGGAATCTACTCATACCAGTATGCTGTTGATGGTGCTGCTACGCTGGATATGAAAAACCCTGTCACTAAAATTGGTACCGAGATCTACAGCAGCGTGTTAGAAGTGCCCGGCTCGCCTGCAAGGTTTGATGAAGTGCAAAAAGTGCCTTATGGCACATTGACTATCCATAGCTATGTATCATCATCGTTAAAGCTTACACGCGGCGTTTACGTTTACCTACCGCCGCAATATTATTCGCAGCCCGCAAGAAATTTCCCGGTGTTGTACCTGCGTCATGGCGGGGGTGATAATGAAAGCAGCTGGAGCCAGCGTGCAGGAAGTGCCAACACGATACTGGATAACCTGATCGCCCAGAAAAAGGCTGTGCCCATGATCGTAGTGATGACCAACGGGCTTACCGATGGCACGTGGGCCGGCGGCAGTACTCATGAGGGTGTTAAAGCCTTAGAGCAGGAGCTTTTGCAGGATGTGATCCCCCTGGTTGAGAAAACCTACCGCGTTAAAAAAGACCGCGCCAACCGCGCCATTACCGGCCTTTCGATGGGTGGCGGGCAGGCTTTTGTGATGGGCCTGCGCAACCTGGATAAGTTTGGATGGGTGGGCGAGTTTAGCTCTGGCATTTTAAGCGATAAAGATTTTGATGTAGACAAAGAACTGCCCGGCATCATGAATGCATCACTTAACAAAAAACTGGGCGTACTTTGGATTGGCTGCGGGGAGGATGATCCGCGTTTTCCTGGCCATCAGATTTTGGCTAATACGCTTATTAAAAAAGGCATCACCATTAAAAACTTGACCGTGCCCGGCGGTCACGAGTGGCGCGTTTGGCGCGAGGAACTGGCCGGCTTTTATCAGGCTATATTTAAAAAACCTTTAGCCGCTTATTCCAAATAGCAGCTATCAATTACAAACAGAATGGAAAATAACAGGCGGGGTTTCCTGCAAAAATTAGTATTGATCACATCAGCGGCCGGACTTAGCCAGGTTATACCTGCAAAGTCGCTCGCTAAAAGCTATAAACTCGTATCTGAAGGCGGCGTGGTAGCATCACCTGCCAATGCCGTGGTCGATACTACTGCGGGCAAGGTAAAGGGCTACACCCGCAACAAGATCTACACATTTAAAGGCATCCCTTATGCCGAAAGTACCGCTGGTGCCAACCGCTTTTTGCCGCCGGTTAAGGTGGTTAAGTGGGAAGGCGTACGCAACACGTTGGTTTACGGCCCCATCTGTCCGCAAAAACAAAACACAGGTTGGTTCCAGCCTGAATATGGTTTTTTATACCAATGGATAGACGGCCTGCACCATGAAGATTGTTTGCGGTTGAATGTATGGTCGCCGGAAATAAAAGACGGCAAAAAACGCCCGGTCATGTTTTGGATGCATGGGGGTGGTTTCACTACAGGCTCCAGCCAGGAGCATCCATCTTACGACGGCGAAAACTTATGCCATTTAGGCGATGTAGTAGTGGTTTCCATTAACCATCGGCTCAATGCTTTCGGGCATATGGATTTATCCGCCTACGGCGACAAATATGCAAAGTCGGCCAATGTGGGTATGCTGGATATTGTTGCCGCGCTGGAATGGGTACGTGATAATATAGGCAACTTTGGTGGCGACCAAAATAATGTGACCATTTACGGCCAATCGGGCGGGGGTACAAAAGTGATCACACTGATGGCGATGCCTGCAGCAAAAGGTCTTTTCCATAAAGCCATTGCACAAAGCAATTCAATAGTGCAGGTAGCCACTCCCGCTTACGCCCAAAAGCTAACCAGTCTGATTTTAACCGAGCTGAAGATAGACAAATCAAATATCGACAGTCTGCAAAATATACCGGCTATAGAAATTATAGCGGCAACAGCCGCAGCCGAAAAGAAAATGGGAGGCACGGTGCCTGCCGATGTTGGCCGTTCAGGCTTGCAGCCGGTAGTTGATGGTGTTGTTTTACCGCATCATCCATTTGATCCCGGCGCACCGGCCATATCTGCAAATGTGCCTTTTATGGTGGGTACCACGCGAAACGAAGCATCGGCAAGTATAGACACTGCCGTGATAGAAAACATCAGCGAAGATGAACTTAAGGCTAAAGTACTGGTAAAATATCCCAACAAAGGTGCAGCGGTGTATGCGGCGATGCGCAAGATACATCCTGATACAAAGCCGGTGGAAATCTTATCTTTCCTGAGTGCGCAAAACCCGATAGCTTTTTTACAAGCGCAACGTAAATCAGCACAAAAAGGGGCGGATGTTTATTTGTACATGTTTGCCTGGCATACACCGGTTCTGGACGGCCGGCCGCGTGCTTTCCATTGCAGCGAGATCCCTTTTGTATTTGGAAATACCGATAAGTGCGAAAATTATACCGGCAGCAGTGCCGAAGCTAAAAAGCTGAGCACCAAAATGGCGCAGGCATGGATTAGCTTTGCACGGAACGGAAACCCAAACCATCCGGGATTACCTGCGTGGCCAAGTTTTAATAAGCAAATGGGTGCCATGATGATCTTTAACAATACCTGCGAGGTAAAGGTTGACCCCGACGGCGAAGCCCGCCAGATACTTGAACGTGTTTATTATAACAAAGAAGCTTAATCCATTATGAAAAGGAATATCTTGTTAATCATCTTATTGATCGTTGCGGGCCATTGCATCAGCTTTGCCCAGTCAGCAAAAAAGCGCGTATTGGTGTTCAGCAAAACGGTGAGTTACCATCATGCATCCATCCCCGCAGGGATAGCTGCTATTAAAAAGTTAGGTACTGAAAACGATTTTGAGGTTGATACCACCACCAACAGTGCTCTGTTTAATGATGATAACCTAAAAAAGTACGCGGCGGTGATTTTTATGAGCCCCAGCGGCAATGTGCTGGATACCGCAGCGAAAATCAGTTTTATCCGTTACATACAGGCGGGTGGGGGGTACATGGGCATCCATGCGGCATCAACAACTGATAAAAACTGGGCATGGTATGGTAAACTGGTTGGCGCTGTATTTACAGATCACCCGGCACCGCAAACAGGCGTGGTAGTAGTAACTGACCGTAAAAATTCCTCAACAAAACAATTGCCTGCCCGTTGGACACGTAAGGATGAATGGTACAATTTCAGGCAGGTACCGACAGATGTACACGTTTTAATGACGGTTGATGAGCGTACTTATAAAGGCGGCAAACATGGCGGCTACCATCCGCTGGCCTGGTATCATGAGTATGATGGCGGTCGATCGTTTTATACGGCCATTGGCCACTTTTCTGATTCCTACTCAGATACTTTGCAGCTGCAACACCTGTTGGCGGGCATTAAATACGCCATGGGCAATAACGTGGTTTTAGATTATAACAAGGTTAAAACGCAGCCTTATGAAAAATAATTATTACGATGCTATTGTAGTAGGCTCTGGAATCTCCGGGGGCTGGGCTGCTAAAGAGCTGACCGAAAAAGGCCTTAAAGTCCTGATGCTGGAGCGCGGGCAAAACATCGAACACATAAAGGACTATACCACGGCCGTGAAAGCGCCTTGGGAGTTTCCCCACCGTAATGCATCAGTAACAAGCGCTGCCAAAGATTATCCAATGCTTTATAAATCAGGTGGGGTGAACGAATCTAATCTTGGCTTTTGGGCTAATGAAAGGGAAAATCCCTACACTCAAATTAAACCCTATTCCTGGAAAAGGGGTTACCAAATTGGCGGTCGCTCTTTAACATGGGGCAGGCAAACCTATCGCTGGAGTGATTTTGATTTTGAAGCCAACCTGAAAGAAGGCATAGCAGTAGACTGGCCCGTTCGTTATAAAGATATCGCCCCCTGGTATGATCATGTGGAGCGATATATCGGAGTGAGCGGCTCCTTAGAACAAATGCCCCAGTTACCTGATGGCCAGTACCTCCCGCCTATGGAAATGAACTGTGTAGAGAAGGATGTGGCCGCGCGTTTAAAGCAATATTACAAAGATGCCCGCCGGATGATCATCGGGCGCACGGCTAACATCACCCAGGCTATGCCGGGGCGTACCAATTGCCAGTATCGCAACAGGTGTGCGTTAGGTTGCCCGTTTGGGGGATATTTCAGCACGCAATCATCAACCTTACCGGCAGCCTTAAAAACAGGTAATTTAACAATAAGACCATGGTCCATAGTAACGCAGGTATTATATGATAAAGATAGCAAAACAGCAACAGGGGTGGAAGTGCTGGATTCGGAAACCAATAAAACTTACACTTATACCGCCAAGATCGTCTTTCTGAATGCGTCTACCTTTAACAGCGCCTGGATTCTTATGAACTCGGCAACTGATATCTGGCAGGCCGGCTTGGGTAGTAGCAGCGGCGAACTGGCCCATAATATTATGGACCATCACGTGGGCGGCGGCGCGTATGGCACGGTAGAAGGTTACGATGATAAGTATTATTTTGGTCGCAGGGCTAATGGTATTTACATTCCCCGTTACCGTAATTTGTTTGGCGACAAACGCGACTACCTGCGCGGATTTGGCTACCAGGGGCAGGCCGGCCGCGAGGCCTGGGACCGAAATATAGCCGAATTAAGTATTGGAGCTGACCTCAAAGATGCACTGCAGGAGCCTGGCGACTGGAATATATCTATCCAGAGTTTTGGCGAAGTGTTGCCTTATCATGAGAATAAACTGGTGATGAACAGGGATCTAAAAGATAAATGGGGCTTAAGCACCTTATCTATAGATGCTGAACTAAAGGATAACGAGCTGCGCATGGATATAGACAGCGAAAACGATGCGGTAGAAATGTTGGAGGCCGCCGGTATCAAAGATGTAAAAGGATATATACGCCGTAAAGTAATGGGTGCCACCCACGAAATGGGTTCGGCACGTATGGGGCATGATCCAAAAACATCGGTACTTAATAAATGGAATCAGGTATGGGATGCCCAGAACGTTTTTGTAACCGACGGCTCTTTTATGGCTTCAGCATCTTGTGTTAACCCATCACTTACTTACATGGCTTTTACCGCGAGGGCTGTTGATCATGCCGTCAACGAATTAAAAAAAGGAAATTTATAATCTTTAAAAGAATTGGAAATAGGATCGAAAGATTGCGATCTGAACAAAACTCTTTACACGAAACTGCCTTTAAACCACTTTTTGCCAGTTTTTGTATACTTAACTGATACAATAATCGATTAATGTAAGCCCCTAATATTGTCCTCATAAACCAATTCTAAAATTATGAGGAAATATTTTTACACAACGTTAGTGTGTAGGATGTTTTTGCTGTTGAATGCTTTTACGGCATTTGCCCAACAACGACAAATTACAGGCGTAGTTGCCGATCAGCAGGGCATTACTTTACCAGGTGTTACTGTAAAGCTCAAAGGCAACAACACAGTATGGGCAGTTTCTGATACTAAGGGAGAATTCAAGATTAGCCTTCCGGAAGGAGAAAACACTTTGGTGTTTTCTTTCATAGGTTTGGAAACACTGGAGATCAAAGCAAACTCCAATCAAACAAAATTCAGGTAACCATGCAAAACTCCTCCCGTGATCTGAACGAGGTGGTTTTTGTAGGATACGGTACAACAAGGAAAAGTGATGTTACCGGTTCTGTGGGTTCGCTTAAAGGAAGCGATCTAAACCGTCCCCCTTCAGGCAGTATCGATCAATTGTTACAGGGAAAAATTGCCGGCGTGCAAGTCATCGCGCCATCAGGCCAGCCAGGGGCGGGTGCAACTATCCGTGTAAGGGCTTTGGGCTCACGAAGTGGCGCCAATGCTTTGGTAGTGATCGATGGTATTCCTTTGGGTGATGCAGGTAACATCACACAGGTCAATCCTGATGATATTGAATCCATCGAAGTATTGAAAGATGCCTCATCGGCATCTCATATGGCTCGCGTAGTGCAAACGGAGTTATCCTCATCACCACAAGGAGGGATAAAACAGGGCAGGCTCGTATCACTTTAAATGCCTTAACTACAGTTTCAACCCGTGCTAATAAACTTGACGTATTTCGCGATCCGGTTGATGTTGCTACTTTAAACAAATGAAGCACGCCTTAATGGCGGGGAAGCCCCACAATATATTGGCCAGGTTAATGGCGGCACTTACTACCCATCCGTTGCTGAGTTAAGGATGACGCCGATTTACTGGCAGATTACTTTAACAGTACGTGGACCGGTTGGTACGGATCTTACATTTTACACAAAGATCCGATCAAGATCAAACGAATGGCTGATTATATCTCCGAAACATCCAATATGACAACAACAATGGACCTTATTTCCGAACAATATACAGTTTCAATCGACCAAAACTATTTGCCAAATGCCAAATGAAAGAACGTAAATGTACCTTCAGATGAAAAACTCACTCGTTTTAGCTATGAGCTTTTTTGTGCGACTTTAAAAGGTTTAGGTCGTTTTTTAAATGTCAATAATGCCCTTGTTTACTGTAAACCAGGTATATGTATGATTTGCTTTGTTGTTGGCTACGTAATTCATTTGATAACGGTTTGCGACGTTTAGTTGTAATATATTCTTTTTAGTTGTTAGAAATTAACTATAAATTAATCTCATTGGCACAGTTGCTGTAGCCTATTCAGCACAAGGGAATGCTGAAAACCTTTAACAGAGTAAGCAAAATTTAATATACAGAAACCATGAAAATGCAAGAATTAAACAACGCCGAATTACAGGAAGTGAACGGCGGGTCTATTTTTGGAGGTAATGATTCTTCTTCATCAAGCGACAGCGGATTAATTGGCAACCTGGGAATCGGTAATTTATTATCGTTCAGCAGTACCAGCAAAGACGGTGACGAAAGCCACTCGACTTCCTTCTCTTTGGGAAACGGTATTACATCAAGCCTGGGTGGTATTTTTAATCAGCTATCAAGCCAGTCATAAGGCGGGCAGAAGAGGATAGAATGGCGTAAGCTGTTCTGTAAATTAAAAGGGCACGCTGAAAACCTTTAATAGAGTAGGCAAACATTTTTAAATACAGGAAACCATGAAAATGCAAGAATTAAACAACGCTGAATTACTGGAAGTAAACGGCGGATCAATTTTTGGAGGTAATGATTCTTCATCATCAAGTGAAAGCGGTTTATTAGGCAACTTAGGTATCGGTAATTTATTATCGTTCCAAAGCGCAAGCCAAGACGGCGACGAAAGTAACGCCTCTGCCTTCTCTTTAGGCAATGGTATTACGTCAAGCCTTGGCGGCTTATTCGGCCAAAAATCACAAAGTGCGTAATTTAAAAATTAAACACCAGGGCGCGGGTACTCATACTACCCGCGCTTTATTATTTAAACAAAATAATAACGACATGAAAACTGATGTAAAAAGCCCAGGACTTTGTGTGTTAAACGCAGATGAACTGAGAGATATAAATGGCGGCACCGCTATTGGCGCAAGCATGACACTGAGCAGCGGCACGGATTCCCTGCTTTCGATCGAGTTTAAATGGCGGCAGGGCGGGCGCTCACGTGATTATAAACTTTCTATCGGGAACGATATCGATTTTAACTTAAATGCCTACGGCAATGGCACAAATGCTTAAGCCATATCGCTTTATTATACAAAGGGATGGCTGGTACGATCCCTTTTTTGGCTAAGAGTCTGAGCGGTTTAAAACACTTTGCAGATTTTTTGATTTACTATTTACCGAATACCTAAAATAGGATGGATAACAAGAATAAAGTTTTCCCGGCTGAGTTTCTATCACTTACGGCAGAATACCATTTCCGTAAGTACGATCCGCAAACTAATATCATCTACAAAATGGTCATAGGTTTTGTGTTGCTGGCGCTTGTTGCGATATTTTTTGTTAAGGTCAATATCAACGTGAAAAGCCTTGGAACGATCAAATCAACCACCGAACACAACGAAATAAAAGCGCTGGTGGCCGGCAGGGTAGACACCATGTTGCTGACAGAGAATATGCATGTCAAAAAAGGGCAGGTATTGGTTACCCTGATTGCTTCGGCCATTAATCAGCAAGATCTGGCCGCCCGTACCCAGCAGATAGAATTTGATGCGCAGCTGGCCGATCTGCAAGTGCTTTCGGATATCGCTAAAACCCGTAACTGGAATTCGAACCCGCAGCTAAAATCGGCTTTGTACGGACAGCAATGGGTATTATTGAAACAACAAGCGCGTGATGCTTCAGCGAAACTTGCGGCTGCTACCCGTAACGAAGAAAGATATAATTACCTGTACCGCAATCATGTGCTCTCTGCCGCCGAGTATGATGAGCAGCACCTCATCTATCAGAATGCGCAAAGCGGGTTGCAATTGATTTACGATGGACAGGGCAGTAAATGGCAGGCAGAGTTAAATACCCTTAAAGCGCAAATGCGCAGCCTACAATCCGAAGGGAAATCGATAGAAGAACAAAAGGATTATTACACCCTGCGTGCGCCGGTAAGCGGCACCGTGCAGAATGTAAAAGGCGTGCAGCCGGGTAGTGTGATCGCCGCGAATGAGGTGATTGCGGAGATCTCACCTGAAACGGGAATGATCGCCGAAGTTTATGTCTTACCAAAAGATATTGGTTTGATCCGGCCGGATATCAAAGTAAACTTCCAGGTTGACGCCTTTAATTATAATCAGTGGGGACAGCTTACCGGCAAGGTACTCAGCGTAAGCAACGATATATTTACAGATAACGGTCAGCAGCCCTATTTTAAAGTGCGCTGCTTGCTCGATCAAAGTTATTTAAAATTAGAAAATGGTTATGTCGGCCGCATCAAAAAGGGCATGACCGTGCAGGCCAATTTTTATGTCACCAGACGAACCTTGTTTCAATTACTGTACGATAAAACCAGCGACTGGTTAAGTCCCGGACGTCTTTCACCAAAAACAACCGCACAATTATAGGCCATGGCAAAATTCGACCGATTTGTAGAAAGTATCGAAGCCTGGTACAACTCTTTAGCTCGGCGCGTCGAAAGATCTTCCCTTTACAAAAAGTGGGAAGCTGCTACGGCGGACAAGCGTATTAGGAGGAGGATCCAAATTCAGCAACACGATATCATGGATTGTGGTGCCGCCTGTCTTGCCTCCATAGCTGCTTACTACAATTTAAAAATGCCTATTGCCCGTATCCGGCAAATGGCCTCTACCGATAAAAAAGGAACCAACCTGCTCGGGCTGATCGAGGCCTCTACGCAGTTAGGTTTTTCCGCCAAAGGCGTAAAAGGTGATTTTGGTAACTTGTTCGAGATCCCTGTACCTACCATCGCGCACGTATTGCTTCCAAACCATTTGCAGCATTACCTGGTCATCTATAAAATAACTGATACGTTTGTAGAGGTGATGGACCCCGGCGACGGTCTGTTGCACGAGATTCCGCATGATGCATTTAAAGAGATCTGGACCGGCGTTTTAGTACTGCTTGCCCCAAACGAGGGCTTTATAACTGGTGACCAAAAGGTATCTGTCGAAAAACGTTTCTGGCAATTGCTGAAACCCCATAAAGGGATGCTCCTGCAGGTGCTGCTGGGCGCTGTCGTATATACCATTTTGGGCCTCTCTACGGCGATATTCCTGCAGAAGATCGTGGATAATGTACTGCCCGAAGATAACCGGAACCTGCTCAATTTAATGGGCGTGGTTATGGTGGTGATCATTTTTCTACAGGTATTTATTAATCATGCGCGAACGCTTATTACGCTTAAAACGGGCCAGCAAATCGATGCGCGTTTGATATTGGGTTATTACAAACACCTGTTGAGATTGCCCCAGCAATTCTTCGACAGCATGCGCGTGGGCGAAATCATCTCGCGGATAAACGATGCGGTCAAGATCCGTTCATTTATCAACGAGGTGCTGGTCATGTTCGCGGTGAATATTTTCATTCTTATCTTTTCATTTGCCCTGATGTTCACCTATTACTGGAAACTGGCGCTGATTATGCTGGTGATCGTCCCGATCTTTGCGTTCATTTATAAATTATCCGACAGGTTGAACAGGAGCACCCAGCGTAAACTGATGGAGAACGCTGCCGACCTGCAAACGCAACTGGTAGAATCGGTGAACGCGATCTCGACCATTAAGCGTTTTGGACTAGAAGAATTTGCCAACTTTAAAACCGAGACCCGTTTTATTAACATGTTAAAAACGGTATTCCGCTCGGCAACCAACTCTTTATGGGTAGGTAATCTCAGCAGTTTTACGTCGACTACTTTTACCGTCATACTGTTATGGTCCGGTTCGGCATTTGTGCTGGATAAGATCATTACGCCGGGGGAATTGCTTTCATTTTATTCGATCATCGGTTATTTTATGGGACCTGTAGCCAGCCTGATCGGCATGAACAAAACGTTGCAGGACGCGCGTATCGCTGCCGACAGGTTGTTCGAGATCATGGACATGGAGCAGGAGCCAGTGGAGAACCGTGCCGAACTGACACCGGACATGGTGGGGGATATTAAATTCAAAAATGTTCACTTTCGTTATGGCAGCCGGAATAATGTATTTGAAGGGCTTGATCTTCAGATCTCAAAAGGAAAAATCACAGCCATTGTCGGCGAAAGTGGGTCGGGTAAAACCACGCTGCTTTCCCTCATGCAGAATATTTATGAGCTGCAGTCGGGCTCGGTATTCATTGGAGACTATGATATTAAGTATATCACCAACGAAAGTTTACGACGGATCGTGAGCGTAGTGCCACAGGACGTACACTTGTTTGCCGGCAATGTAACGGAAAATATTGCTATTGGTGATCTGGAACCTGATATGAAACGCGTGGTCAGGATCTGTGCGGACCTGGAGATCACCGATTTTATTGAGCGCCTGCCAAATGGGTTTAATACATTTTTGGGTGAGAATGGTACAAACTTGTCCGGCGGGCAGCGGCAGCGGCTCGCAATTGCCCGGGCGCTTTACCGTAGCCCGGAGATCCTGATATTGGATGAAGCGACATCGTCACTTGATTCGGAATCTGAATCACATGTACAAAACGCGGTAAACCTGCTGCGCGAAAAGCAAAAAACGATCATCATCATCGCACACCGCTTAAGCACCGTTATGAATGCCGATAAAATCATGGTACTGCAAACCGGCAAGCTGATGGAAGAGGGCACCCACCACGAATTGATGAAAGCCTGTGGGCAGTATTACAGGATGTGGCAAAAACAATTTCCGTCTGAAGAAACCCTGACCAACCGAAATATTAATTAAGATAAACAGCGTTTGATTCTTTTGTCTTGTTAATATTTCTCCAAAAACCGGTCGATATTATTGATCTGATCAAAAAGTAAAATTTTACAGTTCGGCCTGAACTAAAGGCAGTGTGAAATTGAACACCGAACCTTTTCCCAATTTACTTTCCGCCCAGATCCGACCGCCATGGCGCTTAACGATCTCTGAACTCAGGTAAAGGCCGATCCCAAAACCCGAAATATGTTGCGTCAGGTCATTTTCCACCCGGTAATAACGTTCAAATAAATGACCCAGGTCGTCGGTTTTGATCCCCAAGCCCTCATCCATTACACTGATCGTTATCTCGCCTTCACCAGCCGTACAGGTCACCGTCACTGGTTTATCTTTGGCATATTTGACCGCGTTGCTCAGCAGGTTGGTCAGCACTGTCTCGATCTTATCCCGATCTGCGGTCACCGCTCCTGCATTGCCATTCACCTCAAAACTTTGCTGTCCCGCCGTCAGGCCGGTTTCAGCCACGACCTCCCGGATCAGTTCATCCATATTGAAGGTGGTGTTATGTAAATGGATCTTGCCCGAATCCAGCCGGGAAACGTTCAGGAAACCGTTAATAAGCGCGTTCATTTTACGGACCTGGCTATAAACTTTTTCGAACAAATTGCCCGTGTATTCGTCAGCGTTCTTCCGGGCATTCATCATGCCGAGCTGGGAAAAGCCGCTTAAGGAAGTCAGTGGGGTTTTTAACTCGTGGCTGACCATGCCGATAAAGTCATTTTTACGCAGCTCATCTTCCTTGCTTTCCGTAATATCGAAGATTGTTCCGACAACTGAGACCACATCGCCTTTTCCGTCCAGTTCTACTTTACCGGTGGAATTCAGCCACCTGCGTTTGCTGCCGTCAAAAGGCTGGATCTGGTAATCCTCACTGAAACTACCCTTGGTTTCTACGGCTTTGGCGATCGCCCGCCTAAACCGTTCCCGGTGTTCGGGTACCACCACCGCTAATGTATTTTCATAGGACAACACTTCATCAGGCGGGATGGCATGGATAACCCGCGCCCGTGGTGATACTTCGAGCAGGTCCGACGCCAGAATGATCCGGTAAATACCCATACCGGTCGAGTCCATCGCCAGGCGAAGCGTATCGCTCATCCGTTCCAGGTCCAAACGGGCATTTACCTGCACGGTGACATCCGCGGCCACGGCGATCATCCCGTTGATGTTTTTATGCTCATCTTTCAAAGCTTCGATGGTCAGGTTCACATAGGCCAGCTCCTCATTTCCAAAACGGTGCAGCAGTACCGGCGTTTCCACCGAAACAAAACGCTCACCGGTCTGGTAAACCTGGTCCATAATTTGCCGGAAGCCCTGATCGTCCAGTTCCGGGATGGCCTCAAAAAGCGGGCGCTTAACGGTTACCTCCCTGGTACGGCCCCAGTATACCAGCATGCGCTGGTTGGCCAGTTCGATGATATGGTTCGGCCCGCGGTAAATGGCCATGGCCACCGGCGCTTCGGTCAGTAAACCCCTTAGCTGTTCTTCCGCGTGTCCGCGTGCTTTGCTGATATTGATCTGCGCGCGCACTTTGGTCAGCAGTTCCGCTGCAGAGAACGGTTTCACCAGGTAGTCGTCAGCGCCGGCCTCCAGCCCGTCGATCCGGGCTTCTTCACCCGCCCGCGCCGATAAAAAGATCACCGGCAGGCGATAGGTATCATCATTACCCCGAATGTTTTGCAAAAGTGTTTTTCCATCCATCACCGGCATCATCACATCACTTAATATTAAGGAGGGAAGCGCGATTTTGATCTGTTCGAGGGCATCGGCGCCGTTCGCGGCCGCCCCCACCGTAAAATAAGGTTCCAGCAACCTTTTCAGGTAGGCCCGCATATCGGCGTTATCATCCACCACCAGGATAAGGGTTTCTTTGTTCACCGTATTGTCCTGGCTACCCACCACATCGCTGGCCGTACGTGTTACTTCGTCCGATTCGTTAGCCGCCTCGTCCTGCAGGAGGCTGTATGCTTCGCGTATAAAAGGCGCGGTTACGGCCGAGAAATCTGTTCCACGGGTACTTTCCATCACCTGGTTCATCGGTAAATGCCCTTTTCCGGCGGGGATGATTACGGTAAAAGTACTGCCGCTACCCTCTATGCTTTGAACGCTGATCTCCCCGCCGTGCAATTGTACCAGTTCGTTCACGAGGGAAAGCCCTATACCCGTACCCTCATGCGTACGGCCGGCTGAATTTTCCACCCGGTGAAATCGCTCGAACATATGCGGCAGTTCTTTTTCCGGGATGCCTACGCCGGTATCCGTTACGCGCAGTATGGCGGAATTACCTTCCTGTACCAGACTGACCGAAATACGCCCTGCCAGTGTATATTTAAAAGCATTGGATAATAAATTCAAGACGATCTTTTCCCACATCTGCCGGTCGGCATAAAAGGAAGCGGAGAGCGATGCGCAATCGACCAGCAGTTCCATGCCTGCCTTTTCAATGATCGAACGGAAGCTGCTGGCTAAGTCGGTTGTCAGTTCGGCCAGGTCAAGCTTTTGATAAGCCGCGTGTACCCTTCCGGCTTCCACGCGGCTATAGTCCAGCAGGTTATTGACCAGCTTGAGCAGGCGCATCGCATTGCGGTGCGTAGCCCCGACCTGTGCCTTGTTATGTTCATCCAGCCCCTGTTGCTGCAACAGGTCTTCCAGAGGGCCTAACATTAAAGTCAGTGGCGTACGGAACTCGTGGCTCACATTGCTGAAAAATGCCGTTTTGGAGCGGTCGATCTCCGCCAGCGCTTCCGCGCGTTTCTGTTCCTGCTCATAAGCATAGACATTAGAGATCGCTGTATTGTAGGTGCCAGCCAGCTGGTCATAAAAGTTTAAATAATTTTGGTCCAAGGCCCTGCAGGCGCTGACCCCGGCGATGATAAAGCCAAACAGCTCTGCTTGTCCAGAAATTCTTACGGGCAGGATCATGGCCGTATGCGGCGCGATCTCATAAGGTCCGCTGCTGAACTCACCAAAAAATTCCTGCAGATCTTCCACCTTTAGCAATTCACCCGAATCGATTACCTGCCGAAGGGGCCATTGACTTTCAGCAAGGCTGATAAGCGGCGGCGCTAAAGCAGCAGCGTTAACAGTTCCTGCGGAACTGACCAGCTTAGCTTCCGCACCCGCCAATTCATAAAACAACATGAAAGGCACGTCTAACTGGTAACTTTCGTATTGTGCATTGGTAAAGTCTGCTATTTCCGTAACCGATTTGGCTTTACTGATCACCGCACCAAGGTCCTTTAATACTTGGGTGCGCCGGCCAGCCAGCATTTTTTCGGTCGTCTCCGTGATCGGGTGAAAAATACCGCCTACACCGCCCGATTCGTCACGGATGGGGGCGAAAGAAAAGGTCATCCAGGCTTCTTCGAGGTAACCATAACGTTCCAGGAACATACGCTGGTCGGTGATATAGGTACCTTCGCCCTGTTGTCCCCGGGTGAATTTATCACCTACCACTTCCAGGGCGGATTCCCAGCAAACCCGGAAATTCATACCCATCGACCGGGGGTGCATTTCGCCGCAGATCGGCCGGTAGCTGTCGTTATAGATCTGGATCGTTTCCGGCCCCCAGGCGATGAGGATCGGGAAAGTCGATGATAAACAAAGGCTCACCGAGGTGCGCAGGCTTTGCGGCCAGCTTTCCACAGGGCCAAGTGCCGTTTTCGACCAGTCCATCGACCGGATCAGCTTACCCATTTCCCCGCCACCCGATAAAAATTGTTCGCTGCTTTCCGTTCCGCCTGTTTTCATAGTACTAAAAAAATTACGGTAAATATAAGATTATAACGCTGGTCGGCAAGATAGATCATAGGGTGCGTTTCTAGAATAGGTGAGTCGGTTTCCGGTTCAGGAAAGCCTAATATAATTGGGCAAGCTGCGCTTCGCGTTCTGGGGAAATATGTTTGTGAAAGCGCGTGACCAGTTCTTTCAGCTTTGGTTTTACGACATTTTGACAGAATGGCTTCGAGGGTTCCTTGTAATAATAATCCAGGTAGGGTTTATCGTTCAACCTGAATGTTTGAAATAGTAAAATCTTGGTGATGATCGTTCCTTCAAATTCGGGGCAAACGCGCAACGACACGCTCATTGGATATCATTGGGCGGAACTCAAGTTTAAGCTAACCCAATTCTTCATTTCAAGAATTCATATTTTCAAATAGTGTTAATTTGCGACATTTTCCGATTCGGTTAAATGATGTTTCTCGTGTGAATGCTTTATTAAAACTAAATTAATGAAACCTATACTTACCTCACTATTTGTTTCTTCATTCCACTTCTGGTAAGTGGGTTAATGATGTTTAAGCCTCTTGCTGATTAAAACATTAGGGTCAAACCACTTTGAAAACGCCTCCTGATAGGTTTTTCCAATGGCTATCAATTGGTTGTTCTTCATCCGTAACTGCCCGTTTTCAACGGCTACCAAGCCTTTCCGGCTGATGATAAAGGAACGGTGGACCTGGAGGAATTCTGAAGCGGGTAGTTCGGCCAATACCTCAGCAAGGGTAAGGTAGGTAACAATGCGTTCATCCGGCATCATGATCTCAATGTAGTTTTGGGCCGCCGCGATATAGATGATCTCCTCAACAAATACCTTCCGGTATTTTTCCTTGACATCGCCCTTGACGAAAAAGCAACCCCTTTCTTTGACAACGGATTCCTCACGCTTATCCTTCACTTTTTGAACAGCCTGAAAAAAACGGGCATAGCTGATCGGTTTGAGCAGGTAATCTGCCGCGGAGAGTGCGAAGGCTTCTACGCCGAATTCCCGGAATGATGTGACAAAAATAACCTGGGTTTGTTTTGGAAGCAAACCGGCGAGCTCAAGCCCGGACATGCCCGGCATACCCACATCCAAAAATACCAGATCCGGCGGGTTTTCCCCCGTCAGGTCAGGCAATGCACGAACAGGATCCGTAGAACACCCTGCCAAGGTCAGTCCGTCCGTTTTTGCGACATAGTCGCTCAAGGTTTCAACCGCGTGTTCCTCGTCGTCGAGGATATAAGTAGTTATGTTCATAAGGGAATATTAAGTTTGGATCTGAACCAGCCATCTTGTTCGGTAGTTTGGAGTTGATACGTATCACCATAGGCGTAGTCAAGCCTGGTCCGGATGTTTTCCAGTCCGGTGCTCTTCATTCGCGGAAATGGCGCCTGGGCCGTCACTCGGTTCAGGGTATGAAAGCTTAACGATCCCTCCGCGGATAATTCCAGGTGAATCTGCACCTCGTGCTCGATAAAGTTGCCATGCTTAAAAACGTTTTCCACCAGGGTGGTCAGCACCAAGGGAATGATCCGGTGACCAGCGGGGTCCCCGATAATCGTGAAATCTACCGGAGCCGTCGTTTTAAAGCGTGTACAGTTGAGCGTAACCAGGTTGTAGATTTGATCGATCTCTTTGGATAAAAAGATCTTGCCGTCTTTATCCGGATGTTCCATCGAAAACCGCAAGATGTCTACCAGCAAAATAACCGTTTCCGCCGCTTCCGCTGACACCTTGTAAACCGCGCTATGGATGAAATTAAGTGAGTTGAATATTAGGTGTGGATTGATCTGTTGTCTGAGCAGCGCGTTCTCTGTAACCGAAAGTTTGGATTGTAACGCAAGCGTATCCATGGAGACTTTTAGTTGACTGATCTCCGCTGCCCTGGCTCTTCGTTCATAGTCGGTAAGGTTTGAAGCGGTCCAATATAAGCTGGACAGACCGACAAAAAACAAGGACCGTTGAAGGTCAAGAATAGCGATCGGTTTTATTTTAACCAACTGGTTAAACTGGGGCAGTTCGGCGTGTGCGTAAGTTAGATCCAGTAAAATTTTTATTGTTACGAATAGAAATAATTCGGCTAATATAAAAACTGCAAGTCTCCAATATCGATTACGAGTCCCACCCAACGTGCTCCTCAAAATGTTAAAATGACAATAGAAGAGGCTGATGTTTAAAGCGTAAAAAAGCAGGCTTTTGGGCAAGTCGATTGTACCGATGGAAAAGTAATAAATGGAAAGTTCATAAAAAATATAAGCAACCCACCAAATCCCATGATTGACCACTTTAAGCGTAAGTGGATTACTTTGTGCAAGTTCAAGATTTATTATCATCCCATTTAATGTAAAAAATCATAAGGTTGGTGTAATAGAAACCTTTGCTGACTCATAATACCTTAATATAGCTAAAAAATAAAGATATGAAAAACAAAAAAATTAAAATGCCGGCGAAATTGGTTTCTACCCGGTATGAAATGGTCATGACCACATTTATTGATTGTGAAGGTAGCGTAACTTCTGTCGGTGATCCAACAAATTACTGCACTACGATCCTCACCACAACCCACTTTGTGTAATCTTATTTACCCATGCTTCAAAACTTGTTATCAGCGGGAAACGATACCTTGAAACAGCTTAAAACATTAAAAGCTAAAGGGTTGTTCCTGACACAGGAGGAAGCTGAAGATTATCAAAGGGAATTGCAGATAGTGCAAACAAAAGTCCGGGAATCCTGGACTTTTGCCGTCTGTACAGACGGCTCAGGAGAAGTATTGAGCCGTTATTTTAACTATCAATTTAATTATATCAGTGGGCTGCTCCTCAACGAAAACGAAACAAACGAGTCATCTTGCCAAATACAGCGTGACCTTTCTATTTTTGACAGATCGATATGTGATTTAATAGACTGCGCTTGTGATCTATTTTTACATTTTATCACGCTGTTTCCATCACTGAGCGCTGTTTACAAAAGGCATTTTATAAGAAAATTAAAGGTTGACGCTGAACAGCTGATTACCATTCTGGACAAAGCTTGGCTTGATGCCGGTATAAAAAGCCCGCTGATCGCGTATTTGAAAGACATGACTGAAAATTTTGATGGCATTTGTGAGATCCCGCAACTGCATTATTTTCGTTCCTTCGTGCGTGAACTGAACCCACTATTAAACCTGCATTCGGAGGATTCCGTTATGGAATTTATTAATGCTAAGGTATATGATCTCGACTTTAATCAATTTGGAGTATTCGTTTATCTGCAGGCAAAAATCAGGACTTCCTATTCCGGAAAGCCAAAACGGGAGAGAAAATTGATCATGGAGCAAAACCTGACCTTTTTGCAGTTTAAATCCAAAGGTTGTGTGATGCGCTACGATCAGAGGTGGCCGTCGTTGTCGGTAATGCTTTTTGAATGGCTGAAAAATGAGCGGGTTCAAATGGAACAAGTATGTTTAAAATCATCTGTATTGGCCACCCGTCTGTTTAAGCTTCCTTTTCAGCTGCCGGTATCCCATATCGCTTTTCTGGTACGATTACTATACAAAGCGAACGTTTTCGGATCGGTACAATTAACTGAAATCTTTACTTTTTTTACGACACATATTAGTTCTAAACGGCAGCAGCATCTATCACCCGGCGCATTCAGTAAGGACTATTATACCAAAGATATGGTGACGGCTGTTGAGGTCAGGCATTTGCTGTCGAAAATGATCTCTGAAATCAACCGGGATTATTTCCCGGTGTTGGCTGCAATTTGTGCAGTAATTTTTTGTTGATCAGATAAGTCACTACTTCTCCAAACCAATTGTAGTCAAACCCCTTGGTCGCCATCAATTTCTCGGGGCTTATTTCCGTGATCTGCAATAATGTATTGAATCCCATAACGCTGCTTTTATGCTTAAAACCATCGCTGAATTCAAGATCCTGAATTTTTGCATTTAAAACCTTTATATCATCCTGCTCATCCATTTTATTCTTTTTTTTGTCGTTTCACGATTTAAATATAATAAAAAATCGCTCATATATGAGCGGATACTTTAAGGTATTATACTACAATTTCGAGGTTGATATGATCAACCGAAACGTCGAAACAAATAAGCTGTTTGGGATTAGGTTGCGCGAAGAACGCATCGCGAAGGGCATGTCACAGCACCAGTTATGGCTGGAGTCAGGGATTTTCACATCGCAGATCGGTAAGATCGAGCGGGGTGTCGCCAATCCTACGTTATCTACCATCATTGCGCTGGCAAAAGCTTTACAGGTTTCGCTTGATATTTTATTACCGCCGGATCTCGTCCTGAACGTAATACATCATGGAAAATAAAAAATGTTTTAGGATCTTTTAAGGAGGATACCGTTACTTTATAAGCATCCAGCAACTACCGGATGCTTTTTGCTTAATAAAGGTCTTTATAATTAACCTGTGGGAACCAGGGTTCCCGCAGCATTGTTTACGTTACGTTTGTGACAAAAAATCTATCCTACGACACAGAAAGACAAATTTTTAAATATAAACCAAATACGTTCACTTCATTCTATCGATACCAATCTCGCGGATTCAAAATCAAACTATAGAGCGCAAGTGCAACTCTGCTTTAATGCGGGCTTGCATATCTATGGTTTGGGGCCGCGAGCCCGGTATCGTTATATGCTTGTCCGCGTTATTAATTTAATAACGTCGGCGGTCGAACACCCTGTCAAATTATGGCACCTAATTCCATAGCCGTTGCATGGCGTGTTCATTACCGTTCGATTTACAGCTTATAGCAAACGAAATGAACACGGAAACCGATTACCTCAGATCCATAGCGGAAGAGATCGTGCTGAGCCCGTCCGCGACTACTGAAAAACCGAACCGTCATCTGCAAGTTGAAGCAAGGCGGCTCGAAAAAACGATCATTCACAGCCTTAATTCCATCGGAAACTTTACGCAACGGGATACCTTCCATTTTAATACCCTGAGCATACTGGTGAATATTTGCGATCTGCTCTTTGAGCAGACCGCGACCATTGACGCAAATGTCTCCGTGATCCTGGACCTGCTGACTGCTGTCAAGCAAATGGTGCCTTCAGAGATACGGCCGAACCTGAAACTGCCAAAGGCGTTCGTCGAGATGCAGAAAACGATCTTCAAGGATATTTGGGAGCTGCACAGGACGGTTATGCAGGAACAGGAGGTCGCGACAAAGCTGATTCAGATCGCCGCCATACCTTTCCAGCGTTTCATCGAACCAGCGCAGAAACTTTACTGGGGGGATTTTACCTGGCTAAAGGGTTACCAGTCCAAGCTGGAGATCATCGACTGGGAGAACGCGGATTGTAACAGCAAGTCGGAAGCGCTGCTTTCTTTGCTGATCGGCCGTAATTTTAACGACGACCGCTTTTACATTTATTGTAAAAAATATATACAAACCCGGACGAAAGATGTTCCCGGTAAACGCCACAAGCTGCTGGAGTATGCGCAATGTGAAAAACTGGTCCTGGAAGACACCCAGGTTGGGATAGCGCCATTTGATCTGCGCGGCAATTCTGTCAGTGACCGTTTGCTCAGGTGGATCAAGGAAGAGATCGATTTTGTGGAGACACACGAGCGCGAACGGCCATATATGAAATTGCAATTGAATATGTATGTCAACCGGATCGCGTTTTTCTTCAAGCTATTGCATGAACAAAAGGTGTTTGGCGATACGAGCTTTAAAGAATTATCACAACAAATTGCCAGTACTTGTGCTTCGGCAGATGGAGAAGAGGTTTTGGCGACGACGATTGTTTCGAAGGCTTATCCGAAGGATCAGAAGATGTTGGAGGAGATGGAAGGGTTGTTGGTGAAGATGCTGGATTATGTGCGGCGTTTTATGAGGAAGGGGTAGCGCGATGCTGAAGCGAACGCTTCGGCGAGATGAGTAGCGGTGAAAAACCTGATTATTCCGGAAATCGTGATATTTTAATTAATCTAACGGTTTAGATTTAAGGATGGTGATAAGCTCACGAAGCGTTTTGTTCCTGATGCTATATTGGTTGGGCTTATAAACTTTTCCATCCTGATAGACATCTAAGCTGTACGTGTTTTCTTTATCCCCCTTTCGGTAAACATAACCATATTCTTTACCCTCATCTATGGCGTGGTAGCCCAAGATACCGACACTATGCCTGCCTTGCTCCATTACCTGCACGAAATCAGTTGTGCCAAGTGGCACATTGTTATAAAGCGCACTTGCAATCGAATTTAATAGATCATAATCATGATTATCTGAAAGTGCTGCCGGATTTTTTACCTGCTCTTTATAGAGCTTACCGTCTTTTTCGAAATAGGTATAAGAACGTTTTGGGTCTATGCCATCTTTCTGTGTGAGTTCAGCCTGTACCATAGTGACCGTACTGACTTGCTTTTGATTGCTGTCAAAGTAGGTCAATGACCTTCCTCCTTTATCAAAGGTAACCTTTAGACTATTTCTTTCCATACTGGATATCAAAAAGCCGTCTGTCACCGGTAACACTTTTATAAATTCACCATAGTTTTCCGCATAAAGATCGATTATCAGGTGAGCTGTTTTGAAATTGTCCACGAAGGATACTATTTCTCCAGCTGCCTTTTTGATATGGAGCGGTGTGATGGTAATGCCCTTTTGGAGCTTGCCATTTACGAAATTACCTTCCGCATCCAGCGTAATGAAATTTAACCGGTTGTCTTTGCCCGCTATGGTCTTATGCAGGTCATTGTATAACTGGCTGACCAATGTTCCGTTTTTATAAAAGTCAAACATCAGCCATTCGTTTACCTTTTCCCGGGAAGCCCTGAAAAAGCCATTATAGGGTTTTCCATCTTTAAACTCGCCGAGCAGGTATTCTCCGAAATCCGGTTGGTGCTTCTGATAAGCAGCATACAGATCATTATTTATTGATTGAGCCACATGAATATCAAGGCTTAGCTGTTTGGTGAGCTTACCGTCTGTTGCATTGCAATCGTAAGTGTGCGTGTAACCTTGCGAAAGGTCATCGTTTGGCACACATTTTAATTCACTTTTTTGTGTTGTTACAACACCTGCGGCAGTTAAATAAAGTTGTTGTCCTTCGTTTCTTTGGGTATATCCAAGCATGGGAAAAAGCATAAAAACAATAAGCAATTGTCGCATAGTATATCGTTTGTGATCGTTTATTGTTACAATAACAAACTCGCCTGTAATTGTTTGAGCAAGGAAATATATAATTAATATTGTAAAATCAGTGAAGCCTGTTAATGGATACGCTTGTTAGGCATCGTCCCCCTAAATCTGAACCTATGAAAATATCTAATTACAGTAAATCCAGAAAAATAATTCTTATAGCCGGAATGGTCATTGCTATTATAAACCTCCTTGTTATCTATCCCAAGGAGCATTCCATTGCTTCCTATATATCAGACTACCAATGGACGTTTACCAGCCTTGGCGCAGCTATCTTGTTATTGCTCTATGGCCTTACCGGACCTCGTTTCACCCAATACTTATTGTTCACTTTTCTGAATGCTATTTTATTTGCCAGCTTTTGGTATATCTATTCAATATGGGATACATGGTCAAGGCTTTTAGTAGTGTTTGTCGGCATTCCTTCCGGCATTATCACCGCATTAGTGTTCTTTATTTTAAGGTATGTCCTGTTTTTCCGGAACAAAAGCCTTCCAGTTGAGAAAGCACAAAAGAATAAGTTATTATTAAAACAAATAATACTTTACATTTTCCTGGGACTGATCGTTTCCATATTGTTTATAAAAGGAGGAGACTGGTGGTTCGATCTTTTCGAACAATAGATAGCTGAATTCCTCACTGTTGCAATCTACCAAAAGCTTTGCCGGTATAATTTTAATTGATTTTAGAAGTAATTTTTCAAACTTGCTGTTCAATAATAGGGTTTAGTATGTTTAATTTATTGGCTCCAACTGCAATGCTGCTACCTTGATGGTAACTGATGAATAGTTGAGGTAATTTGCTCTTTAATCTGTTTTAATTCTGGGGTGGTATGTCCTTTTCCCAGTTTAATATTTTGTTCCATTAATTGATAACTTTCTATCCTTAACTGGCAATATTGAATCAATAGCCGGTTGCGTCGATGTAACCTATCTGATAGTTTCAGATGATCCAGCTCTTTAGCAAGACTAATACCCTTAGTCCAATAAATAAGGCCTTGTTGAAGTTCTTCGAGAAGTGTTTCGTCCGGCTTATAGTCGGCATCTTTTAATGCAGTTAAGGCGCTATCTTCAATCTGGTTAAATTCAGCGATCCTTTTTTCATATATAAACCGGTCACTTTGACTCAGGTTTAAACAAGCGATAGTAGCCAAACAGATGGCAACAATAGATACGAATAACAGGGTTAGCCATTGTCTCTTAACATTATCCGGTTGTCTCAAAGATGGCATAAAGGCATAACCGATGATCAAACCGCTAACGAGGCCACCTATATGCGCTGCATTATCAATTCCCCCTTTTAAACTTCCATAGGCGAGGTTATAAACTACAAATATGCCTATATTAACCAACAGCCCTTTGCGCATCCCGCGTTCAATATGGTTGGTTGATAAAAGCGCAAGAAAGACGCCATACATCCCGAATATGGCCCCCGATGCCCCAGCACTAACCGTGTGATCGTGCCACCAAAGACTGGCCAGGCTTGCAATGATACCCGTAAGCATGTAAGCAATTATAAATTTTGCTTTGCCCAGGAACGGCTCTAAAAACAGCCCGACAAAAACAAGGGCATACATATTCATCAGCAGGTGGAAAAATCCAAAATGGATAAAGCAGTTGGTGATCAAGCGCCACCATTGGCCATTAGGCGTTGCCAACGTTGCATTAGCGCCCCACCGGATCATACTTACTGCGCTGGGCTCGAAAAAGGATACACCCGTGCACAACATGGCTAGAAATATTAAAATATTCAGGTCAATCAGGATGGGCGTTACAAAATAACCTTCGGCTGGTTTAAAGAATGATAAATAACCGCCGGAAAAACTATACTTTGGCCTGATATCGGGCTTTAAGATATCTTCATAAGGCGGCACAAAGTCTTTCTTATAAACTTTATATTTTTCGCTTATTTCATCTTCCGTAATAGCAAACTTCATCTTTTCAAAAGCAGCAATATATTGATTAACCGCTTGTTCACTTTGTCCGGCATCACTGACCATGTTAGAAATCGGGCCGCACTGGACATTAGCCATATCATTTCCCAGCTTAACGATGATTTCGCCGTTCCATGCATACTCACTGTTTTGGGTATAGGCAATCACTCCGGCATCAGATACAAACCGGATGCGCCAGCCGAGATATTTAATGGTTTCAAAAGCGATTACCAGAAATTGCTTTTTGGAAAGTCCGGTTATTGGAAAGTCTTGGTCGAATTTTGCCATATGGTTTAAGGAAAGGTAAATAATAATACAGCTCTGGAAAGCTTTTGTTTACTGCTATTAGTTTACTGTTCATCTCTTCCGCTGAATAAACATTGAACAAAACGCATTTATACTGTTATTAATAAATAAATATTCAAAACATGAACCTGATCCTACTTCGATTGCAGGACGTAAAAAACGATTCGCAGCCTTAATTTTATTCCGCACCCACTTTTATGCTTATGAAAACACATACCCTTTTTAATGTATCAGGCATTGTAATCGTATTAGCTATAACTTCTGCCTGTAATAGTACTGGCAAACAAACTAAATCTGACACAAGCAGGAATCCGGATAAAACACAGGCTGCTGGCTCTGCTAACCTTGCAGGCACCATAAAACAGTACCCCGAAGTAAATACATGGCTCGATGATTTTAGAAACTTTCGCAATGCGGTAAATGACAAAGATATACCCAAGCTCAAGAGTTATTTCAACCTTCCGCTTAATGCAGACTCCACGCAGATATGGTATGCTATTTTTGATACTGACGCAGAATTGAAAAAAGTTCAAAATGGCCCGGGACTTTTTTCTGAAAGGGATTTTGAGCGTTATCGCTCTAAGCTTTTCCGGCCTGCATTTGTCAGGAGCCTGCTCAGAATAAAATCGGCTAAACTGTTTGATAAGGGAGAAAATAACAGCCCGGAATTTAACGACAAAGACGGCCACTATTACATGATTGTGACCTTTAATAAAGATAGCCAGACGCTTTCTATAAACCTGGCCTATCTAAATGGCAACGATGAAAATGGCGATTACGTCAGCGAAGGTGAGCACAACATCATATACGACTTTGATATTATCGATCATAAGTACCTTCGCTTTAAACGGGTAATGATAGCAGGTTAAGGCAAAGACGGATCCATCATCTAAGACCATCAACCCGACGGATTTAATGAAATTTACACAGTGGAAATTAACATGAGGTAATTAAATCGCAGAGCGGGAAATTACACTACAATACAAACTGAGTTTTTAATCGCTTTGTTCGTATAACAGCCACTTATAGGTTTTTGTAGCTTCTGTTTTACATAAGGTGTTTTCACGGGTTAATATGCTTCGGGATAACGGGAGCGTTGGTGTATCCCAGGTGTTAACACTCTTCACCAGCTCAAATACCTTATTCCTTTGCTTCAAAATCATCAGAAATATGAAGCAAAATTTTGACAACAACAGTTTCCGGGATTTCGAGTACATCCCGGGCATGGATGCCTGGGGGAGGGCGAAAATGTTCCAGGCGTACCTGGACGACCAACTGGCAAAAGGACAATTAAATTACCGGCTGGTTACCTCAACCGGCTGCGGCCCGGTGATCGAGATGGGGGGCAAAAAAATGATCAGCCTCGTGTCCAACGATTACCTCGGCTTTACCCAACACCCGCTGGTCAAACAAGCCGCCGTTGACGGGATATCGAAGTACGGCGCCGGGGCAGGAGCCTCCCCGGCCATCGGCGGGCATTACGATTACCACGAGCTGCTGGAAAAAAAGATCGCCGGTTTCTTCCGGAAAGAACACGCGATCATTTATACGACCGGCTATACCTCCAACAGTGCCTCCCTGCAATGCATCCTGACCAAAGACGATCTGGTGATCCTGGATGCCGGCGTGCATACCAGCGTCCTGGAAGGTTGCCAGCGGGTGAACCGAAAAACCGTCAGGCATAATGATCTGGATGCCTACGAGCACATCTTGCAGCTATCTAAAGGGAAACACCCGCTGGTATTGGTCATCATTGACGGCGTGTACTCGCAGGATGGTGACCTGGCGCCCTTACCGGAGATCATCACGCTCTGCAAAAAATACGGCGCGAAACTGATGGTTGATGATGCACATGGTACCGGCGTGATCGGTAAAACGGGCCGCGGACTGATCGAGGCCTGTGATGCCTGGAACGATGTTGACCTCATTACCGGTACTTTCAGCAAAACGTTCGGGCATATTGGCGGCTATGTCGTAGCTGGTAAAGAGATGGTCAACTACCTGAAGTACCAAAGCAGGCAGCACCTGTTCTCTGCCAGCTCAACGCCCGCAGCATTGGCCATCGTCAAAGCCATCGAACTGGTGGACGAGCAGCCGTATTGGATGGCCGCTTTGCATGATAATATGGACTACTTCCGGCACGGGTTGCTTGGCCTTGGCCTGAATATCGGCGATACGCAATCGGCCATCTTCCCGGTGCGCGTGGGCGATAAGATCAAGAATGCACGGATCTGCCATGCGATGCAGCAAATGGGTGTTTATGCCAACCAGATCAACTACCCGGCAGTATCAATGAAAGACGCGCGGATCCGCATGGGCGTGACCGCTTTGCATGAGCGCTCGCATTTGGATGAGGTGTTGAACGTATGGTCGGATATCAAAAGACAATTTAAGCTATAGCAGGTATGTTTTTTGGTTTACATCGAAGATGGTTTCTGCAATTCTTTGTGGAACCATTTTCATCTAAAAAATATGATGATGAGAAAATTTACGGAAAAACTATTTACTGAATTAGAACAAGAACTGTCTGTCTACGCTGAACTCGGCACTTTGCCTGTTCGCAAAGTGACCGGTGCCCTTCACAGCATCCAAACAGCTTTCGAAAAACTGAAACGCTTTATTGCGGATACGGCTTTTAAAAACCAGGACGATGAGATCGCCTTTTTTAAATATGAGAAACCGAAGTTTATGGCTGAACATTTCTTCGCGATGGAGATCTTTACGATCGAGACTGCCCGACCGCTGAATGATACGGCAACTTTAAAAGCCTTTTACGAACAGGAGTTAAAGTATATCCATCGCTTCCTGGAGCAAAACAAGTTCCTGTATTCGTATTATCAGTTCGACCTCAAAGAACTCGACCACCTGCTTTTTGTGCGGGGCGGCAAACCCGTCGATATCCCGGTACCCGATATGGTCGGCCTCGACCCGACGTTTACGACCTGCTGCGATATGTTATGGAGTAAGTTCATGGCATTTGAGCGGTTGGAGCAATGGCTGCAGAATGAGATCAGCGAATTGAATGGCAGTAGTGGCGGGTCAGCTGCTGCATCACAGCCGGCTCAATCTAACGCACCTGTTGGTGCCCTGAAATGGACCGGAGAAAGTATAAACTTAGTGGAGATCGCTTATGGTATATGGCTGACCGGACAGCTTAACAACGGACAGGTGTCCATTACGGAGATTGTGGAATTTTTGGAGCATGTGTTTCGCGTACGGATCGGCAAGGCGCACCGGCGCTGGCAGGGGATCGCTAACCGCAAGCGTTTGGGGTATACGAAGTTTTTGGATGACTGTAAGGGGAAGATAGAGAAGAGGGTGGAGGAGGAATTGGAAAGGTAGCATCGGAGAAACATAGTTGTTACCTTTAAAACGTAACGATACTCGCCGGCCTGAGTGCCTACTAACAATCGTCGCCCTGCTCGTCAGCTGATTAGTCGCCGCCTTTCCTTTCTAAAGATGATTGAAAAAATGCCGTTAATAATAAGCTTTTCGCCGAATTTTTTTTGCTCCGAAGGTTGATGTTAATCCATATAGCAATAGGAGCACTATTGATAACCCATGGCCTGTAAACGGAACAACTCGGCATAACGGCCGTCCTTTGCCAGTAGTTCGATATGCGTGCCGATCTCCATCACCGATCCCTTATCCAAAACTAAAATACGGTCGGCAAGGCGCGCCGTTGAGAAACGGTGAGAGATCAGCACAGCTGATTTTCCTCTGGTCATTTCGGCAAAACGCTGGAATACTTCGTATTCAGCCCTTGCATCTAAAGCGGCGGTTGGCTCATCCAGGATCAGGACCTGTGCTTCCTTCATATACGCACGTGCCAAAGCTACCTTTTGCCATTCCCCGCCGGAGAGTTCAACGCCATTGTTAAAACGTCTCCCGAGCGCCTGCTCATAGTGACCGGGCAGCTTTTCAGCGAGCGCGTCCGCGAGGCTTTCCTGCGCGGCTTTGCGGATCAGGGTTTCATTATTGATTTGACTGATGTTGCCGACAGCGATGTTTTGAGACAAGGTCATCTGGTAGCGCAGGTAATCCTGAAAAATAATCCCCAAGTTCAGCCGCAGGTCTTCTATCCGGTAATTTTTCAGATCTATGCCATCTAAGAGGATCCGACCTTCAGTGGGGTCGTATAAACGTGCCAACAGTTTCACCAAGGTTGTTTTCCCCGCACCGTTCTCGCCAACCAAAGCCAGTTTTTCGCCGGGATGTAAAGTAAAATTAAGGTGGCGGTTGGCCCAGGTTTCAGAATTATGATATTGGAAACCTACATCCTCAAATGTGAAGCCCTTTGAGATTGGGTTAGGGAAAGGTAAAGGATTTACAGCTACGCTGATCTTTGGTTTGATCTCAAAAAACTCCAGGAAGTCGTTCAGGTAAATAGCACCCTGTGAAACCGTAGTGAACCTGTTTAGCATGTTTTCCATTAGCGTGCTTAACTGCCTGAAAGAACCCGCCAAAAAAGTCAGCATGCCCACGGTTGATCTGCCGGTAACGGTCTGGTAAATAATATAACCATAAGCAGCGTAATATCCAATGCTGCCTAATATGGAAAAGAAGGTGCCCCATGAAGAACGTTTAACCGCGAGTTTACTGTTGTCCGCATAGAATTTATCCGAAAGTGACTTAAAGCGGTCAATGATAAAATCAGCCAGGCCGAAGATCTTGACCTCTTTTGCGGTCTCATCGCTGGCACCCAGGTAACGGACATAATCCAGTTCCCGCCTTTCGGGTGTCTGGCTGCGGGTAAGGGCATAGTTTTGGCTGTTAAAGTAGGATTCGCCTAAAAAGGAGGGGATAATCGCTATGAGTAATAGCAAGATCAGCCAGGGGTTAAAGGCAATCAAACCGGTAAGCAGGAAAACCATAGAGATCAGGTCCTGTACCTGGCTCATGACCTGCGAAAGCAAAATGGAACGCCCAACGGTTTGTTGCCTTGCCCTTTCCAGTTTATCGTAAAAGACAGAATCCTCAAACTGGTCAAGGTCGAGCGTAGTTGCATGGCGCATGATCCGCATCGAAGTATAATTAGAAAACAGGTCACCAAGCAGACCGTCGGTGAGGGTGATCCCCCGGTTCAGCACATCGGCCAGTACAGCCAATGCGAATTCAATGATCACCAGTTTCCATAATTCATGCTGGTCACCACCGTGGCGGTTAAGTTGTACCACCTGGTCAATAATGAGCTTACCTACATAAAGCAAGGCTACCGGCATGGCTGAACGCGCGATGCGCAAGCTGAAACTCAAAGCTGTTTTTTGCGGGCTGCTGAGCCAGACCAGTCGGAAAAGCTCCGGCAGGTTCTTCAGCGCGGCAAGACGCTCCCTGAAAGTCAGATCTGTTTGAGGGGCAGCTTTTCCTGCGAATTTTTGCTTGGCCATATTTAACGCTAAGGTATGAGGATCGCCTGATGTAAAATAACATGGCGGGGTAAAAATGAGGCGGTCGTTATTACGTCACCTTTATTTTTAATAATTACGGTCAGGAACCCTGTTAAAACCTGGCTGCTCTCTTGGCAGGCAGGCGGAAAATGTTTTTGCGGTTGTCATCGTCAAGAATAAACAAAACAAAGGATCAGTTACCGATATTGCTTATTTATGCACCTGCGCCGTTCCGTTCAATGGTAATCGGTAAATAATTATTAAACGTGTATGATGTTTGATAATTAACTTAACATTCATTTATTATTTGCATAACTTTATCCAATGGCTTACCCCGGCTTAAGTGTGTACCAAAAATATACCGACCAGGAATTGTCCGACCTTTTACAATCGGGCGATGAGGTAGCCTATACCGCAATTTACGACCGGTATGTTTTTACGCTGCTTAACCACGCCTACAACAAAACCCGCAACCGTGAGGAAGCAAGGGACATCGTACAGGAGGTTTTTACACGGCTTTGGGCCAGGCGCCAGCAAATTCAAATCACTACAAATCTTGCGGGTTTTTTATATACATCTGTTCACCACATTATTATAGACCAGTTTGTGCACAATAAGGTAAAGGATAAATACTTTGCTTCTATTTTAGCATTTGCCGTTCAATCTCACGGAGCTACCGACTACCGCACCCGCGAAAACCAGCTGACCGCTATTATTGAAAAAGAGATTGCCGGTTTACCACACAAAATGCGCGAGATATTTGACTTAAGCCGTAAACATCACCTGAGCCATAAAGAAATTGCCGAACGGCTGAATTTAGCCGAACAAACCGTTAGCAAACAGGTAAGTAATGCGTTAAAAATATTGCGTGTAAAACTGGGGATCATTGCCTACCTGTACTTTGTTATACTGCATAAATAAAATTTCATTATATCTACCTGTTAGCACTTAGTTGCTCGTCTTACTAGTATAAAAGGATAAGATCCACGCTATAGTATGACTGAAACTGAACTTAAAGGGCTTTTAGAACGCATTGAAAAGGGTACCGCAACCGATGAAGAAAAGGCCTTGATGGAAGCCTGGTTGCTTCAATACTCACCCGACAGCGATAAGGCTTACCAACCTGCAGAGATTTTAGCCGATGCCGGTATGGTTTGGGACAAGATCGCCCCCGTCCATTTTAAGCCCTCTGTTAAACCCATGTGGCCCCGCATTGCCGCCGCCGCCTCCATTGTGCTGGTACTGGCAACCGGTGGTTATGCGCTGCTTCAAAGGCAGGCGGCTCAAAAACAAATGGTTACGAATATCGAACGTCTGGTGCCAAAACGAGCTGGTTTGGTACTCACCTTAAACACCGGCAAAAGAATAGCGTTGAATCCGTCAGCTAATGGCAATATCCGCGCAGCGGATGGTACGCAGGTACACCAACATAATGGTGAAATCAGTTATGATGCCGGTATAGCTAATAGTAATGAATTACTTACCCATACACTAACCAACAATAGCGGCAATAAATACAGCCTGACACTGGCTGATGGGACAGAGGCTTACCTGGATGCACAATCCAGCATTACCTATCCCCTCAATTTTAAAGGTAAGCTGCGCGAGGTTAGTGTAACCGGCCAGGCTTATTTTAAAGTGAAGCATAGCGCGGCGCATCCATTTTTAGTACATATAAAAAATCAAACTATTGAAGATATAGGCACCGAATTTAATATACGTGCTTACGAAGACGATGTGGCAACAACATTGGTAGAAGGATCAGTGCGTGTGCAGTTAAACCCAACGGGTAAAAATGTCTTATTAACACCCGGCCAACAAACAGTTGTGACCGGCAATAAGCTTGTAGTAAAAGATGCTGATCTGGAAGAAACGGTTGATTGGCTGCAAGGCAAATTGATTTTCAGCCACCGGGAATTAGGCGATATCCTGGCAGATGTGTCCCGTATTTACGGTGTACAATTTGCCTGGCAAAATAATGGGCTTAAAGCCATCAAATTTAACGGGGCAGTGAGTCGTACGCGTAAACTGGCCGCTATACTGGAGTTTTTTCGTAATACAGGTAAAGTGAACTTTTTGATTAAGGACAACCAGGTGCAAGTTATTGAGGCCCGATAGAGCCGCTTTGAAATTAAATTAACTAGATTTTATACCCTAAAAATTAAATTATGAGAAAAATTTTACGCTGGTAGTTGCCCCCACAAAGGTGCCTGAAATAAAAAACGCATCCCGGCTTGGACCTCGGGATACGCTGCATGTTCAGGTCACCCTTTCTTTTGCGGCATAGCCTCAATAAGGAAAAATAATATCCGTGTGTTGAAAACAAATTTATTTAACCTGAACAATTCAAATTTATGAATTTAAATGCAGTATGCATAAGCACGTGCCGTTTATATCCGCGGCGCATAACAATTTTAGTTGTGAAAATGACCACCCTCATGCTGTTGGTATCTGTGATGACCGTCAGCGCATCAACTTTCGCCCAAAAGATCACCCTTAAGGAAAAAAACGTGAGCCTTGACAAGGTTTTGAAAAAAATACGTCAGCAAAGCGGCTACGATTTTGTTTATAGCGACGATATCCTAGAATTGACGACCCCGGTAACCGTGGAACTGAAAGACGTCTCAATTGATGAGGCTTTAAAACAGTCATTGCAGAACCAGCCGCTAATTTATCACATCGAAGATAAGTCGGTGACTTTTAAGTTAAAGGATGGCGCCCTTTTGCCGGCTATCGCGGTGAAAACTGTCGCAGAGCTAAATGGAAAGGTAGTTGACGAAACCGGCCGCCCCTTACCAGGAGCAACCGTTACGGTGGTAGGCAATATTAACAAAACCCTAACAACTGACGCACAGGGCGAATTTACACTTATAGGTGTTGAGCAAAATGCCAAAATTGCCATATCCTATGTGGGGATGACTACCCAATCATTTATTTATACAGGCCAGCAAAATATAGCGATCATGCTTCAACCCGATCCTAAGGAACTTAACGCCGTTGTAGTGGTGGGCTATGGCACGCAGCGCAAAAAAGACCTTACCGGGGCGGTGAGTATTGTCACCTCAAAAGACCTGGAAGACAGGCCGGCTACTAATTTTGGTTATTCGCTGGAGGGAAAAGCAGCCGGCGTTGAAGTTATCCGGCCATCGGGTAAACCCCAGGCAGGAATCTCTATCAGGATACGTGGTACAACTTCAATAACGGCCGATAGCGAACCGCTATACATAGTTGATGGTGTGCAAAGCGCTACAACTTATGATCTCAACCCTGCTGATATCGAATCTATAACAATACTTAAAGATGCTTCTTCCGCTGCAATATATGGTGCATCCGGTGCTAACGGTGTTGTTTTGATCACTACTAAGAGAGGTAAAAATCAAAAGCCAGTATTGACGCTCTCCACATATGGCGGGGTCTCGAATGTTGTTAAAACATTGAATGTTCTGGACAGGAGCCAATATATCGATCTGATGACTGAATTGAACGAGGTTGCAGATTGGACAAAGTACAAGGCCAATACCAACTGGCAGGATGTGATCTTCAGGGATGCCTATGCGCAAAATTATCAAATGGCATTAAACGGCGGGAACGAGAATACGCAATACTATATGTCGGGCGGGTGGATCAAAGAAGATGGCGTGGTACGCAACAACTCTGTTAACCGCTACAACTTTAAGGTGAACTTAGACCAAAAAGTAGGCAAGATAGTTAAGGTAGGTACAAGCGTACTCTTTTCAAGATGGTTTGACAGAAATATTGCCGACAACGCAGGTTCTGGCAAAGGCGGGGTGATCATGAACCTTTTAACATCTTCACCGGTCATCGATATATTCAATCCTGATGGGTCATTTACAGCCAACCCTCTACGTTTATCATTTAACAACCCGGCGGCATACACAGACGGGTCTGTTAATGGCTATAACAATTCCAGGTTTTTTGGCAATGTGTATGCAGAGGTTAATATCTTGAGTTCTCTTAAGGCAAAATCACTTTTCGGTTATGATTATTCTACAAATCGGTACAACTATTTCCTTGATCCGTTTAAAACAGATTACGGAAGGGTAAATAACGGGCTGGCCGATTTAAATATTAGTCAAAATAATTACTGGCTTAACGAAAATACGCTGACCTTTAAAAAGTTAATCGGCAAGCATTCTATTGAGGCTTTTGGCGGGTTCTCCATGTCCAGATCGGCTGCTGAAAGTTCGGAGATAGAAACGAAAAATTTCTCGTCATCAACCGTAACTACAGTAAATGGTGGATCGGTTATCAATAAGGCAACAGGTTCAAGAACTGCAAGAACAAACCAGGCGATCATTAGTCGGGTCAATTACGCTTTTGACGACAAATACCTGGTAACCGGAAATTTCCGCGCTGATGCATCATCTGTATTTGGGCCGGATAACCGGTGGGGATACTTTCCTTCATTCTCTGTTGGATGGAGGCTTTCGCAGGAAAACTTCCTAAAGGATGTACCTTTTTTAAGTGACCTTAAGATCAGGTACGGTTGGGGTAAGGTAGGCAATGACCGTATTAGCCCTTATTCCTATTTGGGGGAGGTGCATGTTGGCGATAATTACGTTTTAGGGGGTGTACTTAACTCAGGAACCGGGCCGGAGACGCCCGAAAACAGAGACCTTAAATGGGAAACAACAATTCAAAACAATTTGGGTATCGACGTTTCACTATTTAACTCACGTGTAAACTTGTCAGTTGACGCCTATAAAAAGCAAACCCGGGATCTGTTGTTTGATAAGCCGGTGGCATTATCAAGCGGCTTTAGCGGCGCGTTGCAGAATGTGGGTAACCTCCAGAATAAGGGTATCGAGTTTGCATTGAACACAAAAAACCTGGTTAATGATCTTAAATGGGAAACCAATTTAAACCTATCGATCAACCGCAATAAGGTGGGTTACATCGCAGATCAGGTGTTGCCTGTTGGCGCAATTGAGCAACGCGAAGAAGCCGCCATTATCAAAGAAGGCTATCCATTAGGAACTTTCTTTGGCTATGTTGCCAAGGGCGTTGACCCCAAAACAGGTATGGAGCAATATGAAGATTTTGATAACAATGGTGTGCTAAACAATGATGATAAACGGGTTATTGGGAATGCCAATCCAAAATTCACCTACGGTGTTACAAATTACCTTAGTTATAAAAACTTCAACATCAACATATTCTTCCAGGGCGTACAGGGTAACCAGATCTTTAACGCGACCCGGATAGAAACAGAGGGGCTGAACGATTTCAGAAACCAATCTGTAACAGTTTTAAACCGGTGGACAACCCCCGGCCAGGTTACCAGTATCCCTAAAGCTGTAGCGGATGATGTTAATAATAGCCGCATATCTTCGAGGTTTATTGAAAATGGCTCGTACCTGCGCCTAAAGTCGGCCACACTCGGTTATTCGTTTTCAACAGCTATCGTTCAAAAACTGGGTCTTCAAAAACTGAGCTTATACGTCACCGGGGAAAATATCTTCACTTCTTCCAAATACAGCGGTTTTGACCCGGAAGTAAGTGCTTTTGCAGGTCAGAACGGCGTGTCCGGAATTGATTTCGGAACTTATCCTCAGGTTAGAACATTTATTATCGGCTTAAATATCTCATTGTAATATCACTAAATCTTTAAGAAATGAAAAAGATCAGACAATACTTCATATGGATGATGTGTATCGCGTTATGCGCATCATGCAAGAAATTCCTGGATGTTACTCCGGAATCCAGTGCTACAACGGGCAATGCCTACAAAACAGCAAAAGATATTGAAGCAGCGCTTACAGGTGTATACAATACTTTATATCAAGAATATTTTATTTGGGACAGGGTGCTATTGGGTGATGCGCGATCAGATAACGCTTACTCCGGCGGGGATGACCAGGAAATCAATCAATATGATGCCCTAAAAATATCATCTTCAAATAGCCGCGCAACGTTTGACTACCGCCAGCTTTTTAATGGGGTAGCACGAGCAAATTTGGTTATCGATAAGGTCCGGGGCGTGGATGACCCGCAGTTAACCGCTGAAAGGAAAGCACAAATTACCGGGGAAGCTAAGTTTTTAAGAGCTTACTATTACTTTGAACTACTCAAGCTATATGGAAATATACCGTTAGTAACTGACTTTGGTTCTGTCGACGCATCAAAAGTAAATGTCCCGGCAGCAACTCCGGATGCAATTTACAAACAAATTATTGCTGATCTAAACGACGCGCTTGTATTACCTGATGACTATGGCCAGGGCGCTTCGGTCAATAAATCGAGGGCAACTAAAGGTGCTGTAAATTCTCTTTTAGCCCAGGTATACGCGCAAATGCCCAACCCTGATTATAACAAAGTTGTAACGTATTGTAATGCTGTAATTAACAGCCCGGCCGGTTACGATTTGCATCCTATTTATAACCAGCTGTTTGATGGTTCCCATTACATCAATTCCGAGGCGATTTTCGAGGTTCAATTCATTGCCAATACCGCCCAGGCTAACTGGGGGCCGCAATTGTTTTTACCGCCGTCGTTAACCGGAGATGCCTGGAGGAAATACTGTACGCCTTCGTTGGATTTAGTTAAGGCATATGACAACGAAGGCGACACCGAGCGGAAGAATACAAATATCCTGATGGCCAGTGCCGAATGGGCGGATGAGTACTGGAAGCCATGTGCCTCTGCTGGGCAAATACCCTTCGTTTTTAAGTGGGAACACGCGAATGGTTATGCAAGCGGTGATTATACTTACCTGATCCGCCTGGCTGATATTATATTATTGAAAGCCGAAGCCCAAAACGAATTAGGGAATATATCCGGAGCCGATGGCGCGATTACACTTTTAAACAAAATACGCGGACGTGTGCATTTAACGGGTAAAGCAATGAGCGATAAAGAGACCGTTAAAACCTACATCCTGAATGAGCGCCGGTTAGAGCTTGCGTTTGAGGGATCCAGGTTTAACGACCTGGTCAGAACGGGAAAATTCACCAGCACAATGAACGCGTTGAAGGAGTACAAACTAAACTGTGGAAACGCCGACCGGGAACTGGTTAATTACGCAGCGAACAACGATAAGACGTTACTTCCTATCCCGGCAAGCGAACTTAACAGGAATAATAAATTAAAGCAGAATCCCGGTTATTAAGTGATCGTTCATCATCTGTAAACATTTTTAAACTTAAATAAAATGAAAAGAATTTTAATTATAGCGTTAGTTTTTATCACCGGATTACTTGGCGCTTGTCAAAAGGAATTAAAGAACAGTGTGCCGTTTGATCCTGAAGATGGAAAGGCAGCGATTGATACGCCGTTAACCAGCGCAAACCCAAAGCCTGCTATTACCGGTAAACTTGTATATCATAGTTACTCTTGTTACGCCTGTGCCGGCACAAAAATGTATATATACAATTTTAGCACGAATACCCTAAGCTGGATAAGCCAAAACTGGAATATCGATTATCCGATAAATGCTCACTTTAATCCGGATGGCACAAAGATCGTATTCATGGGACAGCCGGCCGGATCGGGCGATTGGGATATCTATCTTTGGAGAGTTGGTTCAGCAGATGCCCCGACAAACCTTACGGCGGGGAATGGTTTGAAGGATGAAGACCCCAAATTTTCACCAAATGGTTACAGGATAGCGTTTAAACAAGACGGGGACCTTAAATTGTTGGACCTTGACGCTAATATTACAGATGTTATCACCAATACGCCTTCCATTGAAGAAGGCATGCCTTACTATAATGATGATGCCACAGGCCTGCTATTTGCACAGGGGGCGGGCAGCAATTCTGACATTTACCAGATCAATCTTGATGGAACAAATAAAACGGCTTTAGCAAATGTCGCTGATGTGCAAGAGTATTACCCGATAAAGCGGGACCAAAACACTTTCCTGTACAGCAGGTGGTACAGCAGCAGCGATCATCACGACCAGGTTTATATGGGGTATTTTGCAAACAGCACCCGTACCCGGCTTCCGTTTAACAATAACAACGCAGAATATGCCGACGCTTATCCCTGCGGAGCAAACTACGTGATCCTTTCCAGCAGCCGTGCCGGAACCGCTGGCGGGTACGATCTGTATATAGCAGATATTACCAGTAACAATATATGGTCGTTAACGAGCTACAATGCCGGCATCAATTCGTCTGACAATGAATTGGGCGCGGCATACACGCCTAATTAATATAATCTTTTTTATGATTTAACATAAAAAAAGGTATCCAGATTAGTTTAACACTTTAAAACTTAAATAACATGAAAAGGATTGCAATTTTAACGCTTGTTTTCTTAACAGGAATACTCGGCTCTTGCCAAAAAGATTCCAAAAACAAAGCAGCAGCTGAGACAGTAAAAAGTCAAATAGGTACCCACCCGAAAATAAATGCTATACAGGCAAAACCTAGTATTACAGGGAAGCTTGTTTACCATAGCTACTCCTGCTACGCCTGTTCGGGCACCAAAATGTATATCTATAATTTTAACACAAATGTATTGACCTGGGTAAGCCAGAACTGGAATATTGAATATCCGATGAATGCTCATTTTAGTCCCGATGGTACCAAAATAGTTTTTATGGGCCAACCCGCAGGCTCGGGCGATTGGGATATTTATTTGTGGACAATCGGTTCGGCCAGCAGCCCGACTAACCTTACGGCAGGCAATGGCCTGCGGGATGAAGATCCTAAATTTTCACCAAATGGTTACCGCATCGCTTTTAAACAAGCCGGCGATTTGAAATTAATGGAACTTACCGGTAATATTACCGATGTAGTTACTAACACCAGTGCTCTTGAAGAAGGTATGCCTTACTATAACGACGATGCTACGGCCCTGCTTTTTGCGCAAGGGGCAGGGAGCGCATCAGACATTTACCAGATAAACCTCGACGGCACCAATAAAACCGCCCTGGCCAATGTAAGCGGCGTACAGGAGTATTACCCTATCAAACGCGATGCAACCACCTTTTTGTACAGCAGGTGGTATAGCAGTACAGATCATCATGACCAGGTTTATATGGGTTATTTTGCCAACAGCACGCGAACACGGTTACCATTTAATAACAATAATGCCGAGTACGCCGACGCCTATCCCTGCGGTACAAGTTATGTCATCCTATCCAGCACCCGTTCAGGTACAGCCGGCGGCTATGATTTATATATCGCCAATATGACCAGTGGGGACATCTGGTCGCTATCGGGTTACAATGCAGGCATCAATTCATCAGTAGATGAATTAGGGTCATCTTATACTCCAAATTAGAATTATCGTACTGAATTAAATTGAAGCGCATCAAGAATATTGATGCGCTTTTTTATTGTTCAAACTAAAAATGATTGCACTACCATAATTGCTTTAATGTCTTCCAATAATTTAAGCCTGAACTCCTCGAGATCCGCTTTGGTCATGATGTCTAATAACATGGGCCGAAAATAGGCGCGGTTAGAAACCTTGGTGGTAGATAACGATAATCATTAACGCCATGCCTAGACTTTTATTAATTTTGGGGCAATGGAAACGGAAAGCCCTGCAACGCTTATTTACTCGCCTTTGGCTGTACTCAACCTGTTTAACAACTCGATCAGTATCAGCCAGAGCAAACGCATGATCTGCCTGAAAGGTGTGTTCCTGCAGGGGAGAAGCAGTGCCTACAACGGTTATTACTATGACACGTTGCGTGATGAATCCTCGGATGCCCAGCTCACCCTGATCATCCCTGCGCTCATCCGTAACGAACTTCAGCCCAATAAGACCATCACCGTGAACGGTTTTATCACCAAACGCGTGATGAACAGCTCGGGCAGCATCCAGATCCAGCTCACCGTAACCGACCTGGTAGAGCAGACGCAAAATAAATACTCCGAAGACGACCTCGCTAAGATCAGCCTGCTGCAAGCCAAAGCCGCGGCCGGTTTCAAGGACGTCCAGGGGTTTATAAAAAGCAGGATCCTGACCGAAGAGCCCTTTAAGATCGCGGTCATCATCGGCAAAAGCGGTATCATCGATAACGACATCAAACACCAACTCAAAGAATCCATCGGATTTTATGACCTGCAGTTCTTCCGTGTCAGCCTGACGAGCGAAACCGACCTGACTACTGAAATGCATCGCCTGGACGACCTGGGTTTTGATATCATCGTTGTATCGCGCGGCGGTGGGGAACAAATGGAAGTTTTCAATAAACTCGGCCTATCCGAAAAAAGCACCACCCTGCGCGCACTTTTCGTGACCGCCATCGGCCATAAAGACGACGTCAGCCTGTTACAACAAGTCGCTGATAAAGCTTTTATCACGCCAACCGCATTTGGGGCTTTCCTCAATGAGACCTATAACCATACCACAGAAGAAGCCGCACATTCCAAAGCCAAGCTCGTCGATGCCGTCAAAGCACAACTCGCCGCAGGCTACCAGAAACAGATCGATAACCTAAATGAGCAACTGAAGGGAGTGGAGCAATTGAAAGCCGGAGCCGAACAACTACAAAACGAAAAACTGGTTCTGCTCAATGAACAGATCTCGGCTTATAAAGCGCAGGTAGAGACCATGGAAAAGAAACCGGCAGTGAACTGGGTGTATATCATTGCCGCCATCCTGGCCGGCCTGGTGCTTGGTTATTTATTAAAAGGACATTAAAGACAAACAAATGAACGCAAAGATATTTTCCTTTAAAGTAACAGGCATAGTACTTGAAGCACAGGACGAACAATTGAAATTGAGCCCGAGCTTTGACCGTAAGGAAGTCCTTGCACCATTGAAAGAACGGTTCGAAGCGGAGAACTATAAAATAGACGAGACCTCGCTGAGTTACAAGTTGATCGATGACCAGCTTTATATCCAAGGGCTTGCTGCCGAAAATGAAGCGCCCAAGACGGTCGGCTTCCAGTTCGGGAAAGTTTAAGACAAGCCGGCAGGCACACGGCCATTTTATAGCATCGAAAAAGCAAGATGAATTCATACAATGGAAAGCCTCAACGATCGTACTCTCTATATCGACGTAAGGTGGCTTAAATTACATTGTAATCCAACCCAAAAAAAGGATTCAATCGGTGTAAAATTCTTGCGAAAGCCAGTTAAGAGCCAAAAAGACAAAACATACCGAATGAATCTACGGACGCTTCAAGGATAAAAACATCCAGGCAGGTAAACTATCGCGTGTTATTTTTGTTACTCAAAAAACGCAACAACGATACCATGGAAAACGTAGACCTTAACCAAGTATTTATTCATGCCGCCCGTAAAGGAAATGTCCCTGTAATGGAAGAACTTTTAAAACAGGGAGTTAGTATCGAAGCAAAGGATCTCAAAGGATATACGCCGTTAATAATTGCCTGTTACAATAATCAACTGGAAGCCGCTCGGTTTTTATTGGATAATGGCGCCAATATTAATGGGGCTGATTTCGGCGGAAATACCGCGCTGATGGGCGTGTGTTTTAAAGGTTACAACGATATAGCCCAATTGCTAGTAGAAAGAGATGCAGATTTAAACCAAATGCACGGCAATGGAGGCACAGCTTTGATGTTTGCCGCTATGTTTGGCCGTAACGATATGTTGAAGCAATTGCTTGATGCCGGCGCCGATAAAACCCTGCTCGATTCAAGAGGTTTATCGGTTTACGATATTGCAGCCCAGCAAGGTAACGAGGCGGCGATAACGGTATTAGGGAAATGAAAAAAGCGCCCTTTAAAGGGCGCTTTCAACACACACAACAAAAATTAAAAACTTAGGCCGGGATTTTCCTCGGCTTTTCTCTTTCCCAAAAGCGGTGCTGTTTGATGGCCGCGATAAAATTGCCAGCTAAGGCAGCTGCATTATCGCTCAGGATAATACCTTCGTCACCCGCTATCTTTTTACTGAAATAGGTAGCTTCTAAAACCTGCAAAGCACCTGCATCTGCCGCAATAACTTTACAATGTTTAAAGGCCTCATTAAGGAAATGAATGGCATCCGGCTCGGCTTCTATCGAAGCGACGCTGTTGCTGCCGCCCGGTACATACACCGCGTCAAATAATACAGATGCAGCTGTTAACAAGCTTTCATCAACTTGGATCTGCTCGTCGTTAAACGAAGTAATAAAACCTAATCTTGGCGCAATTACGTTAACGGCACCGCCTTCGGCCTCAATAGCTTCCTTTACCGCAAACAAAGCTTTCTCGTCAACGCCATCGGCAGCAAGTATAGCCACCTTACGGGTTTTAATACTATCTTTAATGGTACCAGCCATACTTAACGCGTCCGACTTGGTTAACGAGCCTTCTACCTGGATAGATTCATAATCTTCCACAGCGGCATCAGCAGGGATGCTTTTGTTGACAGGGGTTTCGGGCGATTGCGGTACATGCAAGCCTAATGCATAAGCAACTTCGGCAGCAAGGCCTTTATCTATAAGTGATAGGATACCCAGCATGCGTTCGCGGATGGCTACAGTTTTTACTTTTCCAAGTTCAAAGCTTAACGCATCAACAATGTGGTTTTTCTCCGGATCTGACTGGCTGTTAAAGAAAAGCCTGGCCTGGCTAAAATGATCAAGGAAACTTTTGCTGCGGGCACGGATCTTACCGGCATCAATGCGTTCGTTATAGCTTACAAAACCGCCTTCGCTGGCTTTTGCCTGTGCCGGCGAATTGCCGCCAAGGCTGTTGGGGCTGTAACTGGTTTTACCACTGTTGATAGCCTGGCGCATGTGACCGTCACGCTGGTTATTATAAACCGGCACGACAGGGCGATTGATTGGGATCTCCTGAAAGTTTGGTCCGCCTAAACGCAAGAGTTGCGTATCGGTGTAGGAGAATAAGCGACCTTGCAATAATGGGTCATTTGTAAAATCGATACCCGGTACAATATGGCCGAGGTGAAAGGCAACTTGTTCCGTTTCGGCAAAGAAATTATCGGGATTGCGGTTCAGGGTCATTCTACCAATACGTTGAACAGGCACTAACTCCTCCGGGATAAGTTTGGTAGCATCCAGCAGGTCGAACTCAAATTTAAATTCATCTTCTTCCGGCACCACCTGTACACCCAATTCCCATTCGGGGAAAGCGCCGCTGTCGATTGCATCCCAAAGATCGCGACGGTGAAAATCGGGGTCTTTACCCGATATTGCCTGCGCCTCGCTCCAGGCTACAGCATGCACGCCCAATAAAGGTTTCCAATGAAACTTTACAAAACTGGCAACACCAGCGGCGTTTACAAAACGGAAAGTATGTACACCAAAGCCTTCCATCATGCGTAGGCTGCGGGGCAGGGCCCTGTCACTCATAGCCCACATGATCATGTGGGCCGACTCTGGCATCAGGGATATAAAATCCCAAAAGGTATCATGTGCCGATGCCGCCTGCGGTATCTCGTTATCAGGCTCGGGCTTAACTGCGTGGATCAGATCAGGAAATTTGATGGCGTCCTGAATAAAAAACACAGGCATATTGTTACCGACCAGGTCAAAATTGCCTTCCTGCGTGTAGAAGCGAACTGCAAAACCGCGTACATCCCTTGCCAGATCGCTTGAGCCTTTTGAACCAGCCACGGTGGAGAAACGCACAAATACGGGTGTTTCTGTTTCCGTATCATTCAGGAACAATGCCCTGGTTACTGCAGACTGGCTTTCGTAAAGTTTGAATACCCCATGCGCCCCCGAGCCACGTGCATGCACAACCCTTTCGGGAATACGCTCGTGGTCAAAATGGGTAATTTTTTCGCGCAGGATGAAATCTTCTAAAAGTGATGGGCCGCGGTCGCCAGCTTTCAAAGAGTTTTGGTCGTCGTTTATTTTTGTACCCGTGTTGGTGGTCATTAACTGGCCTGTGGCATCATCCCTAAACGGGCTTAATTGCTCACTTTTTTCGTTACTTGGTTCGGTAGCCGGTTTTACGGTTTTTTTATTGGTGGCCATGGGTTATGGTTTGGTGGTGATCGATGCAGTAACTTCGGTTAATTTTTCATCGGCTTTCTTTTCTTCAGCCAGTGTTTGTTTTAAAATGGCAGCCACATCTGTTAAGCCTAGGGTTGTAGCTAATGAAGCCAAGCCACCATAGGTAGCAATTTCGTAATGCTCTACTTTTTGAGATGCCATAATAATACCTACGTCGCGCGCATCTGTACCTGCTTTGGTGCTTTCTACAATGCCTTCGCCTTCTTTGGTGAGGCCTTCCATCGCGTCGCATTTTTTGGCAATCACTTTCTCTTGCAATAAACTAAATACTTCTTCAAGCCTGCTCACATGTCCTTTTGTTTCTTCCAGGTGGTTTTCAATAGCGGTTTTCAATTTTGCCGACGTTGCGGCAGCTATCATTTTTGGCAAGTTCTTCACCAGGTGGTTCTCTGCCCAGTAAATATCCATGATACCATCTTTAAATAATTCTAATAGCTCATTTTCGCTTTTAGCCGGCACTGCCGTTGCGAACTTCGGCTCCGTGCCGGTTTCATTTTTTGCCATAATGTTTATACGGGTTGTTTGATGAATTGTCTAATACTATAAGTTGTAAAATCATTACTTGTTTTAATTTGTAATTAAAAAAGTTAAAAAATAAAAAATATTCGCAATGTTATTTTCCGGCGTTATGGAGAAACAATCTGCTCCCTTATTACTTATTGCATAAAACCCAATCTGATGAACAAAAAAGAAGAATCTACCTATATCACAAAAGTCTGGCAAACCGTAGGCATCGTCGCCCTGCTGGTATCCGCTATTCTCATTGCCCGCGTTGCCTTCAACGTCTTGCTGATGATCCTGGCCGGAGCGTTGATCGCCACTTATTTTCATGGTCTGGGCGATATGATCGAACGACGCACCAAGTTGAAACGCAAATGGGCCATGCTTATCTCTGTAATGAGCACCTTTGTTATCATCGGGGTGCTTTTCTGGTTTATGGGGACCAAAATTCAGCAACAGGTAAATCAATTGAGCGAGTCCCTTCCCGGTACCGTACATAACTTTAAGGCTAAACTCTCGCAAAACGACCTCGGCAAAAAGTTGCTGGAGAACCTTGATCAGGATGACGATGGCAAAATGATGAAGACCGCGCAATCCTTTTTCTCCACGAGCTTCGGTGTGTTGGGGGACGTTTATATTATTCTGTTTCTCGGTATTTTTTTTACGACCAACCCGTCCTTGTACAAAGATGGTGTCATGATGCTGGTCCCGCCATCAAAGAAGAAAATAGGGCAACACATCCTTGACCGGATAAGCTTGTCTCTCAAAGGATGGTTAAAAGGTATGATGGCTTCTATGGTACTTGTTGCTATTATGATTGGTGCCGGACTGTCTATAGTGGGCATACCGGCCGCATTGGTGCTCGGTCTGCTTACAGGCTTGCTGGAGATCGTTCCGACATTAGGTTCTGTGCTGGCAATGATTCCGGGCGTACTACTTGGACTAACCATCGGTACCAATACAGCGGTTATTGTGGCTATCATATATATCATATCACAGACGATCACCGCCAATATCGTCAATCCGCTGATCCAAAAAAAAATGATCAACCTTCCTCCCGCATTAACTTTGATCAGCCAGTTGATCATGGGATCAGTATCAGGTGCTTTAGGTATTATCATGGCTGTGCCGTTGCTGGCTATCACTGTAATCCTTGTAGATGAATTGTATGTGAAAAAGATTCATCACGTACCGGAAGGAAAAGGTAAGCTTGTTACGGCAAAAGGTATGACCTTAGGAGAAGATTAATAATAGATCTAATTCGAGCGTCAAATATCAAATCACCTTTTTATTTTTTTCGTCCAGATATAGCTTATTTATACTGAAGTCAACAGGACTTCCGGTAAAATTGTTTAGTCCTAAAAGCGCCCTTCACCGATCTGTTGGCGCCACATGGCATAGTAAAGTCCTTTAGCTTCCAGTAATTCATCATGTGATCTCTATTCTACTATTTTGCCTTTTTCCAATACGAAAATCGTATCTGCGTCCATAAAGGTTGGTAGAAAGGCGGTGAACGATGAGGATGGTCATCTGTTCCCGGTTCGCAGATACTTCACGAATTGTTTGCGTGATGTCTTCTTCGGTCAGGGAATCCAAGGCGGATACGCCAGCAAAGTTCTTTTACAGTTTCAAATATGGTGACAAGGGCTTGCTTATCGCTAAGCCCGCCGATCGGCAAGTTCGTAGCCTTCATAAAACCAATAACAATCAAAAACCATTGTGTTCTATTTCGATTCAAGTGCAAATGATCCTTTCTCCTATGTCCGGTCTCCTAATAAGCCGGGTTTTTGTTAGCTTTGAAATATGCAGGAAACTATACAGTCCCGGTTAGAGTCTTCAAGAAAAGAACTGCTGGACCTGGGCCTTAGAAACCCTTTACTCAATTACAAAATAACTAAAGGTAAAGGCGTACATATTGTTGACGAGAAAGCGGAATTTATTTATGATATATTGGTCAGGCAGCAAAAAGCGATGACCTTCCTGGCGCTGAAAGAGGGCGATGGCTTTCCGGAAGGAGAAGGTAAATATCAGGATACGAAATTGCAGACCGATGAGGACGAGCAAAAATTGCAAAGCCGTTTACTGAATACTTATTATTTCGCGCGTACCAGTATTGAGGAACAAGGTGTTAACCTGCTTTATATTGCCTTGGGGATGCTGAGCTGGTATGATGCAGGAGATACCGAGGCCCTGCGTTCTGCGCCATTGGTATTGGTGCCTGTAAGCCTGGAGCGTTCCAGTGCACAGGAAAGGTTCCGTTTGAGGTATACGGGAAGTGAGATCGGCGCTAATTTATCCCTTCAGGCAAAAATGAAGAGCGACTTTAATCTGACCATCCCGGATATGCCGGAAGCGGAGGAATTTGTTTTTAACGATTACATGAATGATGTCCGGTCGCATATCGCTAAACAGGCAAACTGGTCGATTGATACCGATGCCGTCGAACTGGGCTTTTTCTCCTTTGGGAAATTCCTGATCTATAACGACCTGGATACCGGAAAATGGCCCGCCGCGGCAAAACCTGAAAATCATCCAAACGTAATGGCCTTATTAGAAAGCGGTTTTCATGAAGATGTGCTGGAGGATGAGCATGACCTGGATGCTGATACCAAGGCAAATGATCTGTTCCGTGTGGTGGATGCCGACAGCTCACAACTGATGGCGATGTTGGCGGTACAGAATGGTGGCAACCTGGTGATCCAAGGCCCGCCGGGGACGGGCAAATCACAGACAATCACCAATATTATAGCCAATGCGGTAGGACAGGGCAAAAAAGTTTTGTTTGTTGCCGAGAAAATGGCAGCCTTGGATGTGGTAAAACGCCGCTTAGATAACATTGACCTGGGCATGGCCTGCCTGGAACTGCACAGCCATAAAACCAATAAACGCGATGTGCTGCAGGAGATCAGACGGGTGATGGAACTGGGCAAACCCCAAACGGCCAAACTGGAACTGGAGATCCAGATGCTGGAAATCTACCGGGTTGAATTGAATGATTATTGCCGGGCAATTAATCACCAGCTTGCGGGAAGCGGCTTGACCGCACAGCAAGTGATCGGTTTTTTGCTGCAGATCAACGGAAAGGCGAAAAACAGGAACCTTATCAACTTGCCTATTGAAAATATTGCTAACTGGACCTCGGAGAAGGTCAGGTTTGCAGAAGACTGGGCCAACCGCATCCAGGCGAGGGTAAAAGATATTGGTATGCCTGCCGGCTTGGTTTTCTACGGTAGTAAACTAATGCTGGTGTTACCGCACGACAAAGGCACAATTTTGCAGCGGATGGAAGCTGCCTTTCGTGCTGTTTCCGAATGGCAGATCTTGCTGAAAAGCGTTCACGAAAAAACAGGTTTTTTTATTCCTGCAAATGCATCAGAATTACCGGCTTTGGAATTGTTATTAAGTGAGGCAGCCAAAGCGCCGAACTTGAGCACCTTAAAAGTAGAAGACCCTACCTGGCAAACCAAAGCCGAAGATATTAAAGAACTTATAGCTGCCGGAGAAGAACTGGAAAGCTTATACCGGAATTATAAAGACATGTTCGTTGCAGAAGCATGGTCACAGGATATCCTGGAGATCAGGCGCAATATCGTTACCTATGGGGATAAATGGTACCGTAATCTAAATGGAGGTTACCGTAAAAGCAAGCAACAGTTAGCAGCCTTGCTCAAGGTAACCTTGCCTGACGATGCCGGTGAAAAATTGAAACTGGTAGATGCGATCTCAGAGGCACGGCGATTAGAAAGCTCCCTGCAGCAGTACGATACCTTTGCAAATAATTTATTTGGTAGCCGCTGGTTAAAACAACGGTCTGATTGGCGGTCATTGCAGTCAGCAGCAAATTACCTTGCTGACATCAAAGATCCGGTTGTAATAAATTATCTATCAAAACAGGAGGCGCCTTCTGTAGCCGCCGATTACCTGTCCGCTGTGGAGAACGAGGTGAAGATGTTAAATGATCTGAATACCCAGGCACTAACCGCTTTAGAGATAGACAATATGCCAACGCTTTACGCGGAACAGGGAAATACCTGGAAACACTGGATCGAACATTTTGCAGAATTGCAATTAGCCATAGACTGGAACCAGTTGTCTGCCCAGGCGGAAAAAGAAGGGATGGCATTCTTAACACAGGCCGCACAAAGTTGGGAGGATGCCAAAGACCTGCTAAAGATCAGCCTGCAAAAAACATGGTATGAATATCTGATTGGGGAGGCTTTCAGAAGAAGCCCCGAAATTTCCAGGTTTGAGCGGGCAAGCCACGAAGAGGTCATCGCCAAATTTAAAAAGCTGGACCAGGTAAATCTGTATTACAACCGCGCAAGGGTAGCGCTTAAACATTGGGAAGATCTGCCCAAGGGAAATGCGGGTGGGCAGGTGAATATCCTGAAAACAGAATTTAATAAAAAGGCCCGGCATATGCCAATCCGTAAACTGGTGGAGGAAGCCGGCAAAGCCATGCAGGCCATTAAACCCGTATGGATGATGAGCCCGATGTCGATAGCTAATTTCCTGCCACCGGGAGCAATTGATTTTGACCTGGTGATATTTGATGAGGCGAGCCAGGTACGCCCGGTAGATGCCATAGGTGCCATTGCCCGTGGTAAACAACTGGTGGTCGTAGGGGATACCCGCCAGTTGCCGCCAACCAGCTTTTTTGATAAGCTGAATACCGATATTGACGAAGAAGAAAATGTAACGGCAGATATGCAGAGCATTTTAGGCATGTGCGACGGGCAGGGTGCGCCAACACGGATGCTGAAATGGCATTACCGCAGCCAGCATGAATCTCTCATCACTTTGTCCAATCATGAATTTTATGAAGATAAGCTGGTGATCTTTCCCAGCCCCGGTTCCAGGCAAAACCTCGGGTTACGCTTTCATCATTTGCCGGATGCGGTGTATGACCGGGGTAAAACGAGGACCAATCCGATAGAGGCACAGACTGTAGCTAAGGCGGTTATCAACCATGCCACCAAATCTCCAGCCCAAAGCCTTGGCGTAGTAGCTTTTAGTACGGCCCAGGCCCAAGCCATACAAGCCGCGCTGGAAACGGAGCGTAAGGCCAGTCCGGCTACAGAAAGCTTTTTTAACGGTAAGCCGGAAGAGCCGTTCTTTATTAAGAACCTGGAGAATGTACAGGGTGATGAGCGTGATGTGATCATGATCAGCATCGGTTACGGCCGGACAGAAGAAGGTAAGGTACCCATGAACTTTGGCCCGCTAAACAACGAAGGGGGGGAGCGCCGTTTGAATGTCCTCATCACCCGCGCCAAAATGCGATGCGAGGTCTTTACCAATATCACTTCGGACGATATCAAGGTCAGCGAATCGGCCCGTTTTGGCATCCGTGCATTAAAGAGCTTTCTGTATTTTGCGCAGTATGCCAAATTTGCTCAACCGGATGCGACGATCCCGGATGAAGGTAGGCCGTTTGAGGAAGAAGTTGCGGCACAACTCGCTAATGCCGGCCATATTGTTCGCAGTAAGGTTGGTTCGCCAGGTTTTTATTTAGACCTGGCCATTGTCGATCCGGAAAACCCGGGGCGTTATATCATCGGGCTTATCTGCGATGGTAAAGCATATGATAGTGCAGCTTCTGCTACTGACCGTGATCGTCTGCGTTCGCAGGTTCTGGAACTTTTCGGCTGGAACCTGTATCAGGTTTGGAGCGCTGACTGGTACCGTAACCCTTCCCGCGAATTAGCCAGGTTATTAGCTGCTGTTGAGCAAGCGAGGCAAGTTACTGAGATCATTGATAAAGAAAACGAAGCCTGGCAACTAGAGGTAAGCCGGGAGATCGTTACTGATACAAACGTGGCTACACCTGAATACCGGTTAGCAGACATCCACATCGAACATATCCGGGAGGAGTTCCAACTCTACACCTTTGCAGAACTGGGTGACTGGATCGCCGAGATTGTGCAAACGGAAAGCCCGGTACATTTTGATGAGATGGCTAAACGGATCACTGATGCAGCAGGAGTTGCCAAGGTCGGGTCCCGTATCCGCTATACATTAACGCAAGCTTTGGAACAGGCAAAAGATGAAAATAAAGTGATTACTAAAGGTGTATTTTTGTGGGCGCCGGAAATGCAGGTAGCTATCGTACGTGACCGAAGTAAACTACCGGCGGCTTATCGTAAATTAACATTTGTTGCACCTGAGGAAATTTACGAAGCGGTCAGTCAGGTAGTAGGAAATGCTATCGCGATCACCGAGCAGGAAACTATTCCATTGGTCGCCAAATTGCTGGGGTTCTCCAGGGTGACGGATGAAATGCGGCAGCAACTTTCCGAGGCGATTGGCAAAACCATACAGGAAGGGATTTTAAGCTTCGAGGGAATTTACTTAAAGACAGTTTAGTGGAAGGCCAACAATCACCCCTTTAAAAGAACGAAAAATGGCTTCGGTACACCAAAGAGCCAGTCGCCGCCAGGGATGACGGCTACTTTGTTTACGGTCAATAAATTCCTCAGCAGGACATCCATTTCCTCTTTAAATACCGCTGTGCTATCGGCGAGTGTACCATCGAGATCAAATATGATCAACTTCTTCATTTATTTGTCTTATGTGGCGTGATCCTTTTGAGTATATAGGATAACAGCGCTGCAAATACGACATAACCCAGGAATATAATGTACCCTGGCTGCAGCGAGGTGTTGTTTTCCGTTATGATATTTAAAGAACCAGTATGCATGTTTAAACCGGAAAGCTGGCTTTTTAAGATTCCGTTCAATCCGATATAAGTCATTAAAATACCAACCACCATCACGTCGGCCATATCCCATTTGCTTGATTCAAATGCCAGGTATCGTACAATCTTATTTTCAGCAAACCTCTTGCTGCTGATGATATGGATACCTCTTGCGGTCATTCGTAATACGGGCAGGATGATAACAAATAGGAGGATGAGTGAACCTACTACGATAGCGTCGGGTTTTGATTGTCTGATCAGCGTTTTTACTACGCCAAACAGGCTCTTGCTTTGGAAGAACAGCACCTGGTTCTGAAAGGCTACCTTTTCGCCCATCAGCATAAAATCAAGGGAACTGATGCGTGCATCCAGTTCGATGATCGAGGCGGTGACCCCAACGATCAGCAGGACAAAAGCGAACAATAGGGACATGATAAAAAGGATGGTATGCAGATGGACATATTTACGCATCAGCAACCATAATACGGCGGCAAATGCCACACAGCCGAGCATGGCAAAAGCGTAGTTGTAGGTAACGGTGCGTATGGATGCCAGTCGGCTGTTGATCTCTTTATTGTACGCTACCGGGTCGGATACATGATACTTTTTGTAGAGGTATTTAGTAACCTCGAAGTTCGCGGTGCTAGTGCTGTCATAGGTTTGTTTTTCCAGCTGCTGTAGTTTGCCGGAAGCAATTCCCTTTAAACGCCTCTGACTTGCCGGACTGTTTACCTTGTCAATGATCGTTTTTGCGAAAGACGGTACCTGCGACTGGATCTCGTCGGCGTTTACAATGGAATTAAATGCCAATTTTTTCAGCTTGCCGCCCAATGATTTTTGAGGCTTGTTGATCTCCGCGATCGTTTTATTGATCAAATCGTGCAGCTGCTGCTCAACCTGCTTGCGGAGGGCCTTTTTTTGCGCGACGGTTATGGCAAAATCCTCGACCTGCGGATTGATCACCCCGGCTATCCTGTCGCGCCACTGGTCAACCGAGAATATGCCAAAAGTGATGTTGTTCGACATACTATAATCTTCTTTGATTTGTTCCTGTTCAGCAGAAAGGGCGTGCAGGCGGTAGCCGAAATAAATTTCACCGCCAAGCAGGATACTTAAACCAAGCAGGAGTATGATATGTGGCAGACCAAAGTTTCGGGCTGCCGGGGCTTTTTGCTGAGTTTCCAATTTATTGATATTAGTGCGCATCATGCGGCGTAATAAATTTCAAGATGGTTGATAAGATCAAACCATAAAGTACAAAACTGATAAAGATGATATAACCGGGCTGTAAAGCCGTATTATTCGTGGTAATGATGGTCAAAGCGTCGCTTTTGATGTTCAGGCTGGACAATTGGCTTTCCAATAAACCATTTAACCCGATATAGGTCATCAATATGGCGATCACAATCACATCTGCCATGCTCCATTTACCCGACTGGAAAGCGAAATATTTGATCACTTTGTTTTCAGCGATCTTCTTTTTGCTGAGCAAGTGAATCCCCGTTGAAGTTAATTTCATGATGGGAAAAAGGATGCTAAAAGCCAAGATCAGGGCGCCAACCGCTATCGAATCAACGGCCGGTTGTTTGACCAGCACTTCCACCACATCCAGGATGCTTTTACTCTGAAAGAATAAAACCTGATTCTTGAATACCACATGCTCTCCTAATAACCGGAAATCGAGGGATCCCACACGGGCATCTACCTCCACCATCGAAGCAGTCAGGCCAACCGACAGGAGCAGGAAGGCGAAGAACAGGGACATGATAAAAAGCGTCGCATGCAGTTCTGTGCGTTTTCTCAGGATCCACCAAAGCGCCAGGACGATCACCACACAGCCCAGCATCCCGAAACAATAATTGTAGGTTTGCGCGCGGATATGGTCCAGTGAAGCAGTGAGTTTGTCGTTAAACTCTTCGGGGGAGGAAACGCGGTATTTATGATACATAATATTGGTCACCGAATCGCTTGCGGTAATGGTACTGTCCAGGTAACCGGTTTGCTGTGCCTGGGCAAATTTATTCAGGGCCAGGTTGCTTAATTTGTTTTTGTTAGCGGGGTTGTCGATTTTCGCAATGATAGTTTTCGCGAAACCCGGGACTTGCGCTTTGATCTTATCCGTATGGACAAAGGTTTTGACGGCTAGCTTTTTTAATTTTCCGCCTAAGGACTTTGGCTTTTTCTCCAGCAGTGCCTCGGCCTTATTAATCAGGGCCATGATGATCTGTTCGACCTCGATCTGGAGGTCCTTTTTCTGTTTAGCCGTTAAGGTGAAATGCCGGACCTGGTGGTTGACGATACCGGACACTTTATCACGCCACTGTTTTACTGAAAAGAGTCCTAGGGTGATATTGTTAACATTGGCGTAATCGGTTTTGAGTGCTTCCTGTTGTTTGGAAAGCGTATGCAGGCGGTAGCCAAAATAACCTTCGCCGCACAACAGGACGGCGAGGCCAAGTATCAGTAATAATCTGGCAACGTTAAATCCTTTAATGCTACCAGGTTGTTTTTCTGCGGTCAAACTGATTTTAATTTTAAAATGGAATGGTCATATAACTGGTATGTACGGTAATTGTTTGCCGATGATTTTATGGCAAGCGTAAACAATAAATCATTTCGTTGATTGTATACCTATCTATCGACAATCGTATGAATTCGACACAAAAAACGCAGGATGCCGAGCTGAAATCCTCCCTAAACTTCACCAAAACGGCTACAGATAAGCTTGCGGTGTTTATCATCAATCTCCTGGGAAGCATGTTGTTCTTGCTCTGCTGTTTAATCACATTCACTGTTTGGATCTGCTGGAACATGAATCTGATCCCAGGTTTAGAACCTTTTGATCCTTTCCCGTTCTCCACACTGGAGATGTCGGTATCCATCTTTGCCATCGTCCTTTCTGTTTCTGTGCTGATCAACCAGAACCGGCAAGGGAGGATAGAAAAGATCAGGCAGCAGGTTGAATTCGAGGTGAATGTCCGCGCCGAACATGAGATCACAAAAATGATGGCGCTCGTTCACGACATACACCAGAAAATGGGCTTAAGCACACAGGATGATCAGGAATTGGAAGAGATGAAAGAAAAAACGGATATCAATGAGATCCAGCAGCATGTGGACGAAAAGCAATCCGAAGCGGAATCTTTATCATCTGACAAGAATTGACAGCATTTACTGCTGGTTTAACGTAAAAATTTGTTAACGTTCAAGTTATTCCAATGTGTCTATACCCCGCAGCGTAAAACATAAATGATGTAAAGAAAGGCAATTAAAATATTCCTGACTTTCGGCGCTTCTATTCATATGCTCAAACCAAAAAGAAAGAGAATACTTGTTCCAAAAAAAATAAATATTGTGCCTTTAAATGACGGCACCAATACGCCGGTGCCCGGACCCGAGACCCCGCCCCGTTCAGCCGAAGGAGAGGCGGCGTTATTTAAGCAGGCTGAAAATCCGCTGGGCGATCCGCATAAATTGTAAGATTGATTTTTAGTGGACAAAGCAAAGAATAAGCGGCTGGCCGGATTTACTTTGACCTTTAATATTTATTTGGAGGGAAGAATACATATGTGCCTGAATAATGATCGTATGATGGTTGATAGACGATGTATTCAAATTCCGCAAGGTCGCTTATGCAGCGGTGGTAAGTCGATTTGGAACGAATCTTTGCTATTTCCATTACTTTTTTTCGGGTTATTTTTATTGCGTTTTCAGCGACATTTACCTCAAATAACATACAAATAGCGGTGAACACGGCCAAATGTGACGGGAGCAACCGCTGGTCTTTTTGGGCGCGCTTGTAAAAATTGGTTAAGGCGATATTTTTGTCTATCATCGTTTTGCGCCTTCCAACATCTTCTGGACGTCATCAGCATTGTAGAAAAAGCTGCTGCCGACTTTGGAAAATTTTATCAACCCCTTTACGCGCAAGCGTTGAAGTGTATTAGGGGATATGTTTAGAAGCGTTCTTACATCGCAGCTCTTAAGCCATTGGGTGTTTTTTTGTGGTTGTTGGAGTGCTGCCAGCAAATCTTGCAGCAATTCCTTTTTAAATACGTTTAGATCTTCTTTCGTTATAAATTCGACTGTCATCTTTATAAAAATTGGACAGCAAAGTTGAGGAAGTGGCAATCAGCAAATTGGTTGGAGTAAGGTTGCCGACCTTTAATAAAGTTATTTCCAGGATTTTTTGAACAATGCCACCCGATCTTGTATCTTTAATTAACGATTTTAAAAAACTGGAATTGATTATTACGCGATTCGTGTAGTGGTTAAAACTAGAAGAAATAAGTGGCTGAAATATAGTGGATTATGAGGTGGGTTTCTTTCCCTCCCTCACCGCTAATTGAGCACTTATCTTATTTCAAAAGCCTCTAAATCGTTGATTTAGAGGCTTTTTTGTTTTTACCAGTACATCGAAACATGTCAAAAAACGCAATGTGTCTCTACGCGATTCGTGTAGTCCTTGTGTTTTTTGAAATGACGCTGTAAAAGTGATGTAATTAACTGAAATGCAGTATTTTATAAATTTTACATCTTGTAACAACGGCTTTAAAATCGACATTTGTAACCCCCAAAAAATGCTCGATTATGGTAGAAAAAACCCTTGGTTTTATGTTTTTCTTAAAACACGGCCGAAAATTAGAAAACAAAGAAATGTACATTTATCTGGAGATTCCGCTGAAACTGAGCATAACCATTAATTCGTTTTTTGCGGCTGTTGCTGCAGAACAGTTAGAGTTCTTCCAAAAACTTCTTTTTAAATACATATAGATCTTCTTTCGTTATAAATTCGACTGCATCTTAAAAAAATGGACAGCAAAGTAAAGAAGTAGGAGTTGTATATGGTTGGAGTTAGGTTGACATCCTAAAATAAAGTGATTTAAGAAAATATTTCTTGAAAGATATCTTAATCAGTTGCTAAAAAACGCAGATAGTCTTGGATTTTCTTAGTCATATAGGCGCTATCAGAATATGTTTTATTTAGGCGTGTTTAATAAGCTATTAATGATATGGCCTTGTCACAAAAATCTGGGAGAAATGCCGACCAGTATTTCGCAAGCATCGCCGCTTTTTGAGATGATTGACTGAACACCCTTATAGCTACAGATTTACTGATTGAAATATTTAGCTAAATGGAAATTAATTTAAAGAAGTACATAATATTAATTTATTACATTTGGTTACCAATTATTATTAACCTTACTTATTAAATGACTGGACATGAAGATGAAGGGACTTTAATATTCCGTATTATTGAAGGCGAACGAACAGCCTTTACTGTCCTTTATTCACGATATATTAATAATCTTTACCGCTATATATACTTGTTTACCAAATCAAAAGAGACAAGTGAAGATATCGTTCAAAATGTCTTTATAAAAATATGGGAACGCAGGGCGTCGTTAAAAAACGTTAGTTGTTTTAAAGCCTATTTATACCAATGCGCCAAGAACCTCATGCTTGACGAAATAAGAAGAAATCAAACCAGGGAAAAAATATTCTTAATAATAAAAGACGGTACAGAAGAAACTGTAGAAGGGCTTGAATCTGACATTATTTATGGTGAATATTATCAAATTGCCCAGGATGCAATAAACTTACTTCCCCATAAGAGAAAGCTAATAGTTGAAATGCGTACTAAGGAAGATCTTAGCCTTGATGAGATCGCCGAGAGATTAGACATCTCAAAATTTGTTGTGAAAAAACAACTGTACACGGGGTTGCATTTTGTCAAATCATATTTGCAGAAGCATGCGGAGCTTACGCTGTTTTTAGCCCTATTCCTCTCTCTTTTTGAGATGTAACAGCCGTTAATAAGAAAAGCTTTACAATAAAAATAAAAAAGATACATCCCGAGGGGTTCTTTTGTCCTGCTTGTTCGTCTCTGCAATAATGATGGACGAAAAATCACTTAATGAGTTCCTGGAAAAGTACATAGCCAACCGGCATACGGAGCAGGAGCATGAATTATTTATTGAATGGTTAAACACTGCGCCTTTAAATGAGGTGCAGCAGATAATTGATAAATATCAGTTTGTAGTTCAAAGAAACTTAAATGATGAGCCAATGCTGCATCCGCAGCTGGCCAGCAGGATTGAGGCGGGGATTGATAAGTTAGAGAAGGAAGATCGACAGGCTAAACCTGTAAGAATGCTGTGGCCATCTTTTAAAAAGATAGCTTCGGTAGCGGCCGTTTTTATATTGATCGCTTCAACCGCCATATATTTTCTCTCGTCTCCGGATGGTAAAAAGCAAGTAATTGTAAAAACTAAAGCCAACTTAAATAAAAATATAGTTCTGCCGGGTGGAAACAAGGCCATGCTTACCCTTGCCGATGGCTCAAATATTATATTGGGTAGCGCACAGGATGGTATTTTGGCCAAACAAGCTAATATTGATATCCGCAAGGTAACTGGTGGGAAAATTATATATAATGCATCAAACCTCTTAAACTCCGATGCGCCGGTATTGTACAATACTATTACTACTCCTCGTGGCGGGCAGTACCAGGTAACTTTATCTGATGGAACTAAAGTGTGGCTTAATGCCGCTTCTTCATTAAAATTCCCCGCTGCATTTTCGAGTAACGAACGCATAGTTGAACTAACAGGGGAGGCATACTTTGAAGTAGCAAAACTCACCGGCCCCTCCGTTGCCGGGCGTGAGGGCAGCCGTATACCATTTAAGGTAATTACAGCTAACCAAACGGTTGAGGTATTGGGCACTCACTTCAATATTAACGCGTATGCCGATGAAGCTACAATAAAAACAACTTTATTAGAGGGCAGCGTAAAAGTAGTTCACTCGAAAACCAATAACTCGCAGTTTTTAAAGCCGGGGCAACAGGCAACGGTTGGGGCTAAAATTCAAATATCAGATGTTGACGCCACACAGTCCATTGCCTGGAAAAATGGCTATTTTATTTTCTCTCATGAAGATATTGGCAGCATTATGCGCCAGGTTTCCAGATGGTATGATATCAATGTCCAATACGAAGGTAATGTTACACAAGAAGGGTTTATAGGTACAATATCGAAATTTAAAGATGTAGCGCAGGTATTGGATATGCTGCAATTAACAGGGGCCGTTCATTTTAAAACCGAAAACGACCCGGCAGAACCGGGAAAGAAAAGGATAATAGTTATGCCTTAAACAAAGCTTTTAATGCAATCTGGAAATAGGAAGGTTCCGCTGGCAGGCGGAACCTCTAAATGTCTGGAATTAGCATATAAATCGTCGTCTAACAATCTAATAACCAATTAAAAACCAAACATTCAAATGTATGAATTTTTTTACTCAAACCGGGTATAGGCTCCCAGCTTATGTCCACCACAAAATGCTTATCGTTGCAAAACTAAAGCCTTTTGGCTGCAATGCGGCAAATAAAAGAAAGATCATTATGCGAATAAATTTAACATTTGCCTTTTTGATTACCATGCTTCTGCAAATCAGCCTTGCGGCTGATGCGCAAAAAGTAACCTTTAACAAACAGAACGCTTCGCTTGAAGATGTGTTAAAAGAGATCAGGAAGCAAACGGATTACAATTTTTTGTATACCGATGCCATGATGAAGGGGACAAAACCGGTTGACGCCGAGTTTAAAAATGCATCATTGGAGGATGTGCTTAAACAATGTTTCACCGGCCAGCCATTAACTTACTCCATCAATCAAAAAACAGTAATTATCCGGAGGCTACCTAAAACAGTACAATCGGTATCTGAAGTGCCATTGCCTCCATTTTTAATTAAAGGTAAAGTAACAGATACGCTGGGTGTACCCATCCCCGGGGTTAATATTAAACTCAAAGGGACAACTACCGGTACAACTACCGATCCGAATGGCAATTACTCGATAAGCGCCCCGGATGGTAACGGTAGTTTGATATTTAGTTACTTAGGTTTTAACACACAGGAAGTAGATGTAAACGGCAGAAACACGATCAGTATACAACTTAAAGAAAAGGCCTCGGCATTAAATGAGGTGGTGGTTGTGGGTTACGGAACACAAAAGAAAGTGAATTTAACCGGTGCTGTTTCCGTGGTGTCGGGTAAGGATATTGAAACCCGCCCGGTTGGGCAAACTTCAGCGGCATTAGAAGGTATAGCGTCGGGGGTAACGGTAACACAAAGTTCGGGCAGGCCTGGTGGTGATGCCGGCACCATTCGTATCAGGGGTGTTGGAACCATGGGTAGTGCAGACCCTTTGGTATTAATTGATGGGATTGAAGGCACAATGAATAATATCGATGCCAATATCATTGAATCTATATCCATTTTAAAGGACGCCGCATCATCGTCTATTTATGGTTCACGTGCGGCTAACGGTGTTATTTTAATAACCACCAAACGTGGGTCTGGCAAAAAAATAAGTATTAGCTATAATAGTTACGCAGGATGGCAAAAACCTACAAACATGCCCGATGTGGTAAATGCTCTTGACCATATGCTGCTGATGAATGAAGCCTATACCAACGTTGGTAGAACGCAGCTTTATTCAAATGATTTGATTGAACAGTACCGTGCTCAAAATGGAACAAGTTCTGATAAATACCCAAATACCGATTGGCAAAAAGCAGTACTAACGGGATCTGGTTTTCAGCAAAGCCATTTTTTAACGGTTAACGGTGGGTCAGAAAATATCAAGGTACTTACCTCTGTTGGATATTTTGATCAGAAAGGTATTATTGAAAACTCTGGTTACAGGCGTTATACCGTTCGTAATAATACCGATATCACATTCTCGAAAAAACTGAGTATGAAATTCGATCTTCAGTTTGTAAACGGAATAACTAAGGAACCCGCCATAGGTACCGGAAATGTATTTAATTATATGGATGGCATCCCTGCCAACCAGTTAGCAAAAAATTCTAACGGCACATGGGGCATTGGTTGGAATGGCCTTAACCCGGTTGCGGCAAGTATAGATGGGGGGACCAATCAAACTACCAGCCCATCGGGCATCATTAATGCATCCCTGAATTACCGCCCGGTAGACTGGCTTACCGCCGAATTTACCATTGCACCAAAGCTGGGAGAGTCAATTGGTAAAAATTTCAACAAGTCTATTCAAACCTATTATCCCGATGGAACTGTAGGTTATAAATCGCCCGCTTTGACTTCGTTAACAGAAAGTAACAGCCGCTCAATTTATAACAACATGCGGGCCACCCTTACTGCAGATAAAGGATTTGGAGCCCATACGCTTAAGGTGCTTGTAGGGGCCTCACAGGAAGATTTCCATAATGATTATATAAGTGCTTTTCGCGATACCTATATATTGCCAAATTACCCGGTAATAAACGCGGGTTCGGCTGTAAATCAGCAAACCACAGGCACGTCCGAAGAGTGGGCACTGCGTTCGTTTTTTGGCAGGATAAATTACGACTACAAGCAAAAATACCTGTTAGAAGTAAATGGCCGGTATGATGGTTCTTCTCGTTTTTCTGCAGGTAATAAGTATGCCTTTTTTCCTTCGGCTTCTGCGGGATGGCGCATATCACAGGAAAACTTTATGCAGCCATTTAAACACGTGGTTGATGAGTTAAAGCTGAGGGCATCATGGGGGCGTTTAGGCAATCAAAACATAGGCTCTTATCCATCTGTAACATCGGTCGACTTAGGGTCGGGTACTTTAGGCAAACAAATTGTAAATATAGCAGCATTGAATAACCTGGCCAATTCAGATATTAGCTGGGAAACTACCGAAATGTCTGATATCGGTATTGACCTGGTTTTGTTTTCCAATCTTACCATATCTGCCGATTACTACATCAGAAAAACAAAAGATATCCTATTACCACTGAATATTCCTTTAATTACCGGTTTGGGTGCTCCGAATCAGAACGCTGGGGTGGTTAGTAACAAAGGATGGGACATATCTATAGGGTATAGAGGAAGTATCAACGAATTTAAATATGGCATAAACGTTAACCTGTCTGATGTAATAAATAAAGTGGTTGATATGCGTGGCATAAGCGAAAACAGGCTTCAGGTTAGCCGTGAAGGTTATGCCTACAGTTCTATTTATGGTCTACAGGCTGAAGGGTTTTTTAAAGATGCCCAGGATGTTGCGAGCCATGCAAAACAATTTGGCACAGTTGCCCCCGGCGATTTAAAATATAAAGACCAGAACAATGATGGTTTAATAAATGATAACGACAAGGTGGTTTTGGGCAGCGTTATTCCACGGTATACGTTTGGGGTTAATTTTAACAGCTCTTATAAAGGGATTGACCTGAGCTTTCTTTTACAGGGCGTCGGAAAAGGTAACTCTTATCTTTACGGACCTGGGATAATGCCATTTAGTGTAGGAAATTTAGGCGGTACTATACTCGAATCTAATAAAGACCGGTGGACACCCGAAACCCCCAATGCAAAATACCCGCGCCTGGCATTCGGCGAATCTAACAACGAGCAAAACTCAAGCTTTTGGATGAAGGATGCCTCCTATGTGAGGCTTAAAAATGTACAGATAGGCTACACTTTCCCTGGTTCTATCTCGGGTTTAGCAGGAATTAAAAAGCTACGAGTGTATGTAAATGGCTCAAATCTTTTCACGCTCGATAAGTTTTGGGACGGCTTTGATGTAGAATCGCCCGTTGGGACAGTAAGTGTGTACCCGCAGGTTAAGGTGTACAGTTTTGGTTTAAGCGCTAATTTTTAATATTTTAAAAATGAAAAAGAATATAAAATTTTGTTTAATGATCTCTGTTCTGCTTCTAGCAGGATCAGCTTGTAATAAAGATTATCTGAATAAAAACCCTTTATCAGGCCCCTCAAATGAGTCTTTTTTTACCAGCCAGGATGAATTGATATTAGCAGTGAATGGCATATACACAGCTATGGCCATCAGTCCAACCGATGCTATGCCCTTCATTACTACTATAGACGCAACAACAGATATTAATTGGGACCGTAATACAAGTGGCCTCCAGGCATTAGGAAAAGGAAACCAAGATAGCAATAGTGATTACGGCCAAAGCATGTGGACCTCATTTTATAAGCTTATTGCAAGGTGTAATTTTATCCTGGATAATGTTACCAAAGTAAAAGATGTAACGGCACCCGATATTTATGCCAGGTGTATTGCGGAAGCCCGCTTTGGCCGTGCATATGCCTATCAAAATTTAATTGAACTGTATGGTGGCGTACCGCTGGTAACAAAAATGCTGGGTTTAAATGACTCACAGGTACCAAGAAGTACCAAAGAAGAGGTGCTAACTTTTGTATTAACGGAATTAGATGAAGCAGCAAAAGATTTGCCGGTAACTTACGGTGCAGCTGATGTTGGCCGTGCAACAAAAGGCGCAGCACTCGCTTTTAAAGCCCGCGCTGCTTTATTTAATGGCAAATGGGATGTTGCAGCCGCGGCGGCCAAAGCCGTAATGGATTTAAACAATTACAGCCTCCACCCAAATTTTGGCGAGTTATTTACTTATAATGGGCAAAGTTCAAAAGAGATCATTCTTGCCCTGCAGTATTTAAAAACGGCAAAAAGGACACATTCGGTACCCCGCAACTTGCTGTCAAGAAACGGGCAGGGTACTGCTAATAAAGTCCCATCTCAATCACTTGTCGATTCTTACGAATGTACCGACGGCCTGACAATAGATAAATCGCCCCTGTATGATCCCACAACGCCCTTTGTAAACCGCGACCCAAGGCTATCCTTTACAATTGCGTTACCTGGTTCTAAGTATTTTAATTATCAGTTTGAAACGCACAAAGACAGCCTTAAATGTTGGAATTATAATACAACCCCCGCAACAAGGATAGATAACCAGGATGCTATAAACGCTTATGCTTCTTTTACGGGCTATTGCTGGCGTAAATATGTGGATTTAACCGACAAGGTTGATGTAAGTAATTCGGAGTTAAATATCATCTTAATAAGGTACGCCGAGGTTTTGCTAACTTATGCAGAGGCTAAAATTGAAAGCGACCAGATAGATCAAAGCGTTTATGATGCCATCAATGCCGTTCGCCAAAGGCCAAGCGTAAATATGCCTCCAATTACATCCGGGCTTTCACAAGCAGAACTTCGATCTATTGTACGTAAAGAGCGGATGTACGAATTGGCTATGGAAGGTGTAAGGCTTTTTGATATCAGGCGTTGGAAGATAGCTGAACAGGTAATGAAAGGTCCTTTTTATGGCCGTATCCCTAAAGGACTGTTAGCCACCGCACCTGTTATTGATGCAAATGGAATTGCAAAATATGATAATGTACCCAACAAAGCAGATATGCGTGTAATAGAAACCAGACTGTTTAATGTTAACCGGGATTACCTTTGGCCGATTCCTAATATCGAGATCGTTACCAATCCAAAGCTGACGCAAAACCCGGGGTACTAAACCGAAGTATCGATCTGCATAAAATATGCCTATTTAAGCCTGCTGTTGAACAGCAGCAGGCTTTTCTTTTACCAATTTTAAAACTTAATATTATCAACTAACAACCTGATTTTATGAAAAAACATCAAATCATCGTAGCATTTTTATCGGTTGCCCTGTGTTTTATAACCATACCTAATGCTCGGGCGCAAAAGGCAAATGTTATAGAAACGGATGTATGCGTATATGGCGGAACCTCTGCGGGGGTTATTGCTGCCTACACGGCAAAGAAGATGGGCAAAAAAGTCATGCTAATTGAGCCCGCAAAGCATTTAGGAGGAATGACCTCGGGAGGACTGGGTTATACCGATATTGGCAATAAATATGTAGTAACTGGCCTGGCAAGAGACTTTTACCGCCGTATTGGTGAACATTATCAAAAGTTTGAACAATGGATATTTGAGCCCAAAGTAGCAGAAGGCATATTTAATGACTACGTGAAAGCGTCGGGCTTTAGCGTTTTGTACGGGAACCGTATTATAAAAGTAAATAAGTTGGGAAATCAGCTCCGGGATATTGTAGTTGAAAATGCTGCCACACCAACTGTTGCTAACCGAAAAACTATCCGTGCAAAAGTTTTTATTGATTGTACTTATGAAGGCGACCTGATGGCTATGGCGGGTGTTTCATATGCCGTTGGCCGCGAAGCTAACAGCCAATATGACGAAACCATAAATGGTGTGGAATTAATGGAAGGGCATCAGTTTCCTGATGGAATAGACCCTTATGTTGTACAGGGCGACCCCAAAAGCGGTTTGTTATGGGGGATAGGCAATCAGCAATTACAGCCAAAAGGCTCGGGTGATAAAAAGGTTCAGGCTTATAATTTTCGCATCACACTTACTAACGTGCCCGAAAATCGCATCGCCATTACCAAACCAGAGAATTATGATCCTAAGAAGTATGAACTATTAATACGTTTAAAGGAAAAACGGCCATGGAAAGCACTTAGTGATGTTTTTATATGGAGTATAATGCCTAATGGCAAAACAGATATAAATAACAAGGGGGGATTTTCTACTGATATGATAGGTATGAACTGGGATTATCCTGACGCCGATTATAAAACGAGGGCTATCCTTTGGAAACAACATGAGGATTATACAAAAGGCTTGCTGTATTTTGTAGGCAACGATCCGCGTATCCCGGCAAATATCAGAGCCGAGATGCAAAAATGGGGGTACCCGAAAGATGAATTTACAGATAACCATAACTGGACGCCACAGCTTTACATCCGCGAAGCACGCAGAATGATTGGCGAATTGGTAATGACCCAACATTATTGCCAGGGTAGGGAAGTTGCCAATGATGGGGTTGGCATGGCTGCCTACACCATGGACTCCCATAATTGCGACCGCCAGGTTGTAAGTGGGGTAGTAAAAAACGAAGGTAATGTTGAAGTTGGCGGTTTTGGGCCATATCCTATTTCTTACAGGGCAATTGTTCCAAAAGAAAAAGAAGCAGCTAATTTATTTGTTCCGGTATGTTTATCGGCCACACATATCGCCTATGGGTCTATCCGTATGGAACCCGTGTTTATGGTATTGGGGCAGTCTGCTGCCGTAGCCGCCTGCCAGGCTATTGATAAAAAGATATCGGTGCAGCAGGTAAATGTAACTGAGGTGCAGCATATATTAAAAAGCAATCCGCTTGCGGATGGCAGCACACCCGAACTATTGGTTGATAACGGAGACACCAATGTGCAAGTAACCGGAAATTGGAAAACCGAAAAGAACGGTGGCTATGGGCCTTCTTTTTTGGTAGATACTTCAAAGGCTGTAACAGCCGGCTCCGTTCAATTTACGCCTGAAGTGATTAAGGACGGCACTTACCACGTTTATTCTTATTTCCCAAAAGTGAAAAATGCTTCGGCTAAAACTGTTATTACCGTTTACGATGGGCAAAACACTACGGAGAAAATAATAAACCAGGCAGATATACAGGTTCAAGGCCAAACATCAGGAGAATGGATCTCATTAGGGTCTTATAACTTATTTCGCGGGAAAAAGGCACACGTGCAGGTTTCAAATAAAAATGCAGATGGAACTATTATAGCTGACGCGATCCTTTTTGTTCCTGTTAAACAGACCACTAAATAACACCTACAATAATGAATATAGCTCATTTGAAAAATAAACTCCTGCTTTTTATCGGCATTGCGGTTTGTACGGTTGTTAAGGCGCAATCCGGCCCTGACGCAAAAAAATATGACCTGGTGATTGTTGGTGGTACCCCGGCTGGCATTATGGCGGCTATTTCATCGGCTAGGTTAGGGAAAACATCACTTATTCTGGAACGCACCTCGCATGTTGGCGGCTTACCTGCCAATGGTTTGGGTGCAACCGATATCGCTACTCGCGGCGCTACTACAGGCTTATTTACAGAGTTTGTTGGACGCGTTAAGAAATACTACACTGATAAGTATGGTGCGTCGTCTGAGCAAGTTAAGGCATGCAGCGATGGCTATCACTTTGAGCCGTCAGTAGCTGAAATAATATTTGGACAAATGCTGGCAGAGCAGGTGGATAAAATAACGATATTAAAAATGCGCCAGTTTGACGCCGAGCCACAGAACATCCAAATATCAAATGGCAAAATATCGGGTATCAGTATATTAAACAGGGATACCAGGAAAACTGAAAACTATAAAGGGGCGGTTTTTATAGATGCAACATATGAGGGCGACCTTGGGGCGGCAGCCAACATCCCTTTTAGAGTAGGCCGCGAAGGTAAAAGTGAATTTAATGAGCCGGGAGCAGGCCGCGTTTATAAATACTGGGGCGGAGAAGAGGGTGAAGGAAGCACCTACCAGGCAGATAATGCAGTGCAGTCATATAACTACCGGATCTGCCTTACCAATGATCCATCGAACAGTGTGCCAATTGAAAAACCTCTTAAATATAACAGGGACGAATATGTTTCGATGATAGAAGATGTTTGGACGGGGAATAATACAGGTGTGCAAATGCATCAGGTTACCGCTGCGATGATGGAGGAAAATAGGAAGAATCTTGCAAATGGTGGCACAACAAAAATACCGGGCGACAGGTGGGGAATTGGAAAAATAACTAACATGGTAGCCTTACCTAATCATAAAACGGATGGCAATAATCAGCACATGTCATTTATATCTACCGATCTTCCGGAGGAGAACTGGCCATGGCCTACATCTGGCTGGAGCTGGCGCGATGCTTTTGCACAGCGATTAAAAGAATACACGCTTGGGCTGATCTACTTTGCGCAAAATGAAAAAGAACTTCCAGAAAGTTTTCGCAAAGCAACAAAAGAATGGGGGTTGGCCAAAGATGAGTATAATGATAACGGGCACTTTCCAAGGCAGGTGTATATAAGGGAAGGCCGCCGTTTTGAGGCCATGTATTTTTTCACCGCCCGCGATGCTACGCCTGTTTCACCGGGTAAACGCCCACCGGTTCATCCATCCAGTGTTACAGCCAGTCATTATGCCCTTGATTCGCATGCTGTAAGAAAGCGCGAGTCCGGTAAAATACATCTTGATGGGTTTATCAGTTATCCAACGGCTGTTTATACGGTGCCACTGGGCGTAATGGTTCCTAAACAAGTTGATAATTTAATTCTTCCGGTACCGGTATCGGGTAGTCATGTAGGTTTTTCTACTATTCGTATGGAACCCTGCTGGATGGCCCTGGGGCAAGCAGCCGGTGTGGCCGCTTCATTAGCAATTGATGATCATGTGCGTATAAGAGATGTGAAAAATGAGCAGTTACAGAATATACTGATCGATCAAAAAGCCACTTTGATGTATTACAAGGATATTGATCCGTCAAGCCCGGATTTTAAAATGGTTCAGCTTATGGGATTGAAAGGCTATCTGCCCGATTGGGAAGCTCATTTGGAGGCTGTTGTTGATCAACCGCAACTTGACATATGGAATAAGCTTTCCGGTTTAAAAATGAAGTTTAAAACAGGTGCAACCACGCGTAAGGAAGTGCTGACTAAAATCTATAAATTCTTCAATAAACAAATGAAATAACGTAATTAGTATAATTTTTATGAGCGGAGCGGCAGCTTTGCTTAAAGAAAAACGCAGATATCATCCTCGTCGATGGCGATCCGCTATATCGGTGACATCCGCAAAGTAAACCTTGTCATAAAGGCGGAAAACGATATCAACAGGTAGCCTCGCATTAAATGATCGATTTACCGGGTCATTAAAATAAATTGAATCAGCAACCCAAGTTGTCCTAATCTTGTTAATGGATGTATAATATTATCAATTAAATCTATAGAATTAGTAGTTTAAATGATAAAATAATTTATATTTGCCGCAATTAATCAGCATTATGAAAGCATTTTTACAGCAATA
>NZ_LGEK01000048.1 GCF_001636615.1 Mucilaginibacter sp. L294 | reverse complement strand
AGATGTGTATAAGAGACAGGTTATAATCTTATCCAAAACCTATATTTATAGGCTTGTAATCAATACTTTATATGGGTAAAAAATACCTAACCTTAATCCTCAATTCTTTATTAATTATTTGTAGCCTTCAGGGCTTTGCACAGCAAATCCCCGTTAATATTGCCAAACAAAGAGAGCTTGATGCGCTAACAGTAACGTCAGGTAAAACTTTTACATCAGGCTATCAGCAGGCGGTAGCCATGGCGCCCGGCATGGGCTGGGCTATCCGCCGCACAACAAAAGCGGGTAACCTGGTTGCTTTACAGGGTGTTAATAAGCTGGGGTTCCCCATATATCTTACCACACATAATAACACTACTGCCGCTGCAACTACGGGTACAAATACGGTACAACCTGGTGGGGCATTAAACCTTAACCTAACAGGCAGCAGCACAAATTTGCTTAACAAGCTGGGCATTTGGGATGGTGGCCAGGTGTATAGCGCCCACCGCGAATTTGCCGGTAAAACCATAACCGCTAAAGATAACGTTGCTATACTTGACCACTCTACCCACGTTGCAGGTACCATGATAGCAAAAGGCGTGTATGCCCCCGTAAAGGGGATGGCTTACGGCGCCACAACCCTCTCCGCGTGGGATTTTGATAACGATGTATCAGAAATGAGCGCGGCAGCATCGGGCTTGTTGCTTTCTAATCACTCTTATGGTGATGTTGGCGGCTGGGATTATAACGCGAGTGCCGCCCGTTGGGAATGGTATGGCCTGCCCGGCGATAACCAGGATTACAATTTTGGTTTTTATGACTCTCGTGTACAATCATGGGATAAAATAGCTTACAACGCCCCGTATTACCTCATCGTGGAATCGGCAGGTAACAGTAGGGGTAGTAATGGGCCGGCTGTAGGTACAACCTATTATGGCTTTAGCAGCCGCACAAACCCCACCTTTGTAAACAAAGGGCCGCGGCCTGCAAACATCAGCAGTAATGATGGGTATGATATTATAACCACAACGGGTAACGCCAAAAATATATTAACGGTAGGGTCGGTAGGGCCTTTGCCAAACGGGCCGGTTAATCGTACAGATGTAGCTATCTCTTATTTTAGCAGCTGGGGCCCAACAGATGATGGCCGCATAAAACCTGATCTTGTTGGCGATGGCGAGAATATAAAATCGGTTGGGGTGCAAAGCCCTGATGCGTACCTTGTTTTATCGGGCACATCAATGGCGGCGCCAAACATTACCGGTTCGTTGTACCTGCTGCAGGAGTATTATTCGCAAAAAAACAGTGGCAATTTTATGCGGGCAGCAACCTTAAAAGGCCTGGCTTGCCACACCGCTTTTGATGCAGGTAACGTTGGCCCCGATTATATTTACGGATGGGGCTTGCTGGATATGCGCAAAGCGGCGCAGGCCATTACTGATAACGGTACCACAAGCATTATTAACGAAAGCACCCTAACCCAGGGGCAAACAAGAACCTTCGATATTACAGCATCCGGCAACGGCCCGCTGATGGTAAGTATTTCATGGACAGACCCTGAAGGTACGCCTACTGCCGGTACAACAATAAACGACCGTACCCCAAAACTGGTTAATGACCTTGACCTGCGCTTAAGCGATGGTTCAACAACCTTTACACCATGGGTACTTACACCCGATAACCCATCGGCACCGGCTACAAACGGCGATAATATCAGGGACAATATAGAGCAGATTTATATTGCCAACGCCGTGCCCGGCAAAAAATATACAGTTACCATTTCGCACAAAGGCACGCTTAAATCCGGCAGTCAGGCATACTCGGTTATTGTTACGGGTGCCGGCGGTAACCCATACTGCGCATCGGCCCCAACATCAACTGCCGATGCTAAGATCAACAGCTTTTCGTTATCAAATATCAACTACACCGCCCCGCAGGGTTGCACCGGTTACACCGATAATACCGCTCTTGCTATTCAGTTAGAACAGGGAAAGGTATATCCGTTCAGTATTAACCTGGGCACCTGCGGAAACAATTTTGACAAGGCAGCCAAAATATTTGTAGACTGGAACGGCAACGGTACTTTTGATGCTGATGAGTTGGCCGCTACAACCACGGTGATCAATAATACAGGTACCATTACCGGCAATATTGCTGTACCGGCAACCGTAACACCTGGCAATGTTACCCTGCTGCGCATTGTGTTAAACGAAACTACCGCCCCGGCATCGATCAACGCATGTGGTGATTATACTAAAGGCGAAACACAGGATTATAGGGTGCAGTTTACTAAACCGGCTATTGATGTGGGTGCCATAGCCATTGTAAATGCAGATGGTGGTGTTACCTGCGCCCCCGCGATTGCTGTTACCGTAAGGTTAAAGAATTTTGGTACCGTGGCCATTAGCAACGTGCCGGTTACAGTAACGGTTACCGCACCCGATAATACCGTAACTACCTTTAACGAGGTATTTACCACCACCCTTAAACCCGGGGAAGAAACCGATTTTACCCTGAGCGGTAAGTTTAACACAACGCCCGGTGCAACGTATAATATTGCGGCCGAAACAAAACTTACTACCGACCCGGTAGCAGCCAATAATAAAATAACAGGCACTATTGCAGTGGGTACCCCACCCGAGTTAAGCGGAACGCTGGCATATTTTTGCACCAATACCAACGCCTACCAGTTGTCAGGCTTGGGCGATGGGCAGGTGCTTTGGTATAAAACGCCTACCGATGTTACACCTGTAGGTTTTGGTTCGCCGGCAACAGTTACCCAGGCGCCGGTAAATAATACCTTCTATGCAGGCCTTAATGATTTTAGCGGCAAGGTTGGCCCTGCAAATAAAAACGTGTTTAGCGCGGGTAATTATAACCAGTTTACCCCGGGGATAAAGGTGACCACCAAAATACCAATTACGATAGAGAGCGCCCGCCTGTACATTGGCAACCCCGGCAGAATAACTTTTACTGCCACGAATGATAACGGCGAGGTGGTATCATCAGTAACGTTAAATGTTACGGCCACCCGTACTACAGCGGCTGCTGATGAACAGCCAAACGATCCCGCCGACCAGGGTAAAGTTTATACTCTAAACCTATTACTGCCCGATGCAGGTAATTATACTATTGTACCAACGTATGAGAGCGGCGCAACCATCTTTCGTAATAATGGCGGGGTAACGGGGTATCCGTTCACTGTTGGCGGTGTGTTTAGCATAACAGGTACCGAAGCCACGCCAGATGCCGGTGTAACCGACCCTAACTACGATAAGAACTTTTATTATTACCTGTACGATATGCAGGTACGCAGCCCCGGTTGTGCAACCGTGCAAAGGGTGCCTGTTACGGTAACAAAACCTGTTATCACCCAAACCGGCGATGTGCTAAGCTCAAGCATTACCGAAGGTAATCAATGGTTGTTAAACGGCGAAGTAATTGAGGGCGCTACCGGCGTTACTTATTCGCCATTGGTTAGCGGTATTTATAAAGTACAGGTTACTGTTGGCGATGGTTGTACGGCAGCATCTGATGATTTTGCATATGCCATCACCGCTAAAAATCCCGATAAAACAACAGATATAGGCCTTGCCATATTCCCGGTGCCTGCGTATACCTACTTTAACGTGGTGTTTGTAGCAAAAACGGCAGGTAACCTGCAATTGTCACTAATTAACAGTGCGGGGCAGGTGGTATACCAAACATCACAAAGCATAGCGGCGGGTAATTTCAGTACAGTAATAAATACAGTTAACCGCGTGCCGGGTACCTACCTGTTAAAGTTAAATCTTGGTGATAAGGTGTATTCTAAAAAGATAATTATAGCTAAATAACGATGATGTGCAGATGTGCAAATGCTTTTAATCTGCACATTTGCACACCTGCATATTTGCACATCTTTTAGAAAGTGTATTTTAAGCCAAGGCCGGGTGCAAGGTCAAAGAAAGGGCCTGTGGCAAGTTCAACCCGCGGGTTAAGGTCAAGGCTAAAGGCAAATGGTGCATCAGGCAATTTATACTCCAGGCCTAAAACGGCATCGGCACCAAGTAATACGTGGCTATCGTTGTAAACATTGTCATCGCTGCCAAAGCGTTTGTAAACACCTTTGCCTACCGAGCCAACGTGCGCGCCAAAACCATAGTAAAATTTCAAATTAGTGGTGTTAAAAGCTCCCTGGTGTAGCTCATATAAGCCGGTAAATACAACGCCATGGTTGCGTATGCCTACTATTCCCTCAAGCGCGGTATTACTGTCCATAAAGTATTTAATAGACGGGCCGTTCTCATATCCGCCAAATTTTAAACCTACTGCGGTTTTATAATCCTGCGCGTCCGATCGTTTCGAGAGTAATAAAAAAGAGGTCAGGAGGACTGCGATAAAGGTAAATTTTTTCATTTCGGGTTTTGTTTTCTGTAAAGACGGCAAGCTTTTAAAAAAGGCGCCGCTGTTTGTAAAATAATTGTTAACAATATGTAGTTAACGGCATAAATAAGCTTTTATGCTGTTATTATATAAAACTATGCTGCAATAATAGAGTATGGGGCTGATTTACAACCATAAAATAATCAACATATCCACATTGCATTTGTATAGGTAAATACATTAAATTGGCAAAAAAAACACCGTTACAATGAGTATTACACAAACAGTATCATCTAAATTAACCGTAGTGCTTGTACTGCTGTGCTTTACAACTTTGGTTGTAGCGCAAAAACAAAATAGCAGCAACGGGATGGTTGTTTGTGCATACCCCGATGCTGCGCAAGCAGGGCTTAATGTGCTAAAAAAAGGGGGCACTGCTGTAGATGCGGCAGTGGCTGTGCAATTTGCACTGGCGGTTACCCATCCCCAGGCGGGCAATATTGGGGGCGGGGGCTTTATGGTTTACCGCCCGGCTAAAGGCGCGCCCAATACACTCGATTTTAGGGAGAAAGCCCCGGCAAAGGCAAATGCCGATATGTACCTTGATGCTGCCGGCAATGTGATACCTAACATGAGTTTATATACCCACCAGGCATCGGGCGTACCGGGTTCTGTTGATGGGATGGTTGCCGCGCATCAAAAATACGGCAAATTAAAATGGGCGGCTTTGGTGCAGCCGGCCATTAACCTGGCGCTTAAGGGGTTTAAAATAACCAAACACCTGGCAGCAGATATGAACCGTAACGATTCGGTATTCCGCAGCCTGAACCCGGGTAAGAACTACCTGCTTAAGGATGGCGGCTGGAAAGAGGGTGACTTGCTGGTGCAGGCAGATCTTGGTAAAACGCTTGCGCTGATACGCGATAAGGGCCGCAATGGGTTTTATGATGGTACCACCGCCGACCTGATCATTGCCGAAATGAACGCCGGGAAAGGATTGTTCACCAAAGCCGACCTGCATAATTACCATTCTGTTTGGCGCAAACCACTTGCAGGCAATTATAAAAACTATAAAATTATAACAATGCCGCCGCCATCAAGCGGGGGGATTGCCTTGCTGCAATTGCTAAAATCGGTACAGCCGTACCCATTACACCGGTATGGGTTTAACAGCGATAGCACCGTGCAAGTAATAGTTGAAGCCGAGCGCAGGGTATATGCCGACCGCTCTAAGTACCTGGGCGATCCTGATTTTTACAAAGTACCTGTTGATAGCCTGCTAAGCCCTCAATATATTACAAGCCGTATGCAAACCTTTAGCTGGGATACCGCTACGCCCAGCACCAGCATACAGCCGGGTACCTTTATAGGTTATGAAAGCGACCAAACCACGCATTATTCCATTGTGGATAAGGAAGGTAACGCGGTATCTATCACCACTACGCTTAATGATTCGTTCGGTTCAAAAATATTTGTGAACGGCGCGGGCTTTTTGCTGAACAACGAGATGGACGACTTTAGCGCTAAACCCGGCGTACCTAACATGTACGGGCTGATAGGCGGCAAGGCCAATAGCATACAGCCCGGTAAACGCATGCTATCGTCCATGACGCCAACCATTGTAGAGAAAAATGGTAAACTATTTATGGTTGTTGGCACGCCGGGCGGTTCAACCATTATTACATCGGTGTTTCAAACCATACTTAATGTTATTGAATTTGATAAGGATATGCAGCAGGCGGTAAGCGCCAAACGTTTCCATCACCAGTGGTTGCCCGATGAGGTAGTTGCCGAAACTGATGCATTAAGCGATGCCGCTAAAATAAAGTTGCAGAAAAAGGGTTATTTAATAAAACCTAACGGCGCAATAGGCCGCGTGGATGCTATATTAAAAACCAAAACAGGTTACCAGGGCGGTGCCGACCCAAGAGGGGACGATACGGCGATGGGGTATTAACGGTGGTGTGTGGTGAATAGAGCGTGGTGAATGGTTGCCTAATGGTAATTAGGTTTATACATTTATAACTACTCACCATTCACTACTCACCAATCAACTAAAAAATGTTATGTTTGTCAGTTATGCGAAGCAGTGTAAAACATCAGGAAACTATTGATTATTTTTTAAAAATAGTTTGGCAAACGGTTGCCAACCGTTATAACCAGTTAGTTACCGAATTTGGTATTACACAATCTATCGGGTACCTGCTCATTAATATTGATGAAGAAGGTACCACGGTATCGCAGGCGGCAGCTTTGCTGGGTTTAAAATCAACCAGTTTATCGCGTATGCTAAACCAGCTGGAGCAAACCGGCCTTATTTACCGCGAATCAAACAAAGGGGATAAACGATCAGTAAAAATATACCTTACCGACCTGGGTAAAGAAAAGCGCCAGTTGGCAAAAAATGTTGTTAAACAGTTCAATAACTACCTCAACGCGCACATTAGTGATGCTGATAAACAGTATTTAACAGAGATGCTGAAAAAAATAAATCAACTAACCCTCAACTATAAACCATAAAACATACTTTTTAACGTTATGCTAATTGTTAAAAAATGTTAAGCTGCTGGTTTTGCCATATAAAACAATAAATTTGCCTTTTGAAAATAGAATGAACAGGATACTGCTGCTATTATTTCTGTCTGTTGTTTGTTTGTCTGCCTGCAAAAAGGGTTATGACCCTATTGCCGAAGAACGGAAGCAAGCTGATATAGATGATAAAATAATACAGGATTATCTTACCGCTAACCCGGCTTTAGATGCTATACGCATTGATAGCGCGGGCATTGCAACTGGTGTTTACTATGTTGTGTTGGTGCCCAGTACTGGTAATGCTTTATTCACAAATTCAACAACGATAACAATTGATTATACCGCCAAGAAATTATTAACCGGAGAGGTATTTGCCAATACTAATAAATTTCACCCCTCCTTTATTTTAGGAGCCGTATTAAGGGCCTGGAAGCTGGGTATCCCGAAAATACAAAAAGGTGGAAAAATACGCATTATAGCAGCGTCACGATATGCTTATGGGCCGTACGACCAGCCCGATATAAATTTACCGGCAAATAGCGTGGTTGATTTTGAGATTGAACTTTTAGATGTAACGAACTAATTTTAGATGAAACAAAAGATTTTTACCTTTTTATTGATAGTGGCAACCGGTTTATCTGCTTGCAAAAAAAACCAGGACCAGGAACAGGATATTAGGTCGTATGACAATGAGCAGATCCAAAAATATATTGCTGCCAATGGCTTAACCGGCTTTACTGAAGATACCACTCCTGATGGTACCGGTACTACAGGTATACAGTACAAGATCATATCGCAGGGTACAGGCGATACGCTTAAGTATGCTGATAAAGTATCACTCGTTTATACGCTTAAATCTTTTGATGGCAAGTACACTTCAGCAGATACGATAAACAATCACCTGTATGATTTTTTGGGCTACCTTACCAATGATAATTTACCTAAAGGATTACAACTGGCTATCCATAACGTATTAAGATATAAGAACAGTAGCATGCGTTTGCTAATACCATCGCGCCTGGCATATGGGTTAAATGGTACAGGTTCGGGTAGTATTAGCAATGTTAATACCCGTATAGCAGGTAACCAATGCCTTGATTATTATGTACACGTTGTAGGCGACCAAAGTGCTTATGATGACAAGGTTATCAATAATTATATAACTGCAAATAATTTAAGCGGCTTTTTAAAAGACTTTGCATTCATAGACTCTTCGGGGATACAACTAAAGAAATATTATTACTATAAAATAATTACACCTGGTACAGGCACAATCGGAGCTATATCAGAGTTTTCTAAAGTAACAACTACTTACGGGGGCGCGCTGCTTAACGGTTTTTCGTTTGATTATTCAAGCTTTACTACAGCAACTGTATTAACGCCGTTTAATTTAATTGATGGGGTGAGCCATGCACTTCAAAACCATGCTACAACAGGCACATCTTTAGAAATTTTAATCCCGTCGTCACTTGGTTATGGTACTGCCGCGTCAACCGGTATTCCTGCCAACTCAGTTCTGAAATTTGATTTCACGGTTACCGGAGTCGATCTGTAAATTATTTGTTAAGGGCTGCTTTAAAAGCCTTTAAACACCTTTCGCGCGCAAAAGCGTGATCTACAATGGGTTTTGGATATTTGCTGAAGTCGGCATATTCCGGAACCCATTTTTTGATGTATTGCAGTTTCGGGTCGAATTTCTTAAGCTGCGAATCGGGGTTAAAGATCCTAAAGTATGGTGCAGCATCAGTGCCGCTGCCGGCAGCCCACTGCCAGCCCCCAACATTACTGGCCATTTCATAATCGAGCAGTTTGCGGGCAAAGTAACGTTCGCCCCATCGCCAGTCTATCAGCAGATCTTTACTTAAAAAGCTGGCAACCACCATGCGCACGCGGTTGTGCATATAGCCTGTGGCATTCAGCTCGCGCATGCCGGCATCAACCAGCGGGAAACCGGTTTCGCCTTTACACCAGGCGTCAAACTGCTCCTCGTTGTTTATCCAGTTAATGCGGTCATATCCCGGGCGAAAGGCATGATCCATCGTTTGCGGGAAGTGATGTAGTATCATCATATAAAACTCCCGCCATATCAACTCGTTCAGCCATGTTTTTTCGTGTGCCTGGTATGCGTCACTTGCGCAGCGGCGGATGCTTACTGTGCCAAAACGCAAGTGTACCCCAATATGCGATGTGCCTGTTATAGCCGGGAAATCCCGCTTCGCGGCGTAATCGGCAATAACGCTGTGGAATTCTTTTTCAGGAAAATCTATTTCGCTTTTTACAAAACCCATTTCTTTGAGGGAAGGGATTGCGGGCGCTTTAAACTTGTGCAGGTTTTTCAGATACTTTTCAGATGGGTATGCCTTCAGATAAAAAGGCTTTAGCTTTTGGTACCATTTGTTTTTATAGGGTGTATAAACGGTATAGGGCTTACCGTCATCTTTTACCACTTCGCCCTTTTCAAAAATCACCTGGTCTTTATAGGTGTTTAACGCTATGTTGTGTTTGGCCAGTAAATCTTTTATTTCGCTATCCCTATTTTGCGCGTAAGCGGGTTCATAATCATGGTTGGTATAAACAGCGGCTATATGATATTCTTTAACGAGTTTTTTCCAGGCATGTTCGGGCTTATCATAAACCACCAGTAAACTGCTGTGGTGTTTATGGCACTCTTTATTTAGCTCCTCAAGGGCGTTGTAAATAAAGGTTACGCGGGCATCGTCATTATCCTCCAGGTTATCCAGTATCTGTTTATCAAAAATAAAAAGGGGCAGTACTGGGTTGCCGCTTTTAAGGGCATGGTACAGGCCCGCGTTATCTTCAACCCGCAGATCGCGCCTAAACCAAAAAATATTTACCGGGGTGTTCTTATCCATAGATCTCTTTTAACGCCGAAGCAACATCGGGATATTTGAATTTAAAACCTGCGGCCTCTATTTTTTGTGCCGATCCCTTTGTGCTGCCCAATACCAAACTTGCCATTTCGCCAAAAAGCAGCTTTATTAAAAATGCAGGTACGTGTGGCGCCCAAAGCGGCCGGTGCAATTGCCTGGCAACGGCTTTGGTCATTTCACTACTGGTTACAGGTAGTGGCGCAACCATATTGTAAACGCCGGTAAGCGGCTCATTATCCAGCCCAAACAGGTACATATCAATAGCATCCTGGTGGTGTATCCAGGGCACCCATTGTTTACCTGTACCCAAAGGCGAACCTACCCCAAGTTTTACCGGCAGGGCCAATTGTGGTAAGGCACCACCCTCGGTGGTCAATACAACCCCTGTGCGGAATTTCAGGATCCGCAGATCAAACTGCTTGCCTTCATCAACCGCTTTTTCCCATGCTATACAGCAGTTGCCAATAAAATCGTGCGCGGGGACACTATCCTCGGTAAGCAGTTCATCACCACGGTTGCCATAATAATTAATACCCGATGCCGATATAACGGTATGCACCTTGTGTGCTTTGTCATTCATCAGCCCATAAATAAGGCCTATAGATTTGGTGCGGCTATCTAAAATTTCGCGCTTGCGCTCATCCGTCCAGCGTTTATCGGCAATGCCGGCGCCTGCCAGGTGTATAATGGTATCTACACCGTCAATACAATGTTCATCTATCCGGCCTTTGTCAACATCCCACAAAAAGGTTTTAACATGCGGGTCCTTACCCGGGCTGCGGCTTAAGTGGCTTACGGTATGCCCCTTGCCCAGCAAGGTTTTTGTGAGGTGCCTGCCCAATAAACCCGAGCCACCGGTAATAAGGATGTTTTTGTTCATGTATGATTGTTGTATAATATCGAATAATGAATGTCGAATTTCGAACGCCGAAGTTTTTACTTCATAATTCAACATGGAATATTCGGTGTTCTATTTTTCTATCTCTTTAAAATCCGTTATCCGTTTGGCCATGCCTTTAAATATAAAAAGGTGAAAAGGCCACATCATATACCAGTACAGCCTGCCCCACAATCCCCTGGGCCTAAAAGTAGCAATTTGGCTCAGGATGGTTTGGTTATGGCGTTCAATAATTTTAAACTCCAGCCAGGCTTCGCCGGGAAGTTTCATTTCGGCATACAGCAGCAGTCGGTTATTTACTTTATCGGCAAGCAGCACCCGCCAAAAGTCTATTACATCGCCTGCAGCAACGTTGATGTTACTGGTGCGGCCACGGCGCGAGCCCACGCCGCCAAAAAGTTTATCTAAAAACCCGCGAATGCTCCATATCCAGTCCCAATAATACCAACCGCGGTTGCCGCCAATAGCCATTATATTTTTAAGCACTTCGGCACTTTCGCGTTTAAACGGCTGCTTAACCTTATACTCCAGCGTGCCGTTTTGCGGCACCTTTATCTGGTCCATAAACCCGGCGGTAAGGTAGCCGTTATTCAGGGCATCCTTCCAGCTGCTAACAATGGAGTTTTGCTCTATTTTATTAAAGGCCAGTTTAAGGGCCTCCTCATAAGTAAGACAATCGCGTTTTACAACCTGGTCAATATCCCGGTTTTTCATGATGGTTTCGTTCTTCATACTATCAACCAGGCTTTGCGCAAGGGAATAACTTGTTGAGGTAACAAAGTACAGCCAGTACGAAGAAATTTTTGGCGACAGGAACGGGATAATAATGATATACCTTTTTAGCTTACGTACTTTGGCGTAGGTAAGCATCATTTGTTTAAAGGTGAGGATATCCGGCCCGCCAATATCAAATATTTTATGAAACGATGCCTCATGCAGCAGCACGCCTTCCAGGTAACCCAGCACATCGCGGATGGCTATAGGCTGGCATTTGGTGTTTACCCAGCGCGGCACCGTCATAACAGGGAGTTTCTCGGTCAGGTCGCGGATGATCTCGAACGATGAGCTGCCTGAGCCGATGATGATAGCCGCCCGCAAAACAGTAAGCGCAGCCTTGCTTTCTTTTAGTACATCCTCTACATGCCGCCGCGATAGCAGGTGGCTCGATAAATTGCTATCATTAGTGATGCCGCTTAGGTAGATAACCTGCCTGCATTTGGTTTTGTTAAGTGCCTGTACAAAATTATGTGCCGATAGCGCCTCCAGTGCGGCAAAATCATCGGCTTGCGCCATAGAGTGTACCAGGTAATAGGCCGCGCCGATATCATCAGGTATGGCCTCTATGCTTTGCTCTTTAAGCAGGTCGCCGGTAAGCAGGGTTACGCGGTCGCTATAATCGTTTTGTTCATGAAAGCGGCGCTTATCGCGCACAAGGCATACTACGGTGTGGCCTTTCTCCAGTAAAACCGGGATGAGCCGCGTACCAATATACCCGTTAGCACCTGCAAGTAACACTTTCATGTTATGTGCAACAACAGAAGTGCCCGGGTGTTTTAATTAGGAAATTTTGCCATATGGTTAATTTAAAGGAGTATATTGTTTGTAACATTTTCGTTAAAGAAGATTGTTTTATAAAAAAAAATAAAACCGAATAAACTTTTCTTTACCATGTGTGTTAAGATATTATTAAGAGTATTAAGATGTTTACACATAATTTTCAGCTGATATTAATATTTTTCAGCATAATAGCAATTGTTTTTTTAGGGGTTTATGCCGTGTATTGCCGCAGAAGGGCCAAATCATTTGTAGGTACTGGCCGTTTAACTGATATAGAAAGCTGGGCTATTAAGTCTACCATAATGTGGATAGCCACATTTATGCTTGCTTTTGTTATGGCTATACAGTTTATCTTAGGTTAATATAGTACCGGGCATTTCAGGATACTAATTCCCCAAATTGTTCAAAATCTTCCCGGTTATATATACGGGCACGGGGTAATCTGCGGGTAGTGCAGTGTCACAAAAAAAAGGAATACAAGCTGTATAGCCGTAAACTTAACATTAATGTGTTGGTATAGTAATATCTGGTGAATTTTTTGCTTGATAGGGTTATGGTTTTGATGTTGCATCATTAGCCATATTAAGTTAATACTATGCTAACACATACTTTTGAACAATTTATTATCTACGCTACTTGTTTTGCTTTTGTTCTGCTAATATCGGCAGGTGTTTATTGCATGCGGCGTTCCAAATCATATATTGGCACCGGGCGTTTAACCGAAATTGAAACATGGTACACCCGTGCAACATTGGCATGGGTATGTACCTTTTTCCTTTCTGTAGCATTGGTTATAAAGTTTATTTAGGCCAAAACTTCCACATGCGGCTTATAAGTATCTGTTTTAACCCGTGCTTGTAACTCGTGCAGTATATTGTATAACCCAAAGTTAGTACGGTTTACATAAATGAAGTGCTTAACGCCGCGGGCCTGTTTAAACTCGGGCATTTTAGCAACCTTTTCGCCAAAGCCAAAAAGGTCATCAAAAAAAGCTTTTTCTCCAAAATCAAACGTATTGGTAATGTACGGCTTTGCAAACAGGCTTATCATTTGCTTAAACATGGTGTGGTAAAATTCTATCTGCGCCGGGATATCATTTGGTAATATCATCTCCAGCTTGCGGAAGGCTTTAATGGTTTCCGCTTTATCGTTAAACAAATTGGTTGAGGTAAGCGAGAAGAAAGGGTAGTAAAAATCGTCGGGCATCACTTTTATACAGCCAAAATCAATTACCCCGAGGTTACCTTCGGGAGTTATCATGAAATTGCCGGGGTGCGGGTCGGCATGTACGGCGCGCAGCTCATGCTGCTGGTAGTTGTAAAAATCCCAAAGTGCCTGGCCAATCTGGTCGCGCAGCTCTTGCGATGGATTGGTGGCCAAAAACTCTTTTAAGTGCAGGCCTTCCAGCCAGTCCATGGTGATGATGCGCTTGCTGGACAGATCGGGGTAGTAGCCCGGAAACACCACGTTATCCAGGTTTTTACAGGCGATAGAAAATTCTATTGACCGGCGCACCTCCAGTTCGTAATCAGTTTCTTCTAAAAGGCGCTCTTCCACCTCGCGCATATAAATATCAAGTTCTTTCTCGCTCATGCCCAGCATCCGGAAGGCGAAGGGCTTTATCAGTTTCAGGTCAGACGAGATGGAATCGCCAACGCCCGGGTACTGGATCTTTACGGCCAGTTTTTTACCGTTAAGCTCGGCCTGGTGTACCTGGCCTATTGATGCCGCGTTGGTAGAGCGGATGTTGAACTTGTCATAGATCTGATCGGGCGTTTTGCCAAAATATTTTTTAAACGTTTGCACAATAAGCGGCCCCGAAAGCGGCGGCGCGTTATATTGCGATTGCGTAAATTTATCTACATAGGCCTGCGGCAGCAGGTTTTTATCCATGCTTAGCATCTGCGCTACTTTTAAGGCGCTTCCTTTTAGCTGACTAAGCGATTGGTATATATCCGTAGCATTATCCTCGTTCAGTTCAGACCTGTCCATATCCGGGTTAAACAGTTTTTTGGAATAATGCTTAATGTAGTTGCCGCCAATTTTAAAGCCTGTGGTTACAAATTTGGCGCTGCGTTCAACTTTACTGGTAGGTATGCTGTTTTGCTCTTTAGCGGTATTGTCACTCATGGTGTTGTTAATCAAATAATGCGGCCAATTTTTGCGGCGTTATGTCCGCGTAATCATTAATTACCAGGTTGGCCAGCTTGGTAATGGTTTGGGCGGGGTGGGCAGTAGTAATACCAACAACCTTCATGCCCGCATTGTTGCCCGCCGCTAATCCCGACAGGGAATCCTCAAACACCACACACCTTTCGGGGCGGGTGCCGAGCTGCTCGGCAGCTTTTAAAAATATCTGTGGTGATGGTTTGGGTTGGCTTACCATACTGCCCGTGATGAGGGCATCAAAGTACTGGCGGATAGGGATCGCATCGAAAATAAAATCGATATCATCCATATTGGAGGATGTGGCGAGCGCTATTTTTACGCCGGTGCGTTTAAGATCGTTTAAAAACGTTTCGAGGCCATTTAAAGGCAATACAGGGCGAAAGAAATCCCTGTAAAGGCGTTGTTTTTCGTTAATAAGCGCTTTTAGTTCAGCCTCGTCAATGTCCTGGCCAAAGTATTTTTTTAGCGTGTTGATGATAGGTACACCGCTGATACCGGTTAAGTAGGTTTCCCTGCTTAGTTCAGGCAGGCCGCGCTTTTTAAAAAGCTGCTGCCATGCCTTAAAGTGGAACGGTGTGTTATCTATCAGGGTGCCATCCATATCAAATATGGCGCTGAAGGCCAGTGTTTTAGAAACTTCCAAATCCCATTTTTTCTTTTATCCCACCATTTTTAGCCAGGAACTTACCGTACTCAAACAGGTTATCAATTGGCGAACGCTGAAACAGGTCGAACGTTACGTTAACGCCTTTTTCAATAGCCTCGTCGGTTTTCTCAAACCCTGCCGAATCATCGTTTATCCAAAAATTAAGCACAAAACCAAACTGGATCCACAGCGCATCTTTATAACGTTTGCTGAAGAATTTACGGTCGCTAAGTTCCTGCGTTTCCATGCCTTCGCTTATAATGCCTTCGGCAAAGTTCTCAAAAAGTACCTTAGTTGGCTCCAGTACCTTTGGTGTACCCAGGCTGCGGTGCTTTTTTATGCTATAAACGGCAAAGCTGCGGTTGCTTTTCAGTAGTTCAAAAAAGCTGTAGAAAAATGACAGGGCTTTCTCGCGCGATGAATACTGCGCCCAAACTTCCTGCCCGTGTATTTCAGTGATCGTTTTGGTGGTTAAATCGGCCCAAACGGTTTGCTCAACGGCGTCAAACGACCCAAAAAAGCGGTAAAATTCTTCTTCAGGCATTTTATTTTTTTTGGCGAATACATATACTGATTTGGGCTGCTGGCCTTCGGTTAGTACATAATCTATATACGCTTTCTGGATGCTTTCGGTAGTTGCCATAATGTTGATTTTTAACAGATTAAAATTACTGATAAATGTATAAGCAAATATCATGCTTATGTTATTTAAACGGGTGGATATAACGTTTGTTGTGAATGCGATTTTAACCACAGAGGCCACAAAGAAAAAACACAAAGTGCACGGAGGAAAAGATATTATAAAAGGTGCCGATGGAAACTTTAATAATATTGTAGCTGTAAATGAGCGCTAAATGTTTAGAGCATGTCAAATATTACAGCTAACGTTTCAGGGCTGATAAATAATTACCATTTTTGTAATTAATCTAAATAAGTTTAGATTAGTTGTTCATATGAGTGCAAAGGTTATACTGGTTTGGTTTAGAAATGACTTGCGCATACACGATAATGAAATATTATCCGAAGCCGTGCGCAGGGCTGATAAAGTTTTACCCGTATTTATATTTGACCCTTTTTACTTTAAAACCAGCGCTTTAGGTGCTTTAAAAACAGGTAGTTTCCGTGCTCGTTTCCTGTTAGAAGCCGTTGCCGATCTTAGGAAAAACCTGCAAACTTATGGGGCCGATCTGCTGATCCGCACCGGCGACCCTGCCGAAGTGCTTACCCAACTGGCCGAAGAATGCCAGATAAGCGAAGTTTACCATCACCGCGAGGTTGCGCCCGATGAAACCGATGTTTCTGAAAGGGTAGAAGCCGCGCTATGGAAAATGAAGCTGAACCTGAGACATTTTATTGGACATACTATGTACCATAAAGAGGACCTGCCATTCCCCATAAAAGATATCCCCGATAGTTTTGTAACCTTTAAAAAGAAGGTAGAACGCGATAGCACGGTTAGGCCAAGTGTGGTTAGTCCCGAGTATATTAATGTGCCCGAAATTGCCGATGCCGGCGAACTGCCCACCCTTACAGATCTGGGCGTGCCCGAACCTGTAGACGATATACGCGCCGGCGAAAAAATAACCGGCGGCGAAACCGCAGCTTTAAAACAGTTGCATCAATACCTGGAAAACTCCGTTCAAAACATACAAGGCAAAAACGGCCGTAATGCAAATTACAATTCATCAGGCTTTGGCCCTTGGCTGGCTGTTGGTTGTATATCGCCAAAGCAGGTTTACTGGGAGGTGGTTAATTATTATCGCGAAAACCATCTGCCCAACACCGATCCTATTATGCTGGAGTTGCTTTGGCGGGATTACTTCCGGTTTATGTTTAAAAAGCATGGGCAAACGTTCTTCCGATCGGAAGGGTTTGGTGATGCGCCCGATATGGCCGATAACCAGGACGAACTTTTTGAACACTGGAAGAACGGCCAAACCGGCGTTCCGTTTATTGATGCAGCTATGCACCAGCTAAACGCTACCGGTTTTATTAACAACTACAGCAGGCAGGCGGTAGCCACCTATTTAACCAAGGATTTGCAGGTAGATTGGACAAAAGGCGCCCTGTACTTTGAGGAAAAACTGATAGACTACTCGCCCGCAAGTAACTGGGGCAACTGGGCATTTGTGGCCGGGGTAGGCAACGATACCAAAAGTAACCGCTTTTTTAACGCCGCCAAACCAACCGACCAACTGGATACTAACAGCGATTTTATAACTACCTGGCTGCCCTTAGCCAACGCTATTGACTAAGCACCAATTATTAATGAATTAGTACAACAAAAGGGATAAATAAGCGTACTTATATTATGAACCCTTTTGAACAATTCACCATCATTATAGGCCTCCTGGCCGTGCTATTGGAGGGTGCATCTTATTTGCGCAGTTTTGCTAAAAAACTCTTCCATAATCCCTCAAAACATACCGGTTAGTTTTTTTTAGAAAAATTAAAGAAAAGTAATTGCATATTATTTCAGCATTTGAATGTATAATGCTTAATTTTGTACCGTTTTACAACATTGGTTTCTCATGGATCGCCTAAATTATATAGATAGCGGAAACGCAGCCTACATTGACACACTTTACGAAGCTTATAAACAAGACCCCGAATCTGTTGATTACGGCTGGCAAAAGTTTTTTGAGGGCTTTGATTTTGGTAAGGATAACAGCGCAGAACCGGGAGCAGCAGCTTCCGTTACGCCTGATCATTTTATCAAAGAGATCAATGTGATGAACATGATAAGTGGATACCGTAACCGCGGCCATTTATTCACAAAAACAAACCCCGTGCGCGAGCGCCGCAAGTATTTCCCGGGAAAAGAGCTGGAAACTTTTGGTTTAAGCGAAGCTGATATGGATACCGTATTTAACGCCGGTGTTGAAGTTGGCTTAGGCCCCGCTAAACTGCGGGATATCCGCCAGTTATTAGAACAAACTTACTGCCAGGCCATTGGTGCCGAATATACCTACATCCGCAACCCTATAAAACTAAAGTGGTTTGAGGACAGGATGGAGAAGCAACGCAATACGCCTTCATTTACAGTTGATGAGAAAAAGCTGATGCTGGCCAAACTGAACGAAGCGGTTGTTTTTGAAAACTTTTTGGGAACAAAATTCCTGGGCCAGAAACGTTTCTCGTTAGAAGGTGCCGAGGCGTTGATCCCCGCGCTAAATTCAGTTATCATCAAAGGGTCAGACCTGGGTATCGAGGAGTTCATCATCGGTATGGCGCATCGTGGCCGTTTAAATGTACTGACCAACATTATGGAGAAAACCTATAAAGAGGTGTTCTCTGAGTTTGAAGGTAAAAACTTTGATTCTGAATCTCCGTTTGGTGGCGACGTAAAATACCACCTGGGCTTCTCAACCGATGTAGAAACATCACAGGGCAAAAAAGTTCACCTGAGCCTTTGTCCAAATCCATCGCACTTAGAGGCGGTTGACCCTGTTGTTGAAGGGATCACCCGTTCAAAAATTGATTTTAAACACAACGGCGATCATTCAAAGATCGCCCCTATATTGATACATGGTGACGCATCTGTAGCCGGGCAAGGAATTGTTTACGAGGTTTTACAGATGGAAAAACTTGATGGTTACCGCACAGGTGGTACCATTCACCTGGTAATAAATAACCAGATAGGTTTTACCACCAACTATAAAGATGCCCGTTCAAGCACCTATTGTACCGATGTGGCTAAAACTGTGCTTTCGCCGGTATTTCACGTAAATGGTGATGATGTTGAGGCATTGGTATATGTGGTTAATCTGGCGATGGAATACCGCCAGGTATTTAACGAGGATGTATTTATCGATATACTGTGCTACCGCCGTTATGGCCATAACGAGGCTGATGAGCCAAAATTCACCCAGCCGGTATTGTACAAAGCTATTGAGGCGCACCCTAACCCGTTACAGATCTACAGCAAAAAACTGATAGCCGAAGGAACCATCGACGATAAGTATGTAAAAACTATCGAAAAAGATTTCCGTGCCGAATTACAGGGCATGCTGGATGAGGCAAAAGCTGCCGACAGGTTTACCGATACCATCCCGATGTTTGAAGGCGCCTGGAGCGGACTGCATTTGGCTAACCACAGCGAGCTGATCAGCGCGGTTGACACCTCGGTTACCAAAGAAGTAATAAAAGAGATAGGTACTAAACTTACCATATTACCAAAGGATAAACAATTCTTTAAAAAGATAGAAAAGCTATTCCAGGACCGTAACACCATGGTTAACAAAACCGGTGTTTTTGACTGGGCTATGGGCGAGTTACTTGCCTATGGTACTTTATTAAAAGAAGGTTTCCCGGTAAGGCTGAGCGGTGAGGATGTTAAACGCGGTACTTTCTCGCATCGCCACGCGGTACTTACCCTGGCCGATTCGGAAGATGAATACACCCCGTTGGAAACTATCGACACTAAAGCAAAACTGAGCATCTATAACTCGCTGTTATCCGAGTATGGTGTTTTAGGTTTTGAATATGGTTACGCTTTGGCTAACCCTAATGCCTTAACTATTTGGGAAGCGCAGTTTGGCGATTTCTTTAACGGTGCGCAGATCATTGTTGACCAGTACATTGCCAGTGCCGAAACAAAATGGCAACGTGGTAACGGTTTGGTAATGTTATTGCCGCATGGTTACGAAGGCCAGGGCCCCGAGCATTCATCGGCACGTGTTGAGCGCTTTTTAGAGCTTTGCGCTGATGATAACATACAAGTGGCTAATTGTACTACGCCTGCCAACTTCTTCCATATATTAAGGAGGCAGATGCACCGCAGTTTCCGTAAACCGTTGATTATATTTACACCTAAGAGCTTATTGCGCAGCCCTAATTGCGTATCGCCGCTGGCAGATTTTACCGACGGCAAGTTCCACGAACTGATAGACGATAACTACGCCGACCCTAAAAAGGTTAAACGCGTACTGCTTTGTACCGGTAAAGTTTATTACGACTTGTTAGAGAAACAACAGGTTGATAAACGTAAGGATGTAGCCATTGTACGTGTTGAGCAGTTGTACCCAACACCGGTACAACAGATATTGAAGGTTAAAGCCAAGTACGAAAAAGCTACCGAATTTTTCTGGGTACAGGAAGAACCGGAGAACATGGGCGCATGGCCATACATTTGCCGAAAATTCCATAACGATAAATATTTAAACCTGAATGTGATATCGCGTTTAGAAGGCAGCAGTACCGCTACCGGTTTTGCCAAACAACACGCGGCGCAGCAGTTATACATTGTATCAAAGGCATTTGAAGCGCCAGCAGGCAAAGCGGTTAAAGAAACGATTAAAAAAACGACAGAGAAAATGGCGAATGCTGGTGCAGATTGATATTAGAAGTTGCCAGTTGTGGGAGCGGGGAGCGCTAAAGCGTTAATCTATCCCGCACATCGCACTAAATTCCTCGCACCTAAATAAAAACACTACAACTACTAAAATATGAGTTTAGAAATAAAAGTTCCGCCGGTAGGCGAATCCATTACCGAAGTAACATTATCAGCCTGGAAAAAAAAGGATGGTGACCATGTAGAAATGGACGAAGTGATAGCCGAGCTGGAATCAGACAAGGCAACTTTTGAGCTTACTGCCGAAAAAGCCGGAACTTTAAAAACCGCAGCTGCCGAAGGCGATGTATTAGCCATTGGCGCTGTTGTAGCAACTATTGACGAAGCCGGCGCACCTGCTGCCGCTGCTGATAAAGCACCTGCCGCACCCGTTGCCGCTAAAGATGAACCGGCGAAAGCCGATAGCCCTGCAGCGCCTCAAAACGCGCCCGCTGCGGCACCAGCCCAGGGTTCAACATTAGAAATTAAAGTACCACCGGTAGGTGAATCTATAACAGAAGTAACCCTTTCGCGCTGGATCAAAAAAGACGGCGATGCCGTTGAAATGGACGAAGCTATTGCCGAACTGGAATCTGATAAAGCAACTTTTGAGCTTACCGCCGAAAAAGCCGGTACCTTAAAAACTATAGCTAAAGAAGGCGATACCCTTGCCATTGGTGCGGTAGTTTGCACCATTGAAGGTGGCGCTGGTGCTGCTGCACCGGCCGCAATACCGGTTACCCCGGCTGTTGCCGATAAGGTGAACGAATCGCCGCAGGCTGCACCATCAAAAGGAACAACGTATGCATCGGGCACACCATCGCCTGCTGCTGCAAAAATATTAGCCGAAAAAGGTATTGATACCACATCTGTAAATGGTAGCGGTGTTGATGGCCGCATTACCAAAGGCGATGCTCTTAACGCGCAAAATGCACCTGCTGCTAAACCAGCCGCTGCAGCTCCAGCAGCTGCAACCCCGGTCGCACCGCAAGGCCCACGTAGCGATCGTCGCGAAAAAATGTCGTCGTTACGCAAAACGGTTGCAAGGCGTTTAGTGGCTGTTAAAAACGAAACCGCCATGCTAACCACTTTTAACGAAGTGGATATGCAGCCAATAATGGAACTGCGTGGTAAATACAAAGATAAATTTAAAGAGAAACACGGCGTTGGCCTTGGCTTCATGTCGTTTTTTACTAAAGCCGTTACCGAGGCTTTAAAAGAATGGCCTGCCGTTGGCGCCCGTATAGAAGGCGAAGAAGTGGTTTACAGCAATTTTGCTGATATTTCTATCGCGGTATCTGCGCCAAAAGGTTTGGTGGTTCCGGTTATCCGCAATGCGGAGAGCATGAGCCTTGCCGAAATAGAAAAAGCCATTGTAGTACTTGCAGGCAAAGCCCGCGAAAGCAAACTGACCATCGAAGAAATGACCGGCGGTACATTCACTATCACCAACGGTGGTGTGTTTGGTTCTATGATGTCGACACCTATCATCAACTCGCCGCAATCGGCTATATTGGGTATGCACAACATTATTGAGCGCCCGGTTGCCGTAAACGGACAAGTAGTTATTCGCCCGATGATGTACCTGGCCCTGTCATACGATCACCGCATCATTGACGGCCGCGAATCGGTAAGCTTCCTGGTACGTGTAAAACAACTATTGGAAGACCCAACAAGGTTATTGTTAGGCGTATAATCCCTATATAAAGTATGAAAGCCCCCCGATACATCGGGGGGCTTTTTTGGTTAATAAAGATCGCCGTCGCTCGGCTCCAGCCGAGTGACGACTATTTAGCGGCGTCCTCGCCGCCGTATGCATGGTGGCGGCCGGAGGCCTTATAATATACATCACTCGGCAAGAGCCGAGCGATTGCATAAATTGAATTTCTTAAACCAACCTCCTCAACGCCATTACATACCCAATATGCATCCCATCATGGAACGGCACAAAGTTTATGGCTTCTTCAATGTTATTTATCTGCACGCCATAGCGGGTTGCCCATGGGGTGTAATTGTCAAATACATGATTATTATAATCAGTCTCCAGTTGTTCAATGGTTGAAATCAGCAAACCTTTAATGATCTCGACCTCGGCACTGTCTATAAATCCGTTCGGTTTGGTATCCGGGCGGTATGGCGTATAATATTTATCGTCGACAATAAACGGCACATTGGCACGGGTATAGCAAACGCCTTGCTGGGCCGATATTACGTGCGCCACATTCCATATAATATTGTTGTTAAAGCCTGCCGGTACTTTGTTCAATTGTTCGGTTGTCAGGTTCTCTATTAAATGCAATAAATGCAAGCGGGTAACGCGAAGGGTAGTTAAGGTATTGGTTATCATAGATCAAATATTGAATTTTTCTGCGGATTGTTTATCATGTTTTATTCAAATAACTCCACGTGTGCCACCACTATTAAAGGCGTTTTTTATTTTACCTTTGCACCGATGCAGGCAGCCACAGTAAATAGTTCCACCCAGTCAAATAAACCTATATGGTACTTTGTTTTGTGCTGGACAACACTGAACGCACTGCAAGCCTGCACCCTTGAGCTACATGCTGATGAAGCTTACTATTGGATGTTTGCCCAAAAGCTGGATTGGGGGTACTTTTATCATCCGCCTATGGTGGCGCTGTTCATCAAAATAGGGGATACGCTGTTCCATAACGAATTTGGCTTGCGGTTGTTAACCGTGCTGGGCAATAGCCTGGCTATTTACCTGCTTTGGCTTATCCTCAAAAAATACCAGGTTAGTGCCAGGTGGTTTATGCTGCTGGTATCGGGCGTATTGGTTTTCCACGTGTATGGTTTTACCAGCACACCAGATGCCCCGCTGTTTATTTTCGCGGTGGTGTTTTATTATTGCTACCAAAAATATATTGATGAGGATAGCTGGCTAACGGCATTCATTATCGGCATTGTAGTGGCCTGCCTGCTTTACAGCAAATACCATGGGGTGCTGCTGGTTGGGTTTACGCTGTTATCAAACCTAAAGCTGTTTACGCGTAAAACTTTTTACCTCGCGATAATTACCGGGTTGGTTGCTTACATACCCCATATTTTGTGGCAGATGCACCGGGGCTTCCCGGCGGTTAATTACCAGTTGTTTGAGCGGTCGTCGGCCTTTGGGTATGATTTTTCCATCAGCCTTACCTTTATAGCCGGGCAACTGTTGCTCGGCGGGGCGCTGATCAGTTGGTACCTGTTTTATCGTAGTTTTACTACGAAAATAACTGATGTATTTACCCGCGGACTACTGTTTAATGTGGTAGGTACCTTTGGCTTTTTTTTAATGAACACGCTGAAGGTAAATGTGCAGCCGCACTATACGCTGATTGCGTTTGTGCCGCTGGTATGCCTTACATTGATAAGCTTTCAACAAAAAAACTTTAACGCCAAATGGTTTTATAGCCTGGCCATTGCCAATATTTTTATCATATTAATATTAAGATTTTCTCTCATAGCTGGCTTGCCGTTCATCAAAAAGGCTGAGGCTTTAAAAAGCTATTTTGGTTTCCATGAATGGGCCGATCTGGTGCATCAAAAGGCAGGCAATGCTTTTGTTGTGATGGACGAGGGCTTTCAAAATCCGTCAAAATACAGTTACTATACCCGCAGCATTAAGGGCTTCGCTTATGATTCGCGCTATTACGGGCGTACCATGTTTGATATATGGCCGATGGAAGACAGCCTGCAGCATCAGCGTGTTTACTTTTTATTAAAGAGCAAGATACCGGGAACCACCACTGATAGTATTAAATGTGATGCTGGTACCTGGTACGGGGGCTGGGTAGATGATGCGCGCACCTATCAAAAAGTAGCTATTGAAACCGGTAAAACTGAAATAAAGACCAAACCGGGGCAAAAATTCGAATTTGACCTTACGATAACCAACCCTTACCCTTTTGCTGTTAATTTTACCAACCTGGGGTATAGGCACCCGGTAAGTTTGGAGGCCTGCTTTTTTGTACACGTTACGCCGATAAGTGTGCAAGCAGCCGACAGCACTTTTAACAAAATAACATTACAAAAGGGGCAAAGCACGCATTACAAAATGACGGTAACAGCGCCTGCACAAAAAGGTGTGTTCGATCTGTTTTTCTCGCTGCGTACCGAACCGTTTGTGGGGAGCAAAAATAGCGGCATCATTAAATTTACAGTTGAATAATAACGCGATACAGCATGATAAAAAAGATCTACCTATTTCTATTAACCACCATTTTAACAGCAGGCGCAGCAAGCGCGCAAAACGTCGATTTCCATTTAAACGGGATGGGCTTTTTTGATAACCGCGAGTACAAAGAGTTTGTAACCCGGTCGCGCACCTACTCGGGCGTGCGTATTACGGCTGATGTGGGCTTTAATATCGACAGCAATAACCACTTTATTTTTGGTGCCAATGCCTTGCACGAGTTTGGTGGCAACCCGTTTTTTTTGCGCGTTAACCCCGTTGCTTATTATAGTTATACAGGTAAAAATTGGTTGTTTAATGCCGGTGCTTTCAGTCGCGAGGGCTTACTTACCGATTATCCGCGCGCTATGCTGAACGATACCCTGCGTTACTACCGCCCCAATGTAGAGGGTTTGCTAACGCGATTTAAAAGCGACCATGTTACCGAAACTGTTTGGATAGACTGGGTAAGCCGCCAAACCAATGTGGATAGGGAGCAATTCCTGTTCGGGTTTTCGGGTAAGTACCAGCCATCGTTGGATGGGCCTTTTTATGTGTCACATTATTTCTTTTTACTGCATGATGCAGGCCCGGGGATAGCCATTCCTGATGATCATATACAGGATAATGGCGCGGCGCAGATAAGGCTTGGTGCAAACTTAAGCCATAAAACTTTCCTGGATTCGTTAAGTTTTGAAGCAGGCGGTATGCTATCATTAGAACGCAGCAGGGGTATAGATGGCTGGCAAAAACCAAAGGGTTTTGTGGCCAGTGCTTATGCAAGCTATAAACGCTTTGCTTTAAACGATGAATTTTATAAAGGCGATGGCCATCATGTTACTTTTGGTGACGCTTATTACCAGTATAAAACCTACAACAGGCTCGATATTATTTACACCCCCTTTATTGCAAAAGGTTTAAAAGGGCAGTTTGTATTAAGCCTGCACAATACGCCAGGCCATTTCAGCAACCAGGAAGCTTTCAGACTAACGTTTGATATTGGCAGGAAGAATTTGGTGAAGTTTAAGGATTAGGAATGTAATATAATTTGTCATGCTGAACGTAGTGAAGCATCTATTCGCCGACCTGCATGTATGCGATTGCACAGTTCGCTAATAGATCCTTCGCTATCGCTCAGGATGACAAACTTTTTTGTAGATAAGCATAGTTTTCTATCTTCGCATTATACCACCATCCCCTATGAAAAAAACATTAACCCTACTTCTACTCATCACCATACTAACCTCTGGCAAACTATTCGCGCAGGAGAACCGCTTCTCGGGCTGGGCGGCGTTGTTCCATACACAAAAGTTTTCTGATAAATGGGGGATGTCGTTTGATGCACAGTTCCGTTCAGCCGATCATTATGATTATTTGCAACATGTTTTACTGCGCCCATCCGTAAATTATTACTTCGATAAAAATAAAATGGGTGCGCTGGGTTATGCATATATTGCTACTAATGGCAGGGCAGCAGGCGGCGCAGAAACCTTCCGCCCGGAGAGCCGCATTTGGGAACAACTCATCATCAATACAAAAATTGGGAAGACCAGTACACTGCAGCACCGCTTCAGGCTGGAACAACGTTTCCTGGGCAATACCACCAACAGAACCGACCATTACTTTTCGCAGCGCCTACGATACTTTGCAAGGGCGGTTATACCACTTAAAAAAACAGAAACGTTTAGTAAAGGGGCTTTCCTGGGCTTGCAGAACGAAGTATTTGCCAACGTGCAGAACAACCACAAAGTTAATAAACACTTCTTCGACCAGAACCGCGCCTACGTAGCCCTGGGTTATCGCCTGCATAAAAAAGCCGATGTTGAGTTTGGCTACCTTAACCAATACATCAAACAAACCGAAACTTACGTAATTAACCACGTTTTACAGGCGGCCATTTATACAAGGTTTTAACTGTTCAAAATAAGCGGGTATCATAAACGTTAAAGTTTATATCTTGCATTATGCCCATACTTAGTAACGATCAGCATATACGGCAACTGGCCAATCTTGAACTGCTTGCCCGGCAGGTTGTAGAAGGCTTTATAACCGGCCTGCACCAAAGCCCTTTTCATGGGTTTTCTGTTGAGTTTGCCGAGCACCGGCTGTACAACAATGGCGAATCCGTAAAAAATATCGACTGGAAACTGCTTGCCCGTACCGATAAGCTTTTTGTAAAACAGTTTGAGGAAGAAACCAACCTGCGCTGCTTTTTACTGCTTGATACTTCGTCATCCATGAATTTCCCGGCAGAAGGGGCTAATAAGCTGCAATTCTCGGTTTATGCCATCGCCTCATTAATGTACCTGTTTAAAAAGCAGCGGGATGCATTTGGGCTTTGCCTTTTTTCGGATAAGATGGATTGGATGAGCCCGGCACGTTCAACATCAACGCACTTGTTCCGTTTGTATGCGGAGTTGGAGAAGGCGTATGATAACCCTAAGCAAAATACATCTACAAACATAACCCAGGTACTGCACCACATAGCTGGCGAGATCCATCAGCGGTCGATGGTGATCATCTTTAGCGATATGCTGGAGAATAGCCTCAACCCCGAAAAAGTGCAGCAGCTTTTCGCGGCCATCCAGCACCTCAAGTACAAAAAGCACGAGGTGATCATTTTTAACGTTACCAGCAAGCAAAAAGAGCAGGACTTTAATTTTGATAACCGCCCGCATCATTTTGTAGATATAGAGACCGGGGCAGAGGTGCGCGTTCATCCCAACAAAATTCGCGACAGCTACCAAACGGCCCTGAAAGATTACCGGCACCAGTTGGAGCTGAAATGCGCCCAGCACCACATCCAGTTAGTGGATGCGGATATTGAGCAGGGGTATAATGAGATCTTGAAAACCTACCTCATCAAAAGAAACAGCATGATCTGAAACCAGCCGGGGTATCACGGTCTGAAATTTGTGCTTAAACCATCAACTATTAATTAAATCAAATTTTAAAACAACGTATTTTACGTATATAATGTAATATTTACAGATAATATTAAGCTTTGTGAAATTGCGCAAATCAATTTAGCGGGCATGGTGTTATTGAATAAACGCATCTATTTAGTATGAGACTTTCTGTAGAACGAAAACCAATAAGAGTAAATCCCGATCCGAAGCGTGTAATTGCAAGATTTTTCTTTAACGGAAATGACAGGGCAAAAGAAGTTCTGCAGCGCGTAATGGGTATCTCAGAAGATACCGCTTTCGGTATTGTATCGCCTTTGCTCCAGGAGTATTCAAAACGCCACCGTAATATAACCCGTGTGCTTAACCGCCATTGCAGTAAGCTAAAGCCGCTTATTGCCGAATTGGGGGTGGATTTTGACACGCTCACCGTGTATCGCAAATTGCTTATCGGTTCGTACTTTACACATGAATATTCTATCGAGTCGGCGGCTTTCTTTAACCCTTCAATTGTTGAAGACCCCGACCAAACCGAAATGGAGGACGGGCAAAAACGTGTTATCATCAGCTTTAGGGCAGTGGGCGAGGGGCACATCAGCTCTATCACCTTCCGCAGGGCGATGATCGATAAGGATAACCAGATAACCGTTTTACCGGCAGGTAGTTATATTGATGAGGCCGAAATTGTGCGCAACGCGGTTTATAATAAAAAGCTTTTTTTAGAGAAAGCTGCCATCACCCAGATCAACATCAGCGTGCTAAATGAACTGGAAGATAAGCTTGACCATCATTTTGAATACTCTAACCTGCGCCGCATCATCCTCGATTCGCAAAAGCTGCAGGAAGATGATATGATGCGTCTGGAATATGATAAAGTGCTTTGGCTGGCCGATTCCTACTATGAGATCGTTTTCTCGCTGGATACCGATATCTCCGACAGGGTGATATTCCCGATATCCGAGTATGAACGGAAGGGTATTGAGGATGCCCGCTTTGTTAAGTTTGTAAACGAAGACGGCACCTACGCTTACTATGCTACTTATACCGCGTATGATGGCTCGCTAATAATGCCTAAGCTACTGCAAACCAGCGATTTTTATAATTTTAAGATAATGCCTTTATATGGGGCCGGTGCGCAGAATAAGAACCTGGCGCTGTTCCCGCGTAAAATTAACGGTAAATATGCCATGATATCGCGTATTGATGGGTGCAATAACTATATCATGTACTCGGATAAGATCAATATTTGGGAAAAACCCGACCTGCTGCAAACACCAAAATTTACCTGGGAGTTTGTACAGATAGGTAACTGTGGATCGCCGATAGAAACCCGGGACGGCTGGATAGTGATTACCCATGGTGTTGGCCCGATGCGCCGATATGTGCTGGGTGCAAGTTTGCTTAAACTGGATGATCCAACAGTAGAAATAGGCCGCTTAAAAGAACCTCTATTAGTACCAAACAGCGACGAACGCGAGGGTTACGTGCCAAACGTATTATACTCCTGCGGGTCAATGATCCACAATAATAAATTGATTATCCCTTACGGTATCTCCGATTCATCAACCTCATTTGCTGAAGTTGATTTGGATGAGTTATTGGCTAAATTTAAGGAAGACGGAATAGATTAGCGCTTTTTTAGGTGCCGGTATGTAGCGCTTAGAAACGGAATAGAACGATTTAAAACGCCGCTAAACGTCTTTAATGACTGCAAGTGTTCACGTTCACTGCCGTGAACACCGTGAACACTTGTATCTGGCTTATAATCAGCGATTTGGGGTTTTTGGTGTATTTGAAAATTTATAAAGCGTTATTTATGAGTTATTTAAGAATGCGCTTTGCTAATTGGGCCATTAGTTTAATGCAGTCGCTCGGCTGGAGCCGAGTGACCACTATTATTAGGCCTCCGGCCAACTTTACCCTACTGCGGCCAGAGGCCGTGTAATATTCATCACTCGGCTGGAGCCGAACGATTGCGTGGGTTCAGTATGACAATAGGTCTAAACGCCCAATAGCTGCTGGTACAACTTATAATAATCATCCGCCATTTTCTCTTTAGAGAATTGCGAATTGGCCCATTCGCGGCAATAGGCACGGTTTATGGAACCAAGCTGGCCTATTACATCCACAGCTTCATCAACCGTATTTACTAAAAAACCTGTTTTTTCATGCTGGATCAGTTCGGGCATCGAGCCTTTGTTGAACGCGATAACAGGGGTGCCGCAAAGCATCGATTCGGCTACGCTCATGCCAAATGGTTCGGCAAAGTTTATGGGGTGCAGCAGGGCCAGGGCGTTGCCCAAAAGCTCGTTGCGCTTATCCGGTCCGGCGGGGCCAATGTATGTTATCTGGTCGTTTAGCTGTGGTTCAACCCTGTCTTTAAAGTAGTTCTCATTCTGGATAATGCCCGCCATTATTAGCCTTTTATTCGCCTTTTTTGATATCTCAATCGCCTCCAAAGGGCCTTTATCGTGATGGATCCGGCCGAAATAGAGCAAATAATCCTGCGGCTGTTCGGTAAACTTAAAATCAGCGGTATCCAGTCCGTTGTAAACGGTGGCAAGGTATTCCAGTTCGGCGCTGCGGTCGGCATTGCTGATGGATACATAATGCCCGCGCGAATTGTACTTTTTATAAACCGGTATAATGCGCGGCGACGAAAACCCATGTATGGTGGTTATCATCGGCGTATCCATAAGCCCGGAATACGTTAGCGGCAAAAAATCAAAGTTGTTGTGGATGATATCAAAATCACCGGCCTGTTCCATCAGGTTACTAATGTGCAGGCATTCCAGCACCTTGGCATCCTGCGAACGGTCTTCTTCGTAACCCTGTGCGCAGATGGATTGTAAGGTGCCATCGGTAATAGAATCGCCGGTGGCAAAAAGGGTAACATCAACGCCAAGCTTTATCAGGCCTTCGGCAATGTTGGATGCAACCTGCTCCCACGGCCCGTAGTGCCTGGGCGGTGTGCGCCAGGCAACGGGGGCTAATATGGCTGCTCTCATTAGCAGACTTTAACCTGTGTTTCCATTTTATTGTATTCGTATTCCAGTTCAAAGGCTTTAAGCACCGTTAAGTGCGATATGAGATACGCCAGCGTACTTTCGGCGCCCTGGTTACGGTTGATGCCCGTTGGCAGCAAGCCATCGCAGCAGCCCTTGGTTTCGTGGTCATACAATGGCGCGCGCAGGGTGTTCTCGCCCAGGAACCATTTATAGCTCAAGAACATTTTTTCGATATACTGTGGCTTACGGAAGATCTGGTACGCCTGGAAATGCATCAGCACCATGGCCATCGTTTCAATAGCCTGCTGATCGAACGTTGGGAACTTACCGCCACGGTAATACCAGCCATCGTTACCAACCGGGCTTAAGTACCCGTTAGATAATGTCAACTTATCAAGAAAGGCCATTGTTTTAAGCGCAATGTCCTTAGCCTTCTGGTTGCCGGTTATCTCGCAAGAGTGTAACAGTGCCAGCGGAAGGATAGCGTTATCATAGGTCATGCTTTCTTCAAACCATTCCCAATCGTCAGATCGGGTGTTCTCGTAAGCATCAATCAAAGGCTGGGTTAAACGCACCAGTTCGGCAACCATACCTTCATCGGTAGGGTAAGCCTGCAGGTATAATGCAATACCAATAATGGTATTAGCCTGCCCCCTGATGTGTTTTAAAGCTTTAAAGTGCGGGTACGATTTGTGGAAGATCTCCATCGCGAATTCGCGGTAGGAGTTACTTGCCGCGCAGCTAATTAAGTGCCCTAATGCCCAAATGGTACGGCCGAAGGAATCTTCAGAGCCCACTTCATCCAGGTACTGGCGGCTAAAACTTAAGAAGTTACGGAAATTACCATCCTCCGTTTGCATGTAGTGGATGTAACTGAGGTATATAGGCAATAGTTTAAATGCTTCATTGCTCCCGCTTCGCTGGTAAGCCATTAGGGCCATGATCAATGCGCGCGCGTTATCGTCAAGGCAATAACCCTCTTTTAAATTGGGGATGCCATATTTAGCATGCTGAACGATACCGGTATCATCTGTTAAACGCAAAACGTGCGTCAGGCTAAATTTTGGTAATATCTCGGGGTCAACAATGCTGTTCTTTAATATTTTATCGCTAAAATCATGCGTTGCTGCAGCTTCCTGGGCCAGCTTAATAAACTCGGCACCAGTTGCAGGCCAGCGAAGGTGGAGGCCATATTCGTAAGCGTTTTCTTTTAGTTCGTTCAGTACATTTTCGTCGTCTAACAATTCATTAACGGTATCAGCTAATGCATCGGCATTTTTAAAATCGAACAAACGGCCGCGGCCATCTGCTAACAACTCGGTAGCGTGCCAGTATGGGGTGGATACCACGGCAGCGCCGGCACCTACGGCGTACGATAAGGTACCGCTGGTAATTTGCGCCTCGTTAAGGTACGGCGTAACATAAACCTCCGCAGCGGTAAGGTAGTCTATCAGCTCGTCCTCGGCTACAAATTTATTAATGAACGATAGATGCTGCGAAACTTTTAGCTGTGCGGCCAGGCTTTTCAGGTGGTCGCGGTATTCCTCGCCCGAGTTTTTGATAACGCCCGGGTGGGTATTACCCAACACCACGTACATCACATCGGGGTGTTTTTCTACAATTTTTGGCAGGGCTTTTACAACGGTTTCTAAACCTTTGTTGCGGCTTAGCAGGCCAAAGGTTAAAAGTACACGACGGTTTTTAAACTGACTTAAATTTTTAACCGGGTTAACCTCGGGTGCTTCCAGGTCTGGCACACCGTGCTCAATGATCTGAATTTTATCTTCAGGGATATCGTAAATGGTGGTCAGAAATTCGACCGCGCGTTTGCTCATCACCACAATTTTTGACGATTGCTCTGCAATTTCGCGGATGATGATACGCTGTACGTAGCTTGGGTCTTTTAATATAGTATGCAGTATAGATATCAGCGGTTTCTCTAAACGGTTTATCAGCGGTAAAATATAGATCCCGCTTTCGCCGCCGTAAATACCGAATTCGTGTTCTAAAATAACGGCATCGGCACTGCTGGTATTGATATAGTTAGCAGCGCGGATATAATCTTTTTGATGATTTTGGCGAATAACGTATTTAACCTCAGCAGGGTATTCATATTCCTGTATGTTCTCCGAATCGTTAAGCGCTACAACAAATCCTCCATCAAGCGGGGTCTTCCGTTCAGGAAAGTTTGCGTTGATAGCATTCATTAAATTATAGTTGAAAGTTGCAATGCCGCATTCGCGGGGCGGAAAGGTTGATATATACGCGATTTTCATATGATATAGAAGATGTTATAATTAATAAAAGTTCAATATTGACCCGAAAAGTATGCACCTATGACCTCAAAAACCGTAATTAGGGGGCCGGGAGAGGGTATTTACACAGATACATACCATTGTGCATAAACTATACCAATAAACAGATAATGCCTACCGTAACTTTATTTTTACAGTTAAATTATTAATTAGAATTAAATAACAGGCAGGGCGGTATTGTTGCTAACCCGGAAATATTACGCAAATAAACCCCTGTAATAACCCTCAGCATTAAACCAACTGTTACAGGCAATACAATAAATCTGTAAATTTGGTATCATATAAATTTGAATGGAATGAATAGGAAATCGTTTGTGCATCATGCTTTAGGGACTATTGGTACAGGAGTTTTGGCTAATATTTTACCAAATTCGGTTTTTGCAACAGGTACTGAAGCAAGCGAAGAGCAAAAGAGTTTTTTTTTAAAGAATGTTAAATTAGAAACGGGTTTTGTTAAAGATGATCTTGAAGTTACGGCAACCCAAACCGCTTTATTTAACATACAAATTGAAAATGGGGTGTTTAAAAAGATAAGCAAACAAGGTGGAACGGATAAGGCAATTGACGCAAAAGAGAACTTAATGCTTCCGTCAACCAAAGACATGCACATCCATTTAGATAAAACGTATTATGGCGGCCCCTGGAAAGCAAAAAGTTTGCGGCAAAAATCGGTAAAGGATATGATTGCTTTAGAGCAGAAAATTTTACCGGAGATGTTAAAAACGTCCACCTATCGCGCCGAAAAGCTGATTGAGCTTTTACAATCAAAAGGATCAGATTTTGCGCGGAGCCATGTTAATATCGAACCCACTTCGCAACTGCAATCATTAAAAAATTTACAAATAGCTATCGAAAATAAAAAAAGCAGCTTCGGGGTAGAAATTGTAGCATTCCCACAACATGGGGTTTACTATACAAAATCAGACCAACTGCTTAAAGAAGCCGCGCAAATGGATATTGATTTTATTGGCGGTGTTGACCCTTTTAGTATTGATGGGAGTATAGAGCGCACCATTGATTTTACCGTGCAAACCGCTTTAGATTATAACAAAGGTATTGATATACACCTGCATGAAATGGGCCCATCCGGTGTGGAAACCATTAAATATTTAATTGCTAAAGTAAACGAAAACCCGGCTTTAATGGGTAAAACGTTTATAAGCCACTGTTTTGCATTAAGCACTTTACAGGGGGATGATTTAACAGCGATTATAGAAAAATTAGCGAACGCCAAAATAGGGGTCGTATCTACCATACCTATTGGTAAAATTTATATGCCCATACCACAATTGATAAAAGCGGGTGTAAATGTAATGACAGGTACCGATTGTGTTATAGACCATTGGCAACCATTTGGAACCGGCAGCATGATACAAAAAGCAAACCGTATGGCCGAGATGTATGGCAAAAGCGATGAGTACAGTTTATCCAGATGCCTTAAAATTGCTACGAGAGGTTTAACCCCGCTGGATGATGATGGGAAAATGCAATGGCCAAAAGTTGGCGACAAAGCCGATTTTATTTTGTTAAGTGCCGCATCTTCGGCCGAGGTTGTTGCCCGGAACACACCTGTAAATGCTTTATTCAGAGGGGGTAAAAAGGTTTACCAGGCGCAGCAAGCATAAGGCATGGTCTCATACCCCGGTTTGTTTTTGTCATCCTGAGCGATAGCGAAGGATCTATTCGCGAACTGTGCAATCGCCTACATACCTATCGGCGAATAGATGCTTTTTCGCCGTTGTTGGTGTTGTCACCAACAACCATTGGACAAGTAATAAACAAGCTCGATATTAGCACTCTATGGCCATTATCAACTTCGACCATCATCCACAGTTTTTTACTGCTACTATTTTAGAATGGAAAACGCTTTTAAAAGAAGATGCATTTAAAGACATCGTTATAAAAAGCCTTCATTTCTTATCTTCAGAAAAAAGCATTGTAGTTTATGGATTTGTAATAATGCCAAATCATATTCATTTGATATGGCAGATACAAGATGGATATAAACAAGACCTGATTCAGATGCGATTCTTAAAGTTTACTGCGCAACAAATGAAATTCAAGTTAATAGATACAAATGATGATAGACTTTCATTGTTTATATCTAATGCTAAAGACAGACAATATCAATTTTGGGAAAGAAATGCTTTAAGTATTGATCTGTGGAACCCTGAAGTGTTTATGCAAAAGCTGGATTATATTCATAACAATCCGTTACAAAATAAATGGAGGTTGGCAAGATTCCCTGAGGAATATAGATATTCATCAGCGAGGTTTTATGAAACTGGATTTGATGAATTTGGTTTTGTTAAACATTACAGCGGCGATTGACTTGCATGGTTGTTTGTTGGTGACAACACCAACAAAGGCGAAAAATGCTTTATTCAGAGGGGATAAAAAGGTTTATCAGGCGCAGCAAGCATAAGGCGTAGCGTTATGCCCGGTTCGGATTAGGATAAATTAGCAAAAGCGCGGGTTTCAAATTCAATAGCCTCTGTAATTATTAGGCAAGCCTCCATTAATTGGGTGTTGGTAATAGTAAGCGGCGGGGCCAGGCGCATGGAATTGCTGCAATGCAGGAACCAGTCGGTAATGATATGGTTTGCTATACAGCGGTCAATTATTTTTTTGTTCAGCTCAAAGCTTTCAAACTCTACGGCCAGCATCAGCCCTTTGCCGCGAATTTCCTTTATAGCAGGGTGTACAAGGTGTTGACGGATGATGGCTTCTTTTTCGGTAACACCGGGTATCAGGTTTTCATCAAGCAATACCTCTAAAGCTGCAAGGCCGGCCGCGCAGCAAACCGGGTGGCCGCCAAACGTGGTAATATGCCCCAGGATAGGGTTTTCTTTAAATGCCGACATCACATCCACCTGAGCTACAAAAGCGCCTACAGGCATGCCGCCGCCAAGTGCTTTGGCCAGCAGCAGTATATCGGGCACGATATCAAAATGCTCAAAAGCAAAAAGTTTGCCGGTACGGCCAAATGCCGCCTGTATCTCGTCCAATATCAGCAATGCGCCAACCTGTGTACAACGGTTACGCAGGGCCTGCATGTATGCAGCATTGGGCACACGGATGCCAGCTTCGCCCTGTACGGTTTCCAGAATTACGCAGGCGGTTTGTTCGGTGATCAGTTCCAGATCGGGCAGGTTATTCAGGCTGATAAAGTTTATGCCGGGCAGCAGCGGGCGATAGGCCTGCTTGTATTCCTCATTACCCATAATGCTTAAAGCCCCGTGGGTACTGCCATGGTACGAGCCATGAAAGGCAACCACCTGCTGCCTGCCTGTAAAACGTTTAGCCAGTTTTAGCGCCCCTTCAACCGCCTCGGCGCCCGAGTTGGTGAAATAAACGGAGTTTAATGTTTTTGGGAGGATGCTTACCAGCTTTTCGGCAAAGCGCACCTGCGGGGTTTGTACGTATTCGCCATACACCATCAGGTGCATGTATTTATCAACCTGGTCTTTCACCGCGTTTACAACCTTGGGGTTGCTGTGGCCCAGGTTACTTACGCCAATGCCCGATATGAGGTCGGTATAAGCGTTGCCCGCTTCGTCATAAATATATACGCCTTCCGCACGTTCAAATTCCAGCAATAAAGGGAAGTGGGTTGTTTGGGCATTATTATTCAGGAAAAGCTGGCGAAGGGTTAGCATTTAATTAGTGAGTTAGTGATTGAGTGAATTAGTGAGTGGGAAAACCCATCATGCAAAAATCAGCAATCTGCGCGACACTTTAGGCATCAATCACTAATTCTCAAAATCACTAAATGAATTTAATTCCCCGCGCGAATACTGCGTTCGCTGAACGTTTTGATCAGCTCGTTGGTAAATTCAACCTCGCTTTTATAAAGGGTGCTTACCTTTTCGGGGGGCAATACTTTCAGGAACTCGTCGCGATAGTGCTTGCGGATTACGACCATCTGGTTATCGTACTCCAGTTCTTTATCTATCTGCTCCATGCCATTGGCTGATGAGCTGGAATTATTCTGGCGTTTGAGGATCTTGATAGCCGTAAGGTCCTCCTGGTACTGGCGGTATAATGGCCAAAACTTACGCGATTCATCCGTAGTAAGTGAGAGCTGCTGGCCGATAAACTTATCGCGGGCGGCCTGTAGTTTTGGGTTACGGGTAACTTTGGCTTTTACGGCCGGGGTAGGGCGGCGAAAATTACTTACTTGCGCAAAAACACCGTCGTTACTTATCTGTCTCTTATACACATCTG